>JBQVQW010000012.1:0-92239 GCA_052441165.1 Caulobacteraceae bacterium | reverse complement strand
TCTGGCTCTCTGATAGAGCCAGCATACCCATTCTGGACCGTGGGTCAAGCACGTATATAGGTCCCTTTCGTTCTCACAAGGGGTTGACGCCCGAGTACTTCGGTGGCAGGGTGATTTGCAATAAGGCGTTTTGCGCCTGACGACATTCAGCCATGTCCTCGCGGCGTGGCTTTTTCGTTTCGAGAGACTACCGGTTAACCGGGCCGCTGGGTTCCTAGGCCAGCGAGCGGCGTGGTGAAGGGCTCCACAAGCCTTCGGGCCGGACACTCCCTACCCGCCTTCTCGACCACCATCCGCGCCCCCGTCACCCGCACATCAAGCCCGGCCAGCCCGAGGCAATGCACACATGGGCGGTGAGGCGCGGAGACCTACAGGGAGAGCAGCATGGTGTTTCTGGTCCTGACGATCGTTGCTGTGGCCGCTTTCCTCGCCGGCATGTGGTCGGTCGAGCCGATCCTGCACATGACGTGGCGCAGGGGCGAAGGCTGGACGGTCTGGACTGAAGGCTTCGGCGGACTGCGATGCGCCGCCAACACTACCGTCTGATCGCCCTCACCTTCGGCTTCTGGTCAGGAGCCATCCCGCTCATCGTTCTCAACCTGGCATGGGCGTGGTTCCAATAGTGACCGACCGCAGAAGCCCGGAAGCCCAGGCCTACCGCAAGCTCTACAAGGATCGACGCTGGTGTGGCCCGACTGGTGTAAGAGCCAGACAGCTCGCCGCCTTTCCCCTGTGCGCCATGTGCGCAGAGCAAGGACGCGATACCCCGGCCACGGTCTGCGACCACGTCGACCCTGAGAGCAAAAAGACTGAGGAAGGCTTTTTCGCTGGCCCCTTCCAGTCTCTATGTGACGCACCACCATGGCGCTGCCACTCAAGGGTCAAGCAGTCCGAAGAGCGAAGAGCCAAGACAGGATCGCTGCCCCTGTCACCGTGTGGTGAGGATGGCTGGCCTACCGACCCTAGACACCACTGGAATGTGGGCTAGAATCTAGCGGCCCGACCTGATGCGCTAACATCAGAGCCGGGCCTAACCGAGCGAGTGCTTAGGACACCCGATGGCTACGGCCTGTAATACTTACCGTGCCTCGTGCACACAATGCTCGTCATCCTTCGCTCAGGGCGGGCCCGGTCGCAGGCGCGATCGATGCTACCAATGCTCTCCAGTGCGCCGGGATCAAAAGCTGGGCAGACGGAAGAACGCCAAGCCATGTCTCGGGTGTGGTTGCACCCTTTCTTCAGCCCGCGCCAAACGGTGCGCGCCCTGCAACAAAGAGTTCTATCAGGCTTACCAGCGCGACAGGTGGGCTAGCTCGCCCAAATGGCAGCGGCCTGAGCAACACTGCGATGGGTGCAGCGCCAGTTTCACTCCTCACGTTCCGACACAGCGGTATTGCTCGAAACTGTGCCGAGCAAAGGCAGACAGCAGGCGAGCGAGTGATATGCGTCCGCTGTACCGCTATGCGCGCTGGCTGAGACTGAGGCGCGAACAACTACAGTCGGAGCCGCTCTGCCGTTTCTGCCTGATTGTGGGGCGAGAGACGGCGGCCACGGTCTGCGACCACGTCGTGCCGCATAGAGGTGATGTAGATGCCTTCTGGTCCGGCCCTTTCCAATCGCTATGTGTGGGGTGTCACAACCGCGATAAGCAGCGGCTGGAGCGCAGATCCACATAGGGGGGTGGGTCAATCTCTAGCGGGTTTCGGTTATGGACCGGCGGGGGCCCGTAAAGTTATCGCTACTACAGGAATCTCGCGCGCACGCGAGGCGACATGACCAAGCCTCGCAAACAGCGCATCGATAGCGCTACGGCGGCCGTCGAGGTCATGGTCAAAGCCGCCCGGGACATTCAGCCGCCGGCGCACGCCCCGCTCCACGACGACGCCCTGCCCTTCTGGGACGACATCATCGCGGCGCGGGCCCGGTCGGAGTGGTCGGGCCACGATCTGGCTGTCGCGTCTGACCTGGCCAACGCGATGGCTCAGCTGGTGAGCAACCGCCAGACCCTGAGGACAGAGGGTGAGGTGCTGACGCCCGACGGCGGGAAGGCGTTCGCCAACCCTCGGGTGGCTGTGGTCCACGGGCTGCACGCCCAGATCAAGGCGAGCCGGCAGTCGCTGAACATTCACGGTCGGGCGGCGGGCGAAGCCCGAGACGTTGGTCAGCGCCGGCGAGCGGCGAAGGAAATTGAGGCGGACAATCCGCTGGCGGAAGACGATCTGCTGGCGCGACCCGGCGTCTACCAGTAGCTCTGTGCAAAAGGTCAGTGTCCCTTTATAAAGGGATGCATGACAAAGGGTGTCGATCCGCAGACCGGCAGGAGCCATCGCTTCATTGATCGGGCTGGCGTCCGCAGCGGGCGTCTGGTGTTCGTCCGGCAGGTTGGGTTCAACCGCCACAGGCATCCAGTCTGGGAGGCGCGGTGCGATTGCGGCAGCGTCACGACAACGACGACGCCAGCAAAGACGAAGTCATGCGGTTGCCTGCAACGCGAGGTGGCTGCGGACCGCCAGAAGGCGCGCGCGCTACCGAAGGCGGAGAAAGCTCGGCGCGTCGCAGCGAATGCATCGCGGCAGCGAGCCCGTCGTCGAACCGATCCGGTCAGGGCCATGCAGGCTCGCTTGAGCAGGCTTCACCGACACGCTTTGGCGCAGGTCGGAGCGATTAAGACATCACCGACCTTCGAGCAGCTTGGCTACACGGCCGACCAGTTCGTCGCCCACATCGAGCGGCAGTTCGTCAAAGGCATGGGCTGGCACAACATGGGCGAGTGGCAGATCGACCACATCATCCCGGTGAGCGAGGCGACCAATGAAGCGGATGTTGTCGCGCTCAACCAGCTGTCGAACCTGAGGCCAATGTGGTCCCCAGAAAACAACAGCAAGAAAAACAAACGGCTCAGCCTGCTGTAGCAACTCTCACTCGCGGCGAGCGGGTTATCGAATTCATCCACCGCTATGTACGCGTGCCTGAGGGCAAACACGTCGGGCAGCCGCTGAAGCTGGCGGGCTTCCAGAAGCGCTTCATCCTCGCGGTGTTCGACAACCCGAAAGCGGTAACCCGCCGGGCCTACCTCTCCATGGCCCGCAAGAACGCGAAGACGGCGACGATAGCCGCGATCCTGCTGGCCTTCATCGCTGGCCCGGAAGCCCGGCTGAACAGCCAGATCATTTCCGGCGCCAACGCTCGGGAGCAGGCTGCGCTGGTCTTCAAGCTGGCGTGCAAGATGATCGCGCTGGACGACGACCTTCGGAAGCTCACGCGGATCATCCCGTCTTCAAAGACGATCATCGGACTGGCGTTGAACGTCGAATACAAGGCCATCGCGGCCGAAGGTTCCACAGCTCACGGCCTCTCGCCCCTGCTGGCCATCCTCGACGAGGTCGGCCAGATCCGCGGAGATCACAGCGATTTCGTCGAGGCCATCGAAACCGGTCAGGGCGCGCACGAGGCACCGCTCCTGATCGCGATCTCCACCCAGGCGCCAAGCGACGCCGACCTGTTCTCGATCTGGCTGGACGACGCCGAGCGCGATGCCGACCCGACGATCGTCAGCCACGTCTACGCCGCGCCAGAGGATGCCGACCTTCTCGACCCCGCCGCATGGGAAGCGGCCAACCCGGCGCTTGGCCTGTTCCGCGATCTGGATGACGTGTCGAGGCAGGCCCACGCCGCCGTCCGGATGCCGTCGAAGGAGAACGGCTTCAGGAACCTGACGCTGAATCAGCGGGTGACGCGTCACACGCCGTTCGTCAGCCCGTCTGTCTGGAAGGCGTGTCGCGGTCCGATCGACAAGGCCGCTTTCTTCGAGGGGCCTGTTTACGGCGGGCTCGACCTGTCGCGGACGACCGACCTGACGGCTTTCGTGCTGGTGACCCAGAAGGACGGCGTCTGGCACATCCTGCCGACCTTCTGGACGCCAGAGGCGACGCTGAAGGACCGGGCCCAGCGCGACCGGACGCCATACGAGGCGTGGGTGCGCGACGGGTTCATGAAGGCCACGCCCGGTCTGGCCGTGGATTACGATTTCGTCGCCAAGGACATGGCCGACATCACGGCAGGCATGGATGTTCGGATGATCGGCTTCGACCGGCACCGCATGGACACGCTCAAGAAGTCGCTCGAGCGACTGGAGGTCGATCTGCCGTTCCAGCCTTTCGGACAGGGCTACGTGAGCATGGCGCCGGCGATCGACGTCGCCGAGATCGAGTTTCTCGAGGGCCGGGTCCGCCACGGCGGCCACCCGACGCTGACGAACAACGCCGCCAACGCGGTGGTGATCAAGGATCCGGCGGAGAACCGGAAGCTGGACAAGTCCAAGTCGACCGGCCGCATCGACGGAATGGTCGCGCTGGTGATGGCCATGGGCGTCGCCTCGCAGAGCGGCGAAAAGTCGGACGCAGAGCCGGAGATCATATTCCTATGACCATCTGGCAAGACCTCCGCCGCAGGCTCACGTTCGCGGCACCCAAGAACGAAATCGCGCCAGTCGCAACGTCGATGATCGTCCGCGGGTCGGACACATTCGACGCCTTTACCGGGGGGCTTTCGTCCGCTCTGTCCGAAGACACCGCTCTCACGGTGTCCGCGATCTATGCCGCGATCAACCTGAAGGCCGGCGCCATCGCCGCGCTGCCGGTGAACATCTACAGCCAGACGCCCGACGGTGAGCGTGACAAGCTGGCCGATGATGGCTTGTGGTGGGTGCTGAATGAGCAGTTCAACCCGCGCTGGTCGGCGGCTCATGGATGGGAGTTCTTGCAGCAGTCGCTGATGCTGCACGGAAACGCCTACGCAGAAATCCTGCGCCGGCCGGACGGCACGATCCGCGGCCTCATGCCATTGCATCCGCGCCGGGTGTCGGTTGGCGTTTGGCCTGATGGCGAGCGGCTGGCGTACGCGGTTCAACCGGATCCGGATGTCCGATCGCCGTCCGCGAAGGTCCGGGTCATCGACCAGGACGATATCCTGCACGTCGCCGGATTGGGATTTGACGGGGTCACCGCTCCATCACCCCTGCGCCATTCGCTCCGAATGACCGGATCGGTTGCGCAAGCAGCGCAACAGTTCAGTTCTCAGTTCTTCGAGAACTCGGCCCGGCCTGACTACGCCCTGAAAACCGACCAGGCCTTGGGTGCCGAGAAGGTCGAAGAACTTCGTGCCCAGATCGACGAGCGCCACCGCGGACCGGGCAACGCCGGTCGGCCCATGGTGCTGACGAACGGCTTGGACCTCAAGGTCCTCACAATGCCGCTTGAGGACATGCAGCTTCTGGAGACCCGCAAGTTCCAGATCGAAGAGATCGCCCGCGTGTACGGCATCCCTCCGTTCATGCTCGGCCATAACGAAAAGACGACGTCGTGGGGCGCGGGCGTCGAAGCGATGGGCACCGGCTTTGTTCGCTATTCGCTGAGGCAGGACCTCAACAAGTTCACGAACGAGATCAATCGCAAGTTCTTCCGAACCGCGCGGCGCGTGGTCGAGTTCGACACGACCGAGCTTGAGCGCGCTGACACCAAGAGCCTGTTCGAATCCTTCCGGATAGCCGTCGGCCGCGCCGGCGAGCCCGGCTTCATGACGACCGAAGAAGTTCGCGACCGCCTGAACCTCAAGCGGGTGCCGGACGGAACCCTCAACCCGGGAGCTACAAACAATGAACAAGCTGCGCCGCCTGCTGGCCAGTAACGCACGGCGCGGCTCGTTCCGGGCCGAGGGTGCCACCCTCTACATCTACGATGTCATCGTGGCGTCGGACGATGACGCTGAATGGATGGGCGGCGTGAGCGCCGAGTCCATCGTGAAGCAGATCCGGGCCTCCACCGGAGCCATCACCCTTCGCATCAACTCGCCGGGCGGTGACGTTTTCGCGGCCCGAGCTGTTCAGGCGGCAATGGACGCCTATGACGGCGAGATCGTCGCTTACGTCGACGGTTATGCGGCCTCTGCGGCTTCGCTCATCGCTGTGGCGGCTGACCGATGCGTCATGTCGCCCGGCGCGTTTCTGATGATCCACAAGGCTTGGACGATCGGGGTTGGCAACGCCGACGACATGCTCGCCTCGGCCGAGCTTCTCGAAAAGATCGACGGCACGCTGGCCGAAACCTACGCCGAAAAGGCTGGCGGCGATCCCGCCGATTTTGCCGAGATGATGCGCGCCGAGACCTGGTTTACCGCGGCGGAAGCGCTGCAGGCGGGTTTGGCTGATGAGATCTCGGCGAAGCCTGTGAAGGCTGAAACTGCGTGGGACCTGAGCGCCTATGCCGGGGCCCCGGAGTCGGCAGCCGCGCCGAATGCGAAAGCCGCCGCAGACGCGGCGCCTGAACAAGCCTGCGAAGAATCCGCGCAGCGCGCACGGCTCCACGCCGTGCGGATGCGCCACCCCTCTGCCTGACCGCCCCGCGCGCCAGCAGCCCCGGCCTTCGGGCCTTTTTCTCTCATATGAGGAGCTACCCACCATGAGCATTCAAGCTCTGCGTGAACAGCGCGCGGCGAAGGCCAAGACGCTGAACGAGCTGGTCGATCCGTCGCGCCAGTGGAACGCCGAAGTCGATCAGCCGATCTATGATGCCGGCCTCGCCGAGATCGACGCCATCGACGCCCAGATCGAGCGCATCAACGCGCTCAACGAGCGGGCCGCCAGCGATCGCACCAATGAGGCGGTCTTCTATGCCGCGGAGCGACACGCCCGCGACGACGGTTCGCAGGCTTCGGCGATCTTCGCCAAGTGGCTGCGCGGCGGCGATAAGGCCCTCAACGCTGCCGACTGGGAAATCGTGCGAGCGACCATGTCGACCGGCACGAACACCGAAGGCGGCTATACTGTAGCCACCGAGGTGGCCTCGAACGTGCTGGACGCGCTGAAGGCGTTCGGCGGAATGCGGTCGGTCGCTACCGTTCGTCCGACGGCCTCGGGCAATCCGATGAACTGGCCGACTTCGGATGGCACCTCGGAAGAGGGTGAGATCGTCGATGAGAACGCCTCGGCCTCCGACGATGACATCGACTTCGGCGTCAAGTCGCTGCCGGTCTTCAAGTATTCGTCCAAGGTCGTCACCGTCCCGGTCGAGTTGCTTCAGGACTCCAGCGTGGACATCGAGGCGTTTGTGCGTGCCCGTCTCGCAACCCGCCTTGGTCGCATCACCAACAAGCACTTCACCATCGGCACGGGTTCGTCTCAGCCGAATGGTGTTGTCACTGCGGCGGCTGTCGGCGTGACGGCTGCCAACTCGTCCTCGCAGGTGACGGCCGTGACCTACGACAGCCTGGTGGATCTGCAGCATTCGGTGGACCCGGCCTATCGCGAAGGCGGCAACTGCCGCTGGATGTTCAACGACTCCACTCTGAAGGCCATCCGCAAGATCAAGGACGGCTCCAGCCGCCCGATCTTCGTGCCCGGCTACGAAAACGGCGTCCCTGGTGGGGCTCCCGACACGCTGCTGGGCGCGCCGATCACCATCAACCAGTCGGTTGCGTCGATGGCGGCCTCGGCCAAGTCGATCCTGTACGGCGATTTCAGCCACTACGTCATCCGCGACGTCATGGACGTGACGCTGCAGCGCTACACCGACAGCGCCTACGCCAAGAAGGGCCAGGTCGGCTTCCTCGCCTGGCTGCGTTCGGGCGGCAACCTCGTCGATGTCGGCGGCGCCGTGAAGGTGTTCGTCAACGCCGCCTCGTAAGGCAACCGGGGCCGGCTAACCCCGGCCCCTCCCCTTCTCTCCATAACGGGAGGCGCAGATGCGCGATCTCTACAACGACATCGGCCTTGTCTCGGCCGTGATCCCGGCGGTCATCTCCGCCACCAACACCAGCGCGGCCATCGACCTTGCAGGTTACGAAAGCGCCACCCTGCTCATCAACACGGGCGCCATCGCCTCTGCTGGTGACTTCACTCCGAAGCTGCAGGAGTCGGACACCACCACCTCGGGAGACTTCACCGATGTGGCGGCCGGTGATCTGATCGGGACTTTCCCCACCTCACTGGCGGCCGACACCCTCTACAAGGTCGGCTACAGCGGTACGAAGCGCTACGTCCGCACCGTGCTTACGAAGAACTCCGGCACGTCGATTATCGCCGGGGCCTTCATCGCGAAGGGTCACGCCCTGACCCGCCCGGTGGCCTAAGATGACGAGCGGACGGGTCATGCACGGATCGTATGCGCCTGTCCGCACCGTCGCGCCGGCGCAAACTCCAGTGACGCTGGCCGAGGCGAAAGCTCACTGCCGCGTCGATCATTCCGACGAAGACAGCTTGATCACTTCGCTCATTGGGGCGGCCGTTGCAGAGCTTGATGGATGGGCCGGAAGTCTCGGACGCTGTCTTGTGACGCAAACGTGGGCGCAGGATTTCGACGGCTTTCCGCTGAGGTTGCGCCTTCCGTTGCCGGCCGCGACGATCGTCAGCGTGACGTATGTCGACACCGACGGTTCCGCACAGACCTTGGCCGAGGATCGATACGAGCTGCGTCGTGACGCCCTCGGATCGTTCGTCGAGCCGGCCTTCTCATACTCATGGCCAGCGGTTCGCGCGCAATCAGCGTCGGTGACCGTTACTTTCACCGCGGGTGCGTCCGCTGCTGACGTACCGGCGTCGATCAAGACCGCCATTCTCCTCCGGGTCGCGGATCTCTACCAGAACCGCGAGGCCGTGGGCGCAGAGCTGAAGCCAAGCCCGACGATCCGCGCCCTCCTGGCCCCATTCACGGCAGCGGGGCTCTAGCCGTGGCCTCTCCCGCAATGGATGCCGGCAAGCTGGATCGCCGCCTGAGCATCCTTCGGGCCGGGCTGGTGGACGATGGCTTTCAGACCGTCCCGGGTGACTTCGAGACGGTTGCCACCCTCTGGGCCTCTCGCGAGGACATCAGCGACGGCGAGCGCGGCCGGGCTTCCGGTGTCAGCGCGACGGCGACGTCACGCTTTCAGGTGCGCCACTCGACAACCGCTGCGGCGATTACTCCGCAGGACCGCCTCAGCGAGGGCGGCCAGACATTCGACATCCTGGGCATCAAGCAGCTGGGCCGTCGCATCGGACTGGAGATCACGGCGAGCCGCCGGGCTGACGTCTGATGAAGGCGAAAACCGAAGGCTTCGCGGATCTGGACCGGACGCTTGGGGACCTCGGCAAGGCCACGGGCCGCAACGTTCTGCGCCGGGCCGGCATCGCCGCACTCGAACCGGTGGCCGAGGAAGCGGCGCGGCGCGCACCTAATCTGTTCGGCGACCTCTCGGAAAGCGTGACGGCCAGCACGAAGCGGCCGCGACGCCACCGGAAGATGGCGGAGGTCGAAATCTACGCCGGTCCGTCCAACCTGCCGCAGGCCCATCTGCAGGAGTTCGGCACCCGTCACCACGCACCGCAGCCCTTCATGCGCCCCGCATGGGATGCCGGAAAGGACCGCGTGCTGGACGATCTGAAGCAATCGCTGGGCGACGAGATCATGAAGGCGACCGAGCGGCAGGCCCGCAAGGCCGCGAGACTGGCCGCGAAGGGGGGCTGACATGGAAGAAGCCCTCCGCGCCCTGCTCCGTGGCAACGCCGGGGTGATCTCTGCGGCCGGAGCCAAGGTCGAGTGGTCCGCGCAGCCCCAAGGCGCTGTCGCCCCGTACATCACGCTTCACCGCATCGGCGGGAACCGCTCACAGCATCTGCAAGGCCCGGACGGCATGATCGAAAGCCGGGTGCAGGTCGATTGCTGGGGACCGACCTATGCATCTGCCAAGTCTGCCGCCAGAGCCGCCATCGCGGTGCTGAACGGCTACCGCTCCGGCCTCATCCGCCGGGTTTTCGTCGAGAGCGAGCGAGACGACCACGATCTCGACGCACCCGATCCACTCTACCGAACCAGCGTCGATCTTCTGATCGCGCATCAGGCCTGAGGAGGGCCGTACCATGACGACTGTTGCAGACACGGGCGACGGCGCCACCTTTGGCGTTGCCAACACCACGGCCGGGCCGTTTACCTCGGTCGGCGAAGTCACGAACATCTCTCTGCCGGAAGAGGCGACCGACGCCGTAGAGGCGACGCACCTCGGTTCCGGGGGAGACCGCGAGTTCATCGTCGGCCTCACCGACGGCGGCGAATTCGGCGTCGAGTTCAACTTCACGCAGGGCGGCTACTCAGCGCTGCGTGCGCGGCTCAAGACGAAGTTCGCCGTCCAGGCCGAAGAGCCCAACGGCGACACCTGGGGCGGGGCGGTGATCATGACCGCTCTGAAGGCCGGCGATCTGGTGGCCGGCGAGGTCACGAAGGGCTCGGCCGCCTTTAAGGTCTCGGGCACCCTCGACTACACCGAGGCTTCGTAATGGCGGCCGTGACCGGTGAGGTCATGATCGGCGGCAGGCCGCTGAAGTTCAACACGCGCGCCCTGGTGGCGTTCGAGGCGAAGTTCGGCGGCCGTCCGGCGCATCTGATCGTCGGCGACGCCTCGATCACCGTCATCGTTGCGTCCATCGAGGCGGGCTGCGGGATCTCGGAAGACGAAGCCTACGATCTCGTGGATCGCGTCGGCATCCCGGCGGCTGCAGAGGCGATGGCCGAGGCCATGAAGGCGGCGTTCCCCGACGCCGCGGAGGGTGACGCGTCCCCTCAGACGGCGGCTTTGACTGGCTGAACCTGTGGGGTCAGTGGGTCGAGCTTGGCTTCGATCCTCTGACCTTCTGGGACCTGACGCCGCGCCTGCTTCTCGTGGCGTTCGAGGCCAGGGCGCGAGCCGCCGAAACCGAACGAACGCGGGCCCTCTGGCTGGCCCGCGAGACCGCCAAACTCAACGCCTTCGCCTACCACAAGCCCGGCAAAATGCCGTCGCTCGACAAGCTGCTCGGCAAGGAAGAGCGGCCCCAGACCGGCGCTGATCGTCGGTCTCTGGTGAAGGCGTTCGCGGCGAAGACGGCCAAGAAACGGAAACGAGGTCGAGAATGAGCACAGCGACAATCGGCGCGCTGCGGGTCGTTCTCGGCCTCGACTCCGCCCAGTTCACTGCGGGCCTGACCGCAGCGCAGAAGCACCTGAAGGGCGTCGGCGACCGTATGCAGCGCATCGGCGCGCAGATGGCCACCGTCGGCGCCGGGCTGACCGCGGCCGTGACCGCTCCGCTTATCGCCGCCGGCTTCGCTGCATCCAAGGCCGCGACTGAAGCTGCTGACGCCATGGCGCAGGTTGAGTCCGCGCTGGCGTCTATGGGCAGCGCTTCCGGCCGCACGGCGGAGCAACTTTCGGGCCTCGCCGAAGGCCTGATGCGCAGCAGCCTGTACGACGACGACGAGATCCTGCGGAAGGTGACGGCGAACCTGCTGACCTTCGGCAATATCGCCGGCGCGCAGTTCGACCGAGCGCAGCAAGCCGCCGTTGACCTGGCCGCGCGTATGGGCACCGACCTTCAATCGGCGACGCTCATGGTCGGCAAGGCCCTGAATGATCCGATCCGCGGCATGGCGGCGCTCAGCGAGGCCGGTATCCAGTTCAGCGAGACGCAGCGCGATCAGATTAAGGCGATGGTCGAGGCCGGCAACGCAGCCGGCGCGCAACGTCTCATGCTCGCGGAGCTCGAAACGCAGTACCGCGGCGCGGCAGCGGCCGCTCAGGCGGCGGACCCCTATGACAAGCTGCGCGACAGCCTCGGCAGCCTGTCCGAGAGCATGGGAGGGATTATCAACACGGCGATCGTCCCCCTCCTCGACAAGCTGGCCGCGGTCGCGGACCGGTTCAACAACCTGTCACCCGCTGCTCAAAAGTTCATCGTTGCCGGCGCTGCCATCGCGGCTGTGGTCGGTCCAGTCCTGATCGGTCTGGGCGCGGTAGTGGGCGCCTTGGGCACATTGGCTGCCGCGATGGCGCCGGGCGGCATTCTGGCCGTAGCTGCGACCGGATTGGGGACAACCCTGTCCCTTCTGGCTTCAGGGGCGGTTGCGGTGCTTGGCGCAGCCCTCGGCGCTCTGCTGTCCCCCATCGGTCTGGTGGTCGCCGCGGTGGTCGGCCTGACATTCGTCTGGGTGAAATGGGGCGACGACATCAAGCGCATTGTCGGCAACGCGGTGGCGGATGCTGGCGTGAAGCTGCGATCCTGGGGGGCTTCGGTCGGCCAATGGGCGCAGGGCGTTGGGGCTCGCCTCGGACGGGTCACCCTCGCCTTCTATCAGGCCCATGTGGATGCGATCCGCTGGGTCAGCCGGCTCTACACCGGCGTCCGGTCGTGGCTGCTCGACAAGCTGGGAAAGGTCTTCGACTGGGTTGGCGAGAAGGTCCGGCGCGTCGGTCAGTTCTTCTTCGAGCTCTACGACGCGGTCGTCGGTCACTCCTACGTCCCCGACATGGTCGAGGGCATCGCCGAATGGATGGCGAAGCTGGACGGCGGGATGGTGCAGCCCGCACGCACGGCCACCGACGCCACGCGCGAAGCCTTCGAGAAGCTGCGAGACGACGTCGCCGGGATCTTCGAGCGCCTGATGACCGACAGCGAGCGCGCCACGCGTCAGCTCGCCGCGGACATGCGGATCCTCGACCGCGCCTTGGCCCAAGGGCCGCGCAACGGCGGGATCAATCGCGCCCAGTATGACCAAGCCGTCGCCGGGATCGCCGCCGAAGGGCTCCGCGCTCCGGAGCGTCGCGGTGCTCTGGACCCGATGGCCGACGGCCGGGACATCACGCGTCAGGCCCGCGAAGCGGCTGACCGCATCAAGGAGTCGATGAGCGCCGTCGACGCCAAGATGCAGGACGCGGCGGACCGCTTCTCGGATCGCTTCGCCTACGGCATGGAGGCCGCCCTTAACGGCGACCTTCGCGGCGTTCTGGAGGCGATCTTCGGCGACCTTCGCTCGGCACTCCGTGACCTCGGCGGCCAGCTTTTCCGCTCCTTGGCGGGCGGCAAGAGCGGCGGTGGTCTGGGCTCCTTCCTCGGCTCGATCTTCGGCGGTCTGAAGCTGCCGGCCTTCGCTAACGGGGGCTCGATGCGCGTCGGCGGCGTCGGCGGGATCGACAGCCAGGTCCGCATGATCCGCGCGACCCCGAACGAAACGATCAGCGTGACCAAGCCGGGCCAGTTCGCGAACGCAGGCCGTCCTGTGAGCTTCGACCTGCGCGGGGCCGTAATGACCGGCGACCTTCTCGCCCAGATGGAGGCGATGGCCGCGCAATCCGGCGGCGTCGCGTTGCAGAGCGCTCGCCGGGTTGTCCCGTCCGACAGCGCCCGTCGCCGTCGCTTCAACCTCGGGAAGTCCTGATGCCCCTTGCGCTTCCTGACTGGCCATATCCCGCAACCCTCACGCCGCGCCTGATCTCGGCTCGCGCTGAACTCGTGCCGGCGTTCGGTGGCGATGTTCAACGCATCAGCCGCATGGGCTCGTGCTACGCGGTCGACGTTGTCATGCCGCCGATGGCCTATCTCGACGCGCAGGACTGGTCCGACATCGACGCCGAGACCGAGCTCGTCACCCTCCAGCTCGTCCAGCCGGGATTTGATACGGGCGCTCCGGGTTCCTCAGTCGTTGCGGCCGATGGCCAGTCCGGCGCAAGCATCCAGCTTTCAGGCCTGACGCCCTACTATGTCGTCCGCCGGCGGCAGTGGATGAGCGTGTCCACTGACGGACGCCTGTATGCGTACCGTGCGCGATCCGAGGCGGTGGCCGACGGTGACGGAGATATCACCATCCCGCTGGAGACCATGCTGCGCACCCCGCACGGCGAGGGTGATGTCGTCGATCTGGCAGAGCCCCGGATTGAGGGATTTCCCTCTGTGCCGGAGGATGCATGGGCGGTTGATGCTGCGGGCCATGTAACCCTCAGTTTCTCCATCCGCGAGCGCGGCTGATGGACTCGCTTCTGGTCGCTGACCTTGAGGGCGCCGCCCCGGTCATCGCGCACCTGATCACCTTGGCCCTTCCCGATCGCACGGTGCGGTGGGTCTTCGAGGGCGGCTTCGTCATGTGGGACGAGGACCTCTACGCGTTCACCGACGAGGTCTACGGCAATCCTGCCATGCTCGGCGAGATTGAAGACGGCGCCACAGAGAACGCCTCGCCGCTGGACCTGGGCATCATCTGCGACACCGAGGCGCTGACGGCACTGATCGAGCCTGAGGTGCAGGGTTCGTTGGTAACGGTGCACCTCGCCGCGGTGAGTTTCGAGACAGGGGCGCTTGTCGGGGAACCGGAGCTGATCGCCCGCGCCGAGCTCGACCAGCCCTCGCTCACGGCCGGTCCGGCGCTTGGCCTCAGGTTCAGCTGCATCACCGAAGAGGCGCGGATGCTGGAGCCGAACGAGGATCAGCGCCTGACCGACAGCTTCCACAAGTCCGTGTGGCCCGGTGAGCTTGGCTTCGAACACGTCACAGACGTCGAGCGCAAAATCTACTGGCGGGCCGACGACCCGAACAACGCAATCTCATGAACATCGTAAAGGCGCGGGCCGCCCAAGCCTGCATCGACCGGTTCTCTGGCTCAGCCTATCGCCCCGGAACGGGCGACTGCGTCCGCCTCATCCGCCACCATTTGCGCGGGGTCGGCGTATCCGTCCCCTGTCTGAAGGGCCGCAGCTGGACCAATGAGCTCACCGGCCTGCGCCTGATGCGGAAGCTGGGCTACCCGGATCTCGTCGCCGCGGTCGACGACCTCGGCCTGCCACGCATCGCGCCGGCGCGGGCAGTTGTCGGCGACATTCTCGCGCTTCCGACGGATGGCGGGCCGTGGGGCTGCGCTCTGGCGATCGCGGTCGGCAACGGGCGGGCCTTCGGCTTTAGCGAGGGGCGGGCCCAACTCGTTCAGCCGCTCGAATACGTCGCCGCCTGGAGGGTATGATGCCCCAGATCGCTCTTGCTGCCGTCATCCCGATCGTAAGCGCCGCTTCTACCGCAGCGGCTGCGCTCGGCAGTGTCGCTGTTTCGCTCGCCGTTTCGGTCGGCGTCAGCGCAGCGACGGCCTTGCTGCAGCCAGACCAGCGGGCAGAAGGTCAGGCCACCGCTTTCCGGGCGGATACCGATGCCGGGGTGATGGTGGCCTACGGGCGGATCGGCACGGCGGGCGTGATCGCCTATCGCGTCGCCTATGGCCCCACGAACCGGTATCAATCCCTGTTCTGCACGGTCAGCGCCGGCCCGATCAAGTCGATCGTCAGCTTCGCCGCGGATGACGAGGTCACGAACTTCGACGGCACGCTGAACAAGGCAACCGACGGCGCTCACGCAGGCTTCATGTGGCTGCAGACCAAGCTGGGAACGCAGCCCCAGACGGCTCTGACATCGCCAACCGGCACTGGCGCCGGCGACCCTGCTCCGGACTGGACGGCCGACCACAAGCAATCCGGCTTCGCGGTCTATTGCTTGACGATGTTCGAGAACTCCAAGCTGACGGAGTTTCAGGGCGGCGTCGTCAAGCCGCTAATCATCCTCGAAGGTGTTTACGGCTGGGACCCGCGCGAGGACTCGACCTATCCGGGAGGTTCGGGAGCCTGCCGTCTTCTGGATCCGACGACCTGGGTGTGGATCGAAAATCCGGCCATCGCCGCGCTTAACTGGGCGATCGGCCGCTGGGCAGGCGATTCCGGCGGCGGGACTTATGGTGTACCGTACGCCTGCTCGCTGGTGGCGGGGATTGGCGCCAAGCCCGAAGGGATCGACGTCGCGGCCTTCGTCAACGCCGCCAATGTCGCCGAAGAGAATGGCTGGGCGGTGGCCGCCTATCCGTCATCCAAGGACGACAAGTATCAGGTGCTGACCAACCTCCTGCAGGCCGCGGGCGCCACGCCTTCGCGCGTCTCAGGTCGGATCAGCTGCATCAGCGACGCGCAACTGGTGGCCTCCGCCGTGACGGTTACGGCGCGAGACACGGCCGGGCCGGTAGAGCTTTCGCTTGGCCAGTCCCGGCTGGAGCGGATCAACACGATCTACCCGCGTTTCTGGTCGGAAGAGCATCGCTGGGACATGGTCCAGATCGCTCCGATCAGCAACGGCGACTGGCTCACGCAGGACGGCGGGATCAAGCGCTCCCGGGGCGTGGACTATCCCAATGTCCCGTTGGCGGATCAGGCCGCCCAGCTTGCCTACTACGACGCGGCGAACGCTC
The DNA here is from genome assembly GCA_052441165.1 of Caulobacteraceae bacterium. Lineage (GTDB taxonomy): Bacteria > Pseudomonadota > Alphaproteobacteria > Caulobacterales > Caulobacteraceae > Brevundimonas. The sequence goes on along the minus strand of JBQVQW010000012.1, from coordinate 76,188 downwards.
GCGAGCCGATCACCGGGACGGTGCCTTTCAAGCCGCACATGCGACGCGTGTCGCCTGGGGACTGCTTCACATTCTCCGAGCCCGGCTTCCTGCTGGACGGCGTGAAGCTGCGCTGTCGACAACGCCAGTACGACCCGATGACCGGCGTGGTCCGGATCACCTTCCGTTCCGAGACCGACGCGAAGCACACCGACGCCTACGAGCAAACCGGCACGACGCCGCCGCCGGTGGACCCCGGCTCGCCGCCGCCTCCGTACGTCGAACCGCCGACGGACTTCACGGTCACGCCGGACGATCTGGACATGGGGATCGCCTACCGGAACCCTGACCCGGTCCGCGCCAACCACGACTTCGTCAACGTCTTGCGCGCCGACGACAGCCTCGACTTCGATGACGCTTCGATCGTGGACTATTACGCCGGAGCGCCGGGCGAGTTCATCACGCTGACCGACACCGTTCCGGGGCCGGATGCATACGGCTACTGGCTGCAGGCCGTGGACACCGAGGGCAACTTCTCCGACCCGCTCGGCCCGGTGCAGGGCAATGCCACGCTGGAGCCCGACACCAACCTCCTGACCGCGCCGAGCGACTTCAGCGACGCTGCCTGGGAGAAGGGCCAGAACGGAACGGGCGTGACCCCGGTCGTCACGACCAACACCGGCGCTGCGCCTGACGGGACAACGACCGCCGACCGCATCCAGTTTGTCACCGCCGGCACTGACGGCGACGCCTCCGACCACTCGTTCGTGCGCCAGCTTCCGGGCGGCGCGGACGGGGCGCAGCACGGCGCCATCTGGATGAAGTCGAACACCAGTTCGGACCAGACCGTCTACCTGCGTTGCAGCGGCGATCAGGCCGCCGTGACGGTCAAGCCGTACTGGACGCGCTTCGCTGCGACCGGGAATGGATCGCGCAGTCTCTGGGTCGGCCTGCGCGGCACCGTGACCGGCACCACCTCGGCCGCCGACGTTCTCGTCTGGCAAGGCCACCTCGCCATGGACTGAGGCGTCCGCGCCCGGTCGAACTTTCAGGGACATTCCGATGCAGCCAGGAACACTGCCCCTCCGGGCGCAGCGGTGGACGCCGTTCGTCTATACCATCGACTTCGTCGGGCAGGAATTCACCGGCGCGGCCTTCGCGATGCAGGTGCGCCTGCGTCCCGACGCTCCGGGCTCGGCCCTGATCACGCTCGGCAACGACACGGCTCCCGATGAGGGCATTTCCGTCTCCGTCGCCACGGTCTCGGGCGTCCCGACATCCAGTGTCGAGATCAGGATCGACGAGACCACTCTCGAGGGCGTGCTCCTGAACGCTGGCAAGGCCGGCGCTGACGTCGTCCTCGCTTGGGACATCCACATCACCTTCGGCGGCGGGCTCAAGACCCGCTGGCTGCAAGGCTCCTTCACCATCGAACCGGGAGTGACGCAGTAATGGCTGACGCAACGGTCACGGTCGTCAACAACCGGCCCCAGGTCGAGGTCTATGGCTCCAGCCTGCTGGCTCCGCTGGTGTCCTCGGCGACGGCCGCCAAGGATGCTGCCGAAGCGGCCGCAGAGGATGCGCAGGCGGTCGCGGACGGCGTCGCCATGACGGTGACGCCCTTCTCCGAGGTCCCGTCCGCCGGCAGCAATGCGCTGGCCCTGATCTCGGTGAAGATCTTCACGAAGGATGCGGACGGCGTCGTCGTCACGATCCCGGACGAAGTCGAGCTTCGTGAACTGCAGATCTACAACACCAACCTGTTCCGCATCAGGCTCGGCGAGATCGGCGGCGCCCAGTTCGCGCGGGAGGCCGGCAGCGGCACCGCAGCCACGCTCTCGGCGACGACGGGTTTCCTTGAGGTCTCGCTGATCGAGGACAGCGGCAGCACCGGCTCGAACACGCGTGAGATCGGCAAGGCGCTGATCAACCTCGACGCTATCACGCCCGCCAACTTCGACGGCACCAACCTCGAAGTCCCGCTGGACGCCCGCAAGCTGTACCAGAACAGCGTCGAGGCGGCGAACGTAGAGACCCAGATCGCCGACGCGATCACGGAGGCCACGGCCCCGCAGTCGCCGTTCCTGCCGAGCGTGAACGACCCGTACATGGAGGAACTGGTCGAGGACCTGATCGTCGATTTCGGCCTTGCTGGCCGCAGCTACGTCCCCAACTGGCGCAGCGACACGGTCGGAGACGAGCGCCGGCTCCAGTTCACCCTGCGCGACCCGATCCGGGGAGAGGACATCGCCTCGTGGTCCGACTCCAAGGACTACGACTGGTCCGACGAGGTCCCGGAAAGCGTCCATCTGTCTGGCGCAGCTGCTGGCTCGCCGAATGCCGGGCTGGAGTACGTTGGAACCGGTTGCACCCTGTTCCTCAAGCCGGGCGCCGTGGACTTCACCAAGGGAGCGTCGTCGCACACCACTGTCGAGACCGGGGGTATCAACCCCAACCGCGTCTGGTCGGTCGAGGAAACGAAGCGCCGCATCCTTGAGGGCCGGGGCGTGCGCAACAAGGTCCGCACCTTCGGCGCGGGCGGCGACTTCGAGACGCTGAAAGAGGCGGTCGACTTCCTGCTGAAGGACAGCCTGATCCCGGAGGGCGGGACGAAGGACGACATTCAGCGCGCATGGTGGCCGTTCTCCGACCTCTGCACGCCCGCCCACCAGTGGACGCTTCAGGCCCTGCCCGGTCACACCGAAGTCAAGACGCCCGCCATTCCTGCGGGTGTCGATTACGCGCGGGGCATCCTGTGCTGGATGGGCCTGACCATCCGCCTGCTCTCGGACACGGAGATCAAGGGCGAGACGACGGGCGGAGTTCAGACGTACGTCTTCGACTACAACCTCGGTGGCCGCATCATCGCCGAGCCGGGGGCACTGGTCTGGACGGACGGGGCCTCGACCTCCGCTGTCCACCAGGATGCGCAGAACGTCCTGAGCATCCCCAGCGAGGCAAACGCCTCCGATCCGGCAGCCGGGCTCCAGCACTTCCGCATCACCGGCCTGATCGAGGGCGGAACCTACAGGTCAGTCATCTTCCCGTGGGCCTCGGGCTGTTCGGACGGCCAATACATTCGCCTCAAGGAACCGGTCTTTGAAGTCACTGACGGCTCCAGCGCGAACTTCCTCTCTCACAGTTCGCCGGACAATCTGTCGCCGGGCTTCTACGATTTCGACGGCGTCACCCTGAAGGGCGGGAGCGGAAGCATCGCGCTCGTCACGACTGACTCTGTCGGCGCCCGACATGGGGTCCGCATCGCAAACAGCGCGGTCAATGCGGTCGCCACGAGCGGAACCGGCGAGGGCTGGGTCCGTCTCGGCAAGCAACCGGGCGTGACCTATGACGCCGGGATGGAACCGTGAGCAATACGGAACTCATCCTCGCCGCCCTGACGACCGTCCTCGGCGGCGGCTCGATCTGGAACTGGATCGCCAGCCGCGGGAAGACCCGGGTCGACCTGATCCAGCTCGGGCAGACGATCTCGGCCCAGATCATTCAGGGCCTCAAGGCCGAGCGCGACGAACTGGCCGACAAGGTCGCAGCACTTGAGGAGCGGGTCCGAGACCTGAACCACAGCATCAACGGCCTGTCGCAACACATCGTGTCGCTGGAAGAGCTGCTGATCCGCGCCGGGATCACTCCTCCCCCGCGCCCTGAACGGAAGTCGCGCTCATGATCGCTCCCCTCACGAAGATCAAAGCCCGTTCGTGGCTGGCCTTCATGGCGTTGGCCGGGTTCATCCTGTCGCTCGGGACGCTGGCCTTCTTCCCGGTCCCAGACGGCAACCGCGAGCTGTTCTCGGCGGCGATGGGCGGCCTGAATATCCTTCTGGGCGCTCTTGCCGGTTACTACTGGCCGCGCGGCAATCCCCCGGCCCCGCCCGAGGCCTGACCCACCCCTGACAATCCGGAGGCCTGACCATGCGTGACGTGGACTGGATGACCTATGCCCGCTCTCTGATCGGCGTGCGCGAAATCCCCGGTGCGAAGCACAGCCCGACGATCATGGACTGGATCCGCAAGCTCGGCCCGAAGAAGCTGGGCGTGGCGGTCAAGGACGACGAAACGCCGTGGTGCGGGACCTTCGCGGCCCACGTCATGGATCACGTCGGGATCACCCCGCCGCCGATCGCCGTTCGGGCCTCCGCATGGTCAACCTGGGGCCGCGGTCTGCTGAACCCGCGCCCTGGCTGCGTCCTGACCTTCACCCGCGAGGGCGGCGGCCATGTCGGCTTCTACGCGGGCGAGGACGACACCCATCTGCACGTCCTCGGCGGCAATCAGGGCAACGCCGTCTCGATCACGCGCATCAGCAAGAACCGCCTGTCCGCCATGCGCTGGCCTCACGGCGTCTTCCTGCCGAGCCCGAAGATCGTCAGGCTCGCCCCGAACGGTACGCCGGTCACGGTGAACGAGCGATGATCCGCGCTCTCCTCGCCGCCCTCGCCGTCGCCCTGCTGCTGGCCGGCGTCCAGACATGGCGGGTCGAGCGGCTGAAGCCCCAGCTGGCCGAGGCCCGTCAGGCCCTCTCCGAATGGGACGGCTACCGCGACGCCGCCCAGACCTCGGCTGACGACGCCGCCCGGGCCTGTGACGCCCGCGTGGCCGACGCCCGCCGTTCCGCACAACGCATCGCCTCCCTGATGGAGCTACCCCATGCGACTGATCCTGCTGGCTGCCCTGTTCGTGACCTGCTTCCTGAGCATCTCCTGCGCGAAGCCATCAGTCCGTCCGCCGACCCTGCCCCCTGACCTCTGCACCGAGGTTACCCGAGCGCCGCCCATGCCGGCCGGGGCATCCATCGTGCAGCCCGTCATGCCGGCCGAGCAAGTCGCGACCGCCATCTTCCTCAACTGGGTGGCCGGAGTGGTCGCCAGCGACAACCGAAACGCCGACCGCGCCGAGCGCGCCGCCAAGGAAGGCTGCTGAATGGCTGACGGCCCGATCATCCCCGACTATGCCACGCCGACGCAGGCCGGCTATCTCCGCGCCCTGCACGAGCATGGAAGCCAGCGCAAAGCCGCGGCCGCTCTCGGGGTGGCTCCCAATGCCATCTGGGAATCGCTCGACCGCCTGAAAAAGGAGGGCTCCCGCCGCGGCCATGCGCCCGGACATTTCGACGACGGCACAGCCCCAGGCTACCGCATGGGGAAGGTCACGGTCCAGCGCGGCCCGGGCGGGGTCGAACGTGTCTGGGAGCGCCAGCACCCTGAGGAGCTTCGGCTTGAGGAGCTGATGCGCCAGTGCGACGAGCGCTTGAAGTCCTTCCCCCGTTTCCGCCCGGCGGCCAAGCCGAAGGCGGCGACCGGGGCGGCGGCGCAGCTGACCAACTTCCTCGGCCTCTTCGACCTGCACATCGGGGAGAAGATCAGCTCCACAGACCCGGCCGGCCGATGGGACATCGCCACCGCCAAGCGGACGATCCGCGCCAGCGTCGAGCACTCCATCGCCACGGCTCCGAAAGCCAAGCGCCTCGTCCTCTGCGTCGGGGGCGACGCAGCACCCTTCGCTGGCCCCATCCGACGACTACGCCCTGTCCAAGGGCCTCGTCAGCCGGCGAGGCTGCATGATGGTGACCTACCACGACGACTACGGCGAGGTGTGCCGGAATACGACCCGGCCGGAAATGCTGGGAGTGTTCGATGCGGAACCGCTCGCCGCTTGACGTAACGGCGAATTATGGGAGAATCCATGGGCGAGCGGCGTGGAAAGCAGACACGCAGGCCCTGAAGTGGTGGAGTCCGTCATACTGGCAAGGGAAGCCTTCGCCAGAAGCGCTGCGGCCATAGGCCTAAGGTTGCGCACGGGTAGCAGGAAAGCGACCACAAGCCGGAGTAGCGACCGGCCTCGCACATACGAGGGCCCAACGGTCTGGTCGATAGGATATCCTAGTGACTGGTCGCCGGTGCAACTCCGGCACCTCGTGCCAGTTAAGAGCCCGCTCCGCTCACCGCGGGGCGGGCTTTCTGCGTTCAGGGCTTCGGCGGGATCCAGCGCCTGCCCTCCCGCGTCCAGCCCTTCGCATAGAGCGCCCGCTCCGTCTCGGCTGTTGACCGCGCCATGGATCGACGGGCGGCCGCGTCTGTCTTCATCGGCAGGAGCGGCGTACCCGGGCCCGGCGACGACAGGAACGTCAGCTCATCTCCGCACCCTTCACAGAACTCCTCCCAGTCCCAGAAGCTGAACTCCCAGCCGTAGGCGGCGGCGTACTCGGTCAGGTCGATGACGGCCCAGGTATCGCAGCGCCCGCAATGCTTCTTCAGCTGGAGCGACGGCCCGAAGTCGGCCATCCCCGCCAGAGTGCGGGTCCAGATGAGATCGTAGCCCACGTCAGCCCCGTCAGTGCGCCATCCGACCCTCGGGAGCGGCGGTGTAGCGCAAGGAGAACGGAAAGGGAACGGTGGAGTTAGTTGCTCTTTGGTGCGATTGAACCATCTGCACCGGATGTTCCTGTCGCGTTCCGCGCTTGTTCACGGGAGCCCGGGCCTTGACGACGCCTGTTTGCGGCGTTTAAGGGGGCGCAATCCTCGTTCACACCGAGGGGGTCACAGGTTCAATCCCTGTCACATCCACCATTTCGCCGTTATCTCCCCTTACAGGCCGCCGTCCGCCGTTCCCGCGCTGACCGTTCGCGCGCTGAATCGTGCTATTGGACCGACCCTGATGCCCTTCCCCGCCAGCCATCCCTCGCTTGACCGCGCGCTCTCCGAACGCGGCTATACCGAGCCGACCGCCGTCCAGGCCGCCGTCCTTGAAGCCGAGGCCGGTCGCGACCTGCTCGTTTCAGCCCAGACGGGATCGGGCAAGACCGTCGCGTTCGGTCTGGCGCTGGCCCCGACCCTGCTGGGCGACGCCGAGCGGTTTGCCGACAACGCCGCTCCGGTGGCGCTGGTCATCGCCCCGACCCGCGAACTGGCCCTGCAGGTCTCCAAGGAGCTGGAGTGGCTCTATGCCAACACGGGCGCGCGCATCGCCACCTGCGTCGGCGGCATGGATCCGCGCGCCGAGCGTCGCGTCCTTGATCGCGGCGCCGCCATCGTGGTCGGCACGCCCGGCCGTCTGAAGGATCACATCGAGCGCGACGCGCTGGACCTGTCCGAGCTGAAGGCCGTCGTCCTCGATGAGGCCGACGAGATGCTGGACATGGGTTTCCAGGAAGACCTGACCTTCATCCTTGACCAAGCCCCGGCCGAGCGCCGGACGCTGCTGTTCTCGGCTACGATCGCGCGCGACATCGCCGAACTGGCCAAGACCTACCAGCGCGACGCCTTCCGCATCGACACCGTGGTCAAGAACGCCTCGCACGGCGACATCGAGTACAAGGCGATCCGCATCGCCCCGCACGAGGTCGAGCACGGCGTCGTCAATGTTCTGCGCTACTTCGAGAGCCCCGGCGCCCTGGTGTTCGCCAACACGCGCGAGCGGGTGAAGCATCTGACGGCCTCACTGCGTGAGCGCGGCTTCTCGGTCGTCGGCCTGTCCGGCGAACTGACCCAGTCGCTGCGTTCGGAAGCCCTGCAGGCCCTGCGCGACGGCCATGCTCGCGTCTGTGTCGCCACCGACGTCGCCGCCCGCGGCCTCGATCTGCCGGACCTCGGTCTGGTCATTCACGCCGAGATCCCGGTCAACAAGGCCACCCTGCTGCACCGCTCGGGCCGTACTGGCCGCGCGGGCAAGAAGGGCGTCTCGGTCCTGATGGTCAGCCATACGCGCCGCCGCAAGGTCGAGCTGATGCTGCAATCGGCCTCGATCAAGGCCGAGTGGTCCGGCGCCCCCTCCGCCGACGCGATCCGCGCCAAGGATCACGAGCGTATGCTGACCGACCCGGTGCTGATGGCCGAGGCCGACGAGGAGGCGATCGCCATGGGCAAGGAGTTGCTGGCTCGCACCTCGCCCGAGCACGTGGCCGCAGCCCTGATCCGCATGTACCGCGAGAAGCTGCCGCCGCCCGAGGACGTGCAGGACGACGAACGCATGAAGCGCGCCCAGGAATCGGGCCGGAACGAGCGCGGCCAGAAGGACGGCCCGCTGGTCGATTTCGCGCGTGGCGGCGACATGACCTGGTTCCGGGTCAACATCGGGCGCGAGAAGAACGCCGATCCGAAGTGGCTGCTTCCGCTGATCTGTCGTCTGGGCCACGTCACCAAGCGTGACGTCGGCTCGATCAAGATCTTCGATCGCGAGACCAAGTTCGAGATCACCGCGGACGCCGAAGCCAAGTTCCGCGCCGCTATGGGCCAGGCCAACGACGAAGGCGTGACCATTCAGGACGCGGTGGCGCCCGCAGCGGGCGAACGCAGCCTGCGCAAGTGGGACAAGCCGGCGGGTGATCGTGGGGGCGACCGCCCGGACCGTGGCGACAAGTCCTTCCGCAAGCCGCGGGCCGATGGCGATGCGCCGAAGAAGCCGTGGAAAGCCCGCGAGGATCGCGGCGGGGACGAGGGTCCGAAGAAGCCCTGGACGCCGCGCACCGATCGCGAGGCGCCGGCCGCCGCCGAGGGCGAAGCCAGGCCGAAGTGGGTGAAGCGCACCAAGGACGCGCCGACGCCGGAAGGCAAGAAGCCGTGGGTCGACAAGCCGAAGGGCGACAGGAAGCCGTGGTCTCCGCGCGCCGAAAACTCGACCGGCGGCGACCGCCCGTGGACCGGAAAGCCGAAACCGGGCAGTTTCAAGGGCAAGCCCGCAGGCGGCAAGCCGCCGTTCAAGGGCAAGCCGAAGCGCGACTGATCAGGCTTGGGCGCCGATCGGCGCCTTCAGCACCACACGCAGGCCGGGGTTGGCGTCCTGATAGCTCAGGTCGCCGGCCAGTTGGCCGACCAGGCTGCCGATCATCATCGAGCCGAAGCCCTCGCCGACCGCATGGCCGCCCTTGCCGGCGTCCTCGACGATCAGGCGCAGGTGGCTGTCGTCTTCCTGCAGCAGGATGCGGATCGAGCCGGGCGAGCCGTCATAGGCGTACTTCTGGGCGTTGATGATCAGCTCGGTCAGGATGAGGCCGAGCGTCACCGCCCTGCCCGCCTCGACGCGCACGGGCGACAGGTCATGGTCCAGCTGGGCGGTCCAGTCATGGCCCATCGAGGCGCCGAGATCGTCGATCAGCTCGGCGAAGTAGCGCCCAAGGTCCACGGAGCTGCTCGCCTCGGCCCGGTAGAGTCGGCTGTGCACCATCGACACCGCCCGCACGCGCCGGCGCGCCTCCAGCAGCTGTGCCTGCGCCGCCGGATCGGCCTGACGCGCCTGCAACCCGAGGAAGGACGACACCAGCGTCAGGCTGTTCTGGACGCGATGGTTGACCTCGCGGATCAGGAACTCCTGCTGCTCCAGCCGAAGCTCCCGCTCGCTCAACGAAGCCTGCAGCGAGCGGTTCAGATTGCGCAGCTGACTGACCGAGACGAAGTCGTTGAGCGCGTCGCGCAGACGCAGGGCCGATTCCACCTGCGCCGGCGTCCAGCGGCGGGAGCGTCCCCGCACGGTCTCGGTCCAGGCCTCGAACGAGGCGCGCGGCGTGAGTTGCCCGGCCGCGCCGGTTTTCATCGCCGTTGACGGATTTCCCGCCCACCGCACCGTCTCCACGATTTCCGCGCGAAAGAAGAGCAGGGTCAACGGTTGGTCACCCTGCAGATGCACGCCCAGCAAGCCGCTGGCGTCAGCCTGCCATCCGGCTGCCTCGGGCCGCCGTGTCGAGAGGGTGTGTGTTGTCAGCGGGCGCAGGCTCGGCTGGTCAGCCACCCATCCAGCCAGCTGCTCCACCGCCTCGACCGGAGGCGTCACGCCGAAACGATAGACCTCGCCTCCGCCGACCACGGCGACGCCATCGGCATCCACCAGATCCGCCAGATCCCGCCCCCGGGCCGACAAGGCCTGTTCAAGCGGGCGATCCGTCGGCAGACGGCCGATCAATTCGTCCTCCAGCTGCCGCAGACGGGTCCGCTCGCGGTACAGCTCGGCATCGCCCTTTGCCTTGATCTGCCGCGCGAGGGAGCGCGCCAGATTGGTCGCGGCCATACGCAGCTCGAACGGCAGCAACTGCGGCCGGGCGCTATGGCAGGCCACCAGCCCCCACAGCTCACCGTCGACGATGATGGACACCGAGGCCGAGGCCCGCACGCCCATGTTCTTCAGGTACTGGAGATGCACCGGCGACACGCTGCGCAGGCCGCAATCGCTCATGTCGAGCGGCTTGTCTGCGGCGGGTCGCAGAGGCTGGGGTTCGTAGTGGGAATCCGGGATCACCCGCACCGGATTGCGCAGGTAGAGCGCCCTCGCCTGTCGCGGGATGTCCGTCGCCGGGAAGTGATGGTTCTGGAAGGAGTCGACCTCCGACGAGCGAGCCTCGGCCACCACCTGACCCGCCTCGTCCTCGAGGAAGCGGTAGATCATGATCCGGTCGTAGCCGGTCAGGGTGCGGAAAGCTTCGGCCGCCCGTTCGCAGACAGCACGCAGCGTGGTGGCCCGCTCCAATGCGGACCCGGCCGCGTCCAACCGTGTGATGAGCTCGACGCCGAGTTGGGCCGCCTGTGAGCTCTGCTCGACCTCAACGACCAGACCGGCATCGGAGGGGCGAACGATGACGTCGTAGTCCAGACCGTTCACGCCCCGCCAACGACCGGTGAAGCCCTCCTCGCCAATGCTGGCGACGGCCTTCAGACGGGAGGCAACAGCCTCGCCGAAGACACCCTCGACATTCTGACCGAGCCAGCTGGCGCGGCCCGTGATCGTTTCAAAACGCCCGGCCTCGCGCACAACGGTCATGTCCCGACGATCGACGACCAACAGAAAGCCGTGCGGCTGGATCGCTTCCGGGACGTGTATCGGCTCCCTGTCGCAGTCCGTGAGATCGACACGCTCCGCGGCGTCGGTTGCGTCTGTCATCAATGCGTCTCAAGCGAGTGAGGTGGAACCAGAATTCGGTAGGCCAGCTCGAATGCGTCGCGCCCGCCCCTGACGATGTCTTCCTGAGTGGCTTGCCCCGAATGGCAGACGGACTCCATCGCAGACAGCAACGCCTTCCACCGCGGTCCGGTTTCATCTCCGTAGGGGTCGAGAAAATCGAGTCCGGTCAGCGCTATACCGTCCGCAATCATGCCCTTGCGCATGACCCGACCGCCGAGCATCGAGCCCTCGGCTACGTAGGTCCAGCCGACCGCCTCGCCCAGGCTGGCCGCTTGCGAAGTGTCCGAAATGGCCGGGAAGACGCCGCCTAGCTGTTTGAGATCGGCCCGGATCAACGCGGAGCGATCGCCGGGCGGGTAATTCACCTTTTCCATGGCGTCACGCCACGGCCCGACGACCCGCTCCACGGCCTCGTGGAAGGCGAGCAGGCTTGAGACTGCACTCGCCCTGGTGCTGTGGTCTCGCAGCCGGTTTTCGACGTCGGCGTCCGCCTCAACGGCGGCATGAAGACTGGATGTCGCCGCTCGCAAGGCGGAAAGAACGGGAGAAACGGACACGCACAAAGCGTAACAGACGCGGTCGCCCTGTCACCCACTCATTGATCTGCGTCTGTAACCGTTTACGCTGACGCCCAATCAACAAGATACGGGCAGGAAACAGATGGCGGACGTCCGGCTGACCGGCGTGACCAAGCGGTTCGGGACGACCGAGGTGCTGAAGGGAATTGACCTCGACATCGCCGACGGCGAGTTCGTAGTCTTCGTCGGCCCGTCCGGCTGCGGCAAGTCCACGCTGCTTCGCACCATCGCCGGACTCGAGGAAGCGACCAGCGGGGAGATCGCTATCGGCGGGCACAAGGTCAACGATCTGTCGCCGTCGGACCGCGGCATCGCCATGGTGTTCCAGTCCTACGCCCTGTACCCGCACATGAGCGTGTACGAGAACATGGCTTTCGGCCTGAAGCTGGCGAAGGCTGACAAGGGCGAGATTGATCGGCGGGTGCGCGCAGCGGCCGAGACTCTCAACATCACCGATTACCTGGATCGCAAGCCCAAGGCCCTGTCCGGGGGGCAGCGCCAGCGGGTCGCCATCGGGCGGGCCATCGTGCGCGAACCGCAGGTCTTCCTGTTCGACGAGCCGCTGTCCAATCTCGACGCCGCCCTGCGCGTTCGCATGCGCTACGAGTTCGCCAGCCTGCACGAGCGGCTGAAGACCACCATGATCTACGTGACCCACGATCAGGTCGAGGCGATGACCCTGGCCGATCGCATCGTTGTGCTGAACGGCGGGATCATCGAACAGGTCGGCGCACCGATGGAACTGTACGACCACCCGCGCAACCTGTTCGTGGCCGAGTTCATCGGCAGTCCGAAAATGAATCTGATCGCCGCGCAGATTGTCTCGGCCACAGCGAAAGGCGCGACCGTGAAGACGGCGGTCGGGGACGAACTGACGGTGTCCGTCGATGCATCATCGGCCAGTGCGGGCGACACGGTCACCCTCGGGATCCGTCCGGAGCATCTCGCGCCGGGCGGCAAAACCGGATCGATTTCAACGAAAGTCACCTTCGCAGAAACCCTGGGCCACGCGACCTTCGCCTATGCGGACTACGCGGGGACGTCGCTGACCGTTCAATTGCCCGGAGATGTTCGCCCGGTGGCCGGAAAGGCGCTGGAACTCGCCGTGCCGGCCCGTGACGCGCACCTGTTCGACGCCGGCGGGAACGCTTTCGCCCGCCTCTGACGTGCAACGCTTGTTGCATCGCACAAGCGCAGGCCTCTAGATGACGGCATGCCCTCCCCGGCCACGCTCACCGTCGACCTGAACGCGCTGGCCGCGAACTTCCACACGCTGGAAGCCATCGGGGGCGTCCCCGTCCATCCCGTGGTGAAAGCCGACAGCTACGGGCTGGGCGCCGCAGCCTGCGCCGCCCGGCTGATGGCCGAAGGCGCCCGGACCTTCTTCGTCGCCCGCGCCTCGGAAGGCGTGGCGCTGCGTGAGGCGCTCGGAGCGGATCCGGCCATCTACGTCCTCGACGGCTGCGTGACCGGTCGCGCGGGCAAGCTCATCGCGGCAAACCTGCGCCCGGTCATCAATACTTCCGAACAACTGGCCGAGTGGAAGGCCGCGAACGGCGGCGCCTGCGGCCTGCAGATCGACACGGGCATGAACCGCCTGGGCTTCCGTCCCGAGGACGCGCCCCCGCCCTTCGAGGGACTGGATCTGATCCTCAGCCACCTCGCCTGCGCCGATGAGCCGGGTCAGGCGATGAACGGTCGACAACGGACGCTTTTTGCAGACATCGCAACACGGTACCCCGGAATTCTGCGATCGTTTTCCAACTCGGGTGGAGTCTTCCTGACCCCAGGATACGGCTTTGACGCCCTGCGTCCCGGCATTTCGATGTATGGCGGCGGGCCCGAAGGGCGCCCTGATCCGCGCCTGAAGGCCGTGGCGACGCTGGACGCTGAAATCCTGCAGGTCCGCGATGTCCCGACGGGCGAGAGCATCGGCTATTCCCGCGGCTTCGTCGCCGACGTCGCCACCCGCGTCGCCATCTGCGCCGCCGGCTATGCGGACGGCGTGCTGCGCAGCTACAGCCCGAAGGGACAGGCTTTCGTCGGCGGCGAGCTTCGCCCCCTGCTTGGCCGCATCTCGATGGATGTCTGCGCCGTCGATGTGACGGCGATCGACGTCGCTGTCGGCGACCGGGTCGAGTTGTTCGGCGCCAATCGCCTGATCGATGACGCCGCCGCGGCGGCCGGCACCATCGCCTACGAACTCCTGACCTCGATCACCGCCCGGGTGCCCCGCGCCTACGTCGGCTAGCGGGCGTCCCTCACCACCTCGCCGCCCTTGATCACGACCGATACGGTCTCGAGCGCCCGCACGTCCGCCAGGGGATCACCTGCGACCGCGATGAGATCGCCATAACGCCCCGCGACGATCGCTCCGACGTCCCCTTCGCGGCCCAGCGCCTGCGCCGCGTTCCACGTCGCCGAGCGGATCGCATCGGCGGGTGTCATGCCGTATTCGACCATCACCGCGAACTGCCGGGCGTTCTGGCCATGCGGATAGATGGCGGCGTCCGACCCGAACACCATGCGCGCTCCCGCCCGATAGGCGGCGCGGAAATTATCGCGCTGGATCTGGGCGATCTCCCGATCCTTGCGGAGATTATCCTCGGTGACGCCGAACTCCGTGCCCGTGGCCTGGGTGAAGTCGGTGTTGAAAATGTCCATCGACAACCAGGTCCCGTGCTGGACCGCCAGCCGGATGCCTTCCGCGTCGATCATGGAGGCGTGTTCGATCGTGTCGATGCCGGCCCGAATGGCGTCTCGAATGCCTGCTGCGCCGTGGGCATGGGCGGCGACGCGCAGACCCCACATGTGCGCCTCGTCCGCGGCGGTCTTCAGCTCGTCGAATGTCAGTTGCTGCTGGCCCGGCTCGGTATTGCGCGAGAAGACGCCGCCGGTCGCGCAGATCTTGATCACCTGCGCTCCGTACTTGCGCACCTCGCGGATCACGTGGCGCATCCGGTCCACGCCATCGGAGACGAACTCGTTCTCGACCTGCATGGAATACGGATAGCCGGTCTCGTCGCAGTGGCCGCCCGTCGCGCCGATGAAGGCTCCGGACGGCACGACACGCGGTCCGATGACGTAGCCGCTGTCTATCGCCTGCATGAGCGCCACGTCGGCGAAATGCGGTCCGCCAAGGTTTCTCACTGTGGTGAACCCCGCATCCAGCGTCGCGCGTGCGTGCGGGACCTGAATGATCGCGCTGAAGTCGTCCGCGTAATCCAGCGTGTTCCAGCCCGAAACGTACGGGGTGCTGGCCAGATGGACGTGCATGTCGATCAGGCCCGGCAACAGGGTGAGACCCGAAAGGTCGAGACGCTGTGCGTCTGCGGGAAGGTTCGCCGGCTCCTCCGTTCCGACCGAAACGATCCGTCCGTCGGTGACCACCACTACGGGCCGGTCGACATAGCGCCCGCGCTCGACATCGACCATTCGGGCGGCCGTGACGATGAGGGTCTCGGCCATGGCTGGCGTGGCGAACAGAATGAACGAGAACGCGGCGACGGCCAGGCGGTGCAGCATGATGGTCCTCCCCGGGATGCCGGACGCTGCCACGCTGTCAGCCTGGAGCGCGATACGTCAAATTTGGTCGCACCATTTCCGGCGCCCCCTGCCGGAGTCCGGGCGACTCCTGTAAGCCGGTCCGCATGGCCAGAGACGGTGCGATCTATGTCTGTCAGTCCTGCGGGGCGGTGCACGGCAAATGGGCCGGGCAGTGCAGCGCCTGCGGCCAGTGGAACTGCATCGTGGAGGAAAGCCGATCCGCGCCTCCCGGTGCGCTGAAGCCCGCGGCAAGCAGCCGGACGCGCGGTCTGAACTTCGAGACCCTGCAGTCCGACACGCCCGAGCCGCCGCGCATCATCACCGGCGTGACCGAGTTCGATCGCGTTTGCGGAGGAGGCGTGGTGCCCGGCTCCGCCCTGCTGCTCAGCGGCGATCCGGGTGTCGGCAAGTCGACCCTGCTGCTGGAGGTGGCCGCCAGGGCGGCGCTGGCGGGGCGACGTGTCGCCTATATCTCCGGTGAGGAGGCCGTGGAGCAGATCCGCTCGCGCGCGCGCCGCATGGGCTTCGAGAAGGCCCCGGTCGAACTGGCCTCGGCCACCGCGCTGCGCGAGATTCTCGGCACTCTGAAGCGCGAAAAATTCGACATCGTCATCGTCGACTCGGTCCAGACGCTCTGGTCCGACGCCCATGAGGCCGGCCCGGGCTCCATCACCCAGGTCCGCGCCTGCGCCAGCGAGATGGTGCGGCTGGCCAAGTCGGGCGGCCCGGCCGTCGTTCTGGTCGGCCACGTGACCAAGGACGGCCAGGTCGCAGGGCCGCGCGTCGTCGAGCACATGGTCGACGCCGTTCTGAGCTTCGAGGGCGAGCGCGGCTATCCGTTCCGCATCCTGCGCGCCGGGAAGAACCGCTTTGGCGCAACCGACGAGATCGGCGTGTTCGAGATGGGCGACGCCGGCCTGCGCGAGGTGTCAAACCCGTCCGCCCTGTTCCTCGGCGAGGGCAAGGATCGCGCGCCCGGGGCAGCCGTCTTCGCCGGCATCGAGGGCTCGCGGCCGGTGCTGGTCGAGGTGCAGGCGCTGGTGTCCAAGTCGGCCTATGGCACGCCGCGCCGCGCGGTCGTCGGTTGGGATACCGGCCGGCTGGCCATGGTTCTGGCCGTACTCGAGGCCCGGTGCGGCATCGGCTTCGGTGATCAGGACGTCTATCTGAACGTGGCCGGGGGTCTGAGGGTCAACGAGCCCGCCGCCGATCTCGCCGCCGCCGCCGCCCTGATCAGTTCGGCCATGGACATGCCGCTGCCGCAGGGCTGCGTCGTTTTCGGGGAGATCAGCCTCTCCGGCGAGATCCGCGCCGTCGGCCGCGCCGAGGCTCGTCTGCGCGAGGCGCAAAAGCTGGGCTTCGATCAGGCCCTGTGCCCGGCCCTGACGGTCAAGGACAAGGGCGTGAAGATCACCTCCGTGAATCGCCTCACCGAGGCCGTCGAACGAATCTCGCAGAACCGCTATTGATGTTCGGCAAGCTGAAGTCCGAGCGCCCATGACCGGTTTCGACGTCATCGCCATACTGGTCATCCTGGGCTCGGCCGCCGCCGGCTGGGTCCGTGGCGGCACGCGCGAGCTCATCACCCTGCTGAGCTTCGTCCTGGCGGCCTTCATCGCCCTGGTCGCCCTGCCCGTGACCGCCCCGATCGGGCGCGGACTGATCGACCCCGACTGGGCGGGGACCATTCTGGCGGCGATCGCGTCGTTCCTGCTGATCTACTTCGGCATCCGCATCTTTGGATCTGCGCTGTCGAAGAAAGCGCAGGCCCATCCTCACCTCGGCGGCGTCGACCGCTTCATCGGTGTGTTCGTCGGCGCGGCGCGCGCGCTGGTGCTGTTGGGCGCCATCCATCTGGTGGTCGTGGCCGCCATGCCCGGAGAGAAGACGCCGCGCTGGCTCAGCGAGGCGGCCCTGCGTCCCGTGACGGCCGGAGCCGCCCGCCTGATCCAGATCGTGTTGCCCGGCATCGGTCGCGGAGCCGACGCCCTGTCGCCGGTCGTCGGTTCGTCCGTGAGCAAAGGGTTTTCCGGCGAAGAAGCCTTGCCCTCGCCTCAAACAAACAATACTTCGCCGCCGTCCGCCCCACGCTAGCGTTCCCCTGCTTCATCGGAGCCCCACGATGAGCCGCCTCGACCATTCCATCGCCGCCCCCGTCGTGCATCGGGAGCACTGCCGCGACGTCGAGGACGACCAGCTCCGGCTGGAATGCGGCGTCTGTGGCGTCTGGGGCGCGGACCAGGACGACGCTTCCTCCATCGTGGCTCTGGGCCTGCATGCCCTGCAGCATCGCGGACAGGAAGCCTGCGGCATCGCCAGCGTCCACGAACAACGCTTCTACACCGAGCGCCACATGGGTCTGGTGGGCGAGGCGTTCGGCGGAGCCAATCTGGCGGTGCGGATGCCGGGTTCGGCGGCCGTTGGCCATACTCGCTATTCCACCGCCGGGGGGAGCTTCCTCCGGAACATCCAGCCCATGTTCGCCGATCTGGACCAAGGCGGAATCGCCATCGCCCACAACGGCAACCTGACGAATTTCAAATACCTGCACAGCCAACTTGTATCGGAAGGTGCGATCTTCCAGTCGACGTCGGACTCCGAGGTCATACTCCACCTGATCGCCCGCAGCCGTAAGGCGAAGATCGTCGACCGCTTCATCGACGCCATCGGCCGGATCGAGGGCGGCTACGCTCTCGTCTGCCAGACGCGCTCCAAGATGATCGGCGCGCGGGATCCGTTGGGCATCCGTCCGCTCGTGCTGGGCCAGATGGGAGACGCCTGGGTGCTGGCGTCGGAGAGCTGTGCGCTCGACACCATCGGCGCGACCTTCGTTCGCGACGTCGAGCACGGCGAGGTCATCGTGATCGACCACGAGGGCCTGCGCTCAATCAAGCCGTTCCCCGCAAAGCCGGCCCGACCCTGCCTGTTCGAGTACGTCTATTTCTCGCGCCCGGACAGCGTCGTGAACGGCAAGTCCGTCTATGAGGTCCGCAAGCGTATGGGCCGCGGCCTGGCGCGCGAGCATGCGGTCGAGGCCGACGTCGTCGTGCCTGTGCCGGACTCGGGCGTGCCCGCTGCGCTGGGCTATGCGCAGGAAAGCGGGATTCCCTACGAGATGGGCATCATCCGCAGCCACTACCTCGGCCGCACCTTCATCCAGCCCAGCCAGGGCGCCCGTCAGAAGGGCGTGCGCATGAAACATAGCCCGAACCGCGAGGTTCTGGCCGGCAAGCGCGTGGTTCTGATCGACGACTCGATCGTGCGCGGCACCACCTCGGTGAAACTGGTCCGCGCCGTACGCGCCGCGGGCGCGACCGAGGTTCACCTGCGTTCGGCCTCGCCACCAATCCTGTATCCGGACTTCTACGGCATCGACATGCCGGAGCGGGACCAGTTGATCGCCGCCAACAAGACGCTGGAAGAGATGTGCGCCTATCTGGAGGTCGACTCGCTCGGCTTCCTGTCGGTCGATGGTCTCTATCAGGCGATGGAAGCCGGCCCGCGCGATCCGAACACGCCGCAGTTCACCGATCACTATTTCACCGGCGAGTACCCGACCCGCCTGCTGGACCGTGAGATCGAGGAAGGCGGCCGCGAGGACGGCGCACGGCAACTTTCGCTGCTGGTGAGCGCCTAGGGATTGGAGGGCCGGGCTCGGTCGCAGGGGGCCTGGCGGTTTCGCTTCCGCCCTGCCCGTCCCCGCGCTATCAGCGCGCCATGACTGATCTTCCCCTGAAAGACCGCATCGCCCTCGTCGTCGGGGCCTCGCGCGGCATCGGCTATGAGAGCGCGCTCGCACTGGCGAAGGCCGGAGCCCATGTCGTCGCCACCGCCCGAACGCAGGGCGCATTGGAAGAGCTGGACGACGCCATCTTCGCGGCGACCGGCAAGCACGCGACCCTGATCCCCTTCGACCTGGTTGACGGCGGCGCCATCGATCGCATGGGCGGGGCCCTGTATGAGCGGTTCGGCAAGCTGGATATCTGGGTGCACACGGCCGCGACCATGGGCGCCGAAGGGCTGACGCCGGTCTCGAACGCCGACCCACGCGGCTTCGCCAAGATCGAGAAGACCAACTTCACGGCCGTCTATCGCCTGATCCGTTCGCTCGAGCCGCTGCTGAAGGGGTCGGACAGCGCGCGGGTTATCCACCTGACCACCAGCGTAGCCGCTGCCCCCAAGGCCTTCTGGGGCGCGTATGCCGCGACCAAGGCTGGCGCCGAGGCCCTGATGAAATGCTGGGCGGACGAGATCGAGTCGATGCCGATCCGCGTCTCCATCGTCGATCCGGGCCGGATGCGCACCCAGCTGCGCGCCCAGGCCTATCCGGGCGAGGATCCGTCGCAGCACCCGCTGCCGTCCGAGATCGGCCCGATGATCGTCGAACTGGCGCGACCGGACCTGATCCCGCCGCTGGAGATCAAATTCCGCGAGTGGAGAGGCGCTCCGGGAGCGGCCGCGCTGGTCTGATCGACCAGTCATACCGTGCTATTTGCGCGCGCCGCCCTTCTGGCCGGTGCGGACGCGGCCGGAGCGCGAGACCTGACGCGCGCCGCCGCGGGCGCCCTTGCCGACCACGGCATTGGTCCCCGACTTCTTCGAGGCCGAAGCCTTCAGCCCGCCGAGCGGCTTAACCTTGGGCTTGGCGCCGACCTTGGCCCGCGCCTCGAGCGCCTTGCCGGGCAGTTTCGAGATAGCCTCGGCGGTCTTCTCGGCCTTCTTCACCCGGCGTGGCGCGGTTCTGGCCCCGCCCTTGAAACGCTCCGGGCCAGACTTCGCGCCGCCCTCGGCGTAGGGGTTGGCGCTGCCCGACTTGACCGTCAGACGGATGGGCGTGCCCGGCAGGTCGAAGCTCTCGCGGATCGAGTTGATCAGGTAGCGCTTGTAGTGCTCAGGCATCGACTCGGCACGGTTGGCCATCAGCACAAAAGTCGGCGGGCGGGCCTTGGTCTGGGCGATGTACTTCGGCTTGATCCGCTTGCCATCGACGGCGGGCGGCGGGTGCCGCTGGGTCGCCATCGACAGCCAGGTATTCAGGTCCTTGGTCTTCACCTTGACCGACCAGATGTCGTAGGCCTGCAGGACTGCCGGCATCAGGCGTTCGACGCCGCGTCCCGAATGCGACGACAGCGCAACGAACGGCGTGCCCTTCAGCTGCGGCAGCTTGTCCTCGGCCATCGCCTTCAGCTTGGCCATGCGCGACTGCGGTTCCTCCTCGAGGTCCCACTTGGAGGCGACATAGATCAACGCCCGGCCTTCGCGCTCGACCAGATCGGCCAGCTGCAAATCCTGAATGTCGAAGGCGTTGTCCTTGTCCATCATCAGGATCACCACCTCGGCGAAGGTGATGGCGCGGATGGTGTCGGCGACCGACAGCTTCTCCAGCTTCTCCTGCACGCGCGCCTTGCGCCGCATGCCGGCGGTATCGACGAAGCGGATGGCCCGGCCTTCGTACTCCCAGTCGACCGAGATGGAATCGCGGGTGATCCCGGCTTCCGGTCCTACCAGCAGGCGATCCTCGCCCAGCAGGCGGTTCACAAGGGTCGATTTGCCCGCGTTCGGACGACCGATGACGGCGATGCGGATCGGCTTGTCAGTCTCCTCGACCTCTTCGATGAAGATGTCCGACGAGGCCGCCAGAATGGCCTGGTAGAGGTCCGCCATGCCCTCGCCGTGCTCGGCGGAAATGGCCACGGGCTCGCCAAACCCCAGTGCATGGGCCTCGCCCACGCCGCCGCCGCTCTCCCGGCTTTCGGACTTGTTGGCCAACAGGATGATCGGTTTGTGCACCTTGCGCAGACGGTCGGCGAAGATGCGGTCCAGCGAGGTCACGCCCTCGCGGGCGTCCATCATGAACAGAATCAGCTCGGCGTCATCGATCGCCGCCTCGGTCTGCTCGCGCATCCGGGCCTCAAGGCTTTCATCGGTGACGTCTTCGTAGCCGGCCGTGTCGATCAGCGTCAGGTCCATGTCGCCGATGTTGCCGTCGGCATAGCGACGGTCGCGGGTCACGCCCGGGCGATCATCGACCAGCGCAAGGCGCTTGCCGACGAGGCGGTTGAACAGGGTCGACTTGCCCACATTGGGGCGGCCGACGATGGCGACCTTGAGAGCCATGTCGGCCTTCTAACGCAGTTCTCGGGTTCTGGTCAGCGAATGCTGACCAGTTCGCCCTTGTCCGTCAGGACGAAGACGGAGCCGTTGTAGGCAGCCGGAGCGATGAACGAGCCGGCGCCGAGCTTCAGCGAAGCGGTCTGGGCCCCGGTCTTCGGGTCGAAAGCGACCAGATCGCCGTCCGAGTTCACCAGCAGCAGGCGGTTCGACGCCAGCAGCGGGCCTGACCATTCCGGCGTCACCGTGCGGTCGAAGAAGCCGAAGAAGCCGCCTTCCTGACGCACGCGGCCCTCGTTGAGGTCCCGGGTCCAGTACACCTGGCCGCTTTCGCGGTTCACGACCGTCAGCTCGCCGCTCTTGGAGACGACATAGACGACGTCGCCGACCGGCAGCGGGGCATTGACGCCGGCGACCGGCAGTTGCCAGCGCGGCTGGCCCGAGCGGGCGTCCATCGCGGACATGACGCCCGAGTGGCCGACGGCATAGACGATGCCGCGGCTGACGACCGGACGACCAGCGATATCGCGCAGTTCCGACAGGGCGCTCGTGCGGCTGGTGCGCGACAGGACCTGGGTCCAGAGCTGCTGGCCGGTGGAGGCGCGCAGGGCGATGACCTCACCCGACGAGAACGGGGCGATCACGGTGTCGCCGACCACAGCCGGGCTGGAGGCGCGCATGATGCGGGCCGGCTCCGGAATGCCCCGATAGGACCAGTCCTGGCGGCCGGTGTTCACATCCAGAGCCACGATCTGGTTCTCGACGTCGACAACATAGACGCGGCTGCCGGCGACCGTCGGCGCGCCGTGGACAGGCACGTCGACCGGGGTGGTCCAGAGGACCTGACCGGTGGCCTGGTCGAGGGCCGAGATGGTGCGATAGCCGGACGAGACGAAGACCTTGCCGCCGCCGACCGCGATACCGCCGCCGAAGCCGCCGCGCTCACGGCCTTCCGGCCGGATGTTGGCCCGCCAGGCCTGGGCGCCGCTGCCCGCGTCGAGCGCGGTGACAGAGGATTCGCCATCCATGGCGAAGACACGCCCGCCGTCCGCGACGACCGGCGCCATCACCTGACGGTCGCGGCCCGATCCGGCGCCGATGCTGCGACGCCAGGCGACCGCGAACTCCTGCGCGCCGATCACATGCTCGACGGCGTTCTCGGCGTTGCCGCCCGGCTGCGTCCAGGCGGTCGCGGCCTGCGGGCCCGGAATGAAGAAGTCGCGCCCCGACAGGGCCGCCGAGGGGGCCAGTTGCTGGTCGAACTCTAGGACCGAAATCCGCTCGCCGGCCGTTGCCGTGGCCTGGGGCTCTTCCGGGCCGCCGAGACCGAACGGAAGGGCCCGACGGACAGTGCCGCACGAGGCGACGGTGACGGCCAGGCCACACAGCAGGGCGACTTTGAGCATCCGGTTCATGAAAGGCGTCCTGGAGGCGGGGATCACTGGGCGGCCGGAGCGGCCGGAGCGGCCGGGGCAGCCGGAGCGGCGGCGGCCGGAGCCTGCGGGGCGGCCGGAGCCGCCACCGGACGGGCGAGAATGGCGCGGATGTTCGCCGCAGCGCCGCCGTCGATGGCGGCGATCACCACGTCGGCGCGCTGGCTGACGACCTGGGGCGTGCCCAGCTCGTTCTTCAGAACGACGAGGATTTCACGGGCCTGCGGGGCCTGGCCGTGCTGCAGGAGGGCCATGGCCTGCGCCTCGCGGGCGAAGGCGCTGAACGGGCGTTTGGCGTCGGCCAGGGGCTCGAGACGGCCTTGGATGTCTTCGAGCGAGGCGGTGTCCATGGCCAGCCATGCGGCCTTCAGGGCGGCACTGTCTGCCAGCAGCGGATCGCGCGAGGCCTTGGCCGCAGCGTCCAGATGGGCGATCGCCTCGGGGACGCGGTTCTGCTTCACAGCGATATCGGCGCGGTGCATCAGGGCCATGGCCTTGTAGGCGCCATTGCCTTCGGCGGCCGCCTGGGTGAAGGCCGCATCGGCTCCGACCGGATTGTTGGCTTCCAGCGATTCGAGACCGCGCTCGAAGGCGATCGAGGCCTTGTCGGCCTTCGAGGTCTGCATGCTGTCCCAGCCCCACCACGCCAGAGCGGCGATCAGCGCGACCAGAAGAACGCCGCCCACGACGGGCAGCCAGGTGCGGGCAAGCCGCTTGTAGCGGTCGGAGCGGAGCTCCTCCTCGACCTGATCGAAGACATCAACCACGAAAAACTCGCCCCAAAGCTCTGAAATTCAGTCCGCGCGGACCCTAGAGGGTCCGTCGCGCGCCCGCAACGCAGCCTTTGCTACGCTACCGGCTTTTTCGAGAAGTAGGTCTCGACTTCGGCAGGAAAACGGCGAGACCTGACGTCTTCGGCATAGGCGGCGACCGCCCGGTCGATCTCCTGTCTCAGGCCGGCGTAGCGGCGCACGAACCTTGGCGTCCAGTCGAACATCCCCAGCATGTCGGACGACACCAGCACCTGTCCGTCGCAGGCCGCCGAGGCGCCGATGCCGATAGTCGGCTTGTCGATCGCCTGGGTGATCTCGCGCGCCAGCGCCTCGGCGACACCCTCGATCACCACGCAGAAGGCGCCCGCGTTGGCGGTGTCGTGCGCCGATTGCAGGATGCGGGCGTACTCGGTTTCATCCCTGCCCTTGGCCTTGAAGGCGCCGTCGATGTTGATCGACTGCGGCAGGAGGCCGACATGGCCCATGACCGGGATGCCGCGCTTGACGAGGTATTCGATGGTGGGCGGCGCGGTCGGGCCGCTCTCGACCTTGACGGCCTGCGCGCCGGTCTCCTTCAACACGCGCGCCGCATTGGCGTAGGCTGTCTCGAAACCGGCCTCGTAGCTGCCGAACGGCATGTCGATCACGACCATGGCCCGTTTCGCGCCCCGCATGACCGCCTGCCCGTGCAGGATCATCATGTCCAGCGTGACCCCCACCGTACTGGTCATGCCGTGCACAGCCATGCCGACACTGTCGCCAACCAGCAGGATGTCGCAGTGCGGATCCATGATCGTGGCCGACGGGGCGTCGTAACAGGTCAGCATGACGATGGGCTCGCCGCCCTTTCGCCCCCGGATATCGGGCACGGTCACCCGACGGGCGGTATCCTGCGTCTGGCTGGACATGGGGCGGGCTCCAGGCGGCTAAACATGCTCGATAGCGGCCTGGCCCCTCCCCGTCACCTCAGACTTCCTGAGACAGGCGCATCACACCCGCCGCAGCGAGGGCGATCAGCCCGCCCGCGACGATCCAGAACATCTGCATCCCGCCCATGGCGCTGAGGTCCAGTCCGCCCAGCCCGGCCGTGTCGAGGCCGGACATGACGGCATTCTGGCCGTTGACGGAGATCGAGCGCAGCCCCTGCTCCACGGCGCCGGTGGCGGACGCGCCGTCGGAAACCAGGTTGATGGTCAGCGCCTCGCGCACGGCGATCACCCCGCCGACGAGGCCAGCCGTCGTCAGAGCCAGCGACCGGACCGCCGACCCCTTCTGCAGACGCCGCTCGACATCCGCCGTGAACAGGGCCGCATCCGGCATGACCGGCGTACGGGCGAACAGGCGTTCGATCTCGGGATCGAATTCGTCAGCCGACATGCTGCGCCCTCCCCATCCCGTCTGCGGCCTGCAGCCGCGCGCGGAGTTTATCCAGACCACGTTTGACATGAGACTTCACCGTGCCGAGTGGCAAATTCAGGGCGGTCGCGATCTCGGAATGGGCCATGCCCGCTCCGTGACACAGGGACACGCACAGACGCTCCGGCTCACTGAGAACCTTCAACGCCTCGTCGAGGTCGACCCGGCCGGAAGGATCGGGCTGATGCCCCTCCTCCCCGTTTGCGGTCTCGGCCACGTAACGCGCCTCCTTCGCCACCCGTTTGATGTAGAGCCGGGCCGCAATGCGCTTGACCCAGGCCGCGAAGGTCCCCTCTCCCCGGAACTCGGCGCACCGTTCGAACGCCTGAATGAAGGCGTCCTGTGCGATGTCGTCGGCCAAGGCCGGCTGGGCGCCCATGCGGCGCAGCAGGGCGCGAACCGCCGTACCGTGCCGCCGCACCAGTTCACCGAACTCCCGACGTCCGCCCGCCGCCGCCTGGGCGGCGAGCTCGACGTCATGTCTGTCTATCAAGGCCTGGGCCATGAGACGTCCCCTGTCCTGGCTCGCCTCAGTCCTTGTTCTTGTTGAAGAAGCTGAGGACGATGAACGCCAGACCGATGGTGATCGGGATGGCCGAGATGCCCAGCATCCCGCTGTCGAAGTGGTTGCCATCCCAGTCGTTGCCGAAGCTGCCGCCGGTGATGTAGCCGAAGGCCGCCATGCCGATACCGACAGCCAGCCAGATCACACCGCGACGGATGTCTCGGGTCCGCGAGGGCAGGTTGCGCTGGACGTCCTGCGTCAGCGCGTTGATGACGTCAGCCGGCAGCTCCTGCCCCTTGTCCATCGCGTGGCGCAGGGTCGCCTGCATCTCACGCTTTTCCTTGCTCTTGAGCCAGGTCGGTCCGACGATGATCGCGGTGATGGTCCCGAAGACGGCGAAGATCGCGAAGATCGGGATGAAGTCTTCCATTTGTGGTCCCCTTGTCCTGTTTAACCGGAGCCTGACGCCGCGGCCTTCTGACGACAAGAGGAGCCGGGCGCGCTGTTCAGATGCGAAAGGCGGCGTGAAACTTTCGTAAGGCGGCTGAAACCGGTTACAACGGAGCCAAAATCAGAGGAATCGCCATGCTGGACCGCCGCACCCTCCTGACCGGCCTCGCCGCCACGCCGCTGGCGGCCTGCGCGTCGATGGCGCCCACGGGTGGCCGCCCGCTGAAGCTGGTCACCTTCAACATCTGGCACAACATGGGCGACTGGGCCGCGCGCCAGCCCTTGCTCATCGAGGCGATCCGTCGGGCGGATGCCGACATCATCGGACTGCAGGAGGTGCTTGAAGACGCTGCGGTGAACCTGCCCAATCAGGCGAGCACCATCGCCGACGCCCTGGGCGACTATGAGATGCATTTCTGTTCCACCGACGCCGCGGGCGCGCCTCGGCGGTACGGCAACGCCATTCTCAGCCGACTGCCGGTCGTCGCCCATGACTGGAAGAAGCTGGAGCCGCTGGACGACTACCGCACCGCCATCCGCGCCCGCGTCGCGTTGGGCGGCCGCGAAATCGACGTCGTGAACACCCACCTCGCCTGGCAGGCCGACGCCGCGCCGGTGCGCGCGCGCCAGATCGCCGACCTGATGCAATGGCTGCCCCGGGACGGAACGCCGCTGATCGCCATGGGCGACTTCAACGCAGTGCAGGAGGACGCCGGACTGAATGTCCTGACCGGCGAGCGCTTCTTCAGCGCCATGCCGCGCAATTCGGTCCCGACCACGCTCAATCCGGCGAAGAACCACCCGAACCGGGTCATCGACCACATCTTCGTCGAGGCGGCGCATTTCGCGCCCGGTTCATGGTCACTGATCGGCGATACGCCGACGAACGGCGAATACCCGTCGGATCACTTCGGCGTGGCGGCGACCGTCACCCTGCGCTGAAGAGCGTTTACGAACCAGAGCCCGACGACCACGGCCACGGCGCTGCTCCCCAGGGTCAGCGCCAGCGGCTGGATCAGGGCCGCAAGCTCGATGGAAAGCCCGGCCAGCACCGGCTGAAGCGCCCACAGGACGATGCCGGCGATCAGGGCCCACGGGGCCAGGGCGAAAATCGTCAGCCAGGCCCGACGACGCGCGATCCGCTCGGCCACGTCCGCCTCGAACGCATAATCGCGCGCCGGCGGCGCGTCGGCGGCGAACAGGGCGGCGAGTTTCTGTTCAGGCGTCATCGGGTCCTCCGAGCGCTTTCAACAATCGCGCCCGTCCACGCGAAACATGGGACTTCACGGTCCCCAAAGGCAAGCCCAGCGCCGTGGCGGCGTCTCCGTGCGACCAGCCATCGGCGAGACACAGGGCCACACACGCCCGCACTTCCCCGGGCAACTCCCGCATGGCGTCGGCCAGAGCCATCCTTTCCTCGGCCGAAATCCCGGCGGGCGGATCGAGCGTCTCCAGCCAGCCTGCATCCCGGGCGGCGCCCCGCCGTGCGCCCCGAATCCGGTCCTGCGCCTTGCGCCACGCGATACCGCACAGCCAGGGCCGGAACCCGGCGGGATCCTTGAGCGACCGCAGGCTCGACCAGCCTGCAAGGAACGCCTCCTGGGCAATGTCGTCCGCCTCGGCCCAGCCGCTGCCCAGAAACCGGCGCAGAAAGGCGCGGACGGCGGCCTGATGCCGTTCCACGAGGCGTGAAAAGGCCTGATCCGAACCGGTGAGCGCGCGGCCTACCAGTTCGGCATCCGACAGTCCCCCTGTCACGACCCGTGCCTCCCCCCGCCTGGATCGTCACCGATTCCTGCGGGTGGTGAGGGCGCTGATCAGGGCCCAGACCGCCACGGCGCCCATGACGAAGGCCACGATGGTGAAGGCGCCGCTGCCGCGGTCCATGTCGGTGTAGTAGCCGGCGCCGACAAAGCCGGCGCTCAGGGCTGCGAACAGACCGAACAGCGACCAGTAGTTGGTGGGCTGCCGCGGCGCGCTGGAACTCCCGGTCCAGGAATCGTCGTCCAGTGGCCGTTGCAGGACCTTGAGCAGCTCCGCCGGCGGCTCCTGCCCCTTGTCGGCATAGGCGCGCAGCAGATTGAGCGCATCTTTCTGGCGCTTGTAGCCGAGGAAGCTGTTGAACGCGCCCGCGATCATGAAGCCGATCGGGAAGATCAGCCACCAGAACGAATAGAAGAGGTTTTCCATGTCGTTGTCCCCATCCGGCGAGCCCGTCGCCCGCGCTTCTGTCCTGTAGTCGGCGCAACCGCCCTGAACGGATGCAGGCGGATGAAATTTTCCGATGTCGTCACGGTCGCGGTCAAGTCCGGCCTTCGGGTCGGCAACCGACCGGCAAAGCCCCGCGTTCGCCATGAACCCCTTCGTCAGCAACCCGGGAGCCAATCTCATGGTCCAGATCACCTATCGCATCGTCGAACACAACGGCGGCTGGGCGTATCAGCTGGGTCAGACCTATTCCGAAACCTATCCGGACGCCGACTCGGCCCGGACCGCGGCAATCGCTGCGGCCAGAGAGCAAAAGGTGCCTGACGAAGACTCTTTGATAGAGTACGCTGATGCGTCGGGTCGCTGGATCACCGAGCGCGCGGACGGGCATGATCGCCCCGAAACGCAGGTCGAAGGGTGACGGCGCAACGGGTTGTGATCTCTAAAAGGTAGGCGTGAGCGATGTGGGCAGGTAGTTCTCCGCGAACTTCAATGGAACCGGTTACATGCCCAGAACCTCCCGCCCGGACGCAACTCGCAGACTGCTGCTCGCGGGGGGGCTGATGGCGGCTGGAATGATGATGGCGCCGCGAATCGCGACGGCGCAGGCCCGTGAGAACCTCGACCGCGTGAACGCGCTGATCGCGCGCATGACGATCGAGGAAAAGGCGGGTCAGCTGAACCTGCAGAACGATCCGTTCCGTTGGCGCCCCGAGGGGGTGAACCCGGGCGATGCGCTGGACGCCAGTCAGGAACAGACCGCCGAGGACATCAAGGCCGGCCGCATCGGCGCCCTGTTCAACGGCGTCGGCGCCTCGACGACCCGTCTGGTTCAGGAAATGGCTGTCAACGAGAGCCGCCTCGGCATCCCGTTGCTGTTCGCCGCCGATATCGTCCACGGCCTGCGGACCACATTCCCGGTCCCGCTGGGCGAAGCTGCAAGCTGGGATCTGGATCTGGCCGAGCGTACCGCGCGCGCAGCGGCCGTCGAGGGCGGCGCCGCCGGCGTACATCAGACCTATGCGCCGATGGTCGACGTCGCGCGCGACCAGCGCTGGGGCCGGGTGGTCGAGGGCGCCGGCGAGGACGTCCTGCTCAACAACCTGATGGCCGCAGCCCGCACCAGAGGGTTCCAGGGCGATGACCTGACCCACTGGTCCTCGCTGGTGGCGACGCCCAAGCATTTCGCCGCCTATGGCGCCGCCGAGGCCGGCATGGACTACAACTCCACGGACATGAGCGAGCTGGAGCTGCGCTCGGTCTATCTGCCGCCGTTCAAGGCCGCCTTCGATGCCGGTGCCCTGTCGGTCATGAGCGCCTTCAACGACCTCAACGGCGTACCGACCAGCGGCAATCAATGGCTGCTGACCGATATCCTGCATGGGGAATGGAGCTTCGCCGGCTTCGTCGTATCCGACTACACCTCCGAGGCCGAACTCGTCGCCCACGGGTTCGCCGCCGACGGCCGTGACGCCGCGCGCATCGCCCTGATGGCCGGTGTCGACATGTCGATGAAGAGCGGCCTGTATCTCGAGCACATCCCGGGGCTGGTCGAATCCGGCGACGTGCCTCTGGCCCGCGTCGATCAGGCGGTGCGCCGCGTGCTGATGACCAAGGCGGCCCTGGGCCTGTTCGACGACCCGTACCGGGGATCGGACGTCGCGATCGAGCGTCGCGTGCACGGCAGCCGTGATCACCTCGCCCTTGCGCGCGAGGCGGGACGCAAGTCCATTGTCATGCTCAAGAACGAGAGCGGCGCACTGCCCCTGCCCAAGGCCGGGAAAAAGATCGCCCTGATCGGACCGTTCGGCGCCGACCGGGCCGACGTGTTCGGCCCCTGGTCCATCTTCAAGGACACCGACCTGGCCGTCTCGATCGAACAGGGCGTGCGCGCCGTGGTCGGTCCGGATGCCGATCTGACCGTTGTGAAGGGGTCGGACGTCGAGGCCCCGCTGGAAGGCGGCATCGAGGCCGCAGTCGCCGCAGCCAGCGCCGCGGACGTCGTCCTCCTGGCGATCGGCGAATCGAGCGAGATGTCGGCCGAGTCCAAATCCCGCGTGGACATCGGCATCCCGGCCCCGCAACTGGCGCTGGCAGAGGCCGTCGCCGCCGCTGGAAAGCCGGTTGTGGTCCTGCTGCGCAACGGCCGCGGCATGGAGCTGGCTCCGGTCGTTCAGGACGCCGACGCCATCCTTGTCACCTGGTTCCTCGGGTCGGAGAGCGGCAACGCCATCGCCGACATCCTGTTCGGCGACCACCAGCCGACGGGCCGCCTGCCGGTCAGCTTCCCGTTCCGCTCGGGCCAGTCGCCGTTCTACTATGCCCACAAGGCCACGGGTCGCCCGTCGAAGCCGACGGACCGGGAGTTCACCTCCAAGTTCCGCGAGGTGCCGCACGCCGCCCTGTATCCGTTCGGTTTCGGCCTCGGCTATGGCGCGGTCAGCTATTCGGCCACGACCCTGTCCTCGGCCAGCATGGCCCGCACCGGCCAGATCACCGCCACGGTCACCCTGACCAACGGCAGCGACCGCGAGGCTTCGGAGCTGGTCCAGCTTTACATCCGTGATCGGGTCGCCTCGATCACCCAGCCGGTGCGCCTGCTGAAAGGCTATCGGCGCGTGTTGGTCCCCCCGGGTCGTTCGGTCGAGGTGTCGATGACGCTGAAGCCCGAAGACCTGCAGTTCATGGGCCGCGACCTGCGCATGACGCTCGAGCCGGGCGTGTTCGACGTCTGGCTGGCTCCGGACGCACAGGCCGGGGAACCGGCGCAGTTCACCCTCGACTGATCAGCCGAAGGCGGCCGCATACTGGTCCGGCTTGAAGCCCACCAGCGTGCGGTCGCCCATGTCCAGCACCGGGCGTTTGATCATCGACGGCTGCGCCATCATCAGCGCGATCGCCTTGTCAGCATCGATATCCGACTTGTCCGTGTCCGGCAGGGAGCGGAACGTCGTCCCCGCCCGGTTCAGCACCACCTGCCAACCGTGCGCCTCGACCCAGCATTCAAGCGTTGCCCGTTCGATGCCGGCCTTCCTGTAGTCGTGGAACGCATAGGCGTGGCCGTTCTGGTCCAGCCAGACGCGGGCCTTCTTGACGGTGTCGCAGTTGGGTATGCCGTAAAGGGTGTGGGTCATCTTGAGGTGCATACCCGTTCAGATCGACTGTCCCTATAGCCGCTCGGCGCGATCACGGATGTTTTGCCGTCCAGCCGTCCATGCGATCCCGATCGAAACAGGAGTACGCGTCAGAGGCGCAGTTGGCCTCGTCGCATGGCGACGTAGACGGCCTCTCCGCGAGATGTGACCTCAAGCTTCCGGTAGATCGCCTTGACGTGATTGCCCACGGTCAGAGGGGAGATGCCGAGCGAACGGGCAGCTTCCTTGTAGCTTTGCCCGCGCGCGAACACAGTCAGAAGCTCGACTTCACGGCGCGTCAGACTCTCTGCTGCTACTGCGGGGGTCTCGTCCGTCTCGGACTGGCGAAGTCGATCGAGCAGATACACCGCCGCCGACGCACTGATCGGAGCGCCGCCCATCAGCGTCACGTGGATGCCATCGAGAATGGTTTCCGGCGTGCTGTCCTTCAGCAGATAGCCATCCGCGCCTGCCCGCAGCGCCGCGACCACCGTGTCGCGATCGCCGAATGCGGTGACGACCAGAACCTTGCACTCCCTCACCGCCTTGAGCGTGCGAATAAAATCGAGCCCGCTGCCGTCAGGCAGGCCGATGTCCGTCAGGACCAGATCGGCCTCGCGCCCGAGGATCGCCTGCGCCTCTGCGATAGAACCAGCCTGGATGTCGAGCGAAAGCCCCGGGTCGCTCGTGATGATATCGACGAAGTGAGCCGCCACATTCACATCGTCCTCCAGCAGGGAGATACGCCTGGGCGCGGTCATGGCCTGTCCCCGGCGGCATTGTCCGGAAGAATCAGAACGATCGTCGTCCGGCCGGCGTCGCGGTTGCTGAGCAGGCTGCCCCCTATGGCCGCTGCCCGCGACTGCATGTTGCGCAGGCCATGTCCCGATTTCGCGGTGTCGTCCGTCCAGCCCGAGCCGTTATCGCTGATGGACAGACGCACGCCGCCTTCGGCCTCGGGGGCCACCTGGATCTCGATACGGTCGCCGCCGGAGTGCTTGAGAGCATTGGTCACCGCCTCCTGCAGGATTCGGAAGACCTGCAGAACTGCCCTCGGCGGATAGTCCGGCAGAGGCGTATCGAGCAGGGTCGTCCAGCTGAGGGCGAAGCCGGCGCGCTCGACCAGCGGGCGTGCGCGTTCCTGGAAGGTGGTCAGGGCTGACGCCAGGGACTCACCGACCGAGTCCATGGAGTCGATCATCAAACGCATCTCGTCGATGACGGACTGGAGCCCTTCGGCCATGGCGGCGGCGTCCACCTTGCCCCGCCGGGCTGCGAGCAGCATGCCCATGAGCTGACTGCCCAGCCCGTCGTGCATGTCACGCATGATGCGTCGACGCTCCTCGAGATGGGCCTGTTGACGGGCCAACTCGCTTTCCCTGGCGCGGGCGCTCGCGAGCTCGGCCTCGCGCGCCTGAAGCGCTGCGGAAAGATAGGTGTTCAGGCTGATCGTTGACTGGAAGAGACGGAAGTTGCGCTGAACGAATGCTGCGACCAACGCGAACAGCAGCACCGGAGCCGCCTGCACGACATACTGCCCGTTGTTCAGACCCAGATGCTGACCGATCGCATCCAGCACGATGCAGACAGCGACGATGCTCATGAGCGCTGCTTCCAGAAGCCGTGTCTCGTCGGACCGCACTGCGTGCCATCCCAACCGCGCAAGGACAGCCGCCCCGAGACCCGTCGTGTACCAGGTCCAGATCAGGGCCGGCACGTCGAACCCTTCCGGCATGGGACGATAGGCCAGCCAGAAGATGCTGACGAGGACGAAAACCAGCCATGAGCCGATCAGCGCCAGTTGCAGTCTGCGCGACGGGCGACCTGTCCAGTTGTCGATGAAGCCCAGCAAGGCGGCTGACAACAGACTGTTCAGCGCAAAGAACAGCACCATGCGCAGCGTCCCACCGATCGGCTGATCGAGAACCAGGGCATAGGCGGCAAGGCCGGTCCAGGTGAAACAGACTGCCGCCAGCCATGCGGCATACAGGCGGTTCTCGGCCCTCCAGACCAGAAGGAGGGCGAACAGGCCCAGCAGGAAGGTGGTCCAGCCTGCGATCAGGAAATAGTCCCCCTGCTGCCACAGGCGGCGGGCCGCCCAGGGCTGTACCTGATCGATCGGCGCCAGAATGGGCGGGTAGAGGTCGGTGTAGGGATAGCCGTCACGTACGATCACATAGGCGACGGTGTTCGAGCCGGTCCGCAACAGACCCGACGGAATTCGGACGACCTTGCCCTGCTGACCCTGGAAGGTCTGGCGACCAAACTTCAGGCTGCCTTCCGCGACCAAGATCGAGCCGTTCACCGCGACCATCATGTTGTCGACCTGATGATAGGTCAGCATGCCCAGCCCGAGCGCCGGGACTGCGTCGAGATCGAAGTCCATTTGCAACGAGGCGTAGACCGGGTCGCAGCACAGCGTGTGCGGCAGGGTGACCGGGGCATGTGCGACGCCCTGCGCCGCTTCCAGGGAGGGGACTTCAAGCAAGGCGATCCGGGCGTTGCCGAGTTCGACCCTGTCAAGATCTCCGGATGGCGGGGTCGCCAGCAACGGCTGGTAGACTGCGAACCAGAATGCCGCCTGGACCACGATGACGGTGACGGCGAACAGGGAGAGACGCCGCAAGGTTTCCGAGTTTCCGGTCATGCGTGCTCCCGCCACCTGCTCCCGACCTCCGGGCGACACCGCCCATCCCCTGACGAGGCAAGCGTAACAACCGGCGTTCGGCGACCGCCATATATGTGGTGGTGGCTATATGGCCAAGCTGTCTTCTATGAAATCCGCAGCCGACATAACGGCGCTCAATGAAGCACCCTGAGGATACATCATGAGGAAAGTCGCTCTTTACGCCGCCATGGCCGCGCTGATGGCCGGACCGGCCGTCGCCCAGAACGCTGCGCTGACAGCCAACTACGGCGAGATCAATCTGCGCGCCGGTTTCACGCCTGACCCCTACCGTGTGCAGGTCACCGCCGGGGGCTCGGTCAACGGCGGCGCGCTGCCGGGGGCATGCACCGGCATGATCAGCGAGGCGCCGGATTTCGAGGTCACCTACTCCGCAGGCAGCCTGCCGCTGGTGTTTCGCACCGTGTCGTCGTCCGACACGACATTGATCATCAACGGGCCGGACGGAACCTGGTCCTGCGATGACGACAGCTACGGCGATGGCGACGCCGAGGTCCGGTTCAACCGCCCCCAGAGCGGCACCTATGACATCTGGATCGGGACCTTCAGGGGTGGAACCTCGTCCGCCACGCTGCTGATCACCGAAACGCCCTGAGCCCGCCCCGGCGGGGCTGACCATCCGGCCAGCCCCGCTTCCGCTTTCTGCAACACATTCTACCCGGAGGGCCGGACATGACTCACAGCATCACCACGGTGGCGCGCCGCAACTATCTGCAGCGTCTTGGAGACAGTTTGATCGGCACGCTGATCGGCATCGCCCTGATCGTCGCCAGCGTCGCCGTCCTGTTCTGGAACGAAGGTCGTGCCGTCGAGGCTCATCGTGGCCTGTCCGCCGGCGAGCGGGTAGCGACCAGCCTGCCTCAACCCGTCGTCTCGCCGGCGAATGACGGCAAGCTGGTGCACCTTGCCGGCCCGGTCATCAGCTCGTCGCGGCTGGTCGATCCCGAAACAGGGGCCGCCTTCCCGGCCGCCCTGAGTGTCCACCGCAAGGTGGAGATGTTCCAGTGGATCCAGACCGCGTCCACTCGAACGGAAGAGAAGCCGGGCGGCACGCAGGAAACGACGACGACCTACAGCTACGCGCCGGGATGGAGCGATACCGCCCAGGACAGCACAGCCTTCGCCCGGCCTGAAGGCCACAGCAACCCCGCCTTTGCCCTTGAGTCCAGAACGTCTTTCGCCTCTGACGCAACCCTCGGCGGCTTCCGCATTTCTCAGGCCGTGCTCGAGCAGATCCCGGCCGACCAGCCGGTTCGACCCGAACCCGTGCCCCAGGGGTGGATGCAGACCGGCGCCGGTCTCTATCGCGGCACGGGGACCGAGGCGGCGCCCCGGATCGGCGATGTCCGGGTCACGTATCGACAGCTGTCATCGGGGACCGTGATGTCCGTTCTGGGCCAGCAGTCGGGCGATCAGCTCGTCGGATGGATGGCTCCGGGCGGCCGCTACACCCTGCTGACGGCACGGGCGGGTTCGTTCACGGCAGCCGACATGTTCGCAGAACAGAAATCCAGCGAGGATCTGGCGACCTGGGTTGTGCGGGGTATCGGCTACGGCATGGCGATCATCGGCTTCACGATGCTTCTGGGTCCGTTGTCCGCCCTGGGGAACATCGTGCCCTTGGTGGCGACGGTGCTGGGCACGGTGTCCGGCTGGATCGGCTTCGTCCTTGCGACGGTGCTGACGACGGGGACGATAGCCATTGCGTGGTTCTTCGTTCGCCCGGTGCTGGCGGTGGGTCTCCTCGCGGCCGGGCTGCTTCTGTGGTTCGGCGCCCGAATGCTCGGCTCGAGGCGATCCCGCTCGCTCGGAGGTTCCGGACCTGGCGGTCTCTGAGGTTCACCGGTCGCCTGCCCCGCGCACGCTGCGCCCTGACGCCAAGGCTGTGTGTTCCCGCGATCAGGGTCAGTGACCGCTGGACATGCCACTTCCGTGGGTCGCCGGGCTGTCGGCCAGGCGGTAGCCGACGGCGGGTTCTGTCAGGATCAGGGCCGGTGCGGCGGGATCCGCCTCGAGCTTCTGGCGCAACTGACCGATGACGACCCGCAGATACTGGGTGTCCGCGGCGTGAGCCGCGCCCCAGACAGCCACCAGAAGATCCCTGTGACCGATCACCTTGCCGACGTCCCGCGTCAGCCGGCCGAGGACATCGAACTCCTTCGGCGTGAGCTTCACCGGCTCTCCTGCGCGTGTCACACGGCGCCGCTCCAGATCTACGATCACTTCACCCAGCACCACCGGGCCGACAGGATCGGAGCGGCTCGCTGTCCGGCGCAGATTGACCCGCAGGCGCGCCAGCAGTTCTCCCACCCCGAAGGGCTTCTCGACATAGTCATTGGCTCCGAGATCCAGCGCCGCGATCTTCTCGGCCTCGCGGTCGCGGGCGGACAGGACGATGATCGGGCCGGCGTAGAATTCGCGGGCGCGGATCAGAACGTCCTTGCCGTCCATGTCCGGCAGGCCGAGATCCAGAACCACCGCATCGGGCGACCACAGGGCGATGCCGCGCAGGCCTTCCTGACCGCTGTCGGCGCGCTTCGGCTCATAACCGGCAGCGTCCAGCGCCGGGGAAAGGAAGCGGTGGATCTGGGGCTCGTCGTCGATGACGAGGATCGCGGGGCGGACGGCGGACATGACTCGATTATAGCAGGTCAGGGTGGGTGACGATCGCCTTGGGCAGGCTGATCAGGATGCGGGTGCCATGGCCATCGGCGATGGGGCTGGCGGCGGCGATACGGCCGCCCATGGCCTCGACGAAGCCCTTGGCGATTGCGAGGCCGAGACCCGCACCCTTCTGCCGGTCGGAAGGCTCCTCCATTCGGCGGAACCTGTCGAACACGCGCTGGAGTTCGTCGGTCGGAATGCCCTTGCCCTCGTCCTCGATGGAAATGACCACCGAACCTCGGTCCTCGTAGGCGGCCAGTTCGATCCTCGAGCCGTCCGGGCTGTAAGCGATGGCGTTCTCGAGAGTATTGACCACGGCCTGTTCCAGCAGCGCCTGGTCCAGCATGACGAGGCTGAGCTTCGCCGGGAAGTCGCGCGTCATGCGACGAGACTCCAGACGGCGCGAGACCCGCTCGGCTGCCGCGTTCAGCACGTCGCGCGTATCCGTCCAGTCGGCTCGGATATTCAGGCCGCCGCCCTCCAGGCGCGTCATGTCCAGCAGGTC
Organism: Caulobacteraceae bacterium; assembly: GCA_052441165.1. GTDB lineage: Bacteria > Pseudomonadota > Alphaproteobacteria > Caulobacterales > Caulobacteraceae > Brevundimonas. The sequence continues at coordinate 39,302 of JBQVQW010000012.1, read as the reverse complement.
GCCGACATAGCGATTCAGCCGCTCGGCCTCTTCGCGGATGCTGAGCAGCAGGTCGGCACGGACGGACGGCTTCAGGGTGTCGCCATAGGCGATGAGCGTCGTTGACGCGCCCAGCACCGTCGACAGGGGCGTCCGGAGGTCATGGCTGACGGAGTTCATCAGTGCGCCTCGAAAGCGGTCGGCCCGGCGCAGGCTTTCGGTCTCGACCGCCTCGCTGGCCAAGCGGGCGCGCTCCAGTGCGACGGCGCCCTGCTCCAGAAGGGCCAGCGCCAGCCGCTCCTCGTCGGAGCCGGGGGTCAGCGCGGCGGCCTCCACGCCCGCCACGCCGGCCCGGCCTCGGACGCCCTCCAGCGGGCGGAAGGTCCAGCGGGTGTTGGGCAGGGTGCCGGTGCCGTGGCCGGCGGGCTCTCCATGCGTCCAGGCCCAGCGGGCGGCAGCCATGGCGGCCGAGCCGAGGCTCTCGGTTTGCGGAGCGGTGGCGGCCACGACGATGTCCTCGTTCTCGGGCAGCAGGACGACGGCCCGTGCGCCGGCGGCTGCGGCGGTCTGTTCGGCCAGCACGCGGGCGGTCTCGCTGACGCCGTCGGCATTGGTCAAGGTCTGGCTGGCGGCCAGCAGGGCGGACACCGCCGACGCCCGGCGCTGGGCTCTTCGCGCCTGATCCCGCACCCGACCCGCGAGATAACCGGTGACCAGAGCCACCGCCCAGAACACCAGCAGGGTCAGGATGTCCGTGGGCGAGCCGATCGAGAAGCTGTAGCGCGGCGAAAGGAAAAGGAAGTTGTAGGTCAGGAAGGCGACGGTCGCGGCCGCCAGCGCGGGCCGGAGGCCATAGAGAACGCCCGCCGCCAGCACCGCCGAGAGATAGACGACGCCCAGATCCACGCGCTCGAAGGACTGATCCAGCAGCAGGGCCAGTCCCGTCGCGACCGCGACGAAGCCCGCGCCGATCGCATATCCCGACCAGCCATGTCTGAGCGCTCTCCGGGGGCGTGCGGGCTGCGCGCCCCCCTCCTCCCGGTCCGTGACGATGTGGATAGCCACTCCGCGCGAGGATCGCAGCAGTTCCGCCGCAAGAGACCGGCCGAACAGTTCACTGAGCCGACTGTCGCGTCCCTTGCCCAGCACGATCTGGGTGACGTTGTTGCGGTGTGCGTAGTCCATCACCGTGCGCACGATGTCGTCGCCGGTCAGCACGACGGATCGGCCGCCCAGTTGCTCGGCCAGCTTCAGCGCGTCGCCGACCCGGGCGTTGCGCACCGGGTCCGTCGCGCTGGCGCTGGGCCGGTCGATGTGCGCAACGGTCCAGGGGGCGTCCATCATCATGTCGGACAGCCGGCGACCGGTGCGCACGAGATCGGCCGTCATGCCGTCGCCGCCGATGAGCACCAGGATCCGGGCCGAGGCGGCCCACGGGCCCTGCACTCCCTTCTCCCGCAGTGTGGCGACGAGGTGATCGTCCACCGTCTGCGCAGCCCGCCTCAGCGCCATCTCCCTCAGGGCGGTCAGGTTCTCTATTTTGAAGAAGTTCTCGGAGGCCAGTCGCGCCGTCTCGGGCAGATAGACCTTGCCCTCGGCCAGCCGCTTTCGGAGCTCCTCGGGCGTGATGTCGACCACCTCGATATCGTCGGCGTTCGACAGGGCCAGATCGGGAATGGTCTCGCGCTGGCGGATACCGGTGATGCGCAGCACCAGATCCGACAGGCTCTCCAGATGCTGGACATTGAGCGTGGTCCAGACGTCGATGCCCGCGGCCAGGATCTCGTCGACGTCCTGCCATCGCTTCGGGTGGCGTGAACCGGGCACGTTCGAGTGGGCGTATTCGTCGACCAGCAGAAGCCCGGGGCGCCGGGCGATAGCCCCATCGATGTCGAACTCCATCAACACGCGCGATTTGTAGTCGATGGGCTGGCGCGCCATCACCTCCAGCCCGCGCAGCAGACTTTCGGTCTCGCGCCGGCCGTGGGTTTCGACGACCCCCACGACGACGTCCTCGCCCTCGGCCTTGCGGCGGCGAGCGGCGCGCAGCATTTCATAGGTCTTCCCCACGCCGGGGGACATGCCCAGAAAAACCTTCAGCCGGCCCCGTTTTCGCGGGGCCGGCCGGGTCGGGTCGGAGGGACCGGTTTCCGGCAAGATCACGCGGCCGGTGTGGGGAAGCGCGCATCCAGCGCCCGGTTCGTCACAAGGACATTGACGTGCGGCTGGCCGATGAAGCCCAGAAGAGCGCCTTCAGTATGCTCGTCGATCACCGCCTGGATCTCCTGAACCGATACGCCGCGCGCCGTGGCGATGCGTTGGATCTGGAGACGAGCGTATTCCGGCGAGATGTCCGGGTCGAGGCCCGAGGCGGACGTCGTGACGGCGTCGGCCGGGATCGGGCCGCCCCCGTTTGCGGCCCTGATCTCGCGGGCGCTTTCGGCCACCCGGGTCTTCAGGTCCTCATTCAGCGGGCCGTAGTTGGAGCCCGAAGACGCGGCGCCGTCATAGCCGTCGCCGGCCGCCGACGGACGGGGGTGCAGATACCCCTCGCCCGCGAACGGCTGGCCGATCAGGGACGAGCCGACGACGGTCCCGTCCGCGTCGCGGATCAGACTGCCGTTGGCCTGGGCGGGAAAGACGCCCTGCGCGATGCCCGTCACCGCCAGCGGATAGGCGAGCCCGAGCATCAGTGTGAACAAGGCGACCATCACGATCGCCGGGCGGATCGACCGGATCATCAGAAGGTCGCCTTCAGGCTGGCCACGGCGCGGCTGCCATAGGCGTCGCCAAAGTCATGCTCGTCGGTGTCGTGATAGCGGACATCCAGAGCGAGATTGTCGGTCAGGGCGTAGGCTACACCGACGTTCCAGGTGGCGTAGTCGAAGTCCGACGATACCCATTGGCGGCCGACGGCCCCGGAGAGCGTCCAGCGCTCGGCCGGAGCGAACGCGGCGTTGACTTCCGCGTATGTGGCCTCGTCTTCCGACGCGCCGAAGAAGTCCGGCGACCAGAAGACGGCGGCGCCGAGCGTGGCCGGGCCGACAGGGCGCGAGGCCGCGACCTTCAGCTCGACGTAGTCGTAGTCCAGCGCGCCGGGCTCGTCATACAGGTAGCCGACGACGCCGAAGTCCCAGTTGAAGCCGCCGAACTCGGGGCGAACGCCGGCATAGAGATCGGCTTCGACGCCGGTGTCGTCATCGCCGGCGAAGGAGACGTTCGACACCCAGCCGCCGGCGTAGAAGGCGCCGTTGGTCATGTCGACGCCGGCCGAGATCGCGGCCTCCTCTCCGGTCTGGCTCACGCCGCGGAACACGTAGTCCGAGGCGACAGCGACATTGGCCGACCATTGCGGTCCTTCGGCTTCCTGCGCTTCGGCATGGCTGGCGATACCCCAGATCACGAGACCGACGAGGCAGACGCCGACGAACCAGACGTCGTTCCGGCCCGAGGCCTTGACGCGGTGTTTGCGGGTCATGGCAGTTGTTTCCATAAGGGTCATTCGAGAGATCATTTCAGTCTTCAGGTCGTCGCTCAGGCCAGTCCGAGGCCGGAGATCACGAGGTCGATGAGTTTGATGCCGATGAACGGGGCGACGAGGCCGCCGAGGCCGTAGATCAGCAGGTTGCGGGACAGCAGGGCGCCGGCGCCGACCGCGCGGTATCTGACGCCACGCAGGGCAAGGGGGATCAGCGCCACGATAACCAGGGCGTTGAAGATCACCGCCGACAGTATGGCGCTCTCCGGGCTGTGCAGACCCATGATGTTGAGCGCGCCGAGCGTCGGCAGGGCGACCACGAACATCGCCGGGATGATGGCGAAATACTTGGCCACGTCGTTGGCGATCGAGAAGGTCGTCAGGGCGCCGCGGGTGATCAGCAACTGCTTGCCGACCTCGACGATCTCGATGACCTTGGTCGGGTCGCTGTCGAGATCGACCATGTTGCCGGCTTCGCGGGCGGCCTGTGCGCCGGTTTGCATGGCCACCCCGACATCCGCCTGGGCCAGCGCCGGGGCATCGTTGGCCCCGTCGCCGCACATGGCGACCAGACGGCCCCTGGCCTGTTCCTCCCGGATGAGGCGCAGCTTGTCCTCGGGGGTGGCTTCGGCGAGGTAGTCGTCGACTCCGGCTTCCGAAGCGATCGCGGCCGCCGTCACCGGGTTGTCGCCCGTGATCATCACGGTGCGCAGGCCCATGCGACGCAGATCGGCGAAGCGGTCCTTCATGCCCGGCTTGACCACGTCCTTCAGGTGGATAACGCCGACCAGCACATCGTCCTGCGTCACCGCCAGAGGGGTGCCGCCCGAGCGGGCGATACGGTCCACCGAGGCGCGGAACTCGGCCGGGGCGGTCGCGTCGTCCAGGTTCAACGACTTCAGGACTGCGTCCACGGCGCCCTTGCGCCACGACGCCTTGCCGACCTCGATGCCCGACTGGCGCGTGACGGCGCTGAACGGGATCACCTTCGCGTCTTCGGGCAGCTGGATGACGACGCCGGCGTTGCGGCCCAGCTCGATGATCGAACGGCCTTCCGGGGTCTCGTCGGCCAGCGAAGCGGTGATGGCCGCGCGCAGGGCGACCTCGGGGCGCACGCCCGGAACCGGGATGACCTCGGTGGCCATGCGGTTGCCGAAGGTGATGGTGCCGGTCTTGTCCAGCAACAGCGTATCGACGTCGCCTGACGCCTCCACCGCACGGCCCGAGGTGGCCAGCACGTTCACCTTCAGCAGCCGGTCCATGCCGGCGATGCCGACGGCGGACAGCAGTCCCCCGATCGTGGTGGGGATCAGGGTGATGAACAGCGCGCCCAGGACGATGGGATCCAGCTCGACGCCCGAATAGGCGCCCAAGCCCAGCAGGGTCACGACGGCGATCAGGAAGACCAGCGTCAGACCGGCCAGCAGGACCGAAAGGGCGAGCTCGTTCGGCGTCTTGCCACGGTCGGCGCCCTCCACCATCGCGATCATGCGGTCCAGGAAGGTGGCGCCGGGGGCCGAGGTGATGCGGACCTTGATCCAGTCGGACACCACGGTGGTGCCGCCGGTCACGGCCGAACGATCGCCGCCGGCCTCGCGGATCACCGGGGCGCTTTCTCCCGTGATTGCGGCCTCGTTGACCGAAGCCACGCCCTCGATAATCTCGCCGTCGGAAGCGATGACATCGCCGGCCTCGACCAGAATGATCGCGCCGATCTGCAGCTCGCTGGCGTTGGTGGGGACCACGGTGCCGGTCGTCGGATCGACGATCAGCTTGGCCCTGGTCGTGACGCGGGTCGCCCGCAGGCTGTCCGCCGCCGCCTTGCCGCGCCCTTCGGCGACGCTTTCGGCCACATTGGCAAACAGCACGGTGGCCCAAAGCCACAGCGCCAGCTGGATGGCGAAGCCGGCAGACTGGCCCGTGGCGACCGCCGCCACGGCCGAGATGGTCGCCAGGAAGGCGACGATCCAGGTGGCGAAGATCACCGGATTGCGGAGCAGGTGGACGGGGTTGAGCTTGACGAAAGCATCGCCGATCGCGCGGCCGATCATGGCGCCGGTCAGGCCGCCGGCCAGTGATGGCGGCCGGGGGCGATCGCCCGTCAGGTCTTCAGGATTTGCGAAAGTCATTGCACGGATGTCCGGTTCACGCCGCGGCCGCACCGGCGAGCATCTGGAAGTGCTCGACGATGGGTCCGAGGGCGAGGGCGGGGAAAAACTGCAGTCCGCCCAGGATGAGGATGACGCCGATCAGCAGGCCGATGAACAGCGGGCCATGGGTCGGCAGGGTCCCAGCGGAGGGCGCCAGCTTCGGCTTGACCGCCAGGGCGCCGGCGATCGCCAGCACGGCGACGGCGGGGACGAAGCGGCCGGCCAGCATGGCGATGCCCTGCGTCGTGTTCCACCACGGGGTGTTGGCGCTGAGACCACCGAAGGCGGACCCGTTGTTCGCCGCCGCCGAGGTGTAGGCGTAGAGGATCTCGGACAGGCCGTGCGGACCGTCGTTCAGCAGGCTCCCGAGCGCCGTTGGATAGACGGCGGCGACGGCGGCGAAGCCGAGGATGGCCAGCGGCAGCACCAGCACCGCAACCATGGCGAACTGGATCTCGCGCGCCTCGATCTTCTTGCCGAGGTACTCCGGCGTTCGGCCGACCATCAGGCCCGCCACGAACACCGCCAGCATGGCCATTACCACCATGATCGCGATCCCCGAGCCGATGCCGCCCGGCAGGATTTCGCCCAGTTGCATCAGGAAGATCTGGATGCCCCCGGCCAGCGGCATGTAGCTGGCGTGCATGGAGTTGACCGAGCCGTTCGAGGCGCCGGTCGTCTGGGCGGCCCAGACGGTGGAGCCGGGAACGCCGAAGCGGACTTCCTTGCCTTCCATATTGACGGACTGCTCGATGCCGGCGGCGACGAGGGCCGGAGCCGGCTGGCTTTCGGCGGCGTAAATGCCGACCGTTGCGGTCGACAGCAGCACGAAGGCGGCGATGACAAGGGCGCGCACGTCCTTCTTCGCCAGCACGCTGCGGCCGAAGGCGAAGAACGCGGCCCAGCCCAGCACATTGATCGCCACGGCGGTGATCAGATTGGTCAGGGCCGTCGGGTTCTCGAACGGGTGCGCCGAGTTGGCGTTGAAGATGCCGCCGCCATTGATGCCCAGCTGCTTGATGGCCAGCTGCGAGGCTGTCGGGAACAGCGACAGGGTCTGCTGTCCGCCTTCGACCCCCGCGGCGCTGACCGAGGCAGCCAGGCTCTGGACGACCCCAAGGCCGGCCAGAGTCACGGCGAGGACGACCGAAGCCGGCAGAAGCAGCCACAGGGTGGTGCGGGTCATATCAGCCCAGAAATTGCCGACGCCCTCCCCCCGGTTTGCGATGAAGCCACGCGCGAGGGCGGCCGCGATGGCGGCCCCGGTGGCTGCGGACAGGAAGTTCTGCACCGTCAGACCCATCATCTGGCTGAAGGTCGACATGGTCCCTTCACCGCCATAGCTCTGCCAGTTGGTGTTGGTGACGAAACTGACGGCGACGCTGAACGACTGGTCCGGGGTCAGGGCGCCGAAGCCCTGTGGGTTCATCGGCAGCAATCCTTGCAGGCGCAGCAATCCGTACAGGACGACGAAGCCCGCGAGATTGAAGGCCAACAGGGCGCTGGCGTAGCCGAACCAGCCCTGGCTGCGGCCCGGATCGACGCCTGAAAGCTTGTAGAAGGCGCCTTCAATGGGGCGCAGGACCGGGTCGAGCCAGGTCTTCTCTCCATTCCAGACGCGCGACAGATAAATCCCCAGCGGCCATGCGATCAGCACGGACAGGCACAGGGTCAGGGCGATTTCCGCCCAGCCTTGAAAAGTCATGGACGCGGCTCCTTCAGAACCGCTCGGGCCGCAGCAGGGCCGCGACCATATAGGCGGCGACGACGATCGCGCCGGCGCCCCAGAGTATGCCGACAACCATCGTCACACCCGCTTCAGAAAAACGGCGAGCGCGGCGAAGGCCACGAAGGCCCCGCCGCCGATCGCCAGAAACATAACATCGGCCATGCCGATCGCCTCCGACTTGCTGGAGGCGGCACAAGGCACCCGAACTGCGTAAGGTCGCCATTCAGGTTCCCGGGTCGACGCATAATGAAACCGTAAGGAGAGGCGCGCCGAGGCGCTGCTTAAGCCAGCGTTTCCAATCCACATGGCGACCTCAGGTCAGGCAGGTGTCGACCGGAAGCCCTCTCCACGGCTCTCCCCATGACGCGCCAGCATCTGCTGAACCGCCCGCCCTGCCCGTCGCCTGCATCGTCCCGGATCCGCTGCCGGCCCGTCGTCGCCTTGCCCACCCCCGTCAGGGCGTCTAGATTGGGCCTTAGCGGACCGGGCCCCTCTGACGTCTGATGGCAGACGTGATGTCGGACCGCATCGAGCGAGCTCGGTGCGCGACGACCCTGTCCGGTCGATCCCCAAATGCGCGCCCTGGGTCGCTCCTTGAACAAGGGGAGTCCTGATGGACCTGATGAGTTTCCTGCTGGCCGACTGGCTGGGCAAACCGGCCTGGATGTGGCTGGCCTTCATGGGCGTCGTCGTCGCGCTGCTGGTGCTCGACCTGGGCGTCCTTCACCGCGATCAGCATGAGATCGGCGTGCGGGAGAGCCTGCTGCTATCCGGCATGTATATCGCGATAGCCCTGCTCTTCGGCGGCTGGGTCTGGTGGGAGCTGGGCAGTCAGTCCGGCATGGAATACCTGACCGGCTTCGCGATCGAGAAATCGCTGGCGATGGACAACGTCTTCGTCATCGCCATGATCTTCGGCTACTTCGCCATTCCGCGGGCCCTCCAGCACCGGGTGCTGTTCTGGGGCATCCTGGGCGTGATCGTTCTGCGCGCCCTGATGATCGGGGCCGGGGCGGCGCTGGTCAGCCAGTACGGCTGGGTGTTGTACATCTTCGCCGCCTTCCTGATCTTCACCGGGATCAAGATGTTCTTCGCCGGTGACGGTCATGGCGATGTGGGCGCGAACCCGCTGGTGAAGTGGATGCGCGGGCACATGCGCATCACCGATCAGTTGCACGGCCAGAAGTTCTTCGTCCGGGAGCCGCATCCGAAGTCCGGCAGGATGGTGCTCTGGGCCACACCGATGTTCCTGGCGCTGGTCATGATCGAGATCGCCGACGTGATCTTCGCGGTGGACTCGGTGCCCGCGATCTTCGCCATCACGACCGATCCCTACATCGTCTACACCTCCAACATCTTCGCCATTCTTGGCCTGAGGGCGCTGTATTTCGCGCTGGCCGCCATCATTCACCGCTTTGCCTATCTGAAGCAGGCGCTGGCGGTGCTGCTGGTGTTCATCGGCGGCAAGATTTTCGTCGCCGATCTGCTGGGCTGGGAGAAATTCCCCGCGGAATGGTCGCTGGCCATCACCGGGCTGATCCTGGCGGCAGGGGTGCTCTGGTCGCTCTGGAAGACGCGCGGTCAGCCGTCCGGGGCTTCCTCCTGAGGAGGGTCAGGGCCCGTCGGCGACGGCGGGCCCTGACCGGCGGCCGGGCGGATGTCAGAATCGCCGACTGACGCCCATCGACGCGACCCATGGGTCCAGATCGACGCTGGAGTTCAGGGCGCCGTCATTGATGCGGGCGTCGGTGCTGAACCAGACCTTCTTCACATCGACGTTGAGGCTCCATCGCCCCGTCAGCCCGATATCCGCCCCCACCTGCGCCGCGTAGCCCAGGCCGTCCTCCAGATCGACCTTGAAACCGTTCCTGTCGTCCCCGGCATAGAACAGCATCGCATTCACCCCCGCCCCGACGTAGGGGCTGATCCGTCCGCCGGTCAGAGGGCGGTATTGAAGGGTCACGACAGGCGGCAGAACCCACGTCTCGTGAACCGCCACGTCCGCCGACCCACCCGTGGCACGGATTTCGTGGCGGGTTGTTCCGAGAATGCCTTCGACCGCCCAGTGGTCGGTCAGGAAGTAGGTGAAGCCGAGGGTCGGCATGACGCTGTCGCCCACATCGACCACCAGGCCGGTATCGGCGCCAGCAGCGGTCCGGATAGCGTCATCGGCACCGGAAAAGACATCGGTCACCCTGCCGGTAACCAGCCAGTCACCCTTGCGCGGCGCAGTCCAGGAAGTGGCGTCGTTGGCAGTCTGCGCGGTGGCGGGCAGCGCCAGAGTGGTCGCTGTCAATGACGTGAGGAGGAGTGTCTTCAGGGTCATGGATCGTATCCCCGACGCTCGTGGCCGCCTCATGCGACCGTTGGCGAGCGCCTTGACCGGGTGATGCGCCTGCCAACGCTCCGTCGCCTTGATCCAGAACAAACGCCCGAGGGGTTGGACAATATGTCCCCTCGCCTCGCTCTCAGACTACCCGGGAGTGCTTCTGGACCAGACCTGTGGCTTCGGGGTCGAACGCCGCACAAACCGCCCGAACGAACGGCCGCCCGGACGGAGTTATCTCCACGACGCCGTCGTCAACCGTAACCAGACCGTCGGCGCGGAACCGGCGCAACAACGGCCAGGTCCCGGTGACCTCGGACATATCCTGTCGACAGCGCCGGGCGACGTCCGCGACGTCCACGACGAAGTCGCACATCAACCGCTCGATGATCTCGCCCACGAAGATGTCCCGGTCCGTCAGGGCCACGCCCCGCGCTACGGGCAGTTCGCCGGCCGTCACCGACGCGCGCCAGTCGCGCTCGCTGGCCGAGTTCTGAACGAAGCCCGCGGGTGTCCGACTGATCGCCGAGACCCCCAGCCCGATCAGGACGGGCGCCTCGTCGGTGGTGTAGCCTTGGAAGTTGCGGTGAAGCCGCCCGGCCCGGGCCGCGGCGGCGAGGCTGTCGTGCGGCAGGGCGAAATGATCCAGCCCGATAGCCTGCCAGCCCTTGGCGCCCAGATAGCGGGCCGCCGCCTGGCTTTGGGCGAAGCGCATTCCGGCATCCGGCAGGTCCTCGTCGCGGATCAGCTTCTGGTGGGGCTTCATCCATGGAACATGGGCGTAGCCGAAAAGGGCGATCCGGTCGGGCTGCAGGGTCGTGACCTGGCCCAGGGTCGTGACGACGTGCTCAACCGTCTGCAGCGGCAGGCCATACATCAGGTCGAGATTGAGAGAGCTCACCCCCTGCCCGCGCAAGGCTTCCGAAGCCCACCGGATGGTGTCGAAGCGCTCCGGACGATTGACCGCCGCCTGAACGCGCGGCGACAGATCCTGAACGCCCAGACTGGCGCGGCTGAGACCGATCCGTCCAGCCGCATCGACCCATTCGGGCGTCAGTACCTCGGGGTCCAGCTCGGCGGCGATCTCGAAGCAGCGGCGCAGGTCGAAGCGTGCGCTCAATCCCTCGAACAACTGCTCAAGGTCGGTAGGCGACAGCATGTTGGGCGTGCCGCCGCCCAGATGGATCGACCCCACCCGCACCGGACGGCCGACCTGCGCCAGCACCAGATCGGCCTCGCGTAGCAGCAGCTTCACATAGCTGGAGATCAGCTCCCGCCGGTTCATCGCACGTGTGTTGCATCCGCAATACCAGCACAGCCGTTTGCAGAAGGGGATATGCAGATAGAGGGACACCGACCGCTCCAGCGGCGCCGCCTTGAGCCATGCCCCTGCCTGCCCCGCCCCGACCGCCGGGGTGAAACGCGTTGCGGTGGGGTATGAGGTGTAACGGGGGGAGCGGGTGTCGTAACGCTCTATGAGCTGACTGACCGTGAGGCCGGAGGGGTTAGAGAGGAACATCGCCCTCTTTCGACGCATCAGCGACTGACAGGCCCGTGTCACCCTCGTCGAACAGGTGGAACTCGTGCCACAGGCCGTTCAGCACGCCGAAGCCGACGGCGAGGCCGAGGCCGAGGATCCAGGAAAAGTACCACATCGGTTATCGGCTCCGTTGGCTCAGTAGAGGTCCGGGTTGGTTTTCAGGGCGGCTGTTGAGCTCCGCCCCCAGAGCACGCGATAGACCCAGGCGGTGTAGATCAGGACCACCGGCAGGAAGATCAGGGTGCAGATCAGCATGATGAACAGGGTCAGATGGCTGGAAGAGGCGTTCCACACCGTCAGGCTGGACTGCGGATTCACCGAGCTTGGCAGGATGAACGGGAACATCGACAGCCCCACTGTCGAGATGATCCCCACGGCCGACAGGGATGAGCCGCCGAAGGCCAGCGGGGCGGACTGCCGCCACAGCCCCAGCAGGGCCGCCGACGCGCCAAGGAAGCCCAGCGCCGGCGCAAGCATCATCCACGGATAGCGGCTGTAATTGTCGAGCCAGGCGCCCGGCGCGGCCTCAACCGTGGTGCGCAGGGGATTCGAGAAGCCGTTGGGGTCGATGACGCCGGTGATCCGGTAGCCCAAACCGCCGAAAGCGACGTAGAGGCCGCCGACGGCGAACAGGATCAGCGCCAGAACCGCCGCAATCGTCCCGAACCGCCGGGCGCGATCCAGAACCGGGCCGGCCTCCGCCTTGACCGAAAGCCATGCTGCGCCGTGCAGCACCAGCATGCACACCGACAACAGGCCGGCAATCAGACTGAACGGAGAGAACAGTCCCGTCAGATCGCCTTCGTAGAACGAGCGCAGATCGGCATCCAGCCGGAAGGGCGCACCCAGCAGAACGTTGCCGACGGCCACGCCGAACACGAGCGCGGGCACGAACCCGCCAATGAACAGGCCCCAGTCCCAAAGGCTACGCCACGCTCTCGAGGCGCGTTTGGACCGGTATTTGAACGACACTGGCCGCAGGATCAGCGCCGACAGGACCAGGAACATGGCCAGGTAGAAGCCGGAGAAGCTGACTGCGTAGACGAAGGGCCAGGCGGCGAAGATCGCACCGCCCCCCAGAATGAACCAGACCTGGTTGCCTTCCCATGTGGCGCCGACGGTGTTGATCACCATCCGCCGCTCCTCGTCCGTTCTGGCGACGAATGGCAGCAGGGCGCCGACGCCCAGGTCAAATCCGTCCGTGAGGGCGAAGCCGATGAGCAGGACGCCGAGCAGGCCCCACCAGATCAGCCGCAGGGTGGCGAAGTCGAGAGGAAGTTCCATGAGCGGATGTCCTGAAAGTCTGCGTCAGGCCACGGCCGGCGCGGGCGCGCGCTCGCCGGGCGTTTCGGAACGGGCCTCGGAGAACATCTCCTGTTCGTGGAACGGCCCCTTCCGGATGGTGTGGAGAAGCAGCTTCACCTCGACCACGGCGAGCGCGCCGTACAGCAAGGTGAAGCCTGCGATAGTCGACCACAGCTGGGGCACGGTCAGACTGGAAGCACCCAGGAAGGTCGGAAGCACGCCTTCGACCGCCCAGGGTTGCCGGCCGAACTCGGCGAGGATCCAGCCGAACTCTATGGCGATCCAGGGCAGTGGAATGGCCAGCACGGCGAGGCGCAGGAACCATTTCGTGTCGTGCCTTCGCAGGGTGCACAGGACCAAGGCCGTTCCAAACAGCGCGATCATCAGCATCCCGACGCCCGCCATGACGCGGAATGTCCAGAACAGGATCGGCACGTTCGGCACGGTCTCCCAGGCCGTCTGGCGGATCAGCTCCGACGAGGCCTGGCGGGGATCCGCGACGTGCCGCTTGAGCAGCAGGCCGTAGCCCAGATCACGACGGTGCGTCTCGAAGGCCCCGCGCGCCGCCATGTCCTGCGGGTCGGCTTTCACCGCCTGCAAGGCGTCATAGGCGATGACGCCGGACTCGATCCGGGTCTCGGCGGTCGCCACCAGCTCGAAAATTCCCTCTACCGGCTTGTCGATGCTGCGCGTCGCGATCAGACCCATGACCCACGGCACGTGCACACCGTAGTGGGTTTCTCGGTCCTTCATGCTGGGGATGCCGATGAGAGTCAGGCCGGCGGGCGCAGGCTCGGTTCGCCACATCGCTTCCAGCGCGGCGAGCTTCATTTTCTGGTTGTCGGTCAGCGCGTAGCCGGACTGATCGCCCAGGACGACCACCGACAGGGAAGAGGCCAGGCCGAAGGCCGCAGCGACCGTCATCGACCGCTTGGCGAAGCCGACGTGCCTGCCTTTCAGCAGATAAAAGGCGGATACCCCCAGAACAAATACCGAGGCGCAGACGTAGCCCGCCGAGACCGTGTGGACGAACTTGGCCTGGGCGACCGGATTGAACAGCACCGCCATGAAGTCGGTGATCTCCATCCGCATGGTGTCGGGATTGAAGGCGGCGCCGACCGGGTTCTGCATCCAGCCATTGGCGATCAGGATCCAGAGCGCCGACAGGTTGGTGCCCAGCGCCACCATGAAGGTCACGAACAGGTGGGCGTGCGGCTTGAGCTTGTCCCAGCCGAAGAACATGAGCCCGACGAATGTCGCCTCGAGGAAGAAGGCCATCAGGCCCTCGATCGCAAGCGGGGCGCCGAAGATGTCGCCAACGTAGTGGCTGTAGTAGGCCCAGTTCATGCCGAACTGGAACTCCATCGTGATGCCCGTCGCCACGCCCAGAACGAAGTTGATTCCGAACAGGGTCCCCCAGAAGCGGGTGATGGTCCGCCAGATGGGGCGGCGGGTCATCACATAGATCGATTCCATGATGACCAGCATGAAGCTGAGCCCCAGGGTCAGGGGCACGAACAGGAAGTGATAGAGGGCCGTCAGCGCGAACTGCAGCCGGGACAGGTCGACGACCGCGAGGTCGATCATGGCGATGCTCCAGAACGCAAGCCCCGACGACCTGCGTTTCAACCGCCCTAGAAGTCAGGCTGGACGGGCGCCTTGATCTGGATCAAAGCCCGTCCGGTGAGCGCTCCGTATTGGACGGATCGCCCTTGGACGTTCGGTCCAACGGCGTTTTGTCCCATGGCGTTCGGCGATGACCCGGCGCTGGAGTTCGCCGATGACCGCCGGGCCGCTCGCAGCATCTTCCGTTCCCTCGCCCGCGGATTGGCTGAAGGCCGCCGCCACGCCTTGGCGGAGGATGAGCCTGATCGCCGGACTGATCGCGGTCGCCGACGTCCTGCCCGCAATAGGCTTCGCCGCCGGGCTGACCCTCGCCCTGACCGGGCTTGAGCGGTCGCCGGTCGCGACGGCTCCGGGCCTGCTGCTGGCCGTGCTCAGCCTGATCCTGCGCGGCCTGATCACCCAGGCGAGCGTCGTGGTCGAAAGCCGTCTGGGCCGGGCGGTCAAGACCGAGGTCCGCGGCCGGCTGTTAGCCGATCTGTTCGGCCGCGGCCGCCGCTCTGCCGACCGGGTCACCGCCATAGTCGAGGGCGTCGAGGCGCTGGACGGCTACCATGGCCGCTTCATGCCCTTGCGCCTTGCCGCCGGCCTGTCGCCCCTCCTGCTGATCGTGGCGGCGGCAGTCGCCAGTCCGGTGGCGGCAGGCATTCTGTCGTTTACCCTGGCGCCTTTTATCATCGGCATGGCGCTGGCCGGAACGGCGGCGGCCGGCGAGAGCCGGCGGCAGTTTCGGACGATGGAGCGGCTGTCTGGTCTCTTCCTCGACCGTGTCCGCGCCCTGCCCGCGATTCTGGCCTTCGAGGTCGTCGATCGGACCACCGCCGAGATAGGTCGAGCCTCGGACGAACTGGAACGCCGCACGGCGCGCGTCATGCGCATCGCCTTCCTCTCCTCAGGGGTGCTGGAGTTCTTTTCGGCCCTGTCGGTCGCCTTGATCGCCGTCTACTGCGGCTTCAACCTGCTGCGCCTGCTGCCCTTCCCGGTTCCGGAGATGCTGGACCTCGGCCGCGCCTTCTTCGTGCTGGCGATCGCGCCCGAGGTCTATGCGCCGCTGCGTCGTCTGGCTGCCGCCTATCACGACCGTCAGGCCGCCGAAGCCGCCGCGCCTTCCTTGATGACGCCTGAACCCGTCCGTCCCCGCCCCGTCGATATCGGGCGGGCCGCGCCCGCCATCCGTTTCACGGAGGTGGCGATCGCTTTCGATAGCGGGCCGCCGGTTATCGATCATTTCAACCTGAGTATCCTTCCCGGTCAGATCGTGGCCCTGACGGGGGCCAGTGGTGCAGGCAAGTCCAGCCTGCTCCATCTGCTCCTCGGGCTCTCGCCCCTGACCCAGGGTGTGATCGAGATCGACGGTGTGCGGCTCGAAAATGGCCAAAGCCTTTCGGATCACATCGCCTGGGCTGGTCAGCACCCCGTCGTCGTGCCCGGGACGCTGGCCCACAACATCGCTCTCGCCGACCGAAGCGCGTGCGCAGACCGTCTGGCTATCGCCGCAACGGCGGCCGGCCTGGACGTCGACCTGAGCCGCCTGATCGACGAGCGCGGCGGCGGCCTGTCGGGAGGCGAAAGGCGCCGCCTCGGTCTGGCCCGCGCCTTCCTCAAGCGCGCGCCGATCCTGCTGCTCGACGAACCCACCGCCAACCTCGATCCGGCCGCAGAGGCCGGGATGCTCAAGGCCATCCGCAAGATCGCCTCCGGTCGAACCACCTTGATCGCGACCCATTCCCCGGCTGTGGCCGCGCTCGCCGACCGGGTGGTGCGGCTGTGAACTCATTGCACCGGATCACGGGGCTTCTCGCCGTCCAGACGGATGCCCAGCGCGACCGTCTGCGGCTGGCGGCGTTCGGCGGCGCGGTCGTGGCGGCCTCCGCGGTCTGTCTGCTGGGCCTGTCGGGGTGGTTCATCACCAGCGCCGCGTTCGCGGGGCTGGCGGGCGCGGCGGCGGCGCAGAGCTTTAACTACATGATGCCCAGCGCCATCATCCGCCTGCTGGCCATCCTGCGCACCGGCGGTCGCTACGTCGAACGGGTTTGCGGCCATGAAGCCGCGCTGAAGGCGGTCGCCCGGCTGCGACCGCTGCTGTTCTCCAATATCGCAGCCGGCCCGCCGGCACAGGCTCTGGCTCTTTCGTCAGGCGACCTGTCCGGGCGCCTCGTTCAGGACGTTGACGCGCTTCAGACGCTGTTCGTGCGCAGGTCCGCGCTCTGGAGCCTTGCGGCCGGCGCCGTTTCATCCGGGCTGCTGGCCACGATCGCCTCCCCGATGGCGGGCGCCGTCCTGCTGGCCGTCATGGCGCTGACATGCGCGGGCTGCCTTGCGATCTCCCGCCGCCTCGCGGCGCCTGCCGGTCGCGAGATCCGGACCGCGATGGGCGCGCTCAAGGATCGGCTGGCCGCGCTGGAAGCCGCCGCCCCCGAACTCAGAGCCTATGGTCTGGACAGCTGGGCTGTGCGCGAGGTTCAGGATGCCGCCGCCCGTCACGATCGCGCCCGCATCTCCCTCAGCCGCGCCGGAGGCTGGCTTTCCGTGTGGCAGGCGGCCGGCACGGCAGCGGCGGTCGGACTCGTGATACTCGCCACCGGCGGCGCTTCGCTGCCCCTGACTGCCCTCGCCGCCCTGGTCGCGGTGATGGGGATCGATTCGGCCGCAGGGCTGGCGGCCGCCATGCAGCAGAACGGCGCAGCCTGCGAGGCCGTCGGCCGGCTGGACGCCGTGCTGTCCGGGGGTCAGCCCAGCGGGGTGACCCCGACGGACCCCAGCCTCGCCCTTTCGATCATGGGCGAGTTGGCCCGTCCTCCGGCCCGTATAGGTCTGGTCGGTCCTTCCGGCAGCGGGAAGACCACCCTGGTCGAGCGCCTGACCGGGCTCCGCGAGATCGAGGCCGGCGAAGCTCGGATAGGCGGAATCGATGCTTCGAGCATCGCTTGCCGGGACCGCCGTGCGCTGTTCTCCGTTTCAGCACAGGAGGTCCGCCTTTTGGACGGCACGGTGCGCGAGAACCTTGCGCTCGCCAACCCCGCCGCCCACGACGACGCCACGCTATGGGCTGCGTTGGAGGACGCGAGCCTCGCGGCCCGCATCCGGTCATCGCCCGAGGGCCTCGACGCCCGCATCGGTCCTAATGGAGAGCGGCTGTCGGGCGGCGAGCGGCGCCGGCTGGGTCTGGCCCGCGCCCTGCTCCGGGACGCACCCTGGCTGGTGCTGGACGAGCCCACCGAAGGGCTGGACGCCGCGACCGAAGCGCAGGTCATGGTCAATCTGCAGCGGCGTCTGGAGCGGACGGGACAAGGTCTGATCCTGATCAGCCACCGGGGGGCTCCACGCGCACTGTGCGAAACTCTGTTCCGCGTGGAGGACGGTGGTCGCCTGGCCCCGGTCCCCGGGCAGACCGCTGCCGCCTGAAGCCTCAGCCCTCCCCTTCGGAGAGCCGCTGCAGCACGTCTGGCTGTTCGATGGTCAGGACAGTCATGGACGTGAGGCGGATGACGCCGCGCGACTTCAGACGGGTCAGAACGCGGCTGACCGTCTCGATCGTTAGCCCGAGATAGTCGGCGATCTCGGATCGAGTCATCGGCAGATGCACCTCGCCGACCGGCGCAACGCGGGCCGGATCATGCGAGGGCAGCTCCAGAAGGAAGGTGGCGATGCGCTCCAGCGCGGTCTTGCGGCCGAGCAGCAGCATCTGGTTCTGTGCGGCGGCGAGTTCGTGGTTGGCCCGCTCCAGCAGAGCCGCTTCGAGCGAGGGCGTCTCACGGATCAGGTCGCGATATTCTGATCTTCGGAAGCGACAGGCCGTCGAGGGCTCGATGGCCTCGGCCGAAAAGACGAAGGTCTCTCCTGTCGCCAGGCCGAGGAAATCCCCGGCGAACAGGAAGCCGGTAATCTGACGCCGACCGTCGGCCAGCAGCTTGTAGACCCGCACCGAGCCGGAGGTGATGTTGAAAACGGAGTCGGCGCGGTCGCCCTCCCGGATGAGGGCCTGTCCAGCTTCCAGGGTGATGTGCTCGGCCAGTGCGTCCAGGTGACCGAGGTCGGCGTCATCGAGTTTGCCGCAGACGCTGAACTCGCGGGCGCCGCAGCGATCGCAGGCCATGTCACGCCGACGTTCCGCACAGCCGACCGGCAATGTCCTCAACTCAAGCATGATGTCATCCCGCCCACGAAGGCTATGCCTTGTGCCGTACCGCAACAAGTCCGGGTTTGATCTGGGTCAAGGCGTTCGCGGAAAGGACGTGGCCCTGATCTGGCCATGGATCGCGTGCGCGTCACTCCTCTGGAACCCGAGGCCTTCGACGAGGCTCTCGTGCTCACGCGCCTGGCCCCGGGCGAACAGGACGCGGAACGCTGGCGAATCGACCTGACGGAAACCCTGGCCCGCGTCGCCCACGGCGGGGTGCTGATCGGACGACGACCGACCGGCCGCGTGTGCGGCCTCCTGAAGTATCGTATCGCGCAGGATGACGAAGCCCGCCCCGGCCTGGAGATCGAACGGCTGATCGCGTTCGATCTGATGCGCCCGCGTGAGGTCGCGGACGCCATGGTCGCGGAAGCCATTCGCCTGGCCCTGCTGGAGGGCTGCGATACCCTGCACCTGGTCCGCCCTCTGGTTCCGGAAGACGCGGCCGCCACCCTCGTCCTCGCCGCGGGGATCGGAGATCTGCACAGCGTCTTCTGAGAGACTCCGGGACAGCTCCGGAAGGAGCGGCGCCCGATCGCGCGAGGGGAACGTGGATGATCATCATCCCGGGCTCCTGGCGTTCCCGCGATCAACGACGCGAGACGGCTGCAATGCGCGCGAACTGCGCCGTATCTCCGCGAGCCGTCGTGGAGCGGCGAGGCGCCGGCTCCGCGAAGCGCTTGTCTACCGACTTCGCCTCGCCGCAGAAGATTTCGTACAGCATGCCCATGACAGCCTGAGCCCGCTCGTCCGCGATCGAATAGAAGATCGAGTGGCGTCCTGAATACCGTGTTCGCAGGACTGATCTTCGTCGTCGCCGGCTACATGCTCTACCGCAGTATCGCACTCGGCCTCATCGGCTGAGGCGGCTCACCAACACCTGACGCCCTTTCGTGCGAGCCTCACGAGACTGGAGAGCCGTTCGAGGTTACGCCGAGCGCTCGAGAGGCGCTGGCCGCTCCGCACCCGGGCGTCTCGTAGCGTTTAGCGGGATGCCGCGCGCAGGGTCGCGGCGCGGGGGGCCGAAGCGACCTTGTCGGCGCCGACGAACTCTGTCGCCACGGACAGGAGGGCATCGCGCTGGCGGGGCGTCATGGCGACGAAGGCCTCGGCCAGCTGGCGGCCGCCCTTGAGCGTGGCGAGCGTTTCGGCCGGGGCCGCCTGGGCGCCGGAGCCCGGGAAGAGCGAGACCAGCGGCACGTTGAGCGTATTGGCCACCCGCACGATCATCGAGGCCGAGATCCGGTTGGTGCCGCGCTCGTATTTCTGAACCTGCTGGAAGGTGACGCCGATGGCCTCGCCCAGCTGGGACTGGGTCACGCCGGCGGCGGTGCGTTCCTCGCGAATCCGGGCGCCCACATGGCGGTCAACCGGGTCGATGGCGTCTGGATCGAGGGGCATGGTCACCTTCTTGATTACAGCCAACCGTCGCGCGTTCGTCCGACCCGCGCAAGGCCGCCGTGAAGCTTCCGGCGACGAGAGACGAAATTTACCATGCCCGCTGGACGGTTCGCCGACACCGCGTCAGTCTTCACCGGGGTCCGCAAAGGGGGCGGAGCGACGCTTCGGATCACCCGGACAGAACTGGCGGCAGCGCTTGAGGGGCGCGCCGGCTTCGGAGCGAGGATGACGGAAAGGCTCACGCCGCGGGAAGTCGAATGCGTCCGCCTCGCGGGCGCCGGCCTGTCGGACAAGGAAATCCGCAAACGTCTTGGAATGGGCAGCGAGCGGACTGTTCAGGGACACCTCGCGCGCGCCTACGCCAAGCTCGGCGTTCACGATCGCCGGACCGCCGCCCGCCTACTGGGTAATGATTACCCGGAATTGCCTGTACCTATTCCACCGTCGGCCGATCCCGTCACAGCTGAACCGGCCAGCGCGGTCGTTCTCGACCCCGAGGGCGGCCGGGGGGCGACGCGATCCTTGTATGATCGGTATGCGGCCCTGGGTCGGTGGCGTCAGCCGCCGCGATGGTTCGGGGGACGCAGCCTGCTGATCCTGACCACCGCCGGTCTGATTCTCATCGGCCTCGGCGGGGCCCTGTCCCTGCTGCGTGTCGTCTTCGAGGTCGTCGAACTGATCGGTTTCTGGCTCCGCTAGACTCATTTCGGAGCGCACATCGTGACCAATGCTGATGTTTTCGCCGGCCTCGTCGCCCAGGACCTGAGAGGCCTCGAGCATTCGCTCGACGAGGCCCTCGCCAAGGCCGGATCCATGCTTCTGACCCTGAGCGAAGGCCGGAGACGCGCCGGGCTGGGCGCGAACGTCGGACAACACGCCCTCGTCAGCGTCGGGGACACGATCGCCGGGGTCATCGCCGCCCGGGGCGACATCGTCAAGGCCCACTCCCGGTTTGCACGCGTCGCTGACGCCATGGGGATGGACTACACGACCATGGGACCGCTCGAGGACAAGCACGGCGACGGATCGTCCGAGACGCCGCCACGCCCGACCGGTCGCCAGATTCAGGTCCCCGCGACCGTCTGAGTACCGGAGCGCCATGCTGAACCTGATCGTGCTGACCGCGAACGTCATCGCCCTGGCCCTCATGGGCCTGCGCGGCGGACGTCCCGAGCGGATCGCCGCCGTATTGATCACGGCGACGATCCTGTCGGAGCCGCTGGTCGTTGGCGTTCAGTTCGGCACCTGGCGCGTGGGAATCCTGGCCGTGAACGCCCTGCTGCTTCTCGGCCTCTGGATCCTCACCGAGCTTTCCGACCGCTGGTGGCTGATCCTGGCCACGGCGTTCCAGCTGCTGCTGGTCCTGAGCGCACTCATGCCTCTGGTCGCCGGCACCTTCGCCATCAACACCGGCGTCGCCGTGAGACTGGCCCTGTGGATCGCCATCAGCGGAGTCCTGTTCCTTGGCGTCTGGGAGGCTTCGGCCGCCAGGCGGTTCGCGCGGGAGGCGCGAAGCCCATGACACTCCAGTATCTGAATATCGCCGGCGCGCTCGACAGCTGGCGCCGGTTCCACAGCGATCCCGACGCAGACTGGGATGCGCTCGAAGCCGCGGAAAAATACATTCTGAGCCGCACGCCGCGAGACCGCGATGAAGTCGCCGCCATCCTGGAGGTACTGATCACCCAGGCGGGGGACGCCCGATCCGACGGCATCGATCAACTCGCGCTCGTACGCATTCGCGACTTCGTCTCGGGACTCGACCCGGTGGGTCCGGTGAGACGCACCGCCTGACCGGTCTTGCCGGTAGCCGCCCCGGGAAGCCCGCGCTAGGATTCCGCCAGGCGGCGGATGCCGGTGAATCAGGAAGGTCGGGTCCGTGCGTCAACGGGTTGTGTGTTTCGGCGAGTGTATGCTCGAACTCTCGCGTCAACCGGATGGCACGGCCCGTCTGGCCTTCGGCGGCGATACCCTGAACACCGCGCTCTACATGGCGCGGCTGGGCGACGACGTCGCCTATGCAACGGCATTGGGGACCGATCCGTGGTCCGCCGAACTGACCGGGGCCTGGGCCCGCGAAGGGGTGGACACCACCTTGGTCCTGACCGATCCGGAGCGTGTCCCCGGCCTGTATGCGATCCGCACCGACGATCAGGGCGAGCGGACCTTCACCTACTGGCGCGATCGAAGCGCAGCCCGGAACTACTTCAGTCTGGAGGCGGTCGAGGCAGCGCTCACGGCAATGTCAGGCGCCAACCTTCTCTACCTGTCCGGAATCACCCTTTCCCTGTTCGACGAAGCGGGCCGGGCACGGATCGCCGCGACCGCGAGGACCGTCCGCGAACGGGGCGGCAGGGTCGCCTTCGATCCCAACTACAGACCGCGGAACTGGGCGGGGGGCGCCGACGAGGCGCGCCAGGCGATCGGCGACCTGATGCCGCTTGTGGACTGGGCCATGCCGACCTTTGAGGACGAGCAGATGCTCTGGGGCGACGGCGATGCGCAGGCCACGATCCGGCGCTGGCGCGACGCCGGCGCGGCGCTGGTGGTCGCCAAACAGGGCCCGGACGGGGCCCTGGTCTGCGACGGTTCGGGCGCTCGCCTGATCGAAACCCGGGCTGTTCGGCCCGTCGATACGACCGGTGCGGGCGACAGCTTCAACGCGGGCTGTCTGCACGCCCTCATGGCCGGAGCCGCAGCCGATGATGCCGTCCGCGCCGGCCACCGGCTGGCCGGGGTCGTGGTTCAGCACCGCGGCGCAATCATCGCACCGGAGCACATGCCGCGCGACTGATCCATGGTGCGGCGCGAAGGCGCTTGCGTCCCCGACGTCAGCCCTTAGGGTCCCTCGATCAAATTACCTCGGGGGTAACAGTCCATGCGTCATCGTCTTGTCTCGCTCGCCGCGCTTCTCGCGGTCATCGCGCCCGCCGCGCCCGCTCTGGCCTTCAGCCAGCCGGAGGCGCCCGCAGTCGCCGCAGCCGCGCCGCAGGCGGCCGAGCTGCCCGCCGCGCCCGCGTCTGAGCTGATCTCGCAGGTCAACATCCCCTGGTCGCGTTTCACCCTCGACAACGGTCTGACGGTGCTCGTCCACGAGGACCGCAAGGCCCCGGTCGTGGCCGTGTCCATCTGGTACAACGTCGGCTCGAAGGATGAACCGGCCGGCTCGACCGGCTTCGCCCACCTGTTCGAGCACCTGATGTTCGGCGGGTCGGAGAATTCGCCCTACAGCCATCTGCAGACGATGCGCGCCGTGGGCGCCACCAGCCTGAACGGCACGACCTGGTTCGACCGCACCAACTATTTCCAGACTGTACCGACGCCGGGCCTCGAGCTGACCCTGTTCCTGGAGAGCGACCGGATGGGCCACCTGCTGGGCCAGGTCGGTCAGGAAGTCCTCGATCTGCAGCGCGGCGTCGTTCAGAACGAGAAGCGTCAGGGCGACAACCAGCCGTACGGCCTGACCTACTACGCCACGCTGGAAGCGCTGTTCCCGGAGGGTCACCCCTATCGCCACTCCACGATCGGCTCGATGGCCGACCTGGACGCCGCCAGCCTGGAAACCGTGCGTGACTGGTTCCGCGAAAATTACGGTCCGAACAATGCCGTGCTCGTGCTGTCGGGTGACATCGACGAGGCCACGGCCCGCACGCTCGTGCAGCGTTACTTCGGTCACATCCCGCGCGGTCCGCAGAACGTCCCGGCCGCCGCCGACATCCCGACGCTGGCCGCTCCGGTGCGTCAGGTCCTGCACGACCGCGTCGCCAGCACCCGCGTCAGCCGCACCTGGACGACGCCGGGCCTGACCGATCCGGAATCGGTCGCCCTCAGCGTCGGCGCCTCGATTCTCGGCGGCCTTGAGAGCTCGCGCCTGGACAACGCGCTGGTGCGCGGCGAGCAGCTGGCCACCAACGTCAGCGCCGGAAACCAGGTCTTCCAGCGTCTGGGCATGTTCTCCTATTCGGCCACGGTGAAGCCGGGCGGCGACGCCGCTGCGGTCGAGGCGCGAATGGATGCCGTACTGGCCGACCTGATCGAGAATGGTCCGACGCAGGAAGAGATCGACCGCGTCGTCACCCAGTACGCCTCGCGCGAAATCCAGGGCCTGGAGCAGGTCAACGGCAAGGCCTCGGCGCTGGCTGAGGGTCAACTGTACGCCGGAGACCCGAACTTCTACCGCACCCGTCTGGAGGCCTACGCCGCGGTGACGCCGGCGCAGGTACAGTCCGCGATGCGCAAATGGCTGTCGCGCCCGGTCTATCAGCAGGTCGTCGAGCCCGGAGAACGTGAAGCCTATGTCGAGGCCGCTGCGGCTCCGTCGGGCGCCACGCCGGTCCCGGCCGAGCCGATCGAACGCGTCGCGCGCGATCCGCTGCCGCAAATGGGCGAAGTGCAGAACATCGATTTCCCGTCGGTAGAGCGCGCCACGCTCTCGAACGGAATGGAGGTCGTGTACGCCCACAGCGACACCGTGCCGGTGACCCGCGTGGCCATGTCCTTCGACGCCGGCTACGCCGCCGACGCCGCCGACGCCCTTGGCGCCCAGAGCTTCATGCTTTCGGTCATGGATCAGGGCACCACGACGCGGAACGCCCAGGAACTGGCGGAAGAGCAGGAGCGGCTCGGCGCCAGCGTCGGCTTCAACGCCTCGATGGACCGGACGATCGCGAATCTGTCGTCGCTGACCGCCAACCTCGATTCGTCCCTGACCCTGATGTCGGACATGGTCCGCAACCCGGCCTTCGCCCCGGCGGAGATCGAACGCCTGCGCACCCAGCGCCTCGCCGCCCTCGCCAACGAGCGCACCCAGCCGCAGAGCCTGGCCAACCGCGCCCTGCCCGCGCTGATCTATGGCGCGGACAGCCCCTACGGCCGCTCGTTCAACGGCAGCGGCGATGAGGCCGTGATCACCGGCCTGACCCGCGAAGACCTGATCGCGACCAAGGACACCTGGATTCGCCCGGACAACGCCCGGATCTTCGTCGTTTCTGACCTTCCGTTGTCGGAAGTCCGCAGCCGTCTGGACGCGGCCTTCGGCGACTGGCGTGCGCCGTCCTCGCCTCGCGGCGTTAAGGATTTCCCGGAGACACTGCCGGAAACCACCGCCCGTATCGTGCTGATCGACCGGCCGCAGTCGCCGCAGTCCCTGATCCTCGGCGGTCAGGTCCTGCCGGTCAGCGGTACGGACGACATCCTGGCGCTCAACAACGCCAACACCATCCTGGGCACGGACTTCCTCTCTCGCATCAACGCTGACCTGCGCGAGACCAAGGGCTGGTCTTATGGCGTGCGCGGCACGATCAACCTGTTCGAGCACCGCACTCCGTATCTGGTGAACGCGCCGGTTCAGGCGAACCGGACCGGCGAATCCATCGCCGCCCTGATCGCCCAGTACGAGCGTTTCCTTGGGCCGGACGGGGTGACGCCGACCGAGCTGGACAGCACCCTGAAGGGCGCAACGCGGAGCCTGGCTGGCAGCTACGAGACCTCGGGCGCCGTGCTCGGCGCTCTGATGAGCAATGACATGTACGACCGTCCGGACGACTACCAGGAAACGCTGGCCGGCCGCATCCGCGGGCTGACTGCGCCTCAGCTGGACGCGGCCGCCCGCGCGGCGATCGATCCGTCGCGGTTCGTCTGGGTCGTCGTCGGCGACGCCGCTGTCGTCCGGCCGCAACTGGAGGCCCTCGGCCTTCCGGTCGAGGTCCGTTCAGCCCAGTAACGACACGCTGAAAATCAGCTGTGCAGAACGACGCCGGGGGTCCTTGCCTCCGGCGTTTTTCGTCGTCACGGGACTGATACGTGAGCCTGCCAGTGAGCAGCACCCTTGATGAGGCGCGTCCCATGCACCGAGTTCTGCTTTCCGCTGTTTCGGCCCTCGCCCTGGGCGGCTGCGCCACCCTGCCCTCATGGATGCCGGGCTCGACTGGCGAGGCCATGTCGGCGCCCGCCGCACCGCTGCGCACCGGCCCCCAACCGGGCACGCCTCATCTGGTTGTGACCCTGTCCATCGACCAGTTCGGCTCGAT
The DNA here is from genome assembly GCA_052441165.1 of Caulobacteraceae bacterium. Classification (GTDB taxonomy): domain Bacteria; phylum Pseudomonadota; class Alphaproteobacteria; order Caulobacterales; family Caulobacteraceae; genus Brevundimonas. Next base: position 13,562 of record JBQVQW010000012.1, on the reverse strand, counting down.
CCTGTTCAACCAGTACAGGGGCCGCCTCTCCGGCGGCCTGAACCGGCTTTCCGAAGAGGGCCGTGTCTATCAGAACGGCTATCAGGCCCACGCCCTGACCGAGACCTGCCCCGGTCACTCCACGATCCTGACGGGCGCCAATCCCGAGCGGACGGGCATCCCGGCCAATGACTGGACCGGCCGCACGGATGGTCGGGAGGTCTATTGCCTGGCCGCGCCGCAGAACACTCTGGCCCACGGCCGCAACACCGACAACGGTCCGGTCGGCCCGGATCAGATGCGGGTCGAGACCTTGGGCGACTGGCTGCAGGCCAGCAGTCCGGCGAGTCGCGTTTTCGCGGTGTCGGGCAAGGACCGCGGCGCCATCACCCTGGCCGGTCATCGCGGCAAACCGTTCTGGTACACAGACGACTTCGGCTTCACGACCTATGTCGAGCCCGGCCAGACGGCGACGGACCGCCTCGCCCCCGTCGCGGCCCTCAACGCCCGCATCGCTGCGCGACTGGCGGCCAATCCGGTCACCTGGACCTATACCAACGACGCCTGCCGCGCCCTTGAGGGAACCTGGACCGTCAGTGAGCAGACCTTCCGTTCAGCCTTGCCTCCGGCGAACCTGCAGCTCGACACCTCCCCGACGCTGGACGAGCTGACTCTCGAAGCCGCGACCGACCTGCTTGAGACGCAGCGCCTGGGGCAGCGCGGGGTGGTGGACATGCTGGGCGTCAGCCTGTCCGCCACGGATCGTGTCGGCCATCAGTTCGGCCAGCAGGGCCCGGAAATGTGCGAACAGATGCACCGTATGGATGCGGCGCTGGGCGCTTTTCTCGATCGCCTGACACAGGTCCCCGGCGGGGTTCTGCTGGTGCTGACCGCCGACCACGGCGGTTCCGACGTGCCCGAGCGCATGGCTGAGGAAGGTCATCCGCAGGCGGGACGGCTGGATCCCGCACTCCTGCCACGCATCAACGCAGACCTGCGTGCGAAATACGGCTTGGCCGCAGATCCGCTGATTTCGGGCGGAAGCGGCCTGATGATTGCGGGAGAGGGAGGCGTGCCGTTGACCGATCCGGCCCTGCGCGCACGGATCGGCGCGGACGCGGTGGAGGCCCTGCGCGCCCATCCGCAGATAGCGGGCGCCTGGACGCTGGACGAGATCATGGCCTCGCCGATGCCTGCCGCCGACGCCAGTCCGGATGAACTGACGCTGCTCGAGCGTCAGCGGCTCAGCGCCGTGCCGGGCCGGTCCGCCGATGTCCTGGTGGTCTACACCCAAGGGCTTTTGCGCAGCCGCGGCCGGGTCGGGGCGACGATCGCAAACCACGGCAGCCCGTGGGACTACGATCGGCGCGTGCCGATTATCTTCTGGTCGTCGGCCGTGACGGTTGGTCAGGAGCGCCCGCTACCGATCCGCACCATCGACATCGCGCCGACCCTGGCGAACGTGCTCGGCGTGCCGACGCCCGACACCGTGCAGGGACGCTGCATCGACCTGGGTTTGTTCACGGGCGCTGGACAGTGCCCGTCCCGCTGACCCCGCCAGCTAGAGCTTCACGAACGGCTGGAAGACACGCATCCAGCCGTTCAGCTGGATTTCGCCGTCGAGGGCGGCGACGCACAGGCACGGCTCGGCCGAGACCACCCGCGGCTGGTGCAGGACGTCCTCATCGGCCTCCTCGAAGTCGCCGGCCTCGTAGCGCACCTCGTCAGTCGCATACGCCCCGGAAATGACGCAGGTCAGTTCGGATCCCTCATGGCTGTGCCTCGGCGTCGACTGCCCCGGCGCGATCCGAAGCAGAATGAGTCGCGTCGCGCCGTCCCGGGGAGCCTCGATGTGCCGCACCTCGACGCCCGGCCCTGCCCAACGCCATTTGCCCAAGGGAAGGCGACGAAGCGGCTCCGGCAGTTCCGGCATATCGTTCAGCGGAGCCGGAGAGATCGCTTCGCCGGCATCGACCTCGATGCGGGCCAGCGTTTGGTTCAGGGCGTCTCCGGCCATCGCCGACGGCTCAAGCTCTTCCAGAACCTGTCCGCCGACATGCTGCAGCCGATCCACCCAGCGTGCCGTGTCCGGCCGCATCGCCAGATGGGTGGCGACGACGACCGCCTCGGGCGCGCTCAGCGTTCCGGCGGCGTAGGCCAGAAGACGCTCCTCTGAAGGAGAATGACGAAGGGTCATGCCAGCCCCTCCCCGTTCGACGACTGAAGAAGAACGCGCAGCTTGATCATGGCTTTCCGGATGCGGGATTTTACTGTGCCGAGGGGTAGTCCCAGGCGTTCGGCGATTTCCGAGTGAGGTTGGTCGAGGAAGAAGGACAGGCGGAGGACCTCCGCCTGATCTGGGCTGAGGGACTTCATGGCCTCGCGCACGCGCTCGGCGTCCTGGGCGCCTTCAAGAAGCTGGTCCGGGCGCTCGGGATCTTCCGGTGTCGGAGCCAGTTCCAGTTGCGGCGCGCGGGCCTCGCGACGCAATGCGTCTAGGCGACGGTTGCGGGCGATCGTGAAAATCCAGGTTGCGGCGCCGGCGCGGGCGCAATCGAAGAGATCCGCCTTACGCCAGACGGTCAGCATGGCTTCCTGGGCGAACTCCTCGGCCGCCGCGTCGTTGGCGCCGGAGCGCATCAGATAAGCCTTCAGCCTCGGCGCGAAATGATCGAACAGCGCAGCGAAGGCCTCGCGATCCCTGTCGACGGCGACCGCGGCGATAAGCCGATCCAGATCGTCTCGCCCCTGGCTCATGCGAGCGGGGCGGACCGTCGAGCCGGCGACAGACGCTGTGAGCTGATCATGCATTGCATATGATACGCCTTGTGCCTTCATCCGGATCATTCGTCATCCGGATTGCGTTGGACCGCGTATCAGGAAGACCCGCCTCCAAGGTCACCTGAGTTCAGCGCCCCATGCCCCCGATCCCTGCACAGTCCCGCCTTCGCATCGCCGTGGTGGGCTCTGGCGTCTCCGCCCTGTCGTGCGCATGGCTGCTGGGCCAACGCCACGATGTGACGGTCTACGAGCGTGAGGACCGGCTTGGCGGCCATTCCAATACCGTCGACGCGCGCACTCCCGAGGGTGAGGTCGCGGTCGATACCGGCTTTATCGTCTTCAACGCTGCGACCTACCCGAACCTGTGCGCCCTGTTCGACCATCTGGGCGTGGCGTCGCGCGAGACGGACATGTCGTTCGCCGTGTCGCTGGACAACGGGAAGTTCGAGTACGCGGCCCCCGCCCTCTTCGCGCAGCGACGCAACATCTTCCGCCCACGCTTCTGGCGGATGCTGGCCGAACTGGTGCGGTTCTATCGGCAGGCCCCGCTGGACCTGTCCACGATGACCGATCCGAACATGTCGCTGGGCGACTACCTCACGTCGCAGGGTTTCGGCGAGGCGTTCCGGAACGATCACCTCCTGCCCATGGCGGCGGCGATCTGGTCTTCCCCGGCCCATACGCTGAACGACTATCCGGCCGAGGCCTTCATCCGCTTCTGCGCCAACCACGGTCTGCTGAAGTTCGTTGGCCGGCCGCTCTGGCGGACCGTCGAGGGCGGCAGCCGGGTCTATGTGCAGAAGCTGGCGGCGACGCTGAACGGCGTGCGCCTCGCCAGACCGGTCACCCGGATCGAGCGCACCGGAAACGGCGTCATCGTGCATGATGCCAAAGGCGGCTCCGAGCGGTTCGATCACGTGGTCATCGGCGCCCACGCGGATCAGGCGCTCGCCATGCTCGCCGAGCCCACGCCGGAAGAGGGCCGCCTGCTGGGAGCCTTCCGCTACAGCCGCAACCTGACGCTTCTTCACTCGGACCAGGGTCTGATGCCGAAGCGGCGGCGGGCCTGGGCGAGCTGGAATTACATGGGCACGGATCAGGGCCTTTGCGTCAGCTACTGGATGAACAAGCTTCAGGGTCTGCCCGGACAGGATCTGTTCGTGACGCTCAACCCACCCCGCCCGCCCCGGCCGGACACCCTGCTGCGCACCGAAACCTATGAGCATCCCATCTTCGACAACGCGGCGGTCGCGGCGCAGCGTGAGCTCTGGAGCCTCCAGGGACAGGGCGGCGTCTGGTTCTGCGGCGCTCACTTTGGCGCGGGCTTCCATGAGGATGGCCTGCAATCCGGACTCGCCGTCGCAGAACAGCTGGGCGGCGTTCGCCGGCCATGGACCGTCGCGGACGAGAGCGGACGTATCCATCTGACGCGGGCGGAGGCGCCCAGGGAACTGGCCGCGTGACGGAGGCCGGCTGGCTCTATCGCGGCGAGGTCACCCACGCTCGCCTGAGACCGAAGGCGCACCGGTTCCGCTATGGCGTGTTCTGGGTGCTGCTGGATATCGACCGGCTGGAAGAGGCGACAGCTGGCGCGCGGCTGTTCTCGCTGAATCGCTTCAATCTCTTCTCCTTCCGGGAGTCCGACCATGGCGAAACGCCCGGAAAGCCGCTGCGACAGCAGATCGAGGCGAAGCTTGCGGCCGTTGGCGTGCGCCTGGATGGCGGACCGATCCGCCTGCTGACGATGCCGCGCGTGCTGGGCTACGCCTTCAATCCGATCAGTCTGTACTACTGTCACGGAGCGGACGGGCGTCTGGCGGCCATGATCTACGAGGTGACCAGCACCTTCGGTGAGCGCCGCTCCTATGTGCTGCCGGTCGAGCCGGATGCCCCCGGAGAGCGGTTCCGGCAGAGGTGCGACAAGACCCTGCATGTGTCGCCGTTCATGAAGATGGACATGGACTACGAGTTCACCGGCGGTCCGCCCGGCGAGCGCATGGCGCTGAAAATCGACGGATATGACGCGGACGGACTGCTGATCGCGACGGCGATGGGTGGCGAGCGCAGGCCCTTGAAGGATCGCGAGATCAAGCGCGCAGCGATCGCCCTGCCGTTCTCGACCCTGAAGGTCACGCTGGGCATTCACTGGGAGGCGCTGAAGCTCTGGCTGAAGGGCGTGCCACCTGTTCCGGGGCCGTCGAAGGCGGCTTGAACCGGGGCCCGTGAGGTGGTCTGACCGGGCATGGACATCGAAAATCCGATCGGCTGGCGCTTCTGGATCGACCGGGGCGGGACGTTCACGGACATCGTCGCGCGGGCGCCCGACGGGACGCTCAGCACACGCAAGCTGTTGTCCGACAACCCGGAACAGTATGCCGACGCAGCCGTGCAAGGGATCCGCAGCACACTGGACGCCGGACCAGGGCCGCTGCCGGTCGGGCTGGTCGAGGCGGTGCGAATGGGGACGACGGTGGCGACGAACGCCCTGCTGGAACGCAAGGGCGAGCCGACAGTCCTGGCCATTACCAAAGGCTTCGGAGACGCCCTGAGAATCGGCTGGCAGAGCCGGCCGGAGCTGTTCGCGCGACACATCCGACTGACCGACCAATTGTACGATCAGGTCGTCGAAATCGATGAGCGGGTCCGTGTTGATGGATCTGTGGACAAGTTGGTGGATATCGATGCGACCCGGACCGCCCTCGCCTCGGCGCGAGAGGCCGGTTTCAAATCGGTCGCGATCGCCTTGGTCCACGGCTGGCGGTTTCCGGACCACGAGCGGCAGGTGGCGGAGATCGCGCGGGAGGTCGGGTTCGGGCAGATCTCGGTCAGCCACGAGATCGGGGCGCTGATCAAGCTGATCGGTCGGGGCGATACGACGGTGGCGGACGCCTACCTGTCGCCGATCCTCCGGGCCTATGTGGATCGGGTCGGGGCAGATCTCGGCGAGGCGACCCCGCTGATGTTCATGCAGTCCAGCGGCGGGCTGACCGCGGCGGACGCGTTCCGGGGCAAGGATGCGATCCTCTCCGGCCCGGCGGGCGGCGTGGTCGGCATGGCCGGGACGGCACGGGCGGCGGGGTTCGAGCACGTCATCGGCTTCGACATGGGCGGGACCTCAACGGACGTGTCCCACTTCGCCGGGGAGTACGAGCGGACATCGGATGCCGTGGTGGCCGGCGTGCGGCTGAGAGCGCCGATGCTCTCGATACACACTGTGGCGGCGGGGGGCGGATCGATCTGCCGTTTCGACGGATCTCGCTTGCGGGTCGGGCCCGAGTCGGCGGGCGCCGTGCCGGGACCGAAGGCGTATCGGCGGGGCGGACCGCTGACGGTGACCGACTGCAACGTCATGCTGGGCAAGCTGCGGCCGGAGTTCTTCCCCCCGGTGTTCGGACCCGGGGCGGACCAGCCGCTGGACGCCGATGCGGTCACGGAGGCCTTCGCGGGCATGGCGGCCGAGGTCGGCGGGACGACGCCGGAGGCGCTGGCCGAGGGCTTTGTGACCATCGCCGTGCAGAACATGGCCGAGGCGATCAAGTCGATCTCGATCCAGCGCGGCTATGACGTAACCCGCTACGTGCTGAACTGCTTCGGCGGCGCGGGCGGGCAGCATGCCTGTCTGGTGGCCGATGCGCTGGGCATGTCAAAGGTGATGCTGCACCCCTTCGCCGGCGTGCTGTCGGCGTATGGCATGGGACTGGCCGAGGTGCGGTCGATCCGGCAGGCGACGGCGGCCGCGCCGCTGGAGGCCACAAGCGATGCGGGGCTCGCGGAGCGGGTAGAGGCGCTGGGCGGGCAGGCGACAGCGGACCTGAACGAACAGGGCTTCGAGGCCAGCCAGATCACCCTGACGGCGCGGGCCGAGATCAAGTTCGCGGGCTCGGACACGCCCCTGACCGTGCCGTTCGGCCCGGCGGCGCAGATGCAGGCGGACTTCGAGGCCCTGCACCGGCGGCGGTTCGGCTTCTTCGCCGAGGGCAAGGCGCTGGTGGTCGAGACACTGGAAGTCGAGGCCGCAGGCGTTTCCGACCGGCTGGAAAGCGCGACGGCTCCGACAGCGACCGAAGCCCCCTGCCCGGTCGCCAGCGAAGCCGTCTGGATGGCGGGCGAGCATCGCCACGCGCCGATCTGGCGGCGGACGGACCTGTCGCCCGGACATATCGTCGACGGCCCGGCGGTCGTCCTCGAAGACACGGGCACGACCGTGGTCGAGCCGGGCTGGCGCGCGTCGGTCGATCCGGCGCTGAACCTGATTTTGGAGCGGGTCGTCCCCCTGCCCGCCCGCACGGCGGTGGGCACGGCGGCGGACCCGATCCTGCTGGAGGTGTTCAACAGCCGCTTCATGGCCTGCGCCGAACAGATGGGCGAGGCGCTGCGGGCGACGGCCTACTCGGTCAACATCAAGGAGCGGCTGGACTTCAGCTGCGCCATCTTCGACGCCACCGGCGCCCTCATCGCCAATGCCCCCCACATCCCGGTGCATCTGGGCTCGATGGGAGAGAGCATCCGCACGGTGATCGCGTCGCGCGGAGACGGCGCTGACGGGCGCGGCATGAAGCCGGGCGATGTCTACATGCTGAACGCCCCCTACAACGGCGGGACGCACCTGCCCGACATCACCGTCATCACGCCGGTCTTCCTGCCGGGCGAGACGACGCCGGGCTTCTTCGTCGCCGCGCGCGGCCACCACGCGGACGTGGGCGGGGTCACGCCGGGCTCCATGCCGCCGACCTCCAGGACGGTCGAGGACGAAGGCGTTCTGATCGACGACTTCCTGCTGGTGGACGCCGGGACGCTGAGGGACGCCGAGACCCGCGCCCTGTTCGCCTCGGGCCCGCATCCGTCGCGTAACGTCGATCAGAACATGGCCGACCTGAAGGCCCAGATCGCATCCTGCGCGCGCGGGGCCGACGAACTGGCGCAGATGACGGCCGAGTTCGGGCGCGAGGCGGTCACCGCCTATATGGGTCATGTGCAGGACAATGCCGAGGAGGCCGTGCGCCGGGCGATCGCCGCCCTGAAGCCCGGGTCCTTCGCATTGGAGATGGACGATGGCGCGGTCATCCGCGTGCGCATCGACGTCGATCCGGCGACCCGCAGCGCCGTCGTCGACTTCACCGGCACAAGCGAACAGCGGCCCAACAACTTCAACGCGCCGCTGTCGATCACGCGGGCGGCGACCCTTTACGTCTTCCGCACCCTGGTGGACGACGCCAGCCCGCTGAACGAGGGCTGTCTCAAGCCGATCGAGCTGATCGTGCCCGACGGTTCGATGCTGAGGCCCCGCTGGCCGGCCGCCGTGGTGGCCGGCAACGTCGAGACCAGCCAGGCGGTCGTCGATGCGCTTTACGGCGCGCTTGGCGTGCTGGCGGCCAGCCAGGGGACGATGAACAACTTCACCTTCGGCGACGACGCGCGCCAGTACTACGAGACCATCGCCGGCGGGTCGGGCGCGGGCCCGGACTTCGACGGAACCTCGGCGGTGCAGACCCACATGACCAACAGCCGCCTGACCGACCCTGAGGTGCTGGAGACGCGGTTCCCGGTGCTGCTGGAAGAGTTCTCGATCCGTCGCGGATCAGGGGGAGCCGGCGCGCACGTCGGGGGCGACGGGACGGTGCGGCGGGTCCGGTTCCTCGAACCGATGACGGCGGCCATCCTGTCCAACCGGCGAAGGACCGCGCCGTTAGGGGCGGCGGGCGGCGAGCCGGGGGCGTCCGGGATCAACCGGATCGAGCGGGCGGACGGAACTGAGGAGCCGCTGGCCGGAACCGCCGAGGTGCGAATGGCGGCCGGGGATGTGTTCGTGATCGAAACGCCGGGCGGGGGCGGATACGGGGAGCGGTGAGATTCGTCGGGGTGACCGTCCAGCCTGCGTTCGTCGCGGGGCGGGCCGAACAGGTGGCGGGGTTCGAGGCTGCGGATGGGGGACGGGGGGCAGGCTCCTGACTGTCGTCATCCCGGCCTTCGCCGGGATGACGAGGGGTCTTTCGCTCCAAACCAAACAGCGCAACTGTCTCCCGCGAACGGAGGGGGACGCCGATGCTGGTGCTTCTGGGAATACTGGTCGTCGTTGCGGGGTTCATCGCGCGGATCAATCCGCTGGTGGTGATCCTGGTCGCGGCGATCGTGACGGGGGTGCTGGCCGCGGTCGGCGGCGGACTGGATGCCCGAAGCCTGTTCGCCGCGGGCGTCGAGACGCTGACGCGGTTCGGGGACGCCTTTAACGACAACCGGTATTTCCACATCACCTGGCTGATCCTGCCGGTGATCGGGGTGCTGGAGCGGGCGGGCCTGCAGGAGCGGGCGCGGATGCTGATCGCGCGGGTGAAGGCGGCGACGGCGGGGCGGCTGCTGCTGGTCTATCTGTTCGTCCGTCAGGCCACCTCGGCGCTGGGTCTGACGTCGCTGGGCGGGCATCCGCAGATGGTGCGGCCGCTGGTGGCGCCTATGGCCGAGGGGGCGGCGGAGACCGAGCACGGTCCCCTGCCCGACCAGGCGCGGTTCCGGATCCGCGGGATGTCGGCGGCGACCGACAACATAGGCCTGTTCTTTGGCGAGGACATCTTCATCGCCATCGGCTCGATCGTTCTGATGGTCGGCTTCCTCGAGCAGGCCGGGTTGAAGGTCGAGGCGCTGGAGATCTCGCTGTGGGCCATCCCCACGGCCATCGTCGCCTTCGCGGTGCACGGGCTGAGGTTGTGGCTCTTCGACCGGGCGGTGAAGCGTGATCTGGCCGTGGCCGTGGAGGCCGCGCAATGATCACCCTGCAGCACGCCTATATCGTCGTCGGCCTTATGTTCCTGGCCTTCGCGGTCTTCACCGCCATGGACCGGGCGCACCCGACACGCATCCGGAACACCCTGTTCTGGGGCCTGATCGCCGCCTCCATGCTGTTCGGCGACCTGCTGGGCGGACTGGGCAACGGCCTGCTGGTGGTGGCGTTGGTCATCGTCGGGGCGGTCGGCGGCAAGATGGCCGTGGGCCAGCCGGCGACGACGTCGCTGGAGGAGCGGCGCGAGGCGGCGGAGCGTCGCGGCAACGCCCTGTTCGTGCCGGCCCTGATCATTCCACTGGTCGCCGTGGGCGGGACCCTGTTGGCCAAGCACACCGCGCCGGGGGCGTGGCTGATCTCCTCGACGCAGACGACGCTGATCGCCCTGGGCCTCGGCTGTCTGATCGCCCTGTTCGCCGCCATGGCCTGGTTCCGGCCGCCGGTGCTGGCGCCCGTTCAAGAGGGGCGTCGCCTGATGGACGCCATCGGCTGGGCGACCCTGCTGCCGCAGATGCTGGCCTCGCTGGGAGCGGTCTTCCTCGCGGCGGATGTGGGCGGGGTTGTCGGCGAACTGGTCAGCCAGGCCGTGCCGCTGACGACGCCGTTGCTGGCGGTGGTCGCCTATTGTCTGGGCATGGCGCTGTTCACCATCGTCATGGGCAATGCCTTCGCGGCCTTCCCGGTCATGACGGCGGCGATCGGCCTGCCGATCGTGGTGCATCAGTTCGACGGCAATCCGGCCATCGTCTGCGCCATCGGGATGCTGGCGGGCTTCTGCGGGACGCTGATGACGCCGATGGCGGCCAACTTCAACGTTGTGCCGGCCAACCTGCTGGAGCTGCCGGACCGCGATGCGGCGCTGAACGGGGTGATCCGGGCGCAGATCCCGACGGCGCTGGTCATGCTCGGCGCCAATATCGTGCTGATGTACCTGCTGTCTTTCCGGTTCTGATCCCATGACGCCCCCCCTCCCCCATGCCCTCGACGCCGCCACGGCCTCCCGCTTCGCCTCGGCCGCGCTGGGGCATGTGACGCGCGAGTATCCGAACAAGCTGGACCACGTGTTGACCGGCAAGCGGGACGTGAAGGGCCCGCGCGACCTGCATCCGATCTTCTTCGGCAGCTTCGACTGGCATTCGTGCGTGCACGGCTGGTGGACCCTGTTCACCCTGCTGAGGCTCTACCCCGACAACCCGGAGGCGCCGCGGATCTGGGCGCTGGCGAACGAGCTGTTCACACCGGAGAATGTGGCGGCCGAGGTCGATTATCTGGCCCAGCCGTCCAGCCGGGGCTTCGAGCGACCCTATGGCTGGGGCTGGCTGCTCATGCTGCAGGCGGAACTGGATCGGCACGACAGCGAAGGTGGACAGCGTCGGGCGACGACGCTGCGGCCGCTGGCGCTGGCGTTTGCAGAGCGGTTCCACGCCTTCCTGCCGCTGACCGCCTATCCGGTGCGGGTCGGCACCCACTACAATACCGCCTTCGCCCTGAGGCTGACGCTGGACTGGGCCGACGGGAACGATCCGAAGCTGGCGGCCCTGTGCCGGGAGAAGGCGCTGATCTGGCATGCGGGCGATCGGGACTGTCAGGCGTGGGAGCCGTCGCAGGACGAGTTCCTGTCGCCGGCCCTGATGGAGGCCGCCCTGATGCGGCGGGTGATGGAGCCCGAGGCTTTCCGTGACTGGTTCAATGCCTTCCTGCCAAGGATCGGCTCGCAGAAGCCGGCGACCCTGTTCACCCCGGCCAGTGTGAGCGACCGCTCGGACGGCAAGATCGCCCATCTTGACGGGTTGAACCTGAGCCGGGCCTGGTGCTGGCGCGAGATCGCTGCGGGACTGGCCGATGGCGACATCCGGGCCGCTATCGCGCACCGGGCCGCAGCGACCCATCTGGATGCTGCGCTGCCGCATGTTACCGGCGATTATATGGGCGAACACTGGCTGGCGAGCTTTGCGCTTTTGGCGTTACAGTCCTGATTCAACCACTTACACGAGTATCCTCGTTCTCTGGAAAATGGTTATTTTCCTTGCGTTGCAATATCGCAAGAGTCATCCATTCGCGCGGAACGAGGCGCGACAATGTTCGAGACGCTGAAGTGCAGGCTGAAAGGCCATCAGTTCGTCGATAGCCGGAGCCAGCCCGGCATGGTGACTTGCGTCCGGTGCAAACATCGGGAACCGTTCACGGCTATCAGGAAACCGGCGGAGCCGCCGACCCTTTCCACGCCGCCGCGCGGCTGATCCTTCAGACCAGCCGGCTCTGCACCACCGCCGCGGCGATGAATCCGGCAAAAAGCGGATGCGGGGCGAACGGACGGCTCTTCAGTTCCGGGTGATACTGCACGCCGATGAACCAGGGATGGTCCGGGCGCTCGACCGTCTCGGGCAGGACGCCATCGGGCGACAGACCGGCGAAGATCAGGCCGCCCTTCTCCTCGATCGCCTCGCGATAGTTGATGTTGACCTCGTAGCGGTGCCGGTGGCGCTCGCTGATAGTGGTCGAGCCGTAGAGTCCGGCGATCCGCGAGCCGGGCTTCAGGGTGGACTCATAGGCGCCCAGACGCATGGTGCCGCCCAGATCGCCGCCTTGCTGGCGCAGGACGCGCTGGTTGCCCTGGGTCCATTCGGTCATCAGGCCGACGACGGGTTCTGACGTCGGGCCGAACTCGGTCGAAGAGGCCTTGGGATAGCCGGCGAGGTTCCGCGCGGCCTCGATCACCGCCATCTGCATGCCGAAGCAGATTCCGAAATACGGAATGTTGCGCTCGCGGGCGAAACGGGCGGCCTCGATTTTTCCTTCGGAGCCCCGCTCGCCGAAGCCGCCCGGCACCAGGATGGCGTGGGCGCCCTGGAGGCGCGCGTTGCAGGCGTCGCTGTCGCCTTCGAAGGTCTCGGCCTCGACCCAGTCGATGTTGACCTTGACCCGGTTGGCCACGCCGCCGTGGTGCAGGGCCTCGATGAGGGATTTGTAGGCGTCCTTCAGGACCGTATACTTGCCGACCACGGCCACGGTGACCTCGCCATCCGGGTTCAGGCGGCGGTCGACGATCTCGGTCCAGCGCGACAGGTCCGGCGCCGGGGCGTCGTTGATGCCGAAGTGGGCCAGCACCTCGCTGTCCAGCCCCTCACGATGGTAATCCAGCGGCACGGCGTAGATATCGGCCGAGTCCATGGCCTGGATGACGCCGCTCTCGCGGACATTGCAGAACAGGCCGATCTTGCGCTTCTCATCGGCGGGGATGGGCTGCTCGCAGCGGCACAGAAGGATGTCCGGCTGGATGCCGATGGAGCGGAGCTCCTTGACCGAGTGCTGGGTCGGCTTGGTCTTCATCTCCCCGGCCGTCTTGATGAACGGCAGCAGGGTCAGATGGACGAAGCAGGACTGACCGCGCGGCAGGTCCTGGCCCAGCTGGCGGATGGCCTCGAAGAAGGGCAACCCCTCGATGTCGCCGACCGTGCCGCCGATCTCGACGAGCACGAAATCGACGTTGTCGCCGTCGTCGGTGAGGGCCTGGCTGAGGCAGAAGGATTTGATCTGGTCGGTGACGTGCGGGATCACCTGCACGGTCGCGCCCAGATAGTCGCCGCGGCGCTCCTTCTCGAGGATGGTCGAGTAGATGCGGCCGGTGGTGATGTTGTCAGACTTCGCCGCCGAGACGCCGGTGAAGCGCTCGTAGTGACCGAGATCCAGATCGGTCTCGGCCCCGTCGTCGGTTACGAAGACCTCGCCGTGCTGATACGGGCTCATCGTGCCCGGATCGACGTTCAGATAGGGGTCGAGCTTACGAAGGCGAACCTTGTAGCCGCGCGCTTGCAGAAGCGCGCCGAGAGCGGCGGAAGCGAGGCCTTTTCCCAATGAGGAAACCACGCCGCCAGTGATGAACACATAACGGGCCATGGGGGGTCACCTTACCGCCGATTCGGGCGGCGAACTGCGAAGACTTTGAGGGCGGGAGAGGAAGGCGGGGATAAGGTCCCCGCCCATCCTTACTGGGCCGGAGCCGGGGCCGGCGCGGCCGGAGCGGCCG
>JBQVQW010000011.1:0-97773 GCA_052441165.1 Caulobacteraceae bacterium | reverse complement strand
ATCTGACACTGGGCCAGACCCGCGGCACGGCCAGCATCGACCTGGTCGCCGACGCCGGCTTCCGCCTGACCGCCTCGGGCGCCCTTCGCTCGGGCCGCGCCAGCTGGCCCCTGTTCGGCGCGCCGTCGCGGGACGACGCACCTGAGCTGGCGGAGATGAAGCGCGCCCTGTCCGCCTTCGTGCTCGACGCCCCCGGTTTCGCCCTGGTCGCCGGCGGCTCGGGCGCCGAGGTGCGGCTGACGCAGGCAGTCACAGCTCGCCCCGCCAATGGCGGTGTGTTGATGATCCGCCCGGCGGCCAGCCCGGTCTTTTCCAGCCGCGCGGGTCCATCCGGCGGCGGCGCGCTCACCCTCACGGCCACGCGCGGCCGCGGCCTGCCTGAAGCGGCCTTCGACATTCCCGAGTGGCGCCTGACGTCCAATGGCTTCACCGCCCGTCTCGACGGTCGCGCCGCACTGGACTTCGATCTCGCCCGCGGCATCGCAGTGCGGACCCGCGGTCGCCTGACCTCCGCCGGAGGCCGGCTGACCTATGTCGCCGACGGCTGCGCCCCGGTGACCGTTGAGCGGCTCGATATGGATGAGAACGATGTGACCGACATCGCCGGTCAGGTCTGCCCGGTCGCCCGGCCGATGGTCGACGTCCGCAACGGGACATGGCGCGCGGACGGCGCCCTGCGTGATCTCTCCGCGTCCGCCCCGTTCCTCGCCCTTCGCTTCGCCGATGCGGGCGGCGGTTTCACGGCCACCGGGGGGCCGCGCGGTCTGGGGCTGGAAACCCGCGTCGAGCGGGCCACGGTGATCGACGCCACGACCCCGGCCCGGTTCAACGCCATGATCGCCGGGGGCTCGGCCAGGCTGGCCGACGAGCAATGGTCGGGCGCCTTCGACCTGTCGCGCCGCGATGTCGTGCTGGGCCGCCTGACCCTGTCTCACGACGGCCGCGCAGGGGTCGGCGGACTGACCATCGAGGCGCCCTCGATCACCTTCGCGGAAGGCGGGCTCCAACCCAACGACCTGAGCCCCCTGGCTGGCGACTTCGTCGGCTCCCCGGCCACCGGCTCCGTCGCTTTCCAGGGCCGTGTCGACTGGCGTGCAGACACCGAGGGAACCAGCTCCGGCCGGCTCACCATTCCGGGCCTCGACTTCAACAGCCCTGCGGGTCCGGTGAAGGGTCTGCGCGGCACGATCGACTTCACCGGTCTGGCTCCGCTGGAGACCGCGCCGGGTCAACGGCTGCACGTCGACCGGCTGGAGTCCGTCGCGCCCCTGACCGACATCGAACTCTCGTTCGGCCTCGACAAGGCGTCGGTGACTGTCGACGGCGGCGCCCTGGCCCTCGCCGGCGGCGTGGTCCGGGTCGAGCCCTTCGCCATCCCTCTGGACCCCAGCCAGCCGATCACGGGTGTCCTCGTGCTGGAAAACGTCCAGCTCGGCGAGGTCATCTCCGAGGCCGGGTTCGGCGACAAGGTCAGCCTCGACGCCGTCGTCTCGGGCCGTCTGCCGTACACCTACACACCCGAAGCCGGCGTCCGCATCACGGGCGGCAGCCTGCAGGCCGTCCGGCCCGGCCGTCTGTCCATCCAGCGCGAGGCCCTGTCGGGGCTGGAGGCCGGCGGCGGCGGCGAGGGCGTGCCGCCCAACACGGTTCAGGACCTAGCCTATCAGGCCATGGAGAACCTGTCTTTCGACCTGTTGTCCGCCGAGGTGAACAGTCTCGACCAGGGCCGGCTCGGCGTCCTGTTCCACATCCGCGGCCGCCACGATCCGCCGCAGCGGCAGGAGCTCCGGATTCCCTTGGCCGAGTTCATCAGCCGCCAGTTCCTGAACCGCCAGCTCCCGCTCCCTTCGGACACCGGCATCGACCTGACGCTCGATACCACGCTCAACCTCAACCAGCTGATCAGCGATCTGCTCGAGCTCAACCGGGCCCGCAACGGCGAAGCCGCCAGACCGCCGGAAACGCTGCCGTGATCCCGCCGCCTTCGTCGTTCAGAACCCGTTCACCCTGGTTCGCGTTAGATCGGCGCGTATCGAAGCGGAGACGCCTGTCATGACCCGGAACCAGACGCGCAGAGCCGTCGCCCTTCTCGGCTTCCTCGCCGTGGGCGCCGCCGCCTGCACGCCGACCGTGCGCCTGCAGGTCGATCCGATCCAGATCTACGCCAAGCTGGACGCCGACGTCCGCGTTCGCCTCGACAGGGAGCTGCAGGAGCTCCTTGCCGAAAATCCGAACCTGTTCTGATGTTCAACAAAGGGGCTGTCCCGATGTCATTCCGCAAAGTCTTCGTCATGGTCGCCGCCGTCGCGGCCCTGGGCGTCGCCGCGGGCGCGGCCTTCGCCCAGACTTCGCAACAGAAGGCGCTGATCGATCAGGCCAAGGCCGCCGGCACGGTCGGTGAGCAGGCCGACGGCTACGTCGGCTTCCGCGTTCCGTCCTCGGACAGCGCCCTGACCGCCGCCGTGCAGGCCACCAACAGCGGTCGTCGCGAGGCCTATGCCCGCAGCGCCCAGGCTGCGGGGGGCGAAGCCACCGCCGCCGCCGCCGGCGCCCGGATGTTCGAGACCCAGCTCCTGCCGCGGGTCAGCTCGGGCCAGTGGTACCGCAACGCCCAGGGCCAATGGGTCCAGCGCTGACCTGAGGCGGGGCGATGCTCCGCTTCTTCCGCAATCTGTTGATCGCCATGGGAATCGCCCTTGTCTCGACGGGGGCGATATCCGCTTTCTGGCGGCTGATCGGCGGCGGCGAACTGTCCGTCCACGGCTGGATCGCCCTGCTGATCGGAACCTTCGGCACGGTCGGTCTGGCATGGGCCCTGATGGCGCTGGCGTTCAGGTCCAGCCGCGAGGGCTGGGACGACCGGGTCGACAACAGCCTCGATCCCGGCGCCGGGGACGAACGCTGAGCGGGACTTGAGCCCAAGGGCCACGCGGGCGATAGGTCGCCCATGACCGACAGTGCGACCCCGTCCGACAAACCGTCCTCGATCACCTACTCCGGCTATCTGGCCCTCGACGACCTGCTGGCCGCCCAGCATCCGCTGTCCGAAGAGCATGACGAGATGCTGTTCGTCATCATCCACCAGACCAAGGAGCTGTGGCTCAAGCAGATCCTGCACGAGGTGGCTCTGGCCCAGTCACTGATCCGCAGCGGCAACCTGGTTCCGGCCTACAAGAGCCTGGCCCGGGTCAGCCGGATCCAGTCGGTCATGACCATGAGCTGGGACATCCTGGCCACCATGACCCCGGCAGACTATCTGAGTTTCCGCGGCGTGCTGGGCTCGTCCTCGGGCTTCCAGAGCGACCAGTTCCGGCGCCTGGAATCGATGCTCGGCCTGAAGGATTCCCGCTTCCTGCGTTTTCATGAGGAGCGGCCCGAGGCGTGGAACGCGCTCAAGGCCGCCATCGACGCTCCCAGTCTCTACGACGATGCGCTCTCGCAGCTCGCCAAGGCCGGCCTCCCGGTTCCCGCCGAGGTGCTGAACCGTGATGTCAGCCAACCCTATGTAGCCTCCGAAGCCGTCGAGAACGCCTGGCTGGAGGTCTATCGCGACACCGAGAAATGGTGGCCGCTCTATCAGCTGGCCGAGAAGCTGGTGGACCTCGACGATGCCCTTCTGACCTGGCGGCACAAACATGTCGTGACCGTCGAGCGGATCATCGGCCGCCGTCGCGGCACCGGCGGCACAGACGGCGTCGGCTATCTGACCGAAACGCTGCAACGGCGGTGTTTCCCCGAGCTCTGGGCTTTGCGCACGCGCCTGTAATCGCGCTCAAATCGTCTCCCTGACCGGCAACCTTCGCCGCCGGTGGACGCTTCACTCGTCCCATCCCTCGGGAAGACGACGATGAGCAACGCCAATCGCCACGACATCCAGGTCCTGAACGGACTGATCCGCACGACGATCGACAGCGCCGACCTGTATCGTGAGGCGGCTGAGGAGACGGCTGATCCCGGCCATGCCGACCTGTTCCGCCGCCGCGATCAGGAGCGCCGCCATCTGGCCGACGAGCTCGGCTCCAATGTGCGGGCCATGGGTGGCGAACCGCAGACCGATGGCTCGATTCTCGCCAAGGCCCAGCGCGCCTTCATGGACGTGAAGCACGCGCTGCTGCGTGACGAAGTCAGTGTCATCGGCGCTGTCGAGGACGTCGAACAGACGGTGAAGTCGCGCTTCGAACAGGCGCTTGACGATTCCCGCATCTCGGCAACGACCCGCGAGACCATTCGCCGCGCCTGGTCCCGCGTTCGTGGCCAGCACGACGAGATGAACGACCTCAGGCAGAGCGCCGAGAGCCAGCGCGACGCCAGCAGCGGCCTCTTCCCCCACTAGGCGCAAAGGAAAACGGCGGGGCTGAAGCCCCGCCGTTCCACGTCGTTGGTCCGGATTGATCAGAACCTGGCGGTCAGACCGACCGAGAAGCGACGACCCAGAATATCGTAGGTCGACGGGTCCGTGTTGGCCTGCACACCCGGGTTCCAGGTCTGCGGTTGTTCGTCCGTGATGTTGTTGATCGTGCCGCGCAGCGAGATGGCGTCGGTGATGTTCCAGTTGGTGTTCAGATCGAAGTAGTTGGTCGCATCCAGTTTGGTGGTCGAGTTGAAGACCGTCATCTCGTCCACGAACCTCCAGCGGAAGCCGACGCCGAAGTCGCTGTTGCTCCAGTTCAGCGAGGTCAGCGACTTCCATTCAGGGAAGGTCTGGGTCTGGCCTGACGATTGCACGTCGATCGTGCCGACCCGCTCGATAAACGCGTCACCGGCGATCGCTTGGCGCTCCCGGCTCTCGATCCAGCCGAGAACGACGTTCATGTCCAGCTTGCCCCACGCCGGCAGGCCTACGTCTTCCATGACCACACGCCAGTCGAACTGGATGTCGACGCCCGAAGTCCTGAGGGCGGCGAGGTTGTCGTTGACTTCGGTCGCGTTGAAGATGTTGCCCGACAGCTGATCGCGGCTGAACAGCTGGCAGAAGCTGTTGTTCGGATCGTAGGTCGGGTTCTGACCATTGGCGTTGAAGCAGCTCTGAATCTGGTCCGCGGTCGCGATCGTGGCGATCACGTCCGAGATCTCGATCTTGTAGTAGTCCAGTGAGGCGGACATGCCCGACAGCCAGGGGTTGTCGAACTGCGACGTCAGAACGGCGCCGAAGGTCAGCGAGTCCGCGGTTTCCTCGGTCAGGTCGGGGTTACCGCCGACGAGGCCGGGAACCTGCCCGTTGGTGTAGGTGTAGGTTGAGGCGCCGGCCGCGGCCGCCTGGGCGGCGCAGAGCGCGGTCACCTGGGCAGCGTTCGGCCCCTGACGGTAGCTGCTGCGCCGGTCGCACGGGTCACCGCTCAGGCCGGTGGCCGATGGCGAGCCGATGGCGCCGAACGTCGTGCCCGGCTGGGCGTACAGTTCACCGATCGAAGGTGCACGAACGGCGCGCTGAACGCTGCTGCGGATTCGCAGACCGTCCATGACCGCCCAGTCGATCTCCGCCTTGTACGACGACGTCAGGCCGACCGTGTCGAAATTGGCCGTACGGTAGCCGAGGTTCAGGTCCAGCTGGTCGGCGAAGGGCATGTCCGAAACGATCGGAACCAGCAGCTCGATGAAGGCTTCGCGCGAGTTGGTGGAGCCGTTGAGGGCCTGGGACGGGTTGAAGCCGGCGATTTCCGATCCCCCGGTCGTGCCGCCGTCCGGACGGGTGACGGTAGGGTTGGTCTGCGCCAGCGACGCGTCCGGGCGGAAAGCGAAGGTGTCCTCACGATATTGAAGGCCATAGGCGAACCGGACGTCGCCGGCGGGCAGTTCAAACAGGCTGCCCTGCATGGCCCCTTCGACGACCGTCTGTTCCTGGACGGTGGTGTTGAGCGCCGAACGGCCGATGTAGGCGACACATTCCGGCGACAGGCGCGACAGGCCGAGGAAGTCGAAGCCGCCGGCGCACAGCGAGCGGCCTCCGTCGGCGGCGTCCAGAAGGCGCTGGACGGCCGAGCGCGACACGTTCCCGCTCTGGGTCGTGTTCACTTCCTGGCGGCCGTACTGGGCATAGACGTCATACGTCCAGTCGCGAACGCCCGGGACCTCGCCACGGACGCCGAATGTGCCTTGGTAGATCGCATAGTCGTTGAACGAGTTGCGGCCGCCCAGATCCGTGAAGCGCTTGTCCAGACGGAAGGAGTTGTTGGGGTTCGGCCGGGTCTGCAGGATCGCGCGCAGATCCGGGGTGATGAAGGGGTTGGTCACCGGCACGCGGAAGCCGGTACCGCCGGCGGCCGGAGAGGCGGCCAGTTCGTTGGCGGACTGATAATCCGTCATCAGCAGTTCGCCATAGACCTCGGCGTGGTCGTTCAGCTCATAGCTCGCCGCGGCGAAGGTGTTCCAGCGCTCGAGCGGAAGCTGCAGGAAGTTCAGCGCGCCGGTGTTGTAGGCATAGTCAGTCCCAACGGCCGCGAAGCCGTCGAAGTCGATGCCGCCCGGGCTCTTGAAGTTGCGGGTGCCTTCATAGGCGAACAGGCTGCCGTCGTCGTTGAAGCCGAACGACCCACCCAGGGCGATGCCCGTACGGCCGAAATAGGTGTCGATCGCGGTCTGCGTCGGCAGGTTGTTGGCGTCGAACACGGTGTTGCCGAGCGGCGAGGCGCCCGAACGACCCGAGATCGCCGAGAACTCGCGCGCGCGGTTGTAGATGTTCTCACGCAGCGACCGGCCGATCGAGAGCACGGCATGCCCGCGTCCGTCAGCGATTTCGCCGCCCATGGCGACCGAATAGCTCTGGGTCACGCCGTCGTCGCGATCGGTGACGCCGTACTGGGCGTCGAAGCGCACGCCCTCGAACTTGTTGTTCAGGATGAAGTTGGCGACGCCGGCCAAGGCGTCGGAGCCGTAGGTGGCCGAGGCGCCGCCCGAGATGACCTCGACGCTACGGATAAGCGCGGTCGGGATGATGTTGACGTCCACAGTGCCGTTCGAGTTCGACGGAATGACGCGGCGACCGTTCATCAGGACCAGCGTGCGGTTGGCGCCCAGACCGCGCAGGTCGAGGTTGGCCTGGCCGCCGTTGCCGGGGTTGTTCGACGTCGAGGACACCGCCGGCACGAACTGCGGCAGGTCGTTGGTCAGGGTGTCGATGGTCACCGAACCGGTGGCCTGGAAGTCCTGCTCATCGACGGTGACGATCGGGCTGGTGGCGACGTAGTCCTGACGCGCGATGCGCGAGCCGGTGACGACGATGTCGCCGATGGACGAGGCGTCTTCCTGCGGCGCGCTCTGGGCCTGGGCGGTCGAGCCCAGCGCCAGCGAAGCGACGGCGACGGTCAGACCGCCGATCATGGTCGAGCCCAGCAGTCGGCTACGGATTTGATTAACTTTCAATGCATTCCCCCGGGGATGTCAGACGCGGACGCGCCGATTGAGCCTTCACGCAAGGTGAAGTTGGGGCCAGACTTTGTTTCGCCCTCTTTCCGGGTCAAGAAGAAGCTGTATTTTGCCCGGACATCCCGCCTTGTCCTGAATATTGTTGGCTTTTACGTCACATATAATTGCTTGATGATTACATGATTACTTGTAAGTTACATCTTTTGTTCGAATGAATTTCTGAAGTTCGGGAACCGCCGTGACCTTCTCCGCCACCATCGAATCCGCCCGGGCGAGCCTGACCGTCGGAGATTTCGCGGGCGCGATCCGGCGTTTGGAACCGGCTCTGGGAACCGACGCGCCAGACGAGGCGCGAACCCTCGCCGCACGGGCACACCGGGCCCTGGGCCGGCCGGCGGAGGCGGCGCGGCTGCTGGCGATCGTCGCCGGCCATGCGCCGGACAACGGCGTCGTGGCCCACAACCTCGCCTCGGCTCTCGGCGACGCGGGCGATCACTCCGGCGCCGCCTCCGCCGCCCGCCGCGCCATCGCCCTGCGGGACGCCCCGGAGAGCTGGCTGGTGCTCGGCAAGGCGCTGCAGTCACTCGGCGATCTGGCCGGAGCGAAACAGGCCCTGGAGGCGGCCGTGGCCCGCCGCCCCGGCTATGTGGACGCCCTCCGGCCGCTTTCCCAGCTGATCTGGATGACCACCGGGGATGCGCGGGTCGCCCTGGCCCCGCTGCATGAAGCCCTGAAGGCGACGCCTTCGCCCGACCTTGCCGCCATGGTCTGCGGGATCATGAAGGACATCGAAGAACCGGAGGCGGCCCTCGCCTTCATCCGCGACTGGACCGGCCGCGGCGAAGTCAGTGTCGAACTGGCCGCCGCAGCGGCCGCGGCGAGCGTGGACGCCGAACGGCAGGCCGCCCATGCCGCCGCCGCTCACGCACTGGCGCCGGGCATGCCCGCGGCTCGCCATGCCTGCTGGACCGCCCGTCTCGCGCAGGGTCAGGGTGCACTCGTGCTGGACGAGATCGCCGCTTGGCTGTCCGCCAATCCGTGGGACCAGACCGCCCGTGGTCTGCAGATCACGGCGCGCCGCCTCGCCGGTCACCCCAAGGCGCCGGGCGAGGCCGACTATCGCCAGTGGGTTCGCACCTACGACCTTGAGCCGCCCGTCGGCTGGCTCGACAGCACCGTCTGGCTGAATGATCTGGGGGCGGCCCTGCGCCGCCTGCACAGCTTCCGGGCCCAGCCCTTCGGCCAGTCCGTCCGCGCCGGCATCCAGTCGCGCACGGATCCGCGACTGGCCGGCGAGCCGGTCATCGACGCCTCCTTCGTCCGGATCCACGAGGCGATCGCCGACTATGTCGCGCGGATCGATCCAGCCGGTCCCATGGGGCCGATGAACACGGGCGCGGCGGTCATCGCCGGGGCCTGGTCCGTGCTTCTGGTC
Source organism: Caulobacteraceae bacterium (assembly GCA_052441165.1). Taxonomy (GTDB): domain Bacteria; phylum Pseudomonadota; class Alphaproteobacteria; order Caulobacterales; family Caulobacteraceae; genus Brevundimonas. The sequence goes on along the minus strand of JBQVQW010000011.1, from coordinate 88,976 downwards.
GCCGGAGGTCGCCACAGCGACCATGTGCATCCCAGGGGCTGGATCTCGTCGGCCTTCTACGTGGCCGTGCCCGAGCCGACGCCGGGCGAGCCCCTCGGCGGCTGGCTGCGCTTCGGCGCAACGCAGCTCGGGCCGAACCTCGAACTGTCGGCACAGCACCGCATCGAGCCCCGGCCCGGTCGGCTGGCCCTGTTCCCGTCCTTCCTCTGGCATGGCACCGAGCCGTTCAGCGGCGCCGGCGAGCGGCTGACCCTGGCCTTCGACGCCATCCCGGCATGAGAAAAGGCCCCGGCGTCACCACCGGGGCCTTCTGTCTTTCGCAGAGCGGGAAGCGTCTCAGGCTTCGGTGTCGGCGGCCGGAGCTTCGGCCTTGCCGGTTTCCGGCACGGCCACCTTCGGCGCGCGGGCGGTCTGCTTCTCGGCGATACGGGCCGACTTACCGCGACGGTCGCGCAGGTAGTACAGCTTGGCGCGACGTACGACGCCGCGACGCTTCACCTCGATGCTCTCGATGTTCGGGGACAGGATCGGGAAGACCCGCTCCACGCCCTCGCCGAACGAAATCTTGCGGACGGTGAAGTTCTCGTTCACGCCGCCGCCGGCGCGGGCGATGCAGACGCCCTCGAAGGCCTGGATGCGCTCGCGCTCACCTTCCTTGATGCGCACGTTGACGCGCAGGGTGTCGCCCGGCTGGAATTCCGGAATGGCGCGCTTGTCGACCAGGCGGGCCTTTTCCTCGGCAGCGATCTGCTGAAGGATGTTCATGTCTCTTCTCCTCGGGCTTTTGCGCCCTTTAGCTGTGAGTTGGCGGGGCGAACCCCGCGGTAGTCAGTCCTTCGCGTTTCGGGCGGCCCAGAGGTCGGGTCGCCGTTCACGCGTCGTGATCTCCCGCTGCTCCTGACGCCACCGAGCGACCTTTTTATGGTCGCCCGACAACAGGACCTCGGGAATCCCGAGCCCCTCGAACGTCCGCGGTCTCGTGTACTGCGGATACTCCAGAAGCCCGTCCTCGAAGCTCTCGGACGACAGGCTTTCGCCTGAGCCGAGCACGCCGGGGACCAATCGTACGCACGCCTCGATCGCGACCATCGCCGCCGCCTCGCCGCCGGCGAGAACCGCGTCTCCGACCGAGACCTCCTCGAACCCGCGCGCGTCCAGCACGCGCTGATCCACCCCCTCGAAACGGCCGCAGAGGACGACGATGCCGTCCGCCTTCGCCCATTCCTTCACGCGCGCCTGGGTCAGGGGCCGACCCCGGGCGCTCATGTACAGAAGCGGCCGCTTCGGCCCCGGCAGGCTGTCCAGCGCCCGGGCCACCACATCCGCTTTCAGCACGGCTCCGGGCCCGCCACCCGCAGGGGTGTCGTCCAGGAAGCCGCGCCTATCGTCGGAGAACGCCCGGATGTCAAGCGTTTCAAGGCTCCACAGGCCCTTCTCGCGCCACGCCGTCCCGATCAGCGACACGCCGAGCGGCCCCGGAAACGCTTCCGGAAACATGGTCAGGACTGTCGCGGTGAAGGGCGGGCGGGCGGTCATGGCGGGGGGACATACAGGAAAGGGGCCGGGGAGTCAGGCGGAAGGCCACGGTTGCGGGGTCCCGCAGGTTGACCACCGCGCACGCGTGCGTTCTGCTTCATGGGATCAGTGTTCTTGAGGTCTACATGCGCGCCATCGCCCTTCTGCTGCTCGGCCTGACCCTGACCGCGTTCACCACCCCTGATCCTGTGGTCGAGAGTGTCGGATCTGATCCTGCTGTCGAAAGGGCCAGAATGCCGCTCGACGTTCTCCGGGCTGAAGGGCAGGCTCCACGCCTCGGTCAGATCACCCTCGTGGCAGGCGACGGGGATGATGAGGCTCCCCATTGGTTCGCCGTCCATTTCGCGACCGACGGGCGCCGGCTGAGCGCGCCGGGCCTCGTGATCTGGAGTGTCGATCTCTCCGTCTATTGCCGGGACAGGCCCAGCAAGGTCCGGTCCATCCTGATCGGGCCTTCCGGGAAGATATGGAGAGCTCCCGAGATTTCCGTCCCGCCCGGGCCGGATCGGTCGGAAGATCTCTTCTCGATCGGCTCCACCCGGCCCTACTGGGAGCAGGAGCCGGCGACCGGTCTTCTTGAGGCGGTCGCCGGGGGCGGGAGGTTCGTCGTAGCCCTCGAGGACGATGAGGGGCGCCGCTGGCACGAGACAGAGATCGACGCCCTGAGTCCGCCCGAATGGCAGCGGCTGTTCGCCGCCAATCTCGTTGCCCTCCGGGCGCTCGAACGGGACGCTGTTCCTGTCGATGACGGCATCCGCCTGATCGCTCCGGAGGAGCCCTTCACCATGCCCTCGCCGCCGCGCCTGTGCCCGACCTGATCGTTGGCCGCGTCGCGAGCGTTAGCGCACTAACAATGCTGCCCTGCCGCCCAGCCCGACGACCAGGCCCACTGAAAATTGTAGCCGCCCAGCCAGCCGGTGATGTCGACTGCCTCGCCGATCACATACAGTCCGGGGACCGCCTTCGCCGCCATCGTCTGCTGGTCCAGCTCGGCCGTCGCCACCCCGCCCAGGGTCACCTCGGCGGTGCGATAGCCCTCCGAGCCCACCGGCTTGACGGTCCAGCCGTTCACCGCCTCGTCCAGCCGGCGCAGCGCCTTGTCGCCCACCTCGGCCAGCTTGCCCTTCACCCCCTCGCGCTCGCAGACGCTCTCGGCCAGGCGGCGCGGAACGATGTGCGACAGCGCCGTGTGCACCATCTGCCTGCCGTTCTCCTCCTTGGCCGCCTTCAGCAGGGCGTAGACGTCCTCACCCGGCGCCATCCGCGCCGTGATCGCCTCGCCCTCCCGCCAGTAGGAGCTGATCTGCAGGATCGACGGCCCCGACAGCCCGCGGTGCGTAAAGAGCATGCCTTCAGCGAAGGCTATCTCTTCGTTGGGCCTACCGCGCTCCGCGCTACTTGAGGCCCGGTGGGAGATCACCGCCTCCACCGACAGCCCCGACAGCGGGGCCAGCTTCTCCAGCAGCCCCGGCTCGAACGTCAGCGGAACCAGCGCCGGCCGCGTCTCCGTCACCCTCAGCCCGAACGCCCGCGCCGTGTCCCAGGCCCAGCCCGTCGCCCCCATCTTCGGGATCGACTTGCCGCCGGTCGCCAGCACCAGCGAGCTGCTGCGCACCACCGACCCGTCCGACAGCCGCGCCTCATAGCCCTCGCCAACGCGCGCCACGCCGTCGACCGACACCCCCAGCGACAGCGTCACGCCCGCCTCGCGCATGTCGTCCGTCAGCATACGGATGATCTGCTTCGCGCTATCGTCGCAGAACAGCTGCCCCAGCGTCTTCTCGTGCCAGGCGATGCCCGCCCGATCCACCCGCTTGATGAAGTCCTGCGGCCCGTACCGCTTCAGCGCCGAGGTCGCGAACCGCGGGTTCTCGCCCAGGAACCGCTCGACCCGGTCGCCCTCCAGATTGGTGAAGTTGCACCGCCCCCCGCCCGAGATGCGGATCTTCTCGCCGGGCTTCGAGGCATGGTCGACCACCCGCACCGAGCGCCCGCGCCGCCCGGCCTCGATCGCGCACATCATCCCGGCCGCGCCCGCGCCGACGATCAGAACATCGATGGTCTTCATCCGGCCCGTCTAGCTGATCCTCCCCCATCGGGGGAGGACCTAATAGAACGACCCCGAATACCCCCCGTGCTTCTGCTTCAGATACTCGACCCAGGTCGCCATCCGCCCGGTCCCCACCTGCACCCGCATCAGCTCGCGCACGGCGTTCCAGTCGTCGGCCCGGATCGCCGCGATCATCGCCTCGCCGAACGAGTCCCGCATGGCCAGGGCGTCGTGGAAGTCCATCTTCACCTGCGTCAGATACGTATTGATCGGCCACGCCGCCGCCCCGCCGCGCGGGCGATAGACCGCCCCCGGAACGTCCGTCTTGCGCATCCGCAGCCGCTTCGCATTGCTCTGGATCGCCCCGACCGAGACGCCATAGATCCGCGCCAGCCGGTCCGTCGCCTCCCCGCCCAGATAGCGCTGCAGACAGTCCTCCCACAGCCGCGGCGTCATCCCGCTGCGGCTCTGGGTGAAGACATGGTCCCGGTCCCAGCCTTCGGCCGGACGCCTTCGCCGGTCCACCGCCCCCGCGACCTGCCCCTTCAGCCGCGCCCGCTTGCGCGCCTGCCAGGCGATGGTCCCCACCGTCACCCCGTACTGTTTCGCCAGCACCTTGCGCGGCACGCCCTGCGCATCCTTGCGGAACAGGTTCTCCCACCGCCGCTCGCTCAACCGGCTCTTCGCCCCGCACTTCGCTTTCGGCTCGCTCTGGTCCATCCGCCGAGTCTAACCCCGCCCGGACCGCTGCTGACTATTTCGCGAAATCGCCCCGCAAACCCCGATGACAGCACGATCGGCCCCGTTGCTATCCTCCCCCACCGGGGGGGAGGGGGACCGCCGCAGCCGGTGGTGGAGGGGGCCAGTCCCACACCCACACCCCGGACCCACACCCCGCCCCCACGCGTTCACCCGCACAGATGAAATACCCCACCACCCCCGACGGCCGCTATTTCCTCGTGAAGGGCCGCCTGTGGCGCACCTCCAACCCCGACCTTCCACCAGAGCGCCGCGATGCCCTGGTCCATGAGCTGATGAGCGCCCGCAGCGCCGTCCGCACCGCCCTCAAATCCGGCTCCGGCCTCCCCGAGGCCCGCGCCCGCGTCAACGCCGCCAAGATCGCCCTCGGCGAACGCGGCCCCGTCTGGTGGACCGACGGCTCACCAGACCTCAACCGCCATCTGGCGAAGAACACCCCGTACGCGGAGTGGGCGGCTAATCCTCCCCCACCGGGGGTGGAGGAAGAGACGCCGGAGGCGTCTCGACGACGGGACCACGCGTAGCGTGGTGGAGGGGGCCACCCTGCCACCCCCCTCGCCCCCTCACCTCTCCGCGCAGCGGGGAGGGGGACCCTGCACAGCAGGGTGGAGGGGTCAGTCCGGCGACCCCAACACCGCCGTCCCCTCCTCGATCACCCGCTCGACCTCCCCGTCACCGTCCTTCTCCGCCCGCTCCGGACTCACCGGATCCGGCCACGCGGTATCGTCATCGGTCGGCACGGGATCAGGGCTGTTGGCTGCATCGATCATGTCGCTCTCCTTCATTGACAGAGAGCCAACCGCCCGCGCGCCCGCCCCGTTCCCCAGGTCGGCGCGCCCCCGCGCCCGACCTGCCGAGCCCCGGCCGTCCGCACCGCCCCGGGTCAAGGACGGGCCGCCCCGGCCCGCCGCGCGAGCGGCGCGCAGCGTCCTTGAGGCGGGGCGGGGTGGGTGGTCCACTATTGACACGGACGGTGGTGGGAAGGGCTCGATGCGCCGCGAGCGGACATCGTGATCCACGCACAAGAGTCATCGGCGAAGCCAATTCCGCTGCGCTCATCGGCCAGCGCGAAATCCCCATAGTTATAGCCAAGCGTTCAGATACGAAACTGAATGCGGTGCAAGTTGACCAGCTTTCGGTTCTCCTTCTGCAGCCGAGCAATGACATCGTCTAACTCTGACCCGAGGTGGCGATAGTCAACCTTTACACCATTCCGCAAGTGTTCGGCTTCCACTCCCATTTTGGTGGCGTTCCCGTCCGCCTCAAGGAACGCGTCCAGCCAACGGTCGACCACCGATATCCAGTGCGCAATTGCTCCAGCGTCCTTGAGCATTTCGCGGATGGTGAGAAGAACATCGCCCATACCCATGACGTAGTGGCGCACATAGAGCGTGAGATCGATCGATTCTGGTTGTGACGAGTCTGCCTCCCGCATCGCTTCGTACTCAGCGAGTAGGTTCTTGAAGCGAGGAAACTCTGCAAGCAGCCGAGGCCTCACGCTGGGCTTGAAAGTATGAACCCGCGTAGCTTTGATCTCGTCTTTGTGCTCCATCCAGTTAGTCCCATAGCTAAGCCCTGTGACAGCGAAGTTCTCGTGCTGACTGTGATTGCGTAACTCTTCCATGAAGCGATAAGGGAAGGATGCTTCCGCGATCTGAGCTTTGGCCTGCCGGAAGGTGGCGAGGGCCTTACGCCCCAGAAGTTTGGGCACCGAGATATCAGTCAGGTCTCGAAACAGGCGCGCGCTACTCAGCAAGTTAGCCGTAACCCGGCTCATGTGCCTGCGGTCGCGATTAAAGCCATCGTAAGCGATGCGCTGGCGAACTTCCTCCTCGATTAGGATACCAGCGATAGCCTTCTCATACTCCATGTAGTTGCTGATAAGGATGTCGTAAGCCTCTTCGACATCAACGACACGGGCGAGACTATCAAGGGCCTTCGCCAATTCTTGATACTCGCGAGCCGTAAGCTTAACACGGACCCGACTGCCCAGTGTCCGTCTGACAACCACATACTCGTCAATCACAGAGCCCTCGCTAGATGTCGCTGTGGTGGAAAGCGATACTCGATTGAGCAACTGCGGCAAGGCGTGAAAGCCTTCAACTCCGGTACACCAGACATCCTCCGCGACTGCTTCGCTGAGGGCGCGGGCATCAAAGATAATGGCAGAGCCAAGCTTGAGGTGCAGGCTAGGTTTCAGTGGACTTGATGCTCGCGACGAGATCAGCCGCGCCGACGTTCATCTGGTCTTCGTTCCGCGGCCGCAGCAGCCAGTAGATCCAGCTGAAGATCGGCGCACTCGTCGAGCGGCGGGCGAAGATGGCGTTCTGGAACTCCCGCGACTGGACCGCGCAGTCGTCCGGGCCGCAGGCACCGGCTTTCGCCCGCTTCCACAGGCCTTCCGCTTCTCCCCTAATGCGATCCAGTCCATCGGCAACGTCGCGCTGGCGATGGTATTCGCGGATTGCCCAACTCAGGAAGGGCGAGGCTGGTGCAACGACGACGAGAACGAAAGACGTCAGCGTAAGACCGCCGAGAATGCCGATCGCGATGAGGATCACCAGTAGACCCAAGGCAACGCCGAGGAGCAGTGAGCCGTAATGGCGGCGGACCTTGCTATCGTACCAGAGGTTCGTGCGCTGACAGATCAGGCGAGCCAGGTGGAGCGGTACGCCGCCAACTACTGGCGGGTACCAATCCGTGAGGGAGGCGTCGCCATGCCGACGGGCATAGCCGTACGCCGCGTCATGTATCGCCTCGGGGCCCAACTGCTCGCCGACCGCGAATCGATTCCAAGGCAACCCCAGGACGGTGCAGTCGAACTGTTCTTGAACCCGGGCGGCGGACAGCAGCAAGCGCTTCTGGAAGCGGTCCAATACCGCGATGTCGAGCACAGCAATGCAGAGCGCCAAGAACGCGACGAAGGCCTTGAGGTCAGGAAGCATAAGCGTGCTAACCGCCCCGACGAGCGGGACACCAATGGTCAGGGTCAGTTGGACAGCCAAGATCCGCTTAGGCTCAGGACCCATTGATGTGAGGCGTTCGGTCTGATTCAGGCTCCTGAGGAGTCTGGATATGAGCGACCTGTATTGGCTGACGGACGAGCAGATGGCTCGGCTGGAGCCCTTCTTCCCAAAGAGCCACGGCAAGCCGCGCGTTGACGACCGCCGGGTGTTGAGCGGGATCATCTTCGTCAACCGCAACGGCCTCCGCTGGCGAGATGCGCCGGCGGCCTACGGGCCGCACAAGACCCTCTACAACCGCTGGAAGCGATGGAGTGAGGCTGGCGTCTTCATCCGGATGATGGAGGGCCTCTCCGGGGCTCAGACCGAACGCCGCACGGTCATGATCGACGCGACCTATCTCAAGGCGCACCGCACGGCTTCGAGCCTGCGGGTAAAAAAGGGGGTCTCGGGCGACTGATCGGACGCACGAAAGGCGGCATGAACACCAAGCTGCACGCCGTGACCGATGCGAACGGGCGGCCCATCAGCCTCTTCATGACAGCGGGTCAGGTCAGCGACTACATCGGCGCTGCCGCTCTCCTGGACAGCCTGCCACGCGCCCAGTGGTTGTTGGGCGACAGGGGCTACGACGCCGACTGGTTCCGGGACGCCTTGCAGGCCAAGGGGATCACGCCGTGCATCCCAGGCCGCAAAACCCGCACCGAACCCATCCGCTACGACAAGCGACGCTACAAGCGGCGAAACCGGATCGAAATCATGTTTGGACGCCTGAAAGACTGGCGCCGGGTCGCCACCCGCTACGATCGCTGTCCGACGGTCTTCCTGTCCGCCATCGCCCTCGCCGCGACCGTCCTGTTCTGGCTATGAGTCCTGAGCCTAAGAAGGTCTACACGCCCTCCGAGGATCTACTGGACGGCCTCAAACAGGATGTCCTCTACCTGTTGCTCACGATCCTGGCGCATCGCGAGAAGCAACGCCTCCCGAACCTGGGAAAGATGTCTCGGGAAGACCTCGTGCTTGAGCTCGCCCTGTTGGAAAGCGGGACGAGGGATATCATCGCGCGACTTACAGCGCTGGACGACGACGGTTCCGGGTCACGGTCGTTCCCGAATGCTCTCGCTGCCATGAATCGCGAGGGACTAGCGGCCAGGAAGGCAGAAGAACTGAAGGCCCACGTCAAGGCGTACCGGGCGGCGATCAACGATCTCAAGGTCAACCATCGCAACAGCTACATCAGCCATGTGCAGGAGTTCGCCGAAGTTCTCCCGCGCGTCCTTGATAAGCCCGTGCGTTTCGAGATGGCAGCGAGCCTCTCCGTCAATGTTCTCGACGCCTTGATGGGGCGACAGGTGGAGTATCGGTTCCGGGTCGGCTCTCAGGAACCCGAGCTTGATCTGCGCGCGCGTCTTTCCGGTCCGTAGCCTAACCACGAAGTCTTGGGTCCTGACGTACAGTGCGATGCCAAGCCTTCCTGCGGAGGCTGCGACCTTACACAAATGCTTACACAGTCGGCTGGCTTGTGGTAGATTCTCACGAAGTATCAGTGGTTTGATGCTGGCGTGTGTGACTTAAAATCGCTCGACCTCGGTCATGCGGGTTCGACCCCCGCCGCTCGCACCATCACGACAATATGTCGCCGACAGCCGGGCCGTATCGTCACAGAACCATGATGATCCTTACGCGGGTCGCGGGGTATGCCCGCACAGCCTGTTCCGCTCCCCGGGAATCCGTCATGCCCTTCGATCTTCGTCCCGACCGTCGCACGCTCATGGCCGGCGGCGCCGCCGGCATGGCCTTCGCGGGCTTCTCCCGCTCGGCCCAGGCCCAGACGGGGCAGGAGACCTATCTGAACGAGGTGACCGGCTACGGCCCGTTGCGCGCCGATCCGCACGGCCTGCTCGACCTGCCCGAGGGCTTCTCGTACCGCGTCATCTCGCAGGGCGGCGAGACCATGGATGACGGCCTTCTCGTGCCCGGTCAGTTCGACGGCATGGGCTGTTTCGCGCTTGAGGGCACGCGCGTCGCGCTCGTTCGCAACCATGAACTCAAGGGCTCCAGCGCCGCGCACCGCAACTGGGGTCCCGGTGGCTACCGTCAGGAGCGCGCCGGGCGGATCGACAAGGCCAAGGCCTACGACACCTTCAGTAACGGCGTGGTCCTGCCCGGCGGCACGACGACCGTGGTCTACGACATTGCGACGGGCGAGACGGTGCGCCAGCATCTCAGCCTGGCGGGCACCTCGACCAACTGCGCCGGCGGCGTCACGCCGTGGGGCAGCTGGCTGACTTGTGAGGAGACCGAGGAAAAACCGTCCAACGCCGACGTCATGCGCGAGCACGGCTATGTCTTCGAGGTGCCCGCTAGTGCGACCGGTCTGGTCCAGGCCGTGCCGCTCAAGGCCATGGGGCGTTTCGATCACGAGGCCGTGGCGGTCGATCCGCGCACGGGCATCGTCTACCTGACCGAGGACAAGGGTGACGGCCTCTTCTACCGCTTCATCCCGACCACGCCCGGCCGTCTGGCCGAGGGCGGCAAGCTGCAGGCCATGGCTTTCCGTGACTCCCCCGGCGTGGACACCTCGAACCATGAGGCGCGCGTCTGGAACATCGGCGACTGGAAGGAGGTCGACTGGATCGATCTGGAGGACGTCGAGAGCCCGAATGACGACCTGCGCAAACGCGGCCACGCCGACGGCGCGGCTCTGGTGGCGCGCGGCGAGGGCATCCACTGGGGCGAGGGCGAGCTCTACCTGACCGCCACCTCCGGCGGCCCGATCCGGCGCGGCCAGATTCTCCGCTACGTCCCCTCGACCGACGAGGGACAATCCGGAGATCGCGCCAGCCCCGGCCGGATCCAGCTGTTCATCGAGACCACCGACGAGAAGGTCATGAACATGGGCGACAACCTGACTGTGGCCCCTTGGGGGCATCTGGTGGTCTGTGAGGACAACTACTCCAGCGACATCCGCAATCACCTGCGAGGCGTCACGCCGGAAGGTCAGGTCTACACGATCGGACGCAACGTGTTTCGCGGCAACTCGGAGTTCTGCGGCGCCTGTTTCTCGCCGGACGGCTCGACCCTGTTCGTCAACATCCAGTTCCCCGGCGTGACTTTCGCCATCACCGGACCGTGGGATACCGTACGCACCGCCTGACGCGGGTCAGCGCTTCTTGCCGAGTTCGGCCGCTATGTCCTTCGTCATCCGGCCGACCTTGCGGTGCGCGGCGGCGATCTGATCGCGGGTCACGCCCCAGCGCTTCATCCAGTATTCGACGGCCTGACGCTCGGACAGGTCCAGTCGGTCCTTGTCGATGAAGCCGCGCTTGTCCTTCAGCCCCGCCATGGTCGTGGTCTCCGTTCGCGACCGGTTTGAACCCATCCGTTGCGTCTGGCGAGAGCAGCCTTCGCCATAACTTCGTGTTTCGTCACGTGGACCCGGCCTTTGCCCCGCGGCGTTTCGTGGCAGAAGAGGTCATTCGCCCTTCGCGGCATACGGATATTCCATGCTCAGAGCCCGCCGAGCCCGCATCGTCGCCACCCTTGGCCCCGCCAGTCGTTCGCCCGGCATGGTGAAGGCCCTGGCCGAGGCCGGGGTCGATGTCTTCCGCCTGAACTTCAGCCACGGCTCGCATGAGGACCACGCGGCGGCGCTGAAGGCCGTTCGGGGTGCGGAGCTGGCGCTGAAGCGTCCGCTGGGCGTGCTGGCCGACCTGCAGGGGCCCAAGCTGCGCCTCGGCCGCTTCGCCAATGTCGAGATCGACGTGAAGCCCGGCCACACCATGCGCTTCGACCTCGACCCGACGCCGGGCGACGAGACGCGGGTGCAGATGCCGCATCCGGAAATCTTCAGGGCATTGCGCACCGGCATGTTGCTGCTGCTGGACGACGGCCGGGTCCGCCTGCGCGTCGGCGAGCGGTCTGACGAATGGGCCGATGTGACGGTCGAGAGCGGCACGAAGCTGTCGGATCGCAAGGGCGTCGCCGTGCCCGAGGCCGTCATCCCCGTCTCCGCCCTCCCGCCCAAGGACCGCGAGGACCTCGCCTTCGCCCTGCGTATCGGCGTTGACTGGGTCGCACTCAGCTTCGTGCAGAAGGCCGAGGATATGGCCGAGCTGAAGCAACTGGTGAAGGGCAGGGCCGCCTGTCTCGCGAAGATCGAAAAGCCTCAGGCGCTGGCCCAGCTCGACAGCATTCTCGACTACTGCGACGGCGTCATGGTCGCCCGCGGCGATCTGGGTGTCGAGCTTGAGCCGGAGGAAGTCCCGGTCGCCCAGAAGCAGATCATCCGCGCCGCCCGCGATCGTGGCGTGCCGGTGATTGTCGCCACCCAGATGCTGGAATCCATGACCTCCGCGCCGGCGCCGACCCGCGCCGAGGCCTCGGACGTCGCCAACGCCGCCTACGAGGGCGCCGACGCCCTGATGCTGTCGGCCGAGACGGCGTCGGGCGGCTATCCGCTGGAATCCGTTGGGGTGATGAGTCGCATCATCGAGCGGGTCGAGTGCGATCCCCTGTGGCCCAGCCTGATGGACGCCGAACACGCGGGCATGAACGATTTCGACGCCGACGCCCTGGTGGCCGCGGCGCGCAAGGCGGCCGAGGCCCAGTCCACCGCCTGTATCGTCGTCTTCACCACACTGGGCGGCACGGCGCGGCGAATGGCGCGCGAGCGGCCCTTGCAGCCGGTGCTGGCCCTCACGCCCAACCCGGACACGGCCCGTCGTCTGGCGCTGGTCTGGGGTCTGGAAACCCGGCTGGGCAAGGAGCCGACCTCGCTGGAGGACGTCACCGACGACGCCGTCACCAGCGCCATGACCTACGGGCTGGCACAGGGCGGTCAGCGCATCCTGATCCTCGCCGGCACGCCCTTCGGCGCGCCGGGGGCTGCGAATCTGCTGCGGCTGGCGCATGCTCCGACGAAGGGTAAGGGCGGCAAGGGCCGCGCCTGATCCGTCCCGAAGGGGCGTCATGATCAAATACATCGGCTCCAAGCGCGCTTTGCTGGGCCATGTCACCGCTGCGATTTCGGCCTCGTTGCCGGAGGGGGGAAGGGTTTGCGACCTCTTCTCCGGCTCGGCACGCGTGGGTCATGCCCTGAAGAAGCAGGGCTTCCGCGTCTGGTCGAACGATCACAACGCCTACGCCCACACCCTCGCCACCGCCTACGTCCAGGCCGACCGCGAGCGCTGGCAGGACCGCGCTCAGGCGGTGCTGGCCGAGTTGCGCGCCGTGAAGCCCGACGCGGGGTGGTTCACCAAGGCCTATTGTGAGGACGCTCGCTTCTTCCATCCCGACAACGGCGCGATCATCGACGCGATGCGCGATCGGATCGCCGCCCTTTCGCTGGAACCCGAGCTGGAGGCGATAGCCCTGGTCTCGCTGATGGAGGCCGCCGATCGGGTGGATTCCACCGCCGGCCTGCAGATGGCCTACATGAAGTCCTGGGCCTCACGCGCACTCAAGCCGCTGGAACTGCGCATGCCGGACATTCTTCCCGGCGTCGTCGGCGGTCCGTGCAAGGCCACGCATGCTGACGCGGTGGAGATCGCACCGCGGATCGAGGCGGACCTCGTCTATCTGGACCCGCCCTACAACCAGCATTCCTACCTCGGAAACTACCACTGCTGGGAAAGCCTGGTGCTTTGGGACAAGCCGGAAACCTATGGCGTGGCCAACAAGCGCATCGACGTGAAGACCCGAAAGAGCGCCTTCAACAGTCGGCCGGGCATCGCCCCGGCGCTGGAGGCGGTGATCGCCGGCCTGAAGGCGCCCAACCTCGTCGTGTCCTTCAACGATGAGGGCTACCTGACCCGCGACCAACTGGTGGGGATGCTGTCCGGCCGGGGCGAGGTGCAGGTGATCGAGATCCAGCGCCCTCGCTACGTCGGCGCCCGCATCGGCATCCACAATCCCAAGGGCGAGAAGGTGGGCGCGGTCGGCCGGCTGCGGAACGTCGAATACCTGTTCGTGGTCGGTGAAAGGCGGGTGACGCTGGCGGCCTGAGGCCGGGTCGGAACATTACGAATCCACGACCGTTCTCTCGGCCATGGAACACGCACCGATGAGCTCAGCCCGCCGCCTCGACGGCTACCGCGCCTGTCATCACGCCGCCGATGCGTTCGAGACCGTGGCGTGGAAGGCTCCGCGGTCGACCCGCTTCGAGAGCCGGGCCGCCAACGACGGATATCCCGACTCGCCGACCTTTCGCGATGTGATGAACGCCATGCCCGGCTGGGCTGTTGTGGTCGGCGGCGGCATCTTCGCGGCCTTCATGGGCGCGATGCTGGGGGGAATGCTTCAGGTCTAGGGCTTGCAGCCCTCCAGCAGCGCCTTCACCGGCCCCCAAGTGCGCCTATGTTCGGGGCAGGGGCCATGTAGCTTCAAAGCGTCGGAATGGATCGGCGCATTGTAACCCTTGTGCCGGGCGAAACCGTAGGCGGGATACAGGGCGTCCATCTCCACCATCAGCCGATCACGGGCCGTCTTGGCCAGGATCGAGGCCGCCGCGATCGACAGCGACAGGCCGTCGCCGCCCACGACGGTCTGGACAGGACAGGGCAGTTTGAAGCGATAGTTGCCATCCACCAGCGCTGCGACCGGCCGCACCCCCATTGCCTCGATGGCGCGGCACATGGCCAGGCCCGTGGCGCCGAGAATGTTCAACGCCTCGATCTCCCGCGCCGAGGCGAAGCCGACGCCCCAGGCGATCGCCCGCGCCTTGATCTCGGGCTCCAGCGCCGCCCGGCGCTTCTCCGTCAGAGCCTTGGAGTCGTCGATCCCTGGCGGCAGGTCGTCGGCGTTCAGGATGACCGCACCGGCCGACACCGGCCCCGCCCACGGCCCGCGACCGGCCTCGTCCACGCCGCACACGAGGCCGCCACTGGACTGCGCCAGAAGGATTTCGAGGGACAGGGTCGGGAAATGGCGGTCGGACATCAGTGCCGGGCCATCGCACGAACTTCGCGATGACGGAAGCACCGGGACTGATGATCGTTGACCATGCCCACGGCCTGCATGAACGCATAGACGATGACCGGGCCGCAGAAGTTGAAGCCGCGCTTTTTCAGCGCCTTCGCCATTGCTTCGCTCTGAGGCGTTTGTGTCGGCGCGTCCCTGAACCCGGCCCATTCGTTCTGGATCGGCGCCCCGCCGACGAACGACCAGAGCCATTCGGAGAAATCCTCTCCATTGTCCCGCATCTCAAGCCAGATTTGGGCCCCGCGGATCGCGGCGTTGATCTTGGCGCGCGAGCGGATGATGCGCGGATCGTTCAGCAGGCGCTCAATGTCCACCTCGCCGTAGCGGGCGACCTTCTCCGGATCGAAGCCGTCGAAGGCGTCACGCAGGCCCTCGCGCTTCCTCAGGATGGTGATCCACGCCAGCCCGGCCTGAAAGCCGTCCAGCACAAGCTTCTCCCAGAGGGCCCGCGCGTCGTACTCGGGCACGCCCCATTCCTCATCATGATAGGCGATGTAGAGCGGGTCCGTGGTCCCGCACCAGGGACAGCGGCCTTCGGCATGTGAGTCGGTCATCCGGGGAGGGTAGGTCGCGCGGAGAGGGTTCACCACCAAGGACACCAAGCGTTCACGAAGACCACCAAGAGAGTGGAGCAAAGGCCGCACCTTTGCCCCGTGCTATCGATCGCTTCGCGATCAGTTCAGATCTCGACCTGAAGCCAGAACCGGAGCCGTGCTCAGGCCTCTTCGTGTTCTTCGTGAACCCTTGGCGTCCTTGGTGAGGAACCAGCGGCTCGAAGACCGCCAACAGTCCTACGCCGCTTCGTCCGCCGACGTGTCCTTCGGCATCAAATCGCCGATCGTCGGGCGGTTCGCCGACAGGTTCAGCTGGATGTCCCGCGGTTTCACGATCTCGTTGCAGCATCCGCAGGCGATGCGCGGATTCAGCTCATGGCCGCAGCTCTTGTGCAGCATGGTGATACCGGCGTCGGTGTCGCCGTACACGTGCTTGGCGCCCCAGCCATGCAGGGTGACCAGCACGCCGTACAGATCCTTGCCTTTGGCGGTCAGCACATACTCGTTGCGCGGCGGGCGTTCGGAATAGAGGCGCGGCTCCAGCACGCCGTGCTGCACGAGGCTCTTGAGGCGCGCGGCGAGCACGTTGCGGGCGACGCCTAAACGATCCTGCCACTGCTCGAACCGGCTGACGCCGTTGAAGGCGTCGCGGATGACCAGAAGCGTCCACGGATCGCCGATGACTTCCAGCGTCGCGGCGATTGAACAGCTCTGGCGAGAATAGTCAGCGGTGCGTCCCATGATGGAAAGGTGACGCGGCGTCAGCGGATTTGCAAGAGGGTTGCCAATCTAAACGGACTAAGTCAGTCTTGTTTCGCTACGGACTTGTTGCGGCTCGCCGCGGCGTTTCCGGATCCCTTGACCCTGGGGCGGAGGACCGGTGGTCTTCCGCCCTCCTTTTCGTTCCCTCCCCGGAGCTTCCATGGCCGTCCAGACCCTCGACGAGGCCCTTGTCCTGACATCGGACGGAGAGGGTGGTCTGATCGCGCCACTGACCCCGGCCTTCTCGAATGCACCGATGGCCTGGCCTGCCGAACGCGGTGCGCCTTTCGGCGGCCTGATGGCGGCGTTGGCGGCGAAGGCTGCGCGGGAAGCGGTCCGGTCAAACAAGCCCCTGCGCACTGTCGCGACCCAGTTCCTCGTCGGCTCGAAGTTCGAGCCCCTGAGACTGACCGGCGAGCTTCTGCGCGGCGGCCGGTCCGCAGAGTACGTCTCGGTCAGGGCAGGGCAGGGCGAGCGCCTGACCATGAGCGGCCTTGTCACCTTCGGCGCGCCGGGCGTCGGGCCCGAGCTTCGCGCGGCCTCGATCACGCCGCCGCCGCTTGCCGATCAGCCGCCGACGCCCATGGGCGGCGAGGACTTCGCCCCCCACTTCCTGCGGTATGTCGAGCAGCGCTTCGTGGGCGGGATCAAGCTGTTCGGTCGCAATGACGAGGACCGGATGGGCGTCTGGATGCGGACCACGGACGGCAAGCCGCTGGACGAGGCCCGTCTGGCCTTCCTGCTGGACGCCACCTTCCCGGTCTACTGGACCATGCTGCCCGCGCCGCCGGTGGTCTCGGCCACGGCCGACCTGCGCTACGACTTCTTCGGCCCGATCCCCGAGGACGCCGCGCCGGACGGCTGGACCTATTTCGAGTCCGTCTCGCGCGACAGCCATGGAGGCTGGACGGTCGAGGACGCCACCGCCTGGGCCCAGGATGGCCGTCCGCTCGCTGTGGGCCGTCAACTGAGAAAAGTCCTCGCCTCGCGGACGCCCCGGGAGAGTTAACCCGCGATCCGGTGCTTCTGGATCAGGGGAATGACGATCTCCTCCTCGTCGTCCAGGTGCCGGATCACCGCGGGGCCCATTGCGAAGACCGTGTCGGACAGCCGCGCGGCGTGGTCGGCGGCATCAGGTGCACGAAGGTTCTGGTGAAAGCTCACGGCCTTCCGGAAAAGGGTCTCCAGCTGCTCGTGAACCACGTCGTGGTCGCTATCGAGCAGGTCGATGCCGTGCGCCAGCCGATCGTCCAGCGCCCTGAACTTCGGAAAATACTGGCCGCTCTCGATCCGGTGGTGGGCGTCCAGATGCTGGAGAAACTGCTGCACCGCCGGGAGGAGGCGGCCATGCAGGCCGGTCAGGTCTGTTTTACCGGCCCGCCAGTGATCGATCACCGCCTCCATATGCAGGCGATGACGGCGGAAGCCCTCGTGGATGCCAAGCCAGAAGCGCGCCATCTCCATCGTCGTCGGCTCCTGCCAACGATCACGGGGGAAGTCGGTCAGGCCGATGCGCAGCGCCTCGGGCAGGCCCGCGCGGGTGGTCAGGTGCAGCGGGTCGTCAGACAACGGCGGCCGTGGCCGTGATGAAGCCTCCGCCCAGCAGGCGTTCATCGTCCGCCGGGTCGTAGAGGGCGCAAGCCTGGCCGGGAGCCACGCCTTCCTCTCCCTTGTCGAAGATCACCGTGACCGCGCCGTCCACCAGCGCCAGTCGGGCCGGTGAGGGGGCGCGGGTCGAGCGGACGCGGGCCAGCACCGGGGCGCCGGCCTCCGCAGCGGCCTCGATGGTCGGCTGGTCGCCCAGCCAATTGGTCTCGGCCAGCGTCAGGGACGCTGTCAGCAGCGCGTCCCGCGGCCCGACGATGACGTGGCGCTTCACGGGGTCCAGCTTCGTCACGAACAGCGGCTCGCCCACGGCGACGTTCAGGCCGCGGCGCTGGCCGATGGTGTAGTCGGTGATCCCGGCATGAGCGCCCAGCACCCGGCCGTCCATGTGCACGATCTCGCCGGCCTCGCGGCCTTCGGGACGCAGCTTGTCGATCAGGCTGCGATAATCGCCCTCGGGCACGAAGCAGATGTCCTGGCTATCCGGCTTGGCCGCGATCCGCAGGCCCAGCTCCAGCGCCACGCCGCGTACCTGCGGCTTCTCCAGGTCCGCCAGCGGGAAGCGCAGATAGTCCAGTTGCTCGGGCGTGGTGGCGAACAGGAAGTAGGACTGGTCGCGCGAGTGATCGATCGCCTTGCGCATCTGCGCCCGGCCATCGACCATCGCACGGCGTACATAGTGGCCAGTCGCCATCGCCTCGGCGCCCAGGTCGCGGGCGACGTCCAGCAGGTCGCGGAACTTCACAGTCTGGTTGCAGCGGATGCAGGGCACTGGCGTCTGGCCGCGCAGATAGCTGTCGGCGAACTGGTCGATCACCGCGTCGCGGAAGCGGCTTTCGTAGTCCAGCACATAATGAGGAATGCCGATCGTCTCGGCGGCCAGCCGGGCGTCGTGAATGTCCTGACCGGCGCAGCAGGCGCCCTTCTTCTTGAGGGCCGCGCCGTGGTCATAGAGTTGAAGCGTGACCCCGACGACGTCGTAGCCCGCCTTGTGCAGCAGGCCGGCGACCACGGTGGAGTCGACCCCGCCGGACATGGCTGCGACCACGCGCGCGCCGACGGGCAGCCCGACGGCCCTGCGGGCGGCCTCGATCGCCGCATCCATGTCGGCCTGGCCGTTCATGGGCGCGATATCGGGGATCGGGCAAAGGGGCTCTGCGAGCGTCATCGCCGCCATTTAGTGTCAAACCCGCGCGATTTCGAGGCCTTCCGAAACGAAGAGGGCCGCTCCTGTCGCCAGGAGCGGCCCTTCAGCGTTTCGGCCGGGGAGGGTCAGCCGCGATAGTGCTGGATGCGCGTGGTCCGCAGGCCCTGCATCCCCCATTTGTCGATCGCCTTCTGCCAGGCGATGAACTCCTCCGCCGTCAGACGATAGCGCGCCAGCGCGTCGTCGAGGCTCAGAAGGCCGCCGCGAACCGCGGCCACCACCTCGGCCTTGCGACGGATCACCCACCGGTCCGTATTGGCCGGAGGAAGGTCGCGCAGGGTCAGAGGCGTGCCGGTCGGACCGACAACGTACTGTTCGCCTGAACTGTTTAGGCGTCGCTCTTGCAACATGGGCTTATGCCTCATTCACCACCACCATTGAGCGTGAACGGTAGCGCTGGGCGACTAAGGGCCGTTTAAGCGTCGTGGTGAAGGAAAGGATAAAATCCCCTCCGCGCACGGCCTGAATATTCAACCAGGTCTTCATGAAGACTAACCGCCCCTTACCCCGATATCAGCGTTTGATGCTGATCAGCTCGGCCAGCATCTCATCGGCCGTGGTGATGATCTTCGATGACGCCGAGTAGGCGCGCTGGGTGGTGATCAGGCCGGTGAACTCGGTCGACAGATCCACCGACGAGGCTTCCAGCTGTGAGGCGCCGATCTTGCCGGCGCCGCCCGTGCCGGCGGCCTTCAGGTTGTAGGTGCCCGAGCCCTGGCTGACGCGGTAGGCGTTGCCCGAGGCTTCCAGCAGATGGTCGGGGCTGGGGAAGGTCGCCAGCGCGATCTGGGCGATCCGGCGGGTCACGCCGTTGTCGAAGATGGCGGTGACGAAGCCGGTCTCGTCGATCTTGACCTCGGACAGGTTGCCGAAGGCCGTGCCATTCGTCAGCACGGCCTGGGTGACCGAGGCGCTGTCGTACTGTGTCAGGCCGCCGGTGGCCGCGGTCAGGTCGAACGCAATGGCCTGGTCGTCGATGCCGAGGCCCGCCGCCCATTTCACCTCGCCCGCAGCCGGAGCCGCTCCATCCGATGCGCCGAAGTTCAGCGTGGCGGTGGTCGGATCCGAGAACAGCCAGCCGCCGGAGGGAGGCGTGTTCGCGGGATCGGACATGTAGGCGACGTCCAGACGACCGTCCTGGGTGAACCGGATCGACCCGGTGCGGATCTGGCCGTTGGCAAGACCTGCGCCGGCCTCGATGTCCGATGCCGGGATCGCGCGGATTTCAGCGAACCATTCGTTCGGCGTGGCGCCCTTCAGGAACGAGATCGCCACCGTGCGCTGCCCGCCCTTCGAGTCGGAGACCGGAATGGTCAGCTCGAAGTCCGGCTTCACTCCGTCGCCCGTCTCGGGGTCCCACATGGCCATGGAGTTGGTGGCCGGGTTGTAGGCGTTGGCGCCGGGCGGGACCGCCGCAGCGTCCGCCGCTTCGGCCGACACGGCCTGGCTCGACTTGATGTTGGCGTTAAGCTGAACCCGGGTGGTGGCTTCCGCCGTGCCGCCGACCGAGCCGACATTGATGGTGCGCAGGCGGTTCAGGTCCGAGGGATCGGCGTTGACGTTGCCGTCCGAGTCGACCGGCCAGCCCTGCAGGTAAAGACCGGCAGTGTTCTTCAGATAGCCGAGGTCATCGACGCGGAAGGCGCCGGCGCGGGTGAACAGACGGCTATCGGTCACCTGCAGGTTTTCGGCCTTCTCCGTGACGACGAAGAAACCCTGACCCGCGATGCCGAGGTCGGTGTTCGAGGTCGTGCGCTGCAGCTGGTTGGCCTGGCTGGTATAGCGCCGCGCCGTGGCCAAGACGCCGCCGGCGGAGTAGCCCGCGCCGGCCACCTGGCTGTTGATGACGGTCTGGAACTCGGCCTGTGTCCGCTTGTAGCCGACCGTGTTCACATTGGAGATGTTCTGCGAGATCGCGGCAAGGGCAGCCGAGTTGGCGGTCAGTCCCGAGACGCCGGCCAGAAGGGCGCTGTTGATGCTCATGGCGTGTACTCCTTACGAGGCGGGATTGGGTGCGCGCGTTTCTTCCAGCGCGATCACAGTGGAGAGGGGAACGATCGAATTTCCGACGGTCAGGTAAGCTTCGCCGTCGTACATCTCGACGCCGCTGACGCGTCCGCGAGTCAGGACCTGGGCATCAAGGGCTTTCCCGCTGGCGTCGCTGGCGGTGATCTTCAGGGTATAGACGCCGTCCTCGGCGCCATCTTCCCAGGTGAAGTCGTGCACGCCGGTGGTCTTGTTCGGGGCGTCGCCTTCCCAGACGATCTGGCCGGCGCTGTTCAGGACCTGCAGGCGGGCGTTCGTCGCATTGGAGCCCAGCTCGTAGCTCCAGGTCGCCTCGCCGTCCTCAACCTTGGTGGCCGCCCAGATGGCGGTCGCTTCCTTGCCGATATAGGTGGCGGCCTCGTTCAGCCCGCCAACGCCCTGCGTCGAGAGCATGGACTTCAACAGCTCATTCGTCAGCAGCTGCTGCTCGACGCCAGCCATCTGGGTCAGCTGGGCCGTAAACTGGTTGGAGTCGACCGGGGACAGCGGATCCTGGTTCTTCAGCTGGGCCGTGAGCAGGCTCAGGAAGGTTTCAAAGTTCGAGGCCAGCATGGACGAACCGGCGTTGATCCGGCTCGTCGCTGAGTTCGAGGTGACGGCGTCGACCATCGGTTCAGACTTTCAGATCCACGCCCGTGGGCGTGAGGGAGAGGTGGGTCCAGCGCGGCGTCAACGCTGCTGTGTCGGTGTCCAGGTTCAGCCGGTTCGCGCGAGCGAAGGCGCGGCCCTGGCCGTCGCGTGCATCCTGACCACGGTCGAAGGCGCTGGAGCCGCTGTCGCGTTCCGCAAACTCGAAGGCATCGTCGGCCAGCTGGAATCCGAACTGCTCCAGCTGCCGACGCAGCTCGTCGGCGCGTCCGCGCAGATCGGCGGCCGCGGCCGGATTGTCGAACGCCAGACGGGCGGCCAGTCGGCCTTCCGCATCGATGTCGAGCCGGACGTCGACACGGCCGAGATCATCCGGCGTCAGTGCGATCTCGAACCGGGTGTTGCGCGCTTCCAGTCGACGCTGGATCTGGGCGGCGATCTGAACCGTGGCCTCGACCGCGGATCGCGACAGGCCCGGTGAATGGGCCTCGCGAACGGTGGCTGTCGCGGCGGATTGCTGCCCGGTGTCCGCAGTCTGGCCTTCGACAGGCAGGTCGCCGGTCTCGGGGACGACGGTGTCGGCGATGACGGGCGGCGGCGCTTCGACCTTCACTTCGGGCGTGGATGGCGTCGCAGCGGCAACCTGGGCCGAGCCGGTCGTCGCGGGCCTGGCCGGTGCGGAGTCGTCGGTAAACGCGCGCTCCGCGTTCGAGGCGTCTCCATGCGGGCGAGCCGTGCGTTCGGCCAGCTGCCGCAGGGCCGGGGGCGGCGTCGCGGGCGCGGCCTCAGCGGGCGGCTGGGTCTGCCCCTTGCCCGCCATGCGTGCGGCTTCCGAGGCTTGCGCGACAATGGTGTCGTCATTGTCTGCCGACGGCGCCTCGTCCGCCGCCCCGTCCAGCGCCTTGAGGACGGCGAGGGCAGCGGCGACCGCCGCATTGTTGGTCGTTGACTGGCTGGTTCCGGAGGACGCCGCCGTCGGCATCTGCTGAGCGACAGCAGATGCGGCGACGATGCCGGCCGCGGGGACGGCAGTCGTATCCGTCTCAGCCTCGTCAGGGGCATCTTCCGGAATCGGCTCCGGCAACTTCGTCACGGGTGGAGAAACTTCGCGCACAGGCTCCACCGGCGCTTCGGGCGTCTTCAGGTCTGCGTCGGCCATTCCCGGGCCTGCAGACTCCTCCATCGGAGTCAGCAACGGCGGGGGCGCGACGCCGCCGGCGCCGGCGACAGCTCCGACCGCCGCGTCTCCGCTCAGGGCGGTCGCCAGAAGTCCCCGGAACGCCACGGCGTCACCGGTCGCGGCCCCTTGCGAAGCTGGCGCGGCGGCGGGCGCAATCACGGGCAGGATGGCTTGTGCGGACATCAGTAGCGGGTCGATCGCCGGAGCGGGTGACGGGGGCGCGTCCTGCGCCGAACATTCGGACGTCGCAGCGCAAGTCGCGGGCCAGGTCTTCAGCGTCTTGTATTTCAAGAGGTTTGTTGCCCGCGAAGCGCTTTGGGAGGGCGGTCCGGTCGGTCCAAACTTGCCGCGTCCAGACGTTTCTTGCCCGGTGGGGCGCCCA
Organism: Caulobacteraceae bacterium; assembly: GCA_052441165.1. Lineage (GTDB taxonomy): Bacteria > Pseudomonadota > Alphaproteobacteria > Caulobacterales > Caulobacteraceae > Brevundimonas. The sequence continues at coordinate 66,363 of JBQVQW010000011.1, read as the reverse complement.
GGCTCCCGACGCCGCTCCCGTCGTCATCGGCACGACTTGCACGCGGCCGGCGGGTGAGACGCCGAACTGGCCCGCCATTTGCGCCTGTGAACGATCATGATCGAGACGCAAAGCGCGATGTCGCGCGAAATCAGTAGTTTGGCTCGCAGTGCGGCGTCTGCCGGCGGGCAAAAAGCGCGTGCGGGCGGGCAGAGCTTGCCGGGCGCCGACGCGTGTGTGGAGGGCTTCGCGTGTCGCTGAACGCCATCATGAATACGGCCAACTCTGGACTGGTCGCCGCCCAGACCCAGCTTCGCGTGGTCTCGGACAACGTCTCGAACGTCAACACGCCCGGATATGTCCGCAAGATCGCGGATCAGCAGACGCTGATCAGTCAGGGCATGGGCTCCGGCGTCGAGGTCGCCCGGATCAGGTTGGCCACCGATCGCTTCCTCCAGGCCGCCAGCCTGAACTCAGGAGCCGAGGCGGCCCGTCAGGGCGTGCGCCATGAACTGTACGACCGCATCCAGGCCCTTTTCGGCGATCCGGGCGGGACCAAGGGCTTCTTCGCGCAGGTCGACAGCATGTTCGCCGCGTTCTCGGCCAGCGCAGAGGATCCGGCCTCCTCGCCGCGGCGGCAGGACGCATTGTTCAAGACCCAGACCCTGTTCGATGAAGCGGGCCGTATCGCCAAGCAGATACAGGCCGTGCGGGAGGACGCCGACGGCCGCGTGCAGAGCGCCGTCGAGAAGGCTAACAGCCTGCTTCAGCAGATCGAGGGTCTCAACCTCGAGATCGCCAAGGCGACCGTGGTCAATGGCGACGCCTCCGGGGCCGAAACGGCCCAGTCGGCGCTGATCGGCCAGCTTGCGGAACTGATGGACATTCGCGTCACGGTCCGTCCCGTGGGCGGCGTTTCCATCAGAACCGGCAATGGCACCCTGCTGGCCGGTGAGGGCGCTGCGACCCTCAGCTACAATCGCGCCGGCACGGTGACGAGCGAGACCGGCTTCAACGAGATCTGGATCACCGAGCCGGGCGGCCAGAAGAAGGCCCTGCTGGACAGTGTCACCTCGGGGGAAATCAAGGGCCTGGTAGAGCTGCGCGACGTCGAGGCCCCGGCCGCTGCCGAGCGCCTCGCCGAACTGATCACCCACGTCGCCGACGAACTGAACCGGGCGCACAACGCCAACTCGTCGGTTCCAGCCCCGACGACCCTGACCGGCCGCAACGTCGGCCAGTCGCTGGAATCCGCCCTGACCGGTTTCACCGGCCGGACGACCGTCGCGATCACCAACCAGGCCGGCGTGATCCAGACCCGCGCGGACATCGTCTTCAGCGGCGGGACGATGACGGTCAACGGCGTGGCGACCACGCCTGCAGGCTTCCTCGCTGAACTGAACAACCAGCTGACGCCTTCGGCCACGGCGACCTTCGTCAACGGCCAGCTCAAGATTGAGGCGACGGGTACGAACGGAGTGGCGATCGCCGACAACGCGACGACGCCGTCGAGCAAGGCCGGGCGCGGCTTCTCGCATTACTTCGGCCTGAACGACCTGATCTCGACCGACCGGCCTGCCCTTTACGACACCGGCCTTTCCTCCACGTCGCCGCATGGTTTCACCGCCGGTGAGACGATAAAGTTCCGCTTCGCGGGCGAGGCCGGCGCCAAACTGCGTGACATCACCGTCGCCGTTCCTGCCGGCGGCACGATGGGTGACCTGCTGACCGCCCTGAATGATCCCGCGACCGGCGTCGGCCGGTTCGGGGCCTTCTCGCTGAACCCGGACGGCTCGTTGAAATTCACTGGCTCCGGAAGTCCGCCGGCCAAGCTCAGCGTGCTGGAGGATCGCACCACCCAAACGTCGTCCGGCGTCTCCATGACCGAGATGTTCGGCATCGGCGGCGTCCGGGCCTCTCGCGCTGACGGCTTCTCCCTGCGCACGGATATCCGGCAGAGCCCGTCCAGGCTGGCGTTGGCCCAACTCAACCTGTCGGCTGCGGCGGGGACCTCTTCCCTGAGCACTGGCGACGGCCGCGGCGCCTTGCTGCTGGCCGACGCTGGCGAGCGCACGGCCAATTTCCAGCCCGCCGGCGATTCATCCGGTGGCCAGATATCGGTCTCCCGCTACGCGTCCGAACTGTCCGGGGAAATCGGTGGTAAGGCAGCCGCCGCGAAGAACAGCAAGGAGACGGCTGCAGCGCTCTACACCGAGGCCAAGGCTCGCCAGACCGCCCATGAGGGTGTGAATCTGGATGAGGAGCTGGTGCTGATGACGACCTATCAGCAGGCCTTCAACGCCTCTGCGCGCCTGATCCAGGCCGCTCGCGACATGTACGATACGCTTCTGGGGATTGTCTGATGACCCGCGTTGCGACCTACGGAAACTACCAGTCGGCCCTGCTCGACCTGATGGCGGCCCAAACCCGCGCCGCCGAGGCCCAGGAGCGGGTTTCGACGCAGAAGAACGCCACTGACCTCGTCGGCTTCGGACGCCAGTCGGAAACGCTGACGGCGCTGAAAGCCGCCCAGAGCCGCATCCAGGGCTTCATGGATACTTCGGACGCCGTCTCATCCCGCCTTGCCACGCAGGACATCGCCCTGAATCAGGTCGTCGACGGGATCGCGGGAATCCGTTCATCGGTCGGCAACGCCTTGGCCACGGACTCGGCCGGCTCGCTGATGCTGGAGCTCGAGGGCATGTTCCAGACCGTTCGCGGGGGGCTGAACATGCGCCATCAGGGCGGCTATCTGTTCTCCGGCGCCAAGACCGATGTCCCGCCGCTTGATATCTCCAACCTCAGCGAACTGGAGGCGGCTCCGACCGTCGCTTCGATCTTCCACAACGACACGCTGAAAACCGCAAGCCGAGTGGCCGAGGGCACGACCCTGCAGACCGGATTCCTCGCCGATGACATTGGTAGCGAGGTGATGGAAATCCTGCGCGATATCCAGATTTACCACACCGGCGCAAACGGCCCTCTGACGGGCAAGCTGAACGAAACACAGAAAACCTTCCTGACCGCCCAGCTGTCGCGGCTGGACCAGGCCTCGACCGGAGCCATCGACAAGACCGCCACCACCGGCGCGCTCGCCAAGCAGGTCGAGAATCTGACCGCAAATCACAAGGCCCAGATGGGCTCCCTGGATGAACTGGTGTCCAACCGGACGGACGCGGACATGGCCAGGGCGGTGACCGACCTGCAACTTTCGCAGGTCGCCATCCAGGCGTCCGCCCAGGTCATCAATCAGCTGAGACAGGTCTCGCTGCTGAACTTCCTGAGCTGACGACGAAAATTACGCTACGGCTCCGCTGGACCCTGCTTTCGCGCTGGAACATAGTGTGAACAAATGGCCAAGATCGATCTCAGGCGAAAGCTGTCCGTGCTCGCGGACGCAGCCAAATACGACGCCAGCTGCGCGTCTTCCGGCACCTCGAAACGCGATTCCTCGAAAGGAAAGGGGATCGGTTCGACCGAGGGAATGGGGATCTGTCACGCCTACACGCCGGACGGGCGGTGCGTCAGCCTGCTGAAAATCCTTCTTACGAACTTCTGCATCTACGACTGCGCCTACTGCATCAATCGCGCGAGCTCGAATGTGGAGCGTGCGAGGTTCAGTGTGGATGAAGTCGTCGAACTGACGCTCAACTTCTATCGTCGCAACTACATCGAGGGCCTGTTCCTGTCGTCGGGCATTATCCGGTCGGGCGACTACACCATGGAGCAACTGGTGCTGGTCGCCCGCAAGCTGCGGGAGGAGCATGATTTCCGGGGCTACATCCATCTCAAGCTGATTCCGGAGGCCGATCCGAAGCTGATCGAGGAAGCCGGCCTCTATGCGGATCGCCTGTCCGCCAACATCGAACTGCCTCGCGACGAGGCGCTCGAGCGGCTGGCGCCGCAGAAGAGCGTGGGCGTCATCAAGAACGCCATGAGTCAGGTGCGCCTGCGTGGTGAGGAGGCCAGGCCGGAGAAGCGCGATCGCAAGCGGCCGCCGAAGTTCGCACCGGCCGGCCAGTCGACCCAACTGATCATCGGCGCCGACGGAGCGCCTGACACCGAAATCCTAGATCGCTCCGCGTCGCTCTATGGAGGTTACGGTCTGCGCCGCGTGTACTATTCGGCCTTCAGCCCCATTCCCGATGGATCCGGCGTTCTTCCGTTATCGAAGCCGCCTCTGATGCGGGAACATCGGCTTTATCAGGCCGACTGGCTGATGCGCTTCTACGGCTTCTCCACACCGGAGATCGGCGAGGCGACGACAGATGGAATGCTGGACCTCGCCATCGATCCCAAGCTTGCGTGGGCATTGAACAGCCGCGCCCTGTTTCCTGTCGACGTGAACCGGGCGCCGCGCGAGATGTTGCTTCGCGTGCCGGGGCTGGGCGTGAAGTCGGTCAACCGGATCGTCTCCATCCGGCGCTGGCGCACCCTGCGGCTTGAGGACGTCGCTCGCCTGTGTCGGGGGATCGACAAGGTTCGGCCGTTCATTGTCGCGCTGGACTGGACGCCTGGCGGTCTGACCGATGCTATCGATCTGCGGCAGCGGCTGACCCCTGAGCCGAAACCGGTGCAGATGAGCCTGTTCTGATGCGGGTCGCATCGCTGGATCACGAGACGGACTTCGACGGCTGGCGCCGTGCCGCGCGGGACTTCCGGTCCGCGGGAGTGCGCCCGGGTGAGGCGATCTTCCGCGTCGGCGCGGGCGACGGCGGCCTCTTCGACGAACTCGCGCCAGGGCTCACGGAGGGCTCCGCCTTCAGCGTTCCGAAGGCGTTTGTCGAGCTGGCGCAGAATGTGATCCTGCACCGATCGGAAGATCGCTTCGATCTCATGTATCGCCTGCTCTGGCGTCTGGGCGAGGAGCCGGACCTGATGCGGGTCGGCAGCGACGTCGATGTGGCCGACGCCTTCGAGCGGGCGAAGAACGTCAGCCGCGCCAGTCACAAGATGAAGGCGTTCGTCCGCTTTCGTCTGACGGAAGACGCCTACGGCGAGGCGTGGGTCGCATGGTTTGAGCCCGCGCACCGGGTTGTCGAGAAAACCGCGCCCTTCTTCGCTCGCCGCTTCGCCACCATGCGCTGGTCGATCCTGACGCCGGACGGCTCGGCCTTCTGGGACACGCGGGACCTGACGTTCGGCCCTCCGGGTACGCGCGACATGGCTCCGGCCGAGGACGAGGTCGAGGAGTTCTGGAAGACCTATTACGCCTCGACCTTCAACCCGGCTCGCCTGAAAACGAAGACCATGCAGGGCGAGATGCCCAAGCGGTACTGGAAAAACCTGCCGGAAGCGGAGTTGATACCGGCACTCGTGGCGCAGTCTTCGGTTCGTACCGAAGCCATGGTGGCCGCGTCCCCGCCCCGACCAAACCCGCGTCTGGCCAAAACGTTGTCCCGGATCACGCGCGACGCAGCATGGGAGGAGGGTTTCATACCATCGTCCTTCCCGGAACTGGACCAGGCCGTTCAGGGCTGCCGCCGGTGCCCGCTCTGGCGGGACGCGACGCAGGGCGTGTGCGGGGAGGGGCCTCGCCAGGCCAGGCTCATGATTGTCGGCGAACAGCCGGGAGATCAGGAAGATCTCGCAGGCCGGCCCTTCGTCGGACCGGCCGGACAGGTGCTGGATGCCGCCATGCTGGAAGCCGGTATCGAGCGCGAGGACGTTTTCGTGACCAACGCGGTTCGCCATTTCAAGCATGAGCCGCGCGGCAAACGTAGAATCCACCAGACCCCGACGACCAGTGAGGTCACCGCCTGTCGCTGGTGGCTGGACGCAGAACGGTCTCTGGTCAAACCCAAGGTCATCCTGACGCTGGGCGCGACAGCCGCGCTGGGTGTACTTAACCGAAAGGTGGCGGTCACGAAGGAACGCGGGCAGCCCATCGGCCTGCCGGATGCGACTGCGTTGCTGACCGTTCACCCGTCGTATCTGCTGCGCATTCCCGACCGTGAAGCGGCGGATGCCGAGCGGGGTCGCTTCGTCGATGATCTGAAAAAGGTCCGATCGCTGCTGTAACGCGTAAATGTCTGAAACCGTGGCTGAACGAATACGTCACGGCCGCGTTGTGAGCCTTGCCGCAGCTTTGCCGTAGAGCAGGCATAGGCAAGCAAAACGGGGCGTTCTAGGTAGGGGCATGGCCACAGCGGATTTCCGGATCGATGAGGAGGGGCAGGGCGTCGTCCTGCACCTGACCGGCGATTGGACCGCGACCGAGCTCGGCCGCATCTCGCGCCGGCTCGACGACGAGTTGCATGGCCGCAAGGTCACATCGGTCGAACTGTCCGACATGGGCCGGTTCGATACGGCAGGCGCCCTTGCCATCGTTCAGGCGGCCAACTGCGTCCTTCCGCAATCCGCCTGGACGCAACGGCCGGAGGCCGGCCGCACCTACGCCATGGTCGAGAAGCTGGAGCGCGAGTCCGCCGGCCCGCCACCGCGCTCGCCCGGCTGGATCCGCGGCTTCGCCAAGGTCGGCCGCGGTGTCCGGGATTTCTTTGACGAAGCCACCCTGTCGGCGGCCTTCCTTGGCCGTCTGGTGGTCGCCACGGGCACGGCGCTGAAGCACCCCGGCCGGATCCGTGGGGCGGCCTGGTTCAGCCAGGCCGAACGGGCGGGACTGGACGCGATCCCGATCGTGGCCGTCACGAACTTCTTCATCGGCGCCGTCATCGCCTTCCTCGGGGCCAATCTGCTGACCCAGTTCGGTGCGGGCGTATTCACGGTCCAGCTGGTGGCTGTCGCGACCCTGCGCGAGCTCGCCGTGCTGATCACCGCCATCCTCCTGGCTGGCCGTTCCGCCTCATCGTTCGCCGCCGAGATCGGCTCGATGCGGATGAACCAGGAAGTCGACGCCATGCAGGTGATGGGCGTGAACCCCTTCCAGGCGCTGGTTATTCCGCGCCTCGCCGCCATGATCCTGATGATGCCGCTGCTGACCTTCGTCGGAATGGTCGCCGGGATGTTCGGCGGGCTGCTGGTGACCTGGAGTCAGCTCAGCTACGGCCCGTCCTTCTTCGTCCAGCGCATCAGCGAGGACCCGATGATGGGGACCCACCTGATGGTCGGCATGATCAAGGCGCCGGTCTTCGCCGTGGTCATCGCCGCCATCGGCGCCCGTCAGGGCATGGCGGTCGCCGGAGATGTCGAAAGTCTCGGTCGTCGTGTGACGGCCGCCGTAGTGCAGGCCATCTTCGCCATCATCTCCCTCGACGCCGTGTTTGCGATCATCTTCATGGAGCTGAATCTGTGACGGCTCCGGACAAGCGTGAAACCCTGATCGAGGTGCGTGGCCTGCTGAGTCAGTTCGGCGACCGCGTCATCCATGAAAATCTGGATCTCGATGTCGAGCGCGGCGAGGTCCTCGGCGTCGTCGGCGGCTCGGGCACCGGCAAGACCGTCCTGTTGAACACGATTATCGGGCTCAAGGAGCCGGAGGGCGGATCGGTGAGCCTGTTTGGCCGCGATCGCGCCGAGATGACCAAGGAAGAGCTGGCCGACGTCGAGAAGCGGACCGGCATCCTTTTCCAGCAGGGCGCGCTCTTCTCGTCGCTCAGCGTGATCGACAATGTCGCCTCGCCGCTGGTCGAGCACACCTCGCTCTCGCGCGACGTGATCCGGGAACTGGCCGAGATGAAGATCGCCATGGTGGGGCTCAAGCCAGAGTCGCACCACCTGAAGCCGTCGGAGCTGTCGGGCGGGATGCGCAAGCGTGTGGGTCTGGCCCGGGCGCTTGCCCTGGACCCCGAGCTGCTGTTCCTCGACGAGCCGACGGCCGGCCTCGACCCGATCGGCGCCGCCGCCTTCGACGACCTGATCCGCCAGCTGTCCGACGACCTCGGCCTGACGGTCTTCATGATCACCCACGACCTCGACAGCCTGTACGCCATCACGGACAAGGTCGCCGTGCTCGCCGATAAACATGTGGTCGAGAAGGCCACGGTTCAGGAACTCGAACGTTCAGAGCATCCCTGGATACGGGAATACTTCCTGGGGCCGCGCGGCCGCGCCGCCGACAAGGCCGCCTAGGAGAGGGAAGAATGGAAAGAGACGCTCACTACGCCGCCGTCGGCATCGCCACCATCGCCCTTCTGGCGGCGTTGGCGGTCTTCACGATCTGGCTCGCCCGCCTGCAGTTCAACAACGACTACGACGTCTATGACATCGTATTTTACGGCCCCGTGCGCGGCCTGTCGGAGGGCGGCGAGGTCCACTTCAACGGCATTCGAGTGGGCGAGGTCACCGATCTCAACCTCGATCCGAAGAAGGGTGACCAGGTCATCGCACGCATTCGCGTCGACGCCACTACGCCGGTGCGCGTGACGTCCCGCGCCCAGCTGGAGCCGCAAGGCATCACCGGCCTGAACTACATCCAGATCACCGCCGGCGATCCGAACAGCGCGATCCTGAAGACCCAGTACCCCGACAACGTCGTGCCCGTGATCCAGAGCCAGCCTTCGCCAATCGCCGAACTGCTGTCCGGGTCCGGGACTGTGCTGGCCCAGACCGTGGACGCCCTGAACCGCATCAACCGCGTCCTGTCCGACGATAACGTCCGCAGCTTCTCGACCAGCCTTCAGAACATCGAATCCCTGACCACCGAGCTGGAAGCCCGCAAGGGGATGCTGGAGCAGCTGGAGCAGGCCCTGACCCGCGCCAACTCGGCTGTCGCCGAGTACGAGCAACTCGCCGTCAGCGCCCGTCGCGTGGTCGAAGGCGACGGCGCCCAGGCCATCGCCAACGTCAATCAGGCTGCGGAAGAAGCGCGCGAGGCTGTGGCCTCGATCAATCGCTCGGCGACCAGCCTCGAACGGCCGCTGGGCGACTTCGCCACCACCGGCCTGCCGCAGCTGTCGCAGTCGATCCAGCAACTGGATGAGGCGACCCGCTCCCTGCAGGCCCTGATCGACGACGTGCGGGCCAGCCCGCGCGAGTTCATCGGTCGTCCGTCGTCGCGTGAACTGGAGGTTCAACCGTGATCCGCGTGCTCAAGATCGCCGCCGCCGCGGCCGCCGCCTCCACCCTGCTGGCGGGCTGCTCGCTTCTCTCGTCCCCGGACCCGGTCCAGATGTACCGCTTCGGCAGCGTGTCTGGCGCGGGCGAGCCGGCCACCCCGGCCGCCCAGGTCCAGGTCGCCATGCGACGTCCGGAGTTCGCCCAGGCCGTACGCGAGGACCGGATTCTCGGCGTCACCGGGACCGAGACGGCCTATATCAAGGGTGCGCGCTGGGTCAGTTCGGCGGATATCCTGTTCAATGACGCCCTGGAAACCGCCTTCGCCGCCCAGTCGACCCGGGTCCGTCTCGTCGGCCCGCGCGAACTGACCCGCGCGCCGCAGGCGCTGGACATTGACGTGCGGACTTTCGAGGCGCGCTACGCCTCGCCAGGCGCCACGCCGGTCATCACCATCGTCGCCCGTACCCGCCTGCTGAACAGCCAGGATCGTTCGGTCATGGCCGAGCGAGTCTTCACCGTCGAGCAGCCGGCCGGCCAGAACCGTGTCTCCGCCATCGTTGACGCCTTCGACGTGGCCACCCGCGATCTGCACACCCAGATCGTCAACTGGACAGACCAGAACGCGCGGGATCTGCCGAACCCGGGTCGCTGACCGTCAGAGACCCTGCCGCAGGCTGGCGAGCCGTGTCTCGATATCGGCCCGGCGGGTGCGGGCGGTGGTCAACTCGGCCAGCGCCCGGTCGATCTGCGCCAGCAGGGCGTCGCGCGTGCGGCCCAGACGGTCCGGGTCCGGCCTGACCGTCTTCGGCCGCCGTCCCGACAGGCCAAGGGCGTCCTTCCACTCGTCCCGCCATGCGCCGATGCCTTCGGTGCAAACCTTCAGCGCATCGACCGATCGTCCCTCCGCCCCCTGTGCGTGGCGGATCAGGGGCAGGGCGTTGAGCGATGCGGCGCGGCAGACGTCGAGCGTCCTCACGCGACCGGGCAGGGGGTCCGGCGTCCCCTCATTCGTCTCCCGGCCGGTCAGCTTCCGGGCCGCGGCCAGCAGATAGGTGTCCAGTTCTGTCATTGCGTCCCGAAGGTCGGCCCACGCCGCGTCCAGAGCGCCGGACCGCCTGGCCGCGCCCGTGACCCGGTCTGACAGGTCCGACGCCACCTGATCCAGCGAGGCCGCCGCCCGCTTCCACGTCTCGCGAAAGGCTTTCAGTCGTCTGTTCCGGCTGTCGAACAGTCCGGCCAGCCCGCGACGCGGCTCCAGCGCCTCGGGCCGCAGATCGGCCAGAAGGTTTCGCGCGTGTGTCAGTTGGGCATGAGCTTCGGTGAGGTCGCCGGTCCGGGCCGCGGAAAGGGCGCGCTCGATCTTCTCGACGGCGCCCGCGCGGGCCGGCTCCGCAAAGACGCCGGTCCCGGCCTCGTCCCAGGCCTCATGGATCGCGTCCACCCGCGCCGGATCCGGCGTCGGCGTCTGTCCCTGCCAGCGATAGCCTCCGTCGGCCATGTCAGAACTCCCGCCCCGCCGGATCTGCGCCCGGCCCAACCAAATATGACTACGGCTTCGCGTAAACGGCAACGCCCTGCACGTCGCGGGGGTGCGCGGCGCCATTGTCCGGTCTTCGGCCCGGTGCTACCGCCGGAAATGCGTCGGGAGGAACGACATGGCTGATCAGCTTCATCGCCGGATGGTCCTGACCGGCCTGGGAGCCGCCGGGCTCGCCGGATGCGCGACAACGCCCTCGCCCCCCTCCGGCTTCATCCGCCCGACCTTCCAGCCTCGCCCTTTCGCGCCCCTGATCACACACCGGGGCCGCATCAGCCGCATCACTGTCTGCACCCGTCCCTTCCGTGCGCAGGGGCCGCGTATCGAGGCCGAAGTGATCGGCGACAAGCGGGTGGTTCACAACTACGGCCACGGCGGTTCGGGCTGGTCCCTGTCCTGGGGCTCGGCGGCCATGGCCCGCGACATCGCCCTGGACGGCGGGACCCGGCCGGTTGCGGTGATCGGCTGCGGCGCCATCGGCCTGACGTCTGCCCTGCAAATCCTGAGGGCCGGCGTGCCGGTGACAATCTATGCCGCAGAGCGAACGCCCTACACCCGCTCGGCCCGGGCCACAGGAGTGTGGTCGCCGGACTCGCGCATCGCTGCCGAAGCCTCGGTCACGGCTGACTTCGGCGATCGCTGGGAGGCCATGTCGCGGCAGTCGTGGCGGGATCACCATGCGTTCATCGGCGTGGACGGCGACCCGGTCCGCTTCATCGACCAGTACAATCTGCGCGGCGGCCCGACCGACACCGGTCCTGTCGGTCCGGAGCCGACGCCTGGCTCGGTCGGGTTCTTCCGCAGCGGCGACCGGCTGAATGGTCTCGCGCCGTGGTTCCGGGAGGTGAACAAGACCGAGCATCCCTTCCCGGTGGAGTCGGTCCGCTGCGGCCCCGTCATGACCTTCAATGTCGCCGAGTATGCCCGCCAGCTCACCGAGGCCTTCCTGCTGGAGGGCGGCCGCATCGTCCGGCGGACGTTCAATCATCCATCGGAACTGGCGACGCTGGCCGAGCCGGTCGTGGTCAACTGCACGGGTTATGGCGCGCGGGCCCTGTTCGGGGACCGGAGCGTCACCCCCGTGCGCGGCCAGATCACCTGGCTGACGCCCCAGCCGGAGGTGACCTATGCCCTCTGGTACCGGTCCATCAACATGGTCCCGCGCCACGACGGCATCGTTATCCAGGCCAATGGCTCCAGCCAGATGGTCGGCTATGGCGTCGAGGATGAAACCCCGGACCGGGATGAGGCCGTGCGGGCCCTCGAGGCGCTCGCGCCCCTGTTCGCGAGCGCCTGAGGGGATCAGTTCAGGCCGGTTGCGACCGTGTAGGCGGCCTCGGTCTTCGAGGCGACCTCGTCCAGCGTCACGCCCTCGGCCAGTTCGATCAACTCCAGCCCCGCGCCGTCCGGCTTCACGTCGAAGACGCACAGGTCGGTGATGATGCGGCTGACCACCCCCGTCCCGGTCAAGGGGAGGGTACAGGCCTTCAGGACCTTGGACTGGCCGTGCTTGTTGGCGTGGTCCATGACCACCACCACCCGCTTGACGCCGGCGACCAGGTCCATGGCGCCGCCCATGCCCTTCACCAGCTTTCCCGGGATCATCCAGTTGGCGATGTCGCCGTTCTCGGCCACTTCCATCGCGCCCAGGATCGACAGGTTGATGTGCCCGCCGCGGATCATGGCGAAGCTGTCCGATGAGCTGAAGTAGGAGGACTCAGGGATTTCGGTGATCGTCTGCTTGCCGGCGTTGATCAGGTCCGGGTCTTCCTCGCCCTCGAAAGGAAACGGACCCATGCCCAGCATTCCGTTCTCGGACTGCAGGGTCACTTCCATGCCGGCCGGGATGTAGTTGGCGACGAGGGTCGGAATGCCGATGCCGAGGTTCACGTAGAAGCCGTCCTGCAGCTCCTTTGCGGCGCGCTCGGCCAGTTGTTCGCGGGTGCGGGCCATTATGCGGTCTCCCGGGTGCGGACGGTGCGCTGTTCGATACGCTTCTCGGGCGTGCTCTTGATGATGCGGTCGACGTAGATGCCGGGCGTATGGATGTGGTCCGGATCGATGGAGCCGGTCGGAACGATCTCCTCGACCTCCACGACGGTGACCTTGCCGGCCGTGGCCATCATCGGGTTGAAGTTGCGGGCCGTCTTGCGGAACACCAGGTTGCCGCGCTCGTCAGCCTTCCAGGCCTTCACGATGGCCAGGTCGGCGATCAGGCCAGTCTCCATCACGTAATCGCGGCCGTCGAAGTTCCGCACCTCCTTGCCCTCGGCGACCAGGGTGCCGACGCCGGTGGCGGTGAAGAAGGCGGGGATGCCCGCGCCGCCGGCGCGGATGCGCTCGGCCAGGGTGCCTTGCGGGTTGAATTCCAGCTGTAGTTCGCCGGCCAGATACTGGCGCTCGAACTCCTTGTTCTCGCCGACGTAGGACGAGATCATTTTCGCGATCTGACGGGTCTCCAGCAACTGGCCGAGGCCGAACCCGTCGACACCCGCATTGTTCGAGATGACCGTGATCCCCTTGACGCCGCTGTCGCGCAGGCCGGCGATCAGGAACTCGGGGATGCCGCACAGCCCGAAGCCGCCGGACATGACGGTCATGCCGTCGAAGGTCAGGCCCTCCAGCGCGGCTTTCGCGTCGGGGAAGATCTTCCGCATCGCTTCCTCATGGTTTTTCACCGCCTGATGAATATCGGCGGCCTTTCGTCGTCCCTAACGCGGGCGGGGAGGCGGGGCAACCCCGGCCGCGTGCATCCGACGACGCAGCTCGAGCGTATCACTGTCCGAACCGTCCGGAGCGTGCCCCATGTCCCTTGCCAACGTCGCCATTCGTCAATTGCAGGACGCGCCGTTTCCGGACTTCGTGACCCGCCCGGCGATCGACAGTCTGGTGACCGAGGCCCGCAAGCGGCTCGACCGTGACGGTCCGCATGACGAGGCGGCGTTCGCCCGCGAGATGGCCGCCCGGGTCATCGCCGAACATACAGACGCAGCCAACGAGCAGCATTACGAGTTGCCGCCCGAGTTCTTCCGCATCTGTCTGGGGCCGCGGCTGAAGTATTCCTGCTGCCTCTATCCGGAGGCCGGTACGACCCTCGCCGAGGCAGAGGAGTTCGCGCTTGCCGGGACATGCGAGCACGCCGATCTCCGTGACGGCCAGACGATCCTTGAAATGGGCTGCGGCTGGGGCTCGCTCAGCCTCTGGATGGCCGAGAGATATCCGAACTCCCGGATCACCGCGGTCTCGAACAGCCACGGACAGCGCCAGCACATCGAGGGGCAGGCGGCCGCGCGGGGGCTGACCAATCTGACGGTGATCACTTGCGACATGAACGACTTCCAGAGCGACGGCGGCTTCGACCGCATCGTCTCGGTGGAGATGTTCGAGCACATGGCCAACTGGCGCGCCCTGCTGACACGTGCGCGCAGCTGGCTGAACGCGGACGGGCGGATGTTCATCCACGTCTTCACGCATCGGGACGCCCCCTATCGCTTCGACCACACCGACAGCGGGGACTTCATCGCCCAGCACTTCTTCACCGGCGGCGTCATGCCCAGCCGCGGCCTGATGCGGCAGTTCCCCGATGTGTTCGAGGTCGAGCAGGAGTGGACCTGGAACGGTGTCAATTACCAGCTCACAGCCGACGACTGGCTGCGCAACATGGACGCGGAGCCCGAAAGGGTCATGGAACTGATGCGCCAGACCTACGGTCGGGACGCCGCCCTGTGGCGCCGTCGCTGGCGGCGCTTCTACATGGCCACAGCCGGCCTGTTTGGAAACGATGGCGGCAAGACGTGGGCCGTCAGCCATTACCGGCTCAAGCCGGTCTGAGGGAGGAAAACCGCCATGCTGAAATACGTTGTCGCCTATCTCGGCGCAGGGATCACCTTCGCCGCCATCGATGCGGTCTGGCTGACAACCATGGCCAACCGGCTGTACCGGCCAGTGATCGGCTCGATCATGGCCGACAAGCCTGACATGAAGGCGGCCGTCGCCTTCTACCTGATCTCGATCGCAGCCACCGTTTTCTTCGCCGTCGCCCCTGCGCTCAAGGAAGGAAACTGGACGCGCGCCCTGATCAATGGCGCGTTTCTCGGGTTCGCCTGCTACGCCACCTATGACCTGACCAACCAGGCGACACTGAACGTGTGGTCCACCCGGCTGACGCTTATCGACCTGGCCTGGGGCACCGTCCTGACCTCAACCTGCGCGGTGGCCGGCTTCTTCGCCGCTCGCTGGGCTGAAGGGAAGTGGGGCTGAGCGGACACGCGGTTAACCTTTTTCCTCGCGTGTGACGGGCGTGCAGTAGCGTCGTTTTCCCGATCGGGTAAAAGCCGGTAACGAGTATCGGGGCTTTCCGGGGGTAAGGCGTGCGCGCCGGCATCAACGCATTGACGGTCGCCTTCGTGGTCGGTGTCGTCGCCGGTCTGGCGCTGACACCGGACGGCCGCGCATGGATGCGCAATCCGACGCTGATGCTGGGCGGGAGCGCGGTCGCTTCGCCGGCGACGCCCGAGCCAACCGGGCCCGCCCGGCCTCCGGCGCCCGCTCCGGTCGTCCATCCCGCCGCGCCGCGCGTCATCATCACGCCGCTGGCCGAGCGCGCCGCGAAGGGGACCCTGCGCATCGGCGTCTTCGGCGACTCCATGGCCGACGGTCTTTACACGGGCCTGTACCGTGACCTGCACGACCAGCCGGGCGTCACCGTTACGAAGTTCTCGCAGGTCTCGACAGGCCTCAGCCGCTACGACTTCGTCGACATCCAGGCCAAGACCCGTCGTCAGCTGGACGAAGAGCCGGTCGATGTCGCGGTCATCCTGTTTGGCACCAACGACGCGCAGGCGATTGAACTGAATGGCGAAATCCACGCCTTCGGCACCGACGCGTGGAAGGCCGCCTACGCCCGTCGGGTCGACGATCTGGTCGCCCTGCTGCGCAGCCGGGACGTCGCCGTCTACTGGGTCGGCCTTCCGAAGATGAAGCGGGACAGCTTCGACGGGCGCATGGCCCTGATCAACGGTGTGGTCTCGGCCCGGATGCGTGCGCTGGGCGTGCCCTATATCGAGACGACGGCCCTGACAGCCAACGACGCCGGGGCCTATGAAGCCTATCTGCCCAACGACAGCGGCCGGCGCGTCCTGATGCGGGCCAACGACGGCATCCACATGTCGATGGCCGGCTATCTGCGGATCAGCGAGCCGGTCGCCGACCGGCTGAAGCGGGACGCGGGGCTGGATCGGCCCGCCGCGCCGCAAGCGCCCGCGGCCTGATCGTGAAGACGGCGCTGGCGGGGCTGCTGGCCGCCGGACTTCTGTGCGCCGTCCCGGCTGCAGCCCAGACTCCCTATGTCGTCGTCGCGCCCGAACCGCCCGGGCAGGGTGTCTGCCCGAACGGCCTGTGCCAGCCGCAGGCGCTCGCGCCCCTGTTCGAGGCTCTCGCGGCCATGGAGGCGGGAAAGCGTCAGACGTCGGTTCACATCCTCCAGATCGGCGATAGCCACACCGCCGGCGACCGGATCACCGGCAAGGTCCGCGCCGATCTCCAGCGCCGCTTCGGCCGGGCAGGGCGTGGAGCCCTGCCGCCGGGCGTCCCCTACGACGGCTATGCGCCGTTGCAGGTCAGTGTCGCCGCCCGCGGATGGGTTATGGAGACCGCACCGCTGCAGCCGCCTGCCGGCGCCCCGTCGCCGCGCGTCGGCCTGTCCGGCGTTCGCGCCATTGGCACGCGCGACGCCGTAATGGCCTTCGATCTCGAACCCGGCTCGGAGGTGGGCGCGCTCGGCGTCTGTGGTCGTGAAGGCGTGGACGGCAAGGGCCTGTCGATCGAGGCCGGTGGTGTTGGCCGCGAACTCCGTCTCGGCGCGGACGAGGTCTGCCGCCGCATGATTTTGCCGGACGGGGCCCGTCAGGTCCGGCTCCTGGCGCTGGGCGAGGGGGCGGTGATCGATTCCCTCTGGCTGGATCGCGCGGGGCCGGGTGTCAGCCTGTCCAGTCTCGGCCGGGTCGGCGGGACCCTGCGGGATCTCGCGTCCCGGGACGAGACGACCGTCGCCGCCGAGCTGAATGCCTGGCGGCCGGGCCTGATCATTCTCGCCGTCGGCACCAATGAGGGTTTCGACGACGCCCTCGATCCCGCAGCCTACGAGACTCTGTTGCGCGCCCAGATCGCCCGCCTGCGCAGTCTCGCGCCAGGCGCCGCCCTGATGGTCCTCGGCGCACCGGACGCGCTGCGTAACGGCGCGACCAACGGGTGCAGCGCCGATCGCCTGCGCGACCCTCCGCCGGGTCTTGCCGTGGTCCGGGATGTGCAGCGCCGGGTCGCCGCCGATCTGGGTGTGGCGTTCTGGGACTGGCACGGACGGATGGGCGGGGACTGTTCGGCGGATCGACTGGCGTTGAGGGGAGAGCCCTTCATGCGCGGCGACCGCGTCCACTTCACCAACGCGGGCGCCGACTGGATCGGCGGCGTGCTCTCGGCCGACCTGCTGGCCGCCTATGATGTCTGGACCGCCGCGCGGGCGGGGGCGGAATAGATGCTGTTCCCAACGCTGGCGTTCGGCGTCTTCTTCCTCTTCGTCTATTTCACCACCTGGTCGCTGGATCGGGAGAACGGCAAGCGCAAGCTGTTCCTGCTGCTGGCCAGCTGGTTCTTCTATGCCCAGTGGGACTGGCGTTTCGTCGCCCTGCTGATCGCCTCGGCCGTGCTCAACTGGGGCGTCGCCGCCCTGATCGCACAGCGGCCCGAGCAACGCCGCGCATGGCTGGTCGGCGTCGGGGTCGCGGTCAATCTGATCATCCTCGGCTTCTTCAAGTATTACGGCTTCTTCGTTGAACAGGCTGGTGAATTGCTTGCCCGGTTCGGGTGGGAGCGCGACCTGCCCCTGCTGCAGATCGTCCTGCCGGTCGGCGTCAGCTTCTTCACCTTCCAGGGCATCAGCTACGTCGTCGACGTCCATCGCGGGAAGACGCCGCCGGCGAAGAGCCTGCTCGACGTCATGCTGCTGATGAGCTTCTTCCCGCACCTCGTCGCCGGCCCGATCGTGCGCGCTTCGGATTTGCTGCCGCAGTTCGAGCGCGCCCCCCGCCTGACGAAGGTCATGGCGACGCATGGCCTGCTGCTGATCGTCTGGGGCCTGTTCAAGAAGACGGTCATCGCGTCCGAATTGTCGGTCAATCTGGTCGATCCGGTCTTCTTCGACCCATCTGCCTATGGCGCGGTCGACATCGCAGCGGCGGTCTATGCCTATGCGGTCCAGATCTACTGCGACTTCTCGGCCTATTCGGACATGGCCATCGGACTGGCGGCCCTGCTTGGATATTCCTTCCCGCGGAATTTCGATCAGCCCTATCGCGCCAGCTCCATGCAGTCGTTCTGGCGGCGCTGGCACATCAGCCTGTCCAGCTGGCTGCGCGACTATCTCTATGTCCCGCTGGGCGGTGGCCGGAAGGGCCTGTTCGCCTCTTGCGTGAACGTCTTCATCACCATGGTGCTGGGCGGTCTGTGGCATGGCGCGGCGTGGACTTTCCTCGCGTGGGGCGCGCTGCACGGCGGTGTGCAGGTCGTCGAGCGGCTCGGCCGGGCGGTCTTCGGTGACCGCAACATCCTGCCGGCGGTCGTCGGCGTTCTGCTCACTTTCCACATCGTCTGCCTGGGCTGGATCCTGTTCCGCGCCGAGACCTTCGAACTCGCCCTGGCCATGCTGGAGGGGCTGGGCCGGATGGGACCTGTAGTCATGCTGACCCCGCTTTCCCTCGTGCTGATCGCCGGCGGTCTGGCCATGCACTGGTTGCCTCCGCGCGCCATCGAGGGCGTGGCCGAGCGATTGAAGACCGCCCCGGCCATTACCCTGGGCCTGCTGATCGGCGCCGGGATTCTTCTGGTCGAGGCCGTGCGTCCCGAGGGCGTCGCACCCTTCATCTACTTCCAGTTCTGAAGCGTTGGAGCAGCGATGACCGACGAGAAGGACAACAACGATCACGGCGCGGTTCCGCTGGAGCCCTTCCCCACGCACCGGCCGGAATCGCCGTTCCCGCCGCTGTACGAAAGCCTGCCGGAGCCGCAGCCCGCGCCGCCGCCCGAGCCCGGGGTCGTACTGCCGCCGGTGACGAACCCGAACGTCCCGCACGATCCGCCCAGCGACTGGATCCAGACCGCCGACGCTCACGATCTGGCGGTGACCCATGCGCCGGCACGCGAGAACGCCCTCCTGGCGCTCGGCCGCTTCGCCTTCCCGCCGGGGCCGCCGCCCGATGACGAGGGCCTCGCCGCCCGCGACCGCCGCTGGACCACCCGCGCCATCCTGACGGCGACCGTCTTCCTGTTGATCTTCAACGCCGTCTCGCCGCTGAACTGGTCCCGCCAGCAGGTCCCGGGCTGGTTGCCCCAGACCGTTGAACGCCTGTCCACCGTCTGGGTCGAGCAGCTGTCCCTGATGCGCACTGACGATCCGCGACAGGGGCTGCGAGACCTCTGGAACGCCGCCCGTGACGCCCGCTTCATCGGGCAGGAACCCGCGCAAGGCTCGACAGACAGCACTGTTTCGTGAACCTTCCCGTCGGGGGAGACCGCATGTCGCTGACTCGCAGGAGCGCATTGCTGACGGCCGGCGCTGCGCTGGCTACGCCGGCCTTGGCGCAGGGGATGCGCACCCGTCGCGGCGCATCGACGCTGACGGCCTCCAGCGACGACGTTCTGGCCTTTGGCGAAGCCGTTCGCCTGATGAAGCGACGCAACGACGCCCTCTCCTGGGCTCGCCAGACGCGCATCCATGCCCGCGAGGCCCAGCATGGCAATCATCTGTTCCTGCCGTGGCACCGGCTCCAGCTGATGCATCTGGAGGCCATCGTCGCCCGCCTGACCGGCCACTCCACGTTCGCCATGCCCTATTGGGACTGGCAGGGTGACCGGCTCATGCCGGACTGGATCTCCGACGACGCCTCGCCCCTGTTCGAGCGACGGCGCAATCGCGGCGTCGCCACCCTCGACTTCGCCGAGGCCCGTTGGGCCGAGTCCCGCTACGTCGCCCGTCTCGCCGCCGACGACTTCCCGACCTTCCACGGTCGCTCGGACAGCGAACAGGGCATGGTCGAGGCCTATGGGCACAACCACATCCATCAGTTGGTTGGTGGTCTGATGGGGCGCCCCGAGACGGCTGCGGCGGACCCCTTCTTCTGGCTGCACCACGCCAACATCGACCGGGTCTGGGCGACCTGGCAGGCGGGTCAGGCGGCGTCGGTCTATCCCGCCGACTGGCGCGAAAAATCCCTGACCGGCTTCGTCGATGCCGATGGCAGGGACGTCTCCGGCTGGCGTGTCGACCGGACCCTTAGTACTGGCGCGCTCGGCTATGCCTACGATCGCCTCTATCCCTTCCCGACCTTCAGCGTCACCGAGGTCGGCCCGCCCGGCGCCACCCGTCGCATCCCGACAGGCGGCGAGGTCTTCCGGCTGCAGGCGGCCGGGGAGGGCGGTCGCGCCTCGCTGGCCCTGCCCGAGGCCCTCGTCGGCCGCCTCCGCGAGGCCGACGATACGCTGATGATCAACGCCCGCGGCAGCGTCGCCCACGCGCGGACACCCCTGCTGGAGGATCGTTCGGTCGAGATTTCGATCCGCTCCGGCTCGCGCACCACCCGTCTCGGCTCCTCTCCGACCTTCGTACACATCCCCGGGGGTGACCACGCCCACCACAGGGGCGACTACCGCACGCCCTTCCGCTTCGGCGAGGAGGTGCTGAACCTTGTTGACGACGGCCCGCTGACCGTCGTCGTCGAGACCGAGGATCTCGCCCCCGAGGCGGCTCGCCCCGCCGCGGTCCTCATCGGCGTCGAGCTGGAACTGATCCTCACGGAGACCCGCTGGGCATGAAATGGCTGCGCCTCCTCGTTGTCGGTCTCGTTCTCACGATCGGCGCGGCGTCGCTGGTCGGCTGCGTCCAGCAGCAGGAGCCGGCCTACATCCCACCGCCGCCTCCGCCTCCTCCGCCGCCTCCGCCTCCGCCGCCAGTCGCAGCTCCGCCGCCGGACGAGGCCGATGTCTGGCCGGATGGCGTGGTGCCGCTGTGCTTCGCCCACCCGACCGAAGAGGATGCGTGGGCTCGCGAACGCGTACTGGATGCCGCCGCGGTCTGGCAGGCTGTGGCCGCCGTCCGCTTCGATATCCGTGCGTCCTGCGACGGCATTCCCGGAGGCGGCACGATCCGGCGCATCCCGATCCGCATCGTTCACGAGCCGGACCTGTTCGCCTCGTCCAGCCACCTCGGCGTCAACCTGCTGCGCGGCGGAGCCATAACGCTGAACGCCGAGTATCTGGTCACCAACCGGATCTGCGGCCGGCGGGGGACGATCGGCCGCGAGGGTTGCTTCCAGTCCGACGCCGTCCATGAGCTCGGACACGCCCTCGGCTTCAGTCACGACCACGTCAGTCCGCGCGCACCCGACTGTCTGGCGCGTATGCAGACGCCCGAGGCCGAACGGTCCGGCGAAACCTGGTACGACGCCGCCTCGGTCATGAATTACTGCAATCCGGATCGGTGGCTCGGACGTCTAAGCCCGGCTGACGTCTGCGCTGTTCAGGCGGCCTATGGCGCGCCCGACGGGACGCGCCCGACCCGGGCGGCCTGCTATGCGATGACAGGCGCGACACCGGGACGGCTGGTCCGACCTTGACCGCGGGCGACGGCGGCCCCTAGCGTGCCGTCGCCCGTCGGGCTGGCGGGCGGTTGGGAACAGTCACATGCGTCATCGTCTGCTTGGCCGGGCTCTGCCCGCCTTCGTGCTTCTGGCCGCCCTGTCGGGCCCGGCTTTCGCCCAGGATCCGCTGGCCTACCAGCAGCCCCCGGCGCCCATCGCCGACATCCTCGACACGAAGCCGACCCCGACCCCGAGCCTGTCGCCAGACCGCACAACGCTGGCGCTGTTCGACCGCGCCAACCTTCCGCCGATCGCCGAGCTTGCAGAACCCATGCTTCGCCTGGGCGGTTATCGCATCAATCCGCGCAACAACGGCCCGGCCAACAGCCGCGTGAGCTGGCTGACCGGCCTCAGCTTCCAGCCCGTCGCCGGCGGGGCAGCCCGTCCGGTGCAACTGCCGACCAACGCCCGCTTCATGTCGCCGTCCTGGTCGCCGGACGGCCGCTCGGTCGCCCTGCTGGTGGACGCCCCGTCCGGCCTCGAGCTCTGGGTCGTCGACGTCGCCAGCGCTCGCGCCCGCAAGGTGACCGAGCGTGTCAACGCCGCCTCGGGCAGCGCTTTCGACTGGACCCCGGACAGCGCCGGCTTCGTGGTGCGGCTGACGCCTGAAGGCCGCGGCCCCGCGCCGGACGTCACCCGCCCGCCGGCGGGTCCGATCGTCGCCGAGAGTATGGGACGCGCCGCCCCCGTCCGCACCTACCAGGACCTGCTCGGCGACGCCGGTGACGAGGCCCTGTTCGACCACTACTTCACCTCGCAGCTGACCTACGTGCCCCTGACCGGCCGCGCCCGCGCGCTGGGTCAGCCCGCGGTCTACCTCGGCGCCGTGGTGTCGCCCGGAGGGGAGCATGTGCTGACCACGACGGCCAAACGGCCCTACAGCTATGTAGTGCCGGCCAGCCTGTTTCCAGCCGAAATCAACGTGATCGACCTGCAAGGTCGCGCGGTGCATCAGGTCGCAGACCTTCCGCTGCGGGACAACGTCCCGACGCCATTCGACGCCGTGGCCCCCGGACCCCGTTCTGTTTCATGGCGCGCCGACGCCCCGGCGACCCTCGTCTGGACGGAGGCGCAGGACGGCGGCGATCCGCGCACTCAATCCGAAGTGCGTGACCGGGTCTTCACCCTGGCGGCGCCCTTCACCGCGCAGCCCACGACCCTGATCGACCTGAACGAACGCTATGGCGGCGTCCAGTGGGGAGACGCCGACACCGCTCTGGTCAACAGCCGCTGGTTCAACACCCGCCACGAAACCCGCTACGTCGTCGATCCGTCAAACCCGGGATCGGGGCGCGTCCTGATCGAGCGCAACTATCAGGACCGCTACAACGATCCGGGCTTCCCCGTCATGGAGCCAAACGGATCGGGCTTCTCGGTCCTGCGCATGACCTCGGACGGTTCAAAGGTGCTGATGAGCGGCGCCGGCGCGACGCGTGAGGGCGAGTATCCGTTCCTCGGTACGATGGACCTGCAGTCGGGCCAGACCGGGCGCCTGTGGACCTCGGCCTCGGGCGACTACGAGAGCATCGTCGGTATTCTGGACGATGACGCCCGTCGCCTTGTGACCCGTCGCGAGACCCGCAACGATCCGCCCAACCTCTATGTCCGCAATCTGGATGCCCAGTCCCCGGACGCCCTGACGCAGTTCCAGGACCCGGCGCCCCAGCTGGCCGGCGTGTCACGCCAGTTGATCACCTATACCCGCGCCGACGGCGTCCAGCTGTCCGGCACCCTCTATCTTCCGGCTGGCTACGACAAGGACCGCGACGGTCCGCTGCCGCTGGTGATGTGGGCCTACCCGGCCGAGTTCACCGACGCCGCCGTGGCCGGTCAGGTGGTCGACACCGCCAACCGGTTTGTGCGCCCCGGCGGCTCCAGCCATCTGTTCCTGCTGACACAGGGCTATGCAGTGCTGGACGATCCGTCCATGCCGATCGTCGGCCGCGACGGGGCTGAACCCAACGATACCTACATCGAACAGCTGACTGCCAGCGCCGAGGCGGCGGTCAATGCGGTGGTGGAGATGGGCGTGGCGGATCGCGACAGGATCGCCGTCGGCGGCCACAGCTACGGCGCCTTCATGACCGCCAACCTGCTGGCCCATACCGATCTGTTCCGCACGGGCGTCGCCCGTTCGGGCGCCTACAACCGCACCCTGACGCCGTTTGGCTTCCAGGCGGAGCAGCGGAACTACTGGGAGGCCCCGGAGACCTACAACGCGATGTCGCCCTTCGCCTTCGCCGACAAGGTCAATGAGCCGATCCTGCTGATCCACGGCGAGGCGGACGACAACCAGGGCACCTTCCCGATCCAGTCCGAGCGCTTCTACGCGGCGCTCAAGGGCAATGGCGCGACGGTTCGCTATGTCGTCCTGCCGCTGGAAGCCCACGGCTACCGCGCGCGCGAGTCCGTCGGACACACCCTGTGGGAAACGGTCCGCTGGCTGGATCAGTATGTGAAGAACGCCGGCCCGCGGGAGTAAGGTCTACGGGCCGCGTGACCGCACTTTCATCCCGGGGCTTCGCGTAGCGACGCGCCCGGGACCTGGCCGTGCGTCGAATCGGTATGGCCGCCCAGTTCCGGGTCAGCGGGACCGGGAGGGAGAGTTCGTCCGCTCGCCCTTCTCTGGCCTGAGCGGGCGAAAACTTCCGCGACGCCGTTGTTCTGGCGGTTCAGCGCCCGGATCACTATTGTCGCTGCGAGATTCACTGTGAAGGATGCAGGAATGCGTCGTGTCGTCGTCACCGGCCTTGGACTTCTGACCCCGCTGGGCTGGGGTGTGGAACACAGCTGGAAGGGGATCGTCGAGGGACGCTCGGGCATCGGTCCGATCACGAATTTCGATACGGAGGGCTATGGCTGCACCATCGCCGGCGAGATTCCGGCCGTCGACGGTCGTGGCGGTGGCGCACCGGGCCAGCCTGGCGTCTTCGACCATGAGAAGGTCATGTCGGCCAAGGACCGCAAGCGCGTGGACGACTTCATCGTCTATGCGATCGCCGCCGCCGACGAGGCCTTGGCCGACGCCAACTGGAAGCCTGAAACGGACGAGCAGAAGGAACGCACCGGCGTCATGGTCGGCTCGGGCATCGGCGGCCTGGGCCCTATCGCCGATACCGCCATCATTCTGAAGGAGCAGGGTCCGCGACGCGTCAGCCCGTTCTTCATCCCGATGTCGCTGATCAACCTGACCTCGGGGCAGATCTCGATCCGCCACGGTCTGAAAGGGCCGAACCACTCCGTCGTCACGGCCTGCGCCACCGGCGCCCACGCCATCGGCGACGCGGCCCGCATGATTGCGCTGGACGACGCCGACGTCATGGTCTGCGGGGGCGCTGAAAGCTCGATCGTCCCTATCGGCATCGCCGGCTTCCTCGCCTGCAAGGCGCTGTGCACCGCCTTCAACGACACACCCGAAAAGGCCAGCCGTCCCTACGACAAGGATCACGCCGGCTTCGTCATGGGCGAGGGCGCCGGGATCATGGTGCTGGAGGAGTACGAACACGCAAAGGCCCGCGGCGCGAAGATCTACGCCGACGTCGTCGGTTACGGCATGAGCGGCGATGCCTACCACATCACTGCCCCGTCCGAGGACGGCGAGGGCGGCCTGCGGGCCATGAAGGCGGCGCTGAAGCGCGCTGGAATGCAGCCTTCGGACCTCGATTATGTGAACGCCCACGGCACCTCCACGATGGCCGACTGGATCGAACTGAAGGCCATCGAGAGCCTGGTCGGCGACCATGCGAAGAACCTCGCGGTGTCCTCGACCAAGTCGATGACAGGCCACCTCCTGGGCGCCGCCGGCGCCATCGAGAGCATCTTCTCGGTCCTGGCCATCCGCGACCAGATCGCGCCGCCGACCATCAATCTGGACAATCCGGAGATGGAGACGCCCATCGATCTGGTTCCGCACAAGGGCAAGCCGATGAAGATCGACGTCGCCATGTCCAACAGCTTCGGCTTCGGCGGCACCAACGCCAGCGTCATCTTCAGGAAGGTGGACTGAGTGTTCGGGCGTTCTGTCGAGAAGCCCTCGCCGGGGCGAAAGACGGCGTTTCTGGCGGCTACCGCGACAGTCAGCGTCTTTCTCATCGCGGCCCTGATCGCCGCGTGGAGCGTCTTCTACGCTCCGGGCCCGCAGGCGAGAGAGGGCGAGTCGACCATCGTCACCCTGCCGACCGGCGCCGGGGTGAACGCCATCGCAGCCAATCTGAAGGCGGCGGGCGTGATCCGCTCGACCGACATGTTCAAGGCGGCCGCCACCCTGACCGGCGCCGACCGACGACTGCGCGCCGGCGAGTATGAGGTGCCGTCGGGCGCCTCGCTTCGCTCGGTCATCATCCTGCTGGTCGACGGCAAGGTGGTTCGCCACTACGTGACCCTGCCGGAGGGATGGTCCTCGGCCCAGGCCGTGGACATCCTGATGCGTCAGCCCTTGCTGACCGGCCCGGTCGACGAGACGCCCGAGGAAGGCAGCCTCTGGCCCGAAACCTATGAAATCTCGCGCGGTGAGACCCGGGCTGCGGTCATAGCCCGTATGCGCCGCGCCCGTGACGAGAACCTCGAACGCCTGTGGGCCGCGCGTGGCCCCAACAGTGTGGTCCGCACTCGCGACGAGGCGGTGATCCTGGCCTCGATCGTCGAGAAGGAGACAGGTATTGCGGCAGAGCGTCCGCGCGTGGCGGCGGTCTTCTCCAACCGGCTGCGGTCGGGAATGCGGCTGGAGAGCGATCCGACCATCGTTTACGGCATCACCCAGGGCCGGCCACTGGGCCGCGGCCTGCGTCGCTCGGAGATCGACCGACATACCGACTGGAACACCTATCAAATCGACGGCCTGCCCCCGACCCCCATCGCCAACCCCGGCGGTGACGCGATCGCTGCGGTGCTGAATCCGCCGGTCAGCGACGAGCTGTTCTTCGTCGCCGACGGCACGGGTGGTCACGTCTTCGCCCGAACCTATCCGGAGCATCTTGCCAATGTCGCACGCTGGCGTGCGATCGAACGTCAGCGCGCCGGTCTGCCGCCCGAGGCCGCTCCGGCCGCCCCGGCGGCTGCCGATCCGGTGACCGGCCTGCCGCCCGGCGTCGAGGCGCCTCCGGGAGCCCAGGTTATCCGTGTGCCCCAACCGGGCGCTCAGGCCCCGGCGGCCGCGCAATGAGCAAGGCCACTATCTCGGGCATGACCGGCTTCGGCCGGGCCGATGGCGCCGTCGACGGCTGGAGCTGGTCGATCGAGGCGCGCTCGGTCAACGGCCGGAACCTCGAGATCCGATTTCGTGGCCCTCCGGGCTTCGACAACCTCGAACGTCTCGCCAAGGCCTCGGCTCAGGCCCGCCTGAACCGGGGCCAGGTCACCCTGGGCGTGCAGGCGAAGCGGGCCGAGGCCGGCGCTGCGGCGCTGAAGGTCAATGAGGATGTGCTGGCCCGATATCTCCAGCTCGCCAACCAACTGGCGGAGGAGGGGGCGACCCCGCCGTCCGCCGACGGCCTTCTGGGCCTTCGCGGCGTGCTGGAAGCGCCCGAGGAGGATGAGGACCTTGAGGCGAAGGCTGCCATCGAGACCGCCATGGCGAAGTCCGTCGCCGAGGCCATCGACGCCCTGAAAGCGTCGCGCGAACGCGAGGGCGAGCAACTCCTGCCCGTCATCACCGGCTTCATCGACCGGATCGAGGCGCTCGTGGCCGACGCCGAAGGCGAGGCCGCGGCACAGGTCGAAGCCATCCGCGAGCGTTTCACCCGCCGCATCACAGAACTGGCCCCTGATGCGCCGGGCCTCGAGGACCGGATCTTTCTGGAGGCTGCGGCTCTGGCCACGAAGGCGGATGTACGCGAGGAACTGGATCGCCTGACCGCCCATGTCGCGTCGGCCCGGACGCTGTTGCAGCAACCCCCCGCCGGCCGGAAACTCGACTTCCTGATGCAGGAATTCATGAGGGAGGCGAACACCCTCTGCTCAAAATCGGCTACGACGCCGCTCACCGGAATCGGCCTTGAGCTCAAGGCCGTCATCGAACAGCTCCGCGAGCAGGTCCAGAATGTCGAATGAACGCACGCCCCGCCGGGGCGTCCTCCTGATCGTCGCCAGCCCTTCGGGCGCCGGCAAGACGTCGCTCTGTCGCCGCCTGATGGCGGACCACAAGGGGCTGGAGTTGTCTGTGTCGATGACCACCCGCGGCATACGCCCGGGCGAGGTTGCGGATCGGGACTATCACTTCGTCGACGACGCCGAGTTCCAGCGCCTGATCGACGCCGACGCCTTCCTCGAATGGGCTGACGTTCACGGCGCCCGCTATGGAAGCCCCCGCGCGCCGATCGACCGGGCGCTGGCCGAGGGGCGCGACGTCCTGTTCGACATCGACTGGCAGGGCGCCCGCGACATCGCCGCAAAATGCCCCGAGGACGCCGTGCGCGTCTTCATCCTGCCACCCAGCCTGGAGGAACTGCGCCGCCGTCTCGTCACCCGCTCGCAGGATGCGGAAGAGGTCATCGAGCGCCGGATCAAGAACGCCAAGGGCGAGATCGAGCACTGTGGGCAGTTCGACTACGTCTTCGTCAATGACGACTTCGACCGTTCCTATGCGGAGCTGGCGCACATCTACCATGCCGAGCGGAGCAAGCGCCGGCGCAACACCTGGGTCGACGCCTACAAGACGGCGCTGCTGAACGAGGCGGTCTGAGACGGATCAGTCCGCGAAATTCGCCGGACGTTTCTGCAGGTTGGCCATCACCGCCTCCATCTGGTTGGGGGTGGCGATCAGAGCGGCCTGTTGGATGCTTTCCGCCAGCAGGATGGGACCCGCGCCCTCATCGCGCGCCAGATTGGCCAGCCGCTTGGCGCCGCGCACGGCGTCCGGATTGCGGGCGGCGATTTCCCGGGCCAGCGTCACGGCCTCGGCGTGTGCGTCGTCGGCCAACCGGGTGACGAAGCCCAGCGCCACGGCCTGCTCGCCGGTGAACTCCCGGGCGGTGTAGGTCAGCTCGCGCAGCACGTCGTCCCGCACCAGCCCGCGCCACAGGGCGAAGCCGGCCATGTCCGGGACCAGACCCCACTTCATCTCCATGACCGACAGCCGCGTGTCGGGCCGCGCGATGCGAATGTCGGCGCCGGAAAACACCTGCAGCCCGCCGCCGAACACCACGCCATGCCCGGCCGCGATCACCGGGACCGGCAGCGTGCGCCATCCCCAGGCGGTCTGCTGAAACAGATTGGCCAGGTCGTGGGTTCGGCTGACGATGTCCAGCCCGTCACCGGCCAGCCCGGCCATGGTCTCCATGTCCAGTCCGGCGCAGAAGCCGCGCCCCTCGCCCGAAAGAACAACGGCCCGCAGGCCAGGCTGGGCTGCAAGCCGGGCAGGCGCCTCGCTCAAGGCCTTCAGCATCGGCATGTCCAGCGCGTTGAGCTTGTCAGGGCGGCTCAGGCGGACGTCTGCGACGCCGTCCTGGAACTCGATGCTCAGGCGCTCGGTCATGGCTCTCCCCTCGAACAGGATCCCGGTGTTAGCCGCCTTCCCGCGCGTAAGGAAAGGCGACTGGCGGTGGGACGGCCTTCTGCAGCCGTCAGAAGCTGTGTTCGATACCGTCTGCGCGCGTCAGGCCTTCTTGCGCCGCACGAGTGTGGGGCCGTCGCTCACCGGTTCCGTTGGAGGCGTCTCGCCCGCCAACGCTCGCGCCAGCCGCAGGAATCCGTTCAGGTCTATCACCTCGGCGCGGTCTTCCGGATCGATCCCGGCGCGTGCGCAAAGCTCGGCGCCGCCCAGTTGCTTAAGGCTCGACCGAAGCATCTTTCGCCTTTGCCCGAACGCCGCTGCGGTCACCCGTTCGAGATGCTTCAGCAGCTCCGCTGACGGCCGTTCCGCCTTCGGGACGAGGTGGACGACCGCCGATGCCACCTTGGGAGGCGGAGTGAAGGCGGCGGCCGGCAGGTGCATCACCAGCTTCGCCTCGCATACGGCCTGCGATATCACCGCCAGTCGGCCATAGGCGTCGTCTCCCGGCCGGGCCACGACCCGTTCCGCGACCTCCTTCTGGAACATCAGCGTCAGGCTATGCGGCAGCCACGGCCCGGTCAGCCACTTGATCAACAGGGCCGTGCCGACGTTGTAGGGCAGGTTGGAAACCAGATGGGTCGGCCCCTCGGTCAGCCCGGCCTCGCGCACCTTCAGCGCATCGGCCTCCACGATCGTCAGCCGACCGGAGCCGTCGTCCAGCTCCGACAGCAGGGGAATGAAGCGCGGGTCCTTCTCGACCAGCACCACCTTGCCCGCGTCGCTCTCCAGCAACGCCCGCGTCAGTCCGCCGGGGCCGGGGCCGACCTCGATCACCGCGCGGCCCTCGAACGGGCCGGCGAAGCGAACGATCTTCCGCGTCACATTCAGGTCCAGCAGGAAATGCTGGCCGAAACTCTTCTTCGCCGCCAGGCCATGGGCGTCGAGATGTTCGCGGAGGGTCAGGTCGGAGGTCACGGGCGGCTTCTAGCGCGCCGCTCGCGCCGCCGCCATCTGTCCCGCCAGCCGGATGGCGGCGATCAGGCTGTCCGGCCGCGCCAAGCCCTTGCCGGCGATGTCGAAACCGGTGCCGTGGTCGGGGGAGGTGCGGATGACGGGCAGGCCGAGGGTGGCGTTAACCCCGCCCCAGAAGTCCAGCGTCTTCACCGGAATGAGAGCCTGATCGTGATACAGGCAGATGGCCGCGTCATAGGCAGCGCGGGCCTCGTCGTGGAACAGGGTATCTGCGGGCAGGGGATCGGTGATCCGGATGCCCTCGCCCCGCAGCCGGGCCACAGCGGGAGCCAGCACCTCGATCTCTTCCAGCCCGATCGAGCCGCTCTCGCCGGCGTGGGGATTCAGCCCGGCCAGGGCCAGTCTGGGTTCGGCTATGCCGAAATCGCGCCTCATCGCCTCGTGCACGACGCGGGCAGTCCGGGTGATCCGCTCCTCGGTCACCAGTTGAGGGACTTCAGCGAGCGGCGCGTGGATCGTCACGAGGCAGGCGCGCAAATCTTTCGCGGTCAGCATCATCACGGGACCACGGGTGCCGGAAAAAGGCACGTCCGCCGTCAGTTCGGCGATGAATTCGGTGTGGCCCGGGAATCGGAAACCGGCGGCGTAGAGCGGCGCCTTGGCGATCGGGGCGGTGACGACCCCCGAGGCCTCTCCCGCGACGGCGAGGCTGACCACCTGCTCGATCCAGTCGGCGACGACGCCGGCGTTCCGGGGCGAGGGCGTCCCGGCGGTTACGATGTCCGGCAACGGGTGATCGAGCACCGGAATGGCGCGGGCGAAGACTCCGGCCGCCATGTCTATGGATGGGATCGCCTGCACCGGCCGCCCCTGCCGACGCAGAAGCGCGGCGTCGCCGACGACGGCGAACGCTGGCCCATCCGCCTTCAGGGCGGACCAGGCCGCGGCGATAATCTCCGGCCCAACACCCGCCGGTTCACCCATGGAGAGCGCCAGCGGGGCGGGGGGGAGCATCACTTCATCTCGATGAGGGCGTCCTCGCGCAGGTCGCGCATGTAGCGACGGCCCAGGTTGGCGAGGTTCTGACGGAAGAGCTGACTTTCGATCTGGCGTGCATCCGGCGCTTCGGCCCCGCCGACCCGGCGCCCGCAGACGGCGAGCAGGTGCAGGCCCAGCGGCGTGCGGACGGGCGAGCTGACCGAGCCGATCTCGGCCGATCGGGCGACCTGCTGGAACTGCGGGGCCAGATTCTGAACGTCCGACTCGCCGAGGTCGGCCCCGAGCAGGCCGGCCTCAGAGCGGGCCCGCGTCAGGATGTTGTCGCAGGTGAGCTGTGCCCGCAGGCCCTCGAGCCGCTGGCTGGCTTCGGCAACCTGCGCCTCGGAGGCGGTCTCGGGCAGCTCGATCATCACCTGGCGCATCGACACGAGATTCGCCGACGAGCCGTCGCGCTTGTCGCGCATGTAGACGATGTAGACCCCGCCATCGACCGGGATCGGCCGGGACAGCTGACCGACATCGAGCTGGTCGAGCGCGGCCTGGAGGGCAGGCTGAATGCTGCCCTCGACGACCCAGCCGGCGTCGCCGCCGCGGACGGCCGACGGCGCGGCGGAGAACTGCTGGGCGACGTTCTGGAACGGTGCGCCCTGCATCATCTGCATCACCAGCTGGTTGGCCCCGTTCAGGGCCGCCTGCTGGCCGCCCACGCGGCTGGCGTCGATGAAGATTTCACCGATCAGATACTGCTTCTTCGTTGCGGCTTCGGAGGCCTGGCGAAGAGCCGCATCCACGGCGGCGCGGGTCACGCGGGCGCGGCTCTGGAAACGACCGCCCACCAGCTGGCTCCAGCCGATCTGCGTGCGCAGCTGTTCACGGAACGTGGAGGGACGGATGCCGCCCTGCGCCAGGAAACCGACGTAGTTCTCGGCGGTGGTGCCGACCTCGCGCGCCATATCGGCAATCTCGCGGTCGACTTCCTCGTCGGTCACTTTCAGCTCATCGTACCGGGCCATCTCCTGGTTCTGGAGACGTTCGTCGACGAGGGCGTTGAGGGCCTGTTGCTGGATCGCCGGCAGGTTTTCCGCCGTCGGCTGAACCTGCGTCATCGCAATGAGCAGCAGCATTCGCTGGCGCAGGTCGAAGCCGGTGATGACGCTGTCGTTGACGGTGGCCAGAATCCCGTCCGCCATCTGGAATTGGGGTGCAGCGGCCGGAGCTGCGACCGGCGCCTCTTCAGACGCCGGGTTCAGTGACCCGGCAGCCGCAGGCTGTTGACCGGGGGCTGTCTGCGCGACGGCCGATCCAGCCACGAGGGCGGCCATGGCCACGCCGGTCAAGTAACGTCCAAAACGCATGTCAGTCCTGATTCCTCAAGCCGCGCTGCCGGTTCGAAGCGGCTGCGCAGTCCCCCCGCGCAGGCCGAGTCGCGCGCCGGTCAGCGCCTGTCGCCCTGTCCATACCCTGTACCGCCGAAAGTGGCGAGGTTTAGGCGGACATAGATGCCTTCGGAGGGACCGCTGGGTCTGACCACCGTGTTGTCGCGCCGCCATCCGATCTCGAACCGGAGGCAGTCGTCGTCGAACAGGAGGCCGACTTCGGAGCGCGTGATCAGGTCGCGTTCCATGTCCATGATCCCCGAGCCGGCCACGCCCCAGTTTCCGAAGACGAACTGCTGGCCGGAAAGCTGGACGAACTCGTAATTGCGGTTGTTCGGACCGGCGAGCGGGTTGGAGCGATCGACGATGTAGCTGAGGCTGGCGAGGTTGCGGCGGCCCCAGCGTCCGTCAACGGCGATCTCGCCGCGACGGACGTCTCCGGACGAGTCGATCATGGCGTGTCCCCAGCCACGGATCCGGTCAGACGGCGAGAAGGAGGCCTGAACAACCCAGTCCGAAGCGTCTGCAGCCAGGCCGGTCGGGTCGTATAGCTGTCCCGGAGCGTCAGGAACCGGAACAAGGAAGGCGTCCTCATCGGCATCGCGAAGGCTGCGGCCGACGAACAGGCTGGCCTGACGCCCTTCGTCCCAGCGGAGAGTCGCCCGCGCGCCGGCGGTGAAGCGAAGACCGCCTTCGTAGAGATCGTAGCCCGGGAAGCGGTCGACGCGGAACAGGGCGCTCTCGTCCAGCTCGAGCGTCTGACTGTCCTCGTTGGGGATGCGGATGTCGAGATCGGAGTCGGACGAGATCGACAGCTGCGCCATCGGTTCGAGGATCAGATCGGCGCCCGGCCCCATACGGCGTATCAGGGGATAGCTCACATCGACGCCGGCCGTGGCGCGGGAGCGTGTGATGGCGTCGTTCTCAAGGCCCATCGCCGGCGGCAGATCGCCGACAGAATAGAAGTCCGCGCGAAGATCGACGAACGGTTCCCAGCGGACGCCGATCGGAGAGATCAGCGCGCGCCGCCACTCGGCCTGGGTCGAGACACGACGACTGTCGATGCCTGGCAGGCCGAGCGTCGAGCCCGGCGGCACGATGACCGGTCGCAGTACGGGGCTACCGACGAAATCCTCACGGTACAAGGCGGCGGCGGTTCCACGCAGGCGCAGGCGCCCACCCATGACCGGGCCATCGGGCTCCCATCGGGCCTCGATCAACGGCGCGACGAAGGGCAGTTCGCCGTCGCTCTCGAAGACATTCAGCGCCGGCGTCACGGGACTGAATTCCTTGACCCGCAGGCTCTGCATGGTGAAGGCCGCGACCGACAGATAGGACCGCGCCGTCTGCCGTTCGGCATAGACCTGCGAAATCAGACGCCGCTGGTCGCCGTAGTACAGTCCGTTGTCCTGATAGGGATCGCTGATGTCGTAGCGGTCGAACAACGTCTTGTCGGAGGTTCGTTCGGCCGTGAAGCCCCAGCGCCAGGGCCCTTGCGGATCGAAACGTCCGTGGCCGAGGAAGTAGCTGCGGTGGGTCCGATCGCCGAACTTGACGTTCTCGTCGACCGAGCCGTCGGCGTCATTGTCGAAATTGCCGAAGTTGCGCTCGTAAGTGTAGCCGCCGCGCAGGACGACCGTTCCGTCGGAGAAGCGCCGCCGCCACTGGAGATTCAGAAACGGCGCCACGTCCGTGTTGATCTGGGGGCTGATCAACCAGTCCTCGGACGGGGAGATCACCTGCAGGTACGGAACCTCAACGCTGAAACCACGCCCTTCATCATAGCTCGGCCGCGGCACGAGAAATCCGCTGGCTCTTTCCACTGTCGGATCCGGGTGGGCGAAGAAGGGCAGGTACAGGACCGGCAGGCCGCCGACCTTGAACACGGCGTTGCGGTACAGCACCGCGCGCAGGTCCTCGTCCTGAACAACCTTTTCGGCCTGGATGGAGATCGAGGGGGTCTTCGGATTTCCCTCGTCGTCACAGATCGGGCAGGGCGTGAAGATCGCGTAGTTCAGTTCGTTGACGTTCTCGCTTCGGCGAACCGCCGTCGCGGCCATCAGGCTGGCTCCGTTGCGGAACCGGGTGGCGAAATCGACGGCCACGCCCGCGCGCAGGTCCGAGTCCAGCTCCAGAAGGCTGGCGAAGATGACATTGCCTTCGGGGTCGGTGAACTCGACGTCGCGTTCCGCAGCAGCGATTCCCTGACGCAGGTCATAGCTGACCCGCCCCGCGCGCAGGGTCGCCTCCCGGAAGCGGGCGACCACGCGTTCCGTCTCGCCAATGGCGGTGATGACGTCGCCCTCGCGGGTGACGGCGTCGGATTCGATATAGGCTCCGTCCTGCGTCAGGCCGTCAGGGCCGGGCGCCGTCACGACGACCTCTGACCCATCCTGTGCCCAGACGGGGCTGCCAATCGAGGCCAGCGCGACAGAGGCCGCGCCGGCGAGCAGCCGGAGACGCAGGGCCGAGGAAAGGGTCGCGCGAACGTCACGCTGCATGCAGAGTCACTCTGGAAAGGCGAACGACAGGGGGACGGTTCGCTTAGCCGTCCTCGGTATAGAACAGCAAGGTGAAGGCGGCGAGCGCTGTCAGC
Source organism: Caulobacteraceae bacterium (assembly GCA_052441165.1). Lineage (GTDB taxonomy): Bacteria > Pseudomonadota > Alphaproteobacteria > Caulobacterales > Caulobacteraceae > Brevundimonas. Next base: position 31,769 of record JBQVQW010000011.1, on the reverse strand, counting down.
AGGGGCGGAAGCCAGGCCGCCAGCCAGGGCGGGATAACCTCGGCTGAACCGAAGGCCGACGCGGCCTGGTTCACGAAGAAGAAGGCGAAGCCCAGCACCACCGCAGCCACACTCATCCGGGCCAGATCGCCAAGGCGCATGAGGCGTAGCGAGAAGGCCGCGGCCAGGATCGACATGGCCGCAAACATCAGGGGCGTGGACAGAAGCTGCTGAAGGCGCAGACGGTAGGCCGTGCTGGAAAACCCGGCGGCGTCGACCCGCCCGATCTGGGCCGGCAGCGCCCAGAAGGAGGTGGCCTGCGGCCGGGCAAACCGCTCGAAAGCCTCTTCATCCGCAAGGCTGGAGCGGATATCGAGCGTCGCGTAACGCACGGCCCGTTGTCCGATCTGGGCGCCGACAGCGTCTGTCAGTCGCCAGTGACCGGCGCTGAGAGAGGCCGATGCGGCGTCGATGCGTTCCGAGAACACGCGCAGGCCGTTGGTTTCGTTGGTATAGACGAAGAAGGTGACGCCCAGCAGGCGCGCGTTGGCCCGGTCCTGCCGATCGGCGCGGATGACCATCTGTCTGGTGTCGTCGCCCTCGCGAATCCAGATCGCCTGAGGGGCGTCTCCGCTGATGGCCGCGCCCGAGAGGCGCGCGCGCTCGCGTTGGAACAGACCGTCGGCGGCTGACGCGGCAGGGCCGAGCGCCGCCACGGTCATGACGCCGAACATGAACGCGGCCCCGGCCGCTGGCAGGACGAATCTCCAGGCGGACAGACCTGCGGCCCGCATGGCGATCAGTTCGCTGCGTCGGTTCAGGCTGACGAAGGCGCCCAGGGTGCCGAACAGAAAGACGAATGGCAGAAGCTGAAGGATCACCTGCGGCGACTTCAGCAACATCAGGCCCAGAATTCGGACGCCTGACAGGTCGACATCGGAGCCAAGGCCACGAGAAATCTCGACGAAGTCGATCAGCATGATCAGGGCCGAGATGACGCCCAGGGCGACCGCCAGCGAGCGCGCCTGGGTCGTCAGCACATAGCGTTCGATCCGGCCGAGCCGTAGCCAGGGCGCAGTCAGGGAAGTACGGCGGCTCATGCAGTCCTCGTCCGACCCGGGACCAGGCTTGCCCGTGCGCGCCGACGCCGTGGTTTCAGCGCCCGGAACAGCAGGCGCAGGGAAATCGCGGCCGCCGCCAACGGCAGCAGATACTGGAAGACGTTCAGCCATCCGTTCCACGCGCTGGCGGCGACGATGCCGTAGCCGACGATCCGCACCAGCAGGAAGGCTCCGGCGGCCTTGGCGATCCGCAGGCTGTAACCCGTCCGGCTGTACGCCCCGCCCATGATGGCGGTCAGGGCCATCGCCATGGCGACCAGGGCGTAGAGGGGGGCGGACAATCGCGAGTGCCCCTCGGCCGCCAGCTCGCCGGCCGTTCCCACCCGCTCGAGATCGCGGGGTGAGGGATTGAACAGCTGCGGCAGATAGAGATCTGAAGGCTTGTACCGGATCGAGTCCGTGACCTGGGCGTACTGGCCCAGCGGGACGTCCTGCCGGGCGAAGGACAGGTACTCCAGCACGCCGCGGCTGGAATAGCGTTGCCAGGACCCGTTGATCAGGGTCACGATCGGCTCGCCATCGATCCGCGAGAAGCGGGCTTCCGCCGCATCCCAGGTCGTCACCTGGTCGCCGTCGGGCTGGTAGATGAAGATGTTTTTCAGCAGGCCGTTCTGCTCGATCTGCTGGACATAGACCGTCAGCCCCTCCGGTCCCTGAACGAACCGGCCTTCCTCAACCAGAAGGGCCGCCAGATCGGTTCGGACGGCGAAGGCCTCGGCGCGGGCCTGTCGCTGCGACCAGGGCTGGATCACCGTGGTGAACAGAAGGGTGACCAGGGCTCCGATCATCGCCAGCTTGATCGCGGGACGGATGGCGGACCACCGGGTCACGCCCGAGGCGAAGATCGCGGTCAGCTCCTGCTCGCGCTGCAGGCGGGTCAGGGCGATCAGGGCGCCCACGAACAGACCGATCGGAAGGATGACCGCCAGCAGCTGGGGCACCGCAAGCAGGGTCAGCTTGACCATGACCCAGACGCTTTGACCGCGCTCCACGATGATCTCGAGCTGGTCGAGGCTTTGGCTGAGAATGCCGATTCCGGCCAGCGCGGCGCATGCCCCGACGACGGGCTTTGCAATCTGCCGGAAAAGGTATCCTTGAATCAGGGTCATACGCGGAAGGAAATCGCCCGTTGCAGGCGGCGGCGAGGGAGAGCATCTAATACACACCCGATTGCGCCGGTGAAACCGCGCGTACCAATCCCTCACAAACGACCGGGGTCACACCCCGGCGGGAGCAGTAAATGAAGATCGAGTTCGTCGCGTCCGCAGGCTCAGCCGAGGCTCTGGCCGTTCTGGTGCATGAAGGCCGAGTGCTGGCCGGCTCGGGTGGTCAACTGGATGTCGCTTCGTCCGGCGCGCTGACGAAGGCCATGGGCGCCAGCCGGTTCACCGGCGGATCGAACAGCACCCTTGTCGTTGCGGCCCCCCATGGCGTGGACGCCAATGTGGTCGTACTGACGGGCGCGGGCGCTTCGGACAGGTTCGACGATCTGGCGCTTGAGGCCGCCGCCGGCGCCGCCTATCACGCCGTGAAGATGTCGGGCGCGACGGTTCTGACCCTCGACGCCGCCCATCTGACGGTCGATCAGGCTGCCCGCACCGCCTTTGCTGCGCGCCTCGCCAGCTACCGCTTCCTGAAGTACCGCACGACGCTGAAGGCCGAGAAGACGCCGTCGGTCGAGACGATCCGCGTGGTCGCCGCCGACCCGAATGCCGCACAGCACGCCTACGAGGCGTCCTACGCCGCCGTCGCCTCGGGCGTGGAGTTCGCGCGCGACCTCGTCGCCGAGCCGGCCAACGTTCTGTACCCGGCAGAATACGCCAAACGCGTGAAGGGTCTGGAGAAGCTGGGCCTCGAGGTCGAGATCCTCGGCGAGAAGGAACTTGAGAAGCTGGGCTTCCGCACCCTTCTGGCCGTCGGTCAGGGCAGTGTGCGTGAAAGCCAGGTCGCCATCATGAAGTGGAACGGCGGCGCCAAGGGCGAGCAGCCGATCGCCTTCGTCGGCAAGGGCGTCTGCTTCGACACCGGCGGCATCTCCATCAAGCCGGCCGAAGGCATGGAAGAGATGAAGTGGGACATGGGCGGCTCGGCCGCCGTGGTCGGCCTGATGCACGCGCTCGCCGGCCGCAAGGCGAAAGTGAACGCTGTCGGCGTCATTGGTCTGGTCGAGAACATGCCTGACGGCAATGCGACCCGCCCGGGCGATATCGTCGAATCCCTGTCGGGTCAGACGGTCGAAATCCTGAACACCGACGCCGAAGGCCGCCTCGTTCTGGCGGATTGCCTCTGGTACACGCAGGATCGTTTCAAGCCGAAGTTCATGCTGGATCTCGCCACCCTGACCGGCGCGATGATCATCTCGCTGGGTCTGGAGTACGCCGGCGTCTTTTCGAACTCGGACGAGCTGGCCAACAACTTCCTGGCCGCCGGTCCGAAGGTCGGCGAGAACGCCTGGCGGATGCCGATTCCGGCAGCCTACGAGCGTCACATCGACAGCCCGATCGCCGACGTGAAGAACATGGGCAACGGCCGCGCCGGTGGTTCGATCACCGCCGCCCTGTTCCTGCAGCGCTTCACCAACGGCACCCCGTGGGCGCACATCGACATCGCGCCGACGGCGTGGGTCAAGGACAGCAAGAACCCGACCGTGCCGGACGGCGCCGTCGGCTGGGGCGTGCGCACCCTCGACCGGATGGTCAAGGACTCCTACGAGGGCTGATGAGCACCGCGGCCGGCCCGGAAATCTGGTTCTACCACCTCGAGCGGTCGACGCTCGACCAGGTGCTGCCGGGCCTGCTGGAGAAGACGCGCGAACGGGGCTGGCGGGCGCTGGTCCGGGCCTCGGACGCGCGTTTGCTCCAGGATATCGACGAGCGGCTCTGGACCTGGCGGGACGACAGCTTCCTCGCCCATGGTCACGCTTCGGAGCCCCACGCGGAACGCCAACCCATACTGCTGACCCAATCTGCGGAGAACCCGATCGCCGCTCAGGCGCTGTTCATCGTGGACGGCGCAGAGCTTGGCGATACGGAGGGCCTGGAACGATGCTTCATCATCTTCGACGGACGGGACGAAACCTCGCTTCAGGGCGCTCGAGCGCGTTGGAAGACGTTGAAGGATGGCGGAGCCAGTCTGGCCTACTGGAAGCAGTCGCCCGAGGGGCGATGGGAAAAGGCGGCCTGATCGCCCTGGCTGCGCTGGCGGCCTGTTCGACCCCCGCATCCGACGCCTCCGCGCCTCGTGCGATCGAGGAGGCGCAGATCAGCCGACCGGTCGGTGACCGTAACCCCGCAAACCCCACCGCGGACATGTGCCGCGCCGGCGAGCTTCAATGGCTGGTCGGCAAGCCGAAGACCGATATTCCGGTGCCGGTCAACGTCGTCAATCGACGAGTGACCTGCACGACGTGTCCGGTGACCGAGGATTTCTCGCCCTATCGCCTCAACATCTTCTTCAACGACCAGACCCAGATCGTCGAGCAGGTTCGCTGCGGCTGATCGCTTCCGAGGAGACGTGCATGAAGACTCTCATCCTGAGCTTGGCTGTTGTCGGCCTTGTCGCCGCCTGTGCGCCGGTGGAAGGGGCGGACCCCGGCGCCCCGCCAGCGGGCGGTGACGGCCCGTCGCAGTGCAAGGCGCCGCAGTACCAGCGCTACGTCGGCCAGAACCGCAGCCAGCTGCCCAGCAAGCCGGCCAATGAGACGTGGCGGGTGACCTGCACCACGTGTCCGGTGACCATGGACTACAACCCTCAGAGGCTGAACATCCTGTTCGATGAAGCCACCGGCATCATCCGCGAGGTCAAATGCGGCTGATCTTCCTCACGGCGGGAGCGCTGGCGATCGCCGCCTGCGCTCCGGTCGAGGCGCCGGCCCCGACCGACGCCCCGCAGCCCTGCGACGCCGCCGCGTCCCGCTCGCTGGTCGGCCAGAACGTGGCGGCGATCAGCTTCGCGGCGGACGCCAATGTCCGGGTGGTGTGCACCACCTGCCCGACGACGCGTGACTATCGACCGGATCGGTTGAACGTCCGCTTTAACCAGGCAACCGGCATCGTCGAGAGCGTCGACTGCGGCTGAGCCCTTGGCCCGAGCCGGCATCCGGGTCAGGATGCCGGCAGGGCAGGAGGGGACGTCATGAGACGCATGGCTCTGATGGCGAGCGCGGCGCTGGCCGCCGTGATGGGCGGGCCGGCGGCGGTCGCTGATGCCACGGCTGACAAGGCCGTGCGCGACCTGATCGACCGGCCCCAGGTCTGCGGACCGGCTGGTGACATCGAGACCGGCGCGCCGATCGCTTCCATGGTCATGGTCGATGGCTTCGGGACCGGGGGCTTCCCGATCGATACGGCCAACGCCGAGGCGCAGGCGTGGTTCGACCACGGTGTGCGACTGCGCTGGGCATTCGAGCACTCCGAGTCGGTTCGCGCCTTCCGCAAGGCGCGCCTTCTGGATCCGACCTGCGGAATGTGCGCCTGGGGCGAGGCGTGGGCCATGGGACCGAACCTCAACGGCGGCGGCAATACGGACGAGGCGCAGAGTGCCGCGCTGCGCGTCGCCCGTGAGGCCAAACGTCTGGGCCGGGACGCGGCGCCGCTCCAGAAGCAGATGATCGACGCGCTGATCCAGCGCTATTCGGGCGCAAAGGCGACGCGCGCCCGTCGGTTCGCCGAGCGGATGGATGGACTGCTGAACCGCAACCCGGACGATGTCGCGCTGGCGGCGATCACGGCCGACGCCTGGATGCTGAAGGCCGAGCGCTGGTGGGACGACGAGGGCAGGGCGGCGGATCCGGGGATCACTCGCGCGATGGCGGTGCTCGAACACGCCCTGACCCAGGCTCCGAATGATCCGGGCAACATTCACCTCTACATCCATCTGACGGAATGGTCCGACGATCCGCACAAGGCGATCCCCTACGGCGAACGGCTGGCCGCACTGGCGCCCGGCGCCAGTCATCTGGTGCATATGCCGTCGCACACCTTCTATCGGGTGGGCCGCTACCGCGATGCGATGATGTCGAACGTCAACGCCGTGGCTCTGGACCTGCGCTATGCCGGCCTCGCCAGTCCGCCGGGCGGTGTGAAGGCGATGCCGCTGCACGGCCACAACATCCATTTCGGCATGGGTGGAGCCCTGATGGCCGGCGGGGCCGACGAGGGGCTGAACCTGGCCGACTGGTTCTTGGCCACCTTCCCGGACACGCCAGCGACGAATGTCTGGCGGCAGATCGTCACCAACAACGCCTATGCCATCTATGGGCGGTTCGGCACGCCAAAGCAGGTGGCTGCCCTGCGGGAGCCGCCCGGGACCCATCCGATGCTGCGGATCAGCTGGCGCTACGCCCGGGGCGAGGCGGCGGCCCGCGCCGGAGATTCCGCGGCAATCCGGGCGGAGGCTGGGGCGATCAAGGCGATCCGCGAGGGAGATGCGTTCAATGCCGGGCCGATGGCGAAGGAGCGCAGCGACTTCACCGAGGTGCTTCAGCGCGTCCTCGAAGGCCGCGCGGCCATGGTTGAGGGCAATGGCCAGGCCGCCGTCGCAGCCTTCACCCGCGCCGCGGAAATTCAGGGACAACAGGAAGAAGGCGGCGATCCGCCAGCGCTCTGGTTCCCGACACGCCGCAGCTTGGCTGCCGCCATGCTCATGAACGGCGATGCGGCGGGGGCCAGGGCCAAGGTCGAGGAGCTGCTCGCGGACTGGCCGAGCGATCCCTACAGCTATTTCGTTTTGGCTGAGGCCGAGATGGCGTTGGGCAATGCCGATGCCGCCGAGGCCGCGCGTCGCAACGCCGCCGTCGAATGGATCGGCGGGGCGATGGATCTGAAGCTGGCCTGACGGCAGGCCGAAATCCCGGCCCGGTCGGACCGGTTCGGGCCTAGCCCTTCGCCTCGCGTATGGCGCGATCGATATCGGTCGGCTGGATGCTGGGGCTGGCCCGACCATTGATGAAGAAGGTCGGCGTGCCGGACAGGCCAAGGGCCGCAGCGGCGGTATGGATGTCGCTCAGGTGTCGGGCGACATCGGCGCTGGCCATGGTCTCCTGCGCCTCGGGCAGGGAAACGCCATTTTCGGACAGGATGCGGGCGATGGCGGCCTCGTCCAGGGCGGGTTCCGCCATGAGAGCCCTGAAGACCGGCAGATACTTGCCCTGACGATGAGCGGCCTGTGCGGCGCGTGCGGCCATGTGAGAGGCATCTTCGCCCGGACGATCAAGGATCGGCCAATCCTTGAAGACGAAGCGCACGTCGGGGTGCGCCTGCATCAGGCGGAGGACTTCCGGGGCGGTCGCCTTGCAGCCGGGGCAGCGGAAATCAAAGAACTCGATCACGGTCACCTTGGCGTCCGCCGGGCCGAATGCGGGATCCCGGGCATCGACGGCAAGCAGTTGCGGGTTGGCCGCAGCACGCTCGTTCACGACCGCGGTCCGGTCGTTGTCGGCCCTGGTTTGCAGGGCCGCACTCATTTCCTGGAGTATCTCCGGATGCTGAAGCAGGTAGCGGCGGATTTGCGCGTCCGATGTGCCGCCGGTGAAATGCGGCACGACCGCGACGACAAGGGCGACAGCGGCCGCGGCGAGCGCCGCCTGGGCCACGCGGGGCCCCTCGAACAGACCCTTTGTACGCGTGGGTTCGGAGCCGGTGTCGGGCGCTTCGGTCATACGGGTCTCTGTCAGGGGTCAGCTGGACGCCGGAGCGGCGATCACCGACCGGTTACGCTGGTTGCGGCGGTCCAGATCGTCGACGTCATTCTGGGTGGCGCCCGAGGCGAAGACGATGTCCATGGCGCGGGTCCATTCGGCGGTGCCCGGCTGCAGCATGTCGCGGGCGCGCAGGGCGAACTGTGTCGCCTGCTGCTGGGCCCCGAGGGCGAAATACATCTCGGCGGAGGCCAGGCGGGCCTCGCCCTCCATGCCCTTGCTGGCATAGGCCTGGCTCAGCAGTCGCCAGCCCATGCTGTTGTCGCGTTCGAGCGCCGTGGCGCGTTTCAGCTGGTCGATGGCCTCGTCCAGCCGGGCCGCTTCCTGGGTCTCGATCATTGCGTGGGCGAGGTTGATGCGCAGCAGCGGGGCCATCGGCAGGATTTCGACCGAGCGCTGATGGGCCGCGATGGCGTCGCCGGGGCGGCCTTCCTCGAACAGGATCTGGCCCTTCAGCTCCCAGAAGTAGGGATTGTCCGGCTGTTCGCCGAGCAAAGCGTCGACCGCTTCCAGCGCCCGATCGGTCTGGCCGTCGCGATACCAGGCGATGGCGCGGGCATAGCGGGCGGGCAGGGTGGTGTCCGTCTCCGGGTAGGTGCGCAGCGTGGTGTTCGGCGCGTCCAGAAACGCGTGAATCTTGGCCCGGATCAGGGCGTGCTGGGCCATACGCTCGGGGCTGTCGGCCTTGCCGTAGTTCGACTGCTCGCTGACCAGCCGGCGCAGATTCTCGATCCGGGCCGAAGACAGCGGGTGGCTGCGGAAATACGGAAAGCGGCGGGCGTCCGAGAAGACTTCCTGCGATCGGAAATTCTCGAAGAAGGTCAGCAGGCCACGGCCCGACTCGCCGGCGCGTTCCAGAGCGCGAGCCCCGGTGCTGTCGGCCTCGCCTTCCTGATGGGTCATGTAGCGCAGGGCGCTGAGGGTGCCGAAATACTGGCTGTTGCCCAGCAGGACTGCACCGGCGTCAGGCGCGCCGGCGGCGATGGCCAGGGCGCCCAGCGCCATGGTCATCAGCATCGGCTGCATACCGGCGCCCTGGGCGCCGTCGCGCAGCGTGTGGCGGTTCTTGATGTGAGCGCCCTCGTGCGCGATCACGCCCAGCAACTCGTTCGGATTGCGGGTGCGCAGGATCAGGCCGGTATTCAGCCCCATGATCCGGCCGCGGGTCGCGAAGGCGTTCAGGTCCGCCTCGTTGATCAGGAGAATCTCGACCTCATCCGGCTCAAGGCCCATGGCCGTGAAGACCGGGGCCGACCAGTCGTGAATGATCGTCTCGATCTCGGTGTCCCGAATGGCGCTCTGCGCCGAGGCGGGAGAGGCGGCCGTCAGCGCGAGGCTGACGGCTGTCGCGGCGCCAAGCAGGCGGGCAGCGTTTCGAGACAGCCAGTTCATCACGAACTCCTCAACCCCGGACGCCCCCGTCCTTGCCCATCCTCACAATCTAATCGCGGCCTTTCAGCGGCGCCACCATCCACGCTTCGGCTTCTCGGGCGGAGCGACGATCTGGTTGGGATCCTCGGCGATGATCGCGGCGACATCCACCTCGGGTTCCGGAGCGGCAACGGCCTCGACCACCTCGGCCGGCTTCGGTTCCGGAACCGGGGCGAGTTCAGGATCAGGCTCGACGGACGGGGCGACATCGAGGACGGCGGGTTCGCCGCCTTCATCGATCTCGTTCGGCTCGACCGTGGACACGGCGGCGTCATCCGAAGCCGCAGTGGCCGAAGGGGAGGCCTTGCGGCGTACCCGGCGACGCTTCGGCTCCTCGACAACCGCCGGGGCGGGCTCGATCGCTTCGTCCTGGACCACGACGGCCATCGGGGTGTCCGGAGAGCCGTCCGGCGGCATACCCTCGTTGGTGGCGCGGGTCTCGACCTTGACCTCATGGGTCAGGCCGGCGTCCGAGCCGCGATCCCGGCCGCGACCACGGCCGCGACGACGACGCGAGCGCCCGTTCCGTTCGCCGCCGGTCTCGCGATCCGGACGCTCTCCGACGACCTCGTCGACATCGCCATCCGACGTGGTCGCCGCTTTGCCTTCCGTGCGCGGCGCGCGCTCGGGATTGATCGGATCGAACCAGACGTAGGGGTCATCCAGCGACGGCGTGCGGCCGCGGACCCAGAAGAAGGCGTCGCGATCGCCACCATCCTCGCGGACCCGGCGTCCGCCGCGACGGCCACGACGGCGGCGGCGGCCGCCTTCCCCGTCATCCTCGTCGTCCGACGCGGCTTCGGCAGGGGTTTCCTCGTCCCGGCGACCGCCGCGGTGGCGCCGGCGGCCACGCCCGCGTCCTTCGCCATCGTGGCGTTCGGAACGCTCGCTCGCCTCGTCGTCGTCCGAGTCCTCGCGATCAAGATCGTCGGCGTCCTCGTCGTCGATGATCTCGTCGTCCTCGGCCTCGTCCTCATCGGCGAAGGCGCTGTCGTCGAAGTCATCCTCAAGGTCGACGAAGGTCTCCACGCCTTCCGGCGGGGTGAAGTCCTCGTTGGTTTCGGTGCGCTCGATGGTGCTTTCGCCCTGTCCAAGCGTGTCGTCGATCAGGATGACGACGTTCAGGCCGCGCTGGACCAGCAGGCTCTGCAGATAGTCGCGCTTGTGGTTCAGGATGTAGAGGGCGACGGCCGTACAGACGCGCAGGTTCACCGAACCGGCGCCGTTCTTGCCGGCTTCGACATCGATGGCGCGGAGCGTCACCAGAGAGGCGCTTTCGGCCGAGCGGACGCGGCCGGCGCCCTGGCAGTGCGGGCAGATTTCGGTGGCGCCCTCGATAACGCCGAGACGTCGGCGTTGACGGCTGATCTCCATCAGGCCGAAGCCCGAGATGCGGCCCATCTGGATGCGGGCGCGGTCCTTGGCCAGCGCATCCTTCAGCGCCTTCTCAACGGCGCGGTTGTTCTTCGACTCCTCCATGTCGATGAAGTCGATGACGATCAGGCCGGCGAGGTCGCGCAGGCGTAGCTGGCGAGCGGCCTCGACGGCCGCTTCCATGTTCGGTCTGAAGGCGGTGGCCTCGACGTTCCGCTCCTTGGTGGCGCGGCCCGAGTTGACGTCGATGGCGACCAGCGCCTCGGTCTGGTTGATCACCAGATAGCCGCCCGATTTCAGGGCGACGGTCGGCTGGTGGATCTGGCTGAGGGTTTCCTCAATGCCGTTCGAGGCGAACAGCGGACGAGCGCCCTGGTAGAGGTGCACCTTCTTCGACTGCGAGGGCATCAGCACCCGCATGAAGTCGCGCGCTTCCTTGAAGCCCTGCACGCCCTCGACCTGGATGCCGTCGAAGTCCTTGTCGAACATGTCGCGGACGGCGCGACGGACGAGGTTTTCCTCCTCATAGATCATCGCCGGCGCGTTGGAGCGCAGGGTGGTTTCGCGGATCGTCTCCCAGAGGCGCAGCAGATATTCGTAGTCGCGCTTGATCTCGGCCTTGGTGCGTTTTGCGCCGGCTGTGCGGATGATCAGACCCATGCCGTGCGGCACGTCCAGGGAAGCCGCGGCGGCCTTCAGGCGCTTGCGGTCCGACGTATTGGTGATCTTGCGCGAGATGCCGCCGCCCTTGCCGGTGTTCGGCATCAGGACGCAGTAGCGGCCGGCCAGCGAAAGCCAGGTGGTCAGGGCCGCACCCTTGCCGCCGCGCTCGTCCTTGACGACCTGCACCAGCAGGATCTGGCGGCGCTTGATGACGTCCTGGATCTTGTAGCGACGCATCAGGCGACGTTTCAGGCGCTCCTCGTCGGCGAGGCCGCCTTCATGTTCTCCATCGTCGCTCTCGCGGCCCAGATCGTCGTGATCGTCATCGTCCGACTGCGCTTCGGCCATGATGGCTTCGCGATCGGCGACCGGGATCTGGTAGTAGTCCGGGTGGATTTCGTTAAAGGCGAGGAATCCGTGACGGTTGCCGCCGTACTCGACGAAGGCCGCCTGCAGGCTGGGCTCTACGCGGGTGACCTTGGCGAGGTAGATGTTTCCGCGAAGCTGGCGCTTCGCGCGGGATTCAAAGTCGAATTCCTCGACCTGACGGCCCTCGACGATCGCGACGCGGGTTTCTTCCGCGTGCGCCGCGTCGATCAACATGGTCTTTGACATCAAAAGTCTCTCTCTGGCGCGCTCTGGCCGGGCCGGTCAGCTCGAGGCTGACGGGCGGGGCGGCTCGCCGTGAAATGTGGAGGGGGGCGTCAGGCGCGATCCCGCCGTCGCGACGACCTGCGTCGCGATCGATCGGCGTCCATGCGGACGACAGGGAAAGGCCGGGGGTCACGCCCATTCGGTTCAGTCGGTCTCCGGGCCAGCCCGCGCCTGAGAAGGCGGCGTCACGGGCCCGTCTCTTTGAATCGTCGACCCTTCGGCCGGCCGATCCTCGGATAGTTGAAAGCAGTGCCGCGAGGAGTGCGCGTCCCGGTTCCCGGCAGGCGGGAGGGCGCGATCGTTTCGCGAGCGCGACAAACATAGCTGTCGAGTTCATGAATTAAAAGCCGCGTCCGCCTTAACCCGTTGTCGACCCTAATCGGCCATGCTGCGTCCAACCATAAGGTGGGTGTTCCGTCAGAATGAGCGGATTTGTGCGTAATCGACTGTCGCATTGGCGAGCTCGCGAATGGGCGATGACGGCGGTCGCCTTCGTCGTGTTCTGCGTCGCCGTGCTGGTCGCCGGCCGTGGACTGGCTTCCGGGGCGATGGGCGAGGTGATGCGGGTCCGCTTCGGCGGCGACGCGGAGCGCACGCGGGTGGTGGTCGATCTGGACCGGACATCGCGCGGGCAGGTGATCCAGGCAGGGGACGACGGCCGCGTTGTGCTGGCCCTTTCCGGCGTGCAGCCGACGCGCGGCATGTCGGGACAGGGCGTAGGACTGGTGCGTGGCTATCGCGTGGCCGGTTCGGGCGCTGCGGCCCGCGTCGAGCTGGATCTTGCGTCCAGTGCCGAGATCGAGCGCCGTTTCATCCTGCCGCCGGGCGACGGCGTGATCCATTACCGCTACGTCGTGGACCTGAAGGCCACCGGCCGGGCGCCGACCGCCCGTCCAGCCAACCGCAGCGCACCTGCGAGACCCGCCCGCGGCGCCGAGCGCCCGCTGGTGGTTATCGACGCCGGCCATGGCGGCCGGGACCCCGGCGCCCGCGGAGCCCATGTCAACGAAAGCGAGGTCACCCTGGCGGCGGCGCTGGCGCTTAAGCAGGAGCTGGAGCGCTCGGGCCGATATCGCGTGCGCCTGATCCGCGACAGCAACACCTATGTCGACCTGTATCGTCGCGTGGCCATCGCCCGTCAGGCCGGAGCGGATCTGTTCATCTCCCTGCACGCTGACGCCGGATCGGATCCGGCCACGCGTGGGGCCTCTGTCTATACCCTGTCCGAGCAGGGCGCCGGCCGGGCCGTGCGCGAGTTCACCCGCGGCGACAACTGGCATCGCAACCTGAACCTGCCGGGTCGCGACGCGTCGGTGGACCGCATCCTGCTGGACATGACGCAGCGCGCGACCCAGAACCGCTCCGCCGTGCTGGCGCGCACGCTGCTGACCGAGCTGGAAGGCGCAAGCCATCCGATGCTGCGCCGCAGCCACCGCGACGCCGGCCTTGCCGTGCTGCTGGCCCCGGATGTTCCGGCCGTCCTGCTGGAGATGGGCTTCATCACCAACCCCGAGGATGAGCGCCTGCTGAACGACCCCCGCCAGCGCCGCCGCCTGATGCGGGCCGTCGCCGAGGGCATTGACCGCTATTTTGAAGCGCCCAACGGCGTGGTGCAGATGGCGGACTCCGGCGCGGCCGGGCGGCCGTAGCCTTCTGACCCCTCCGTCTCGGCGGCCAAGCCGGGGAGGCTAGCCGCCCCGGCGGATCAGTTCGTTGGCCAGATCGGCCGTGAGATAGCCGTCGGCGAGGCGGTTGTTGGCGATCTGCCAGCGGCGGAGAGCCGCACGTGTATTTGCGCCGACGACGCCGTCGATGCCCTGGGTGTCGAAGCCCATGGCGGTCAGGGCGCGCTGGGCGCCGATGCGCTGTTCCCGCGACAGGGGGGCGTCGTTCGGCCAGGTGGCCGTCAGGGCCGGCTTGCCCTGGATGCCGTCGGCGGTCAGGCCGATGGCCAGCGCATAGCTGACCGAGTTGTTGTAGGCGCGAATGACGTAGTGGTTCGGCAGGGCAAGGAAGGCCGGGCCGCGTGCGCCCTGCGGCAGCAGGATGGTCGCATTCTCCATGGCCTCGGCCTCATTTGGCGAGCCGCCATTGGCCAGACGCACGCCCTTGCCGGCCCAGTAGCGCCAGTTGTGGCGCGGTCCCTCGGCCTCGGCGTAGTCGAAGCCCGACGGCAGAATGACCTCGTAGCCCCAGGTCTGTCCGCGCTTCCAGCCGGCCTGGGCCAGCAGGTTCGCGGCGGAGGCGAGGGCGTCGGCGTCCGAGCCCCAGATGTCGACATGGCCGTCGCCGTTCTGGTCCACGCCCAGTCGCAGATAATTGTCCGGCATGAACTGGGTCTGGCCCATGGCGCCGGCCCAGCTTCCTTTCAGCCCTGCGCGGTCGCGGCGGCCGTCGACGACAATGTCGAGGGCGTTCTTCAACTGGCCTTCCGCCCAGTCGCGGCGTCGGCCGTCGTAAGCCAGCGTGGCCAGGGAGCGGATGACGTCATTGTCGCCCTGGACCTGACCGAACGAACTTTCCTGCGCCCAGATGCCGACGAGGATCTCGGACGGCACGCCGTAGCGCTGAACCACATCCCATGGCACGCGGTCGGTGCGCTGGCGGGCCTGCGCGATGCGGGTGGCTGTGACGGCGTTCTGGACATAGGCGCCCGCGGGGCGGCTGAATTCGGGCTGGTTGCGATCCAGCCGGATGACGCCGGGATCCGGCGTCAGACCGGCCAGCTCGCGTTCGTACTGCGCCCGGCGTGCGCCGCCGTGGCGGGCAAGGAAGCCCTGCTTCCAGCCCTCGAAGCCGGCCTGGTCCGGGACGCCGGGCTGGGTGGTCGGCGCGGGCGGGGGCGTGACCGGTTGCTGCGGCGTCGGCTCCGGCGCGGTCGGGGTCACCGGCGGCGGCTCGGGCAGCATCGGCGCACAGGCGGCGACGGTTCCGATCAGGAGGAGGCGGAGGCTGATACGCATGATCAAGAGTCTAGTGTCCCCGGCGCGGACCGCGTCATAACAAGTGCGCGAGTCCCTTCATCGCCATAAAGCACCCCAATGGAGAAAGCGTTGCCTTACGGCTCCCCAAAGAGGGCGATTAACCCTCTTTGTTGTTGGCATGGAGAGTGCTCAGGGCCTACCACCGGGCGTCCCTGATCGCGGCCTGGTGGCGGAGGGGCTACGCGTCGGCGGTGCAACGCCGAAGACCCTCCGTTCAACTCGGAGGCCAGGCCTCCAGTTCTCCCGTTTGCGTCAATGCCCGCCCGGTGGCGCCCCCTGGCGTGAGCATGCGAGCATCCGCCGGGGTGACTGCGGTCGGCCCGAACGCGGGATGCCCGTTGATCCCTTTGAGTCAGCCGACGGTTGAGGCCGCCTTGCCCTCAGAGATCACCACCAGTTTCCTGTTCACGAACTCCTTGATCCCGACGTCACCGAGTTCGCGGCCGAAGCCGGATCGCTTGATGCCACCAAACGGCAGCTCGGGCATCGACGTGGTTGTGCTGTTGACGAAGACCATGCCGGTTTCGATCCGGGACGCGAGTTTTCTCGCCCGATCGATGTTCCCCGAGAAGATCGATCCACCGAGGCCGAAATGGGAATCGTTGGCTTGAGCGACCACCGCGTCGTCGTCGTCGACCACAAAAACCTGGGCGACCGGGCCGAAGAACTCCTGATAGTAGGCAGGATTATCCGGCGTGATGTCCACAAGGACGGTCGGTTCGTAGAAGAAGCCGGTGCGATCTGACGGCTTGCCGCCGGTCAGGGCCTTGGCGCCGTGGCTGAGCGCTTCCTCAACCTGACCGGTCAAGTCTTTCAACGCGTCTTCGGAGGACAGCGGGCCGAGGACGGTCTCGGGATCCATGGGGTCTCCCATGACCGCGGACTTCATTCCCTCGACGAAGCCATCGATGAATGCCTCTGCGACGGCCTTCTGGACGATGAACCGCTTGGATCCCGTGCAGACCTGGCCGGCGTTCGAAAGTCGGCCCTCGACCCCTGCAGCGACAGCCTTCTCGATGTCGGCGTCGTCAAGGACCACGAAAACGTCCGATCCCCCGAGCTCAAGGGTTGATTTCTTCAGCATCTCCGAAGCCCTGGAGGCGACCTTCGAGCCCGCGCCTTCGGAGCCGGTCAAGGCCACACCCTGGATTCGGTCGTCGCCGATCAGCTCGCTCACCGTGTCTGACGAGATGTAGAGATTGGTGACACAGCCGTCAGGCGCACCCGCCTGCATCACCAGGTCCTCGAACAGGGCAGCGCAGTGGGGCACGATGGAGGCATGCTTGAACAGAACCGGATTGCCGACGGCGATGGCCGGGGCGACGACGCGGATCAGCTGATAGATCGGGAAGTTCCACGGCTCGACGGCCAGAAGCACGCCGATCGGATGGAACTCCGTCCAGGCCTCGCCGAGGTCGGTGTCGTAGGGTTGAGGCTTGAGAAACTCAGCGGCTTTGTCGGCATAGTAGGCGGCGATGCCGGCGCAGAGGTCGATCTCGCCCTGTCCTTGGGCCAGAGGCTTTCCCATCTCCTCGGCCATGGCCGTCGCCAGGACATCCCGGTTGTCGGTCAGCAGTCCGGCCAGCGCTTCGAGAACGGCCAAGCGAGCTTTGATCGGCCCCCTCGACCAGTCGGAGCGAAAAAGGGCGTCGGCCTTTGCAATCTTCGCTTCGACCTCGGCGGCGGTGTGTTCGTCGCAGGTCCTGACGGTCCGTTCCGTGAATGGATTGAGCGAGCGATAGGCCATGGAGAGGTCCTTGTGGTTTAAGTCTCGGCAAGGAGTCGCATGGCGACCGATGCGGGGTGCGGGCGTTGCTGAGGTCCTGCCGCGGTTCGCGGACCGGGCAGTGAGAACGCCACCGCCTGGGCGAGGTTGCCCGCAAGGTTCGATTGGCGGCCTTGGTGAAGGTCCTGCTCTTGACCCCTGGCGACGCCGCGGCGCTCCCATCGAGCAGAAGTTCGACGTCCCCGTTGACCTTCCGACGACTCCTCTCTATACGCACCGCTCCGCCGCAGGCTCGTCCCGCGGCTTTCTTATTTTGATTTGCCTCAGGACGACGACCATGAAGGTCCGCAGCTCGCTCAAGTCGCTCAAGGGTCGCCACCGCGACTGTAAAGTCGTGCGCCGCAAGGGCATCGTGTACGTGATCAACAAGACCGATCCGCGCTTCAAGGCCAAGCAAGGCTAAGCAGGGTTCGCGCGCCGGGCTCGGCGCGGTCTTGAAATGAACAGGGCTGCGGACTTGTCCGCAGCCTTTTTCGCGTCTGGCGTTGAGTTGGACGCGCCGGCGTGGTTAGCGTCCGGCCTCTCTCTTTGCCCTACTGCCCTTCGGGCTGCTTGAGGGCGAATCCTGCCCGCACGGCCGTCGCCGCGCGGGATCACTTCCGGAGTATCCTTCATGGCCGATGACGCCGCCTTCGACTCGTCGCCCGACGTCCTGACCGCCACTGCCCAGGGTCGTCTGCGCACCATCATCGAGCGTCTGGAGCGCCTCGAGGAGGACAAGCAGGCCGTCATGACGGACATGAAGGAGGTCTTCGCCGAGGCCAAAGGCGAGGGCTACGACGTCAAGGTCCTCCGCAAGGTCATCCGCATCCGCAAGCAGGACAAGGCCAAGCGGCAGGAAGAAGAGGCCATTCTGGACCTCTATTTGTCGGCGCTCGGCGAGGTCTGAGCCTGAAGCGCTCCGGCTTCGGTGGAGGCGGGAAGGGCGGTTCGAAAAAGCCGCCCGCCAGCCCGTTCGAGGCGGAGCGAAAAGCCAATCAGCGGGCGGCCCTGAACGCCCTGAAACGCGCCCGCCGCTCGGCAGAGAAGGCGGGCGTTTCGCTGTCCGAATGGGAGGGCGAGTTCCTGGACTCGGTCAGCGAGCGGGTGAAGACCCACGGCCGCGCCTTCGGTGACCCCGAACTGGGCACGCCCGGACAGGCCCTGTCGGCCATGCAGGGCCGCAAGCTCAAGGAGATCGCCGCCAAGGCCAAGGGCGAGGAACCGAAGCGGCGGTGGGGGAAGAGAGGGACTAGGGATTAGGGATCAGGGATTCGGGGCGTTGCGCTGCCGTCCGTGCCCTTGGCCTTCCTCTTCCCTAATCCCTAACCCCTGATCCCTAGAACAGGATCTTCCGGAACGTCAGGCTGACCACGCGACCCTGCGGGTCGAGGTAGTCTGGCTGGTAGTTCAGCGGGGTGTCGCCGGTGCTGGAGGTGACCTCCAGACGGCTGTCGAAGAGGTTCTGGACGCCGAACTGAAGGCGCGAGCCGCGCAGGATCGGGTACTTCTCGACCCAGCTGGTGCGCTGGTTCAGGTCCATGAAGACGTTCAGGTTGACGGTCGTCAGGTCGGAGAAGGTGAAGTCCGGACCCGTGCCGCCCTCCAGTCGGGTGCCCTCGCGCCAGTTGGCGTTCAGGAAAGCGCCGAAGCCGTTGCGGAACACGCCGCCCTGCAGCTGGATCTCGTTGCGCGAAGTGCCGCCACGCGAGGAGGTGGCGTTGCCGTCCAGCAGGTCGAGCGTCGGCAGGCCGTCGGCGATCGTGATCTCATCCACGAAGCGGTAGGTGTGGTAGAGCGACAGGTTGAAGCGGCCCTGACCGGGCTGCATCTGCATCCGGCGACCGCCGCCCGGTCCGCCCGGGCCGCCACCCATGCGGAACTGGCCGCCGCCGCCGGGAGGCGGGCCGGCGCCGGGGCCGCCCGACGAGATGATCATCACGCCTCCGCCCCCCGGAGCAGGGCGGGCGCTGCCCGGCTGCCCGGGCAAGGCGCCAGCCGCGGCCGGGGTCGGCGTGCCGAAGGCGCGCGAGAAGTTGATGCCGGTCCGCAGGTCCTGGCGCTCGTACTTCTGGAAGTTCAGCGGGCGGGCGTCGATCGAGACCAGATTGCCGTCGAGGTCGCGCTGGAACCGGCCGGGCAGGGCCGCTTCCAGATCCGGGGTGATGGTCGGGAAGCTGGCCAGATAGTCGTCGATCCGGTTGTAGGTCCAGGTCGACATGATGCTGAAGTCCTGCTCGCTGAACGGCCGCAGGGTGACGCCGGCGCGGATGACCGTGCGGTTGTCGGAGTCGAGATTGGGGTTGCCGCCGGTGATCTGGTTGACCAGGACGGTCTCGCCGGTGCGGAAGTCGAACACCGGAACGTTGAAGTTGGTGATGATCGGGTCGTTCAACTGACCAATCGTCGGTGCGCCCTGTTCGTCGGTGTAGTTGACGAGGAAGGACAGCTTTTCGATGGGCGACCAATTGACGCCCAGGCCGAAGGTGCTGAGGCCGCCAAAGTCGGACAGCTCCTCGTAGCCGGCGTTCAGATTGACCGACAGGTCGCCCAGGCCCGTCAGAACCTCGCGGCGGCGGCTGGCGATCGGGATGCTGAAGCTGGCCTGGACGTTGCCGCGGTCGCGCGACTGCGAGCGGTCGGTCAGCACGCTCACGCGGGTCTGCATGTCGTAGCGGGTGCTGGTCGAGTCCAGCGAGCGGGTGTCCGCGCCCAGCTTGAAGGTCGTGCTGACGTCGCCGGCCGGCAGCTCGAACAGGTCGCCGTTCAGCGTCGCTTCTGCGCTGAGGGTCTGGGAGACGGAGTTGGCGGTGTCGTTCGGCAGGCGGGTGAAGTCCGCCGGCTTGAACGCGGCGAACGGATTGGCCGACGGGTCATTGGCGTCCAGGCGGGCCTGGAAGGGCCGTTCGTCGTAGCCGCGGGCGGTGAAGGTGTCGGTCTCGACGCGGTTGTAGTCGGCGCCGAAGGTCCAGCGCCAATCCTCCCCGAGGAATCCGTCCAGCAGCACGCCGAACTCGGCGGTCAGGGTGTCGGTCTTGCGGCGACCGGCGGCCGCATCCTCCAGATAGCGCTGGACGGGCTGGGTCGTCGCCGAGGTGGAGTAGGGGTTTGACGGCGACAGGGTAAAGGCCAGTCCGGGATAGCCGTTGAAGCTGCGGCTGGAGTTGTCCTGCAGGCTGGCGCTGATGGTGCCCTGGGTCGTGCTGTTCAGGTCCCGCTTCATCGTTCCGCGCACGGTGTTGCGCTCGGTCTCGGCCAGCAGGTTGCGGTAGGCGCCGATGTCCTCGGTGCCCGGATCGCCGGGCACACGCTCGCGCTCGATGTCGCGCTCGCTCTCGAACAGCGGATTGGCGCGCTCGTGCTCCAGGTCCATCGACCACCGGTTGGGACCGGAGATTCGCAGGATATTGCCCTCGATCTCGGCGACCGTGCGGCCGCCCTGGGTCGGACGACGGGCGGTCAGCTCGCTGGTCAGGGAGTTGAAGTTGTTCTTCAGGACGAAGTTCACCACACGCTGCTCGGCGCGGTAGCCGAACTGCAGGGCGACTTCCTCGGGGAGGATGTCGGTGCGCTCGATGGCCTCGGTCGGGATGCCCATGATCTCGCGGAAGCCGGAGATGCGGCGGCCGTTGACGAGGAAAACGGGCTGAAGGTCGGTGCGACCGCTGGAGGAGCGGGTCAGCGGCTCAAGATAGGTCATCAACTCGGCGATGTTCGAGGCGCCGTAGGCCTGGATCTGTTCGGCCGAAAGAGTGACGTCCGGCGGGATCTCCGTGTCGACGGCGCCGCGCGGGCGGCTGCCGGTGACGGTGGTGACGCCGAGATCGTAGGCGTCGTCCTCCTCTTCCGCTGCGGTCGTGGCCGGGGCGGACTGCTCCTGGGGCTGTGGAGCCGGCGCGGGCTGGGTCTGCTGTTGCGCAGGCGCGGCCTGAATCGTGCCGGCCATGAGGCCGTACAGGGCAGTGGTGACGAGAAGCATACGTGGGACCCCGGGGAGATAACGGACAACCAAACGTTCCGGGCCGCTGTTTCCGTCGCATTTCAGCGCTGAAACTTCGGTGGGACGTAATTGTTCCTCACAGGGGAACTGTCCTCTCCGGCGTCGCCGGAGAGGGCCAGTGAACTTTCTGTCAGACTTCAGGCTTCGCCGTGACGTTGCATAAATGCGTCAGCTCGCGTCCTTGAGCGCGCCTTCCAGACCTTGCTCACGCACCTTGCGGTAGAGCGTGGAGCGGCCGATGCCCAGGCGGCGCGCGATTTCGGACATGTGACCGGCGTAGACCTCGATCGCATGCTGGATCAAATCGCGTTCGATCTCCTCCAGGGTCCGCAGATGCCCCCGGTCGTCGAGGATGCGGATGGGAGCCTCGGGCAGCGGCGGCATCTCATGCAGGGCCACGACATTGCTGGCGACGACCGCCGCGGACGGCTCGGCCAGCAGTTCCGCCGCGGGCAGGGCAAGTCCGGAAATGGCCGGGAAGTCGTGCGGCTGGAGGAACGGCGCGTCGGCGAGGATGATGGCGCGATAGACGGCGTTCTCCAGCTGACGGACGTTGCCGGGCCAGTCGAAGGCTTGGAGCAGGGCGGTCGTCTCGGGCGAGCAGCCGGCGACCCGCTTGCCTTCCTCGACGTTGAAGCGGGCAACGAAATGGTCGACCAGGGCCGGGATGTCTTCCCGGCGGTCGCGGAGTGCCGGAGCCTCGATCGGGAAGACGTTCAGGCGATAGAAAAGGTCCTCGCGGAACCGGCCCTCGCGCACCTGATCGTTCAGGTCGCGGTTGGTGGCCGACAGGATGCGGACATCGACCTTGACCGAACGCTTCGAGCCGACCGGGTCGATCTCGCCTTCCTGAAGCGCGCGCAGCAGCTTGACCTGCATGTCCAGCGGCAACTCCCCGATCTCGTCCAGGAACAGGGTGCCGCCCGAAGCCTCCGCGAATTTGCCAAGGTGCTTGTCCGTGGCGCCGGTGAAGCTGCCCTTCTCGTGACCGAACAGAATGGACTCGACCAGGTTGGCGGGCAGGGCGCCGCAGTTCACGGCGACGAAGGGTTTGCCGGCGCGATCCGACGCACCGTGCAGGGCGCGGGCGATGACTTCCTTGCCGACACCGCTTTCGCCGGTGATCAGCACCGGGATGCCGGATTTCGCGGCGCGCGCGCCCAGCGACTTGACCATGCGCATGGCGGGGCTGGAGCCGACGAGGTCGTCGAACGAGGTGCGGCCGGAGACATGCTTCTTCAGCCGGCCGACCTCGGCCGTCAGCTGGGTCAGTTGCAGGGCGTTGCGGACGCCGACCAGCAGACGCTCGGCGGACACCGGCTTGACAAAGAAATCCTGCGCGCCGGCCTGCATGGCCTTGACCACAGCCTCGACGCCGCCTGAGGCGGTCAGAACGATGACCGGCGTGGTGACGCCCGCGGTGCGGATCTCGGCGAGAGCCTCCAGCCCGCTCATCCCGGGCATGACCATGTCCAGCAGGACCACGTCGGCGCCGCCGCCCTTCGTCAGTCGGTCGATCGCTTCGCCGCCCGAGCCGGCGTGCACGACGTCATAGCCCTCGCGCTCCAGCACGGCCTGGGCCAGGCGGCGCTGGGTCGGATCGTCGTCAACCACCAGGACGGTACGGGCCATCGGGACACCCCTCGAAACATCACGTCAGGCCGGCTCTCATAAGGTGGAGCTGGCTCATTCCGGGACGTTTTAACCGTCACAAGGTGAAGATCGGGTGGTCGGGCAGGGTTAGCGGGGTGTTGATGGCATGCCCTATCGCGCCGCCATGAACGCCCGCTGGGCTTTCATCATCGCGGTGATGAGGGACTGCTCGGCTTCGGTGAGATAGGGGTTCCAGACATCGAAGATCAGGATGACGCGCATCTCGTCGGCGTCGTTCCAGGCCTCGTGTTCAATGGTGTCGTCGAAGACCCACGCCTCGCCCATCTTCCATTCGCGCGTGGTGTTCCCGACCCGGAAGCGCGCCGGGCCGGGCAGGATCAGGGGCAGATGGGTGAGTAGTCGCACATTGGCCGAGCCGGTGTGAGCCGGAATGTGGGTGTGGGGCTGCAGGGCGGAAAAGACGGCGGTGGGGGCGAAGCTATCCTGCCGGGCCATGGGCAGGCTCTCCAGCAGGGCTGCGGTCTGCGGGCAGCGGTCGCAAACGGATTGCTGCTTCTCGCCGTCCTTCCAGAGCCACAGCGAGGTCCATTTCCGCGAGTGGTTCAACTCTCCCCACTGATTGAACGGCGCGCCCTTTGGGTAGGCGATGTAGGGTGCGAAGTCGTCGAAGGACTCCTCCAGCAGCGCCGTCAACTCGGCCTGAATGACCGGCGTCGCCGCTTCCAGCTCGCCGAGCCACGGGAAAAGACTGCGGTCATAGAAGGGGATGGCCGGCAGGCGCGGGTAGTTGAGCAGGATCGGCTCCTGCTTCGGCGGGGCCTTCACTCCCGCATAGATCTCCAGCCCCTCGTCGAACCGGTCGAGGGTCGCGGGGTCGAGGGTCGCGCGAAGGGTCTCGACCGCCGAGCGCATGTGGTCGCGCAAGGCCTCGGCCTGACGCTGGACCACGCCGTCCGCGTGGTCGATCTGGGCGATGATCGCCGGCGGACACTGATTGCGCGGCGGGGCGATCTTCAGGGCATTGCGGTAGGTGTCCGCGGCGACCTTCTCCCCGCCGAGCTTCTCCAGCATGGCCGCCTTGGCCAGCAGGGCGATGAAGTCGTAGGGCTGCATCGTCAGCGCGTCGTCGAGGACTGCGAGCGACGCGCGGAAGTCGCCGATCAGACGCAGGGCCAGGGCGCGATTCAACAGGCCATTGTGAGTGCGCCCCAAGGCGTCGGCCTGGTCCAGCAGTTCGAGAGCGCCCTGCGGGTCGCGACGCGCGATGGCCTCTGCCGCGCGCTGTAGCAGCGACTGCTGGTCTGTCTGGTTCATGCCGCATCCCCCGAAGCAAACATGAACCGACTGTAATGTGCGTCATTCTGTCCGGGTCAAGACCGGTCCGGCAGCTTACCGAAGAATGACGTGGGTGTGTGGCTCCATCAGGGCGTCACGCGGACCACGACCGGCGGGGCCGGGCATACCGGATCACCCTCCTGCCGCCTCAAACGAAGCTCGCCGATGGCGATGTCGGGGAAGATCGGTGGGACGGTCCGGACACGACCGTCGGCAAAGTCGCCCTGGAGGTCCGCCAGATCCGGCGCGCAGTCGGAGGCGAGATAGTTGGCCCATTCGATCCAGCGTCCGTCGCGCTCTCGCTTGAAGACCGAGATGGCGCGCGGGTGAGCGACGAGGACTTCTTCAAAGCCGTCGGTGTCGAGGTCCAGTGTGCGGGCAGGGCATGGACGGTCGGCAATGCACCCTGACAGCAGGGATGACAGCTGATCGCCCTTCTGTTGGAGGAATGAGGGCGGCAGCGCCATACCGGCCGCAGGTTCGATAAAAATGTCCGCCGGCCCCACGGTTTCGGGGAGGGTGAGGACCTGTGGAGCCTCAAGTTTCTGCTTCGCCCGCGAGGCGATCGCAGGGTTGTCGGATCGCGCAAGACGTTCAAGTGCGGCCGCTCCCGCCTGGCCGGATCCGTGGCGCAGGAAGAGGTAGTCGAACTTGTCCGGGGCCGTGATTCCCCGTTCCAGTCGGGCGACCTGATCGGCGACCGAGAGGCGCGCAGGGTCGGCGACGGGGCTGAAAAGGACGATGATCAGCAGCAGCGCCAGGACCGCGCCTGCGATATTGGTCGGCTCGAGCCTGCGCATCCAGCCGTCACGCGCCCACGGGCCGGGCACTGCGGCCGCCGTATAGCCGACGGCGTGAACGACGCCGACCAGCGCACAGGCGCCTGCGATGATCCGGTCGGGCGTCAGGCCATATTGACCGATCCGCAAGGCCAGACCCCAGACGATGATGAAGCACAGCGGCAGCAGCAGGACAGAGGCGATCCGCACGGCCCATTGCAACACCCGGGGCGGGCGATTCTCGGCGCGGCCGTCCTGGTAGGCGGTGTTGATGAGGACGATCAGGGCGGCCACCGCCGCCAGCACGAGGGAGGTGCCGTAGCCCGTGTCCCAGAGTCCCTTGAGCCCAGTGAAGGGCAGGGCCGCCACAAAGCCGGCCGCCAGCAGGGTCATCAAAAGCAGCAGCCAGGACAGCAGCATCAGGGCGACGGTACGAACGCCCCGAATGATGCCGTCACTGACATCGGTCAGATGAACGGCGACGGCGAAGGCGAGGGTTGTGATCGGCACGCTGAACCAGACCTTGCGCAGCAGGTCCTCCAGAAAGGTCAGGCCGATGACGCGGAACAGGGCGGCGCCGAGGAACATCAGGATCCAGAAAGCGCCGGTGAAACCGATGCTCAGCGCCAGCTGGACACCCGACTTCCAGGCCGTGTCGAAATAGGCGGCGAAGGGCGCGATCCAGCGCCGGTTCAGATCGCCGGCCAGCACCAGATGATGCCCGATAAACAGGGCCGCCACGGCGAACAGCGGCATGGGCGAGTTGAGGAAGGGTGGATTGCGCACCTGTTCGGCCGTGCGCGAGGCGACCTCGTGCCAGCCCAGCAGGGCAAGGATCGCTGCGGCGGCTACGGCCCACAGCGCGAGTGTCGGCAGGCGCATTCTGCCGACCCCGGCGATCAGAATGACCGGGACGAAGGCCAGACACAGCAGAAGCGGAACGAAGAGGGGAGGTATGGTGGCCGGCCAGGCTATCGGGGCGTCCGACGTCTGCTGGAGCCACCACAGGGCGCCGCCCTGCAACAGGCCGACGGCTGCGCGGGTCCAGATGAGGGCCCGCGGGTGGCCGAGGCCGAGACTGTTGCGGCCGGCGGAATCTGCGGTGTCGGTCATGGCGGGCTTCTCCCTGTCACCCGCCAGCTTGCCCCGAAGCAGGTCATTCGTCCCATGTAATTCCCTGGCAGCGCGCGTGCAGGCGCCGTGCAGTCGAGCGAGCGCTTGAGTTTGTCGCGTTTGCGTGTATAGAGCGCGCCTTCTCCGTCGCTGCCCTCGGGACGCGGCGGTCCTGTCCGAGAACTTCGGGGCGTGGGGGCCACCCATGCCGTAACTGTCAGAGAGCCCTCTGGCGCCGTGGGGAGATGGGGATGCAGACGATCACCGTCACCCGGAAACGGGGGCACGGGGTTTGAGCTTCCTTCGGACAATACGACCGGCCTGAACGTCTCGCAGCGATGCGCGGCGCTTTGGCCATACGCTTTCGGGAATAAGCCCGGGAGCGAGTACCAAGACTGGAGACCGCAATGGACCGCGCACAAAAAGCCGAGTCGATCGAAACGCTGAAGGGCGTTTTCGCCGACGCGGGCGCCGTGGTCGTGACCCACAACCTGGGTCTGACCGTTGCGGAAATGGAAGATCTGCGTGGCCGCCTTCGTACTGCTGGCGGCACGTTCAAGGTGGTGAAGAACCGCCTGGCGCTGAAGGCGCTCGAAGCCGAAGAAGGCAGCGACTACCACGGCCTGTTCAAGGGTCCGGTGGGCATCGCATACGCCAACGATCCGGTGACGGCCGCCAAGGTCTCGTCCGAGTTCGCCAAGGGTAACGACAAGTTCGTGATCCTGGGCGGCTTCATGGGCGACAAGGTCGTGGACGTGACGGGTGTCGAAACCCTCGCCAAGCTGCCTTCGCTGGACCAGCTCCGCGCTTCGCTTCTGGGCCTCATCAACGCTCCCGCGACCAAGATCGCTGGCGTCGTTCAAGCCCCGGCCGCCCAACTGGCTCGCGTTTTCAACGCCTACGCCACGAAGGACGCCGCGTAAGCGGACCCGCTTTCATCTCTGCACCCTCTCTGAACACCATCCTACCGAAGGAACTATCCCATGGCTGATCTCGCCAAAATCGTTGAAGACCTGTCGGCTCTGACCGTCCTGGAAGCCGCTGAACTGTCGAAGCTGCTGGAAGAAAAGTGGGGCGTGAGCGCCGCTGCTCCGGTCGCCATGGCCATGCCGGCCGGTGGCGGCGCCGCTGCTGACGCCGCTCCGGCTGGCGAAGAGCAAACCGAGTTCACCGTTGTCCTGACGGACGGCGGCGACAAGAAGATCAACGTCATCAAGGAAGTCCGTGGCGTGCGTTCGGACCTCGGTCTGAAGGAAGCCAAGGACCTGGTCGAAGGCGCTCCGCAGAACGTCGTCGAGAACGTCTCGAAGCAGCAAGCCGAAGAAATCAAGAAGAAGCTGGAAGAAGCCGGCGCCAAGGTCACCATCAAGTAAGATGGGATCTGGTCTGTCGCTCTCCGGAGCGGCGGCTTGAACACCTGACGGGCCGGAGGAGCAATCCTCCGGCCCGTTTTCGTTTGCACTTCCGGGGGCGTCCGTCGGCGCCGGAGCCCGCCGGTGGGGTAGCGCTTCCGGTCGTCGACACCATCTGATGGGCCCCCAAAGGAAGGACCCCGCGAATGAATATCCTGATGGTGCTGACGTCCCACGACAAACTGGGCGATACCGGCGAGAAGACCGGCTTCTGGCTGGAGGAGTTCGCAGCGCCCTATTACGCGCTGAAGGATGCCGGGGCGGATATCGTGGTGGCCTCGCCGCGCGGCGGCCAGCCGCCGCTGGACCCCAGGAGCGACGCGCCGGACGCCCAGACCGACGATACGCGCCGCTTCAAGGACGACGCTGACGCAAAGGCCGTGCTGGCCAGGACGGTGCGACTGGACAGTGTGAAGGCGGACGATTTCGACGCAGTCTTCTATCCGGGCGGGCATGGCCCGCTATGGGATCTCGCTGGAGACGGCGCCTCGATCGGCCTGATCGAGGCGTTCGTGAAGGCCGACAAGCCGGTCGGCGCTGTCTGCCACGCGCCCGGCGTGTTCCGCTCGGTGAAGGGTGCGGACGGCGCGCCGCTGGTGAAGGGACGCAAGGTCACCGGCTTCACAAACAGCGAGGAAGAGGCTGTCGGTCTGACCGACATCGTGCCTTTCCTGGTCGAGGACATGCTGACCGCCAATGGCGGCCATTACTCCAGCGGCCCGGACTGGTCATCCCATGTGGTGACCGATGGCAAGCTGGTGACAGGGCAGAATCCGGCGTCCTCAAGGGAGGCCGCCGACGCCTTGTTGAAACTGCTCTGATGTCGGGGTCCCGGGCGGCGCCTAGCGCCGCCTGGGGGCGAAGATGTCTGCCAGGCGGTCGCGGGTTCCCTCGATCCGGACCAGGCGCGGATAGCGCAGGCCGTCGTGATAGTCGAAGGACAGGGTCCGGAACTCGTCGCCGCGCCTTACGATCAGGACTATCGGCTGGCTGCCGCCCTTCGCCGCCGTCACGGCGCTGCGCAGCACTTCCGCAGACGCGACGCGATCGCCGACGGCGACCAGCTCCCAGCCGTGGCCGAGGCCCTGCTCGAATGCCGGCGAGCCCCAACGCACGCCACCGATTCGGTTGCCCGCGCCCAGGCTGAAGCCGAGGGAATACTGGAAGTCGCCGCCCCAGCCGCCCATCATCCGCTTCTCGACCGGGGTCAGCTCGTCGACGTAGGTCAGACGCCAGCCGGCGCGCTCGATGCCGTCGAGAGGCGCCCGGGCATCGGGTCCCACGGCGTCCAGACGGGTCCGCAGGAAGGTGGCCCAGTCGTGCGGGTGCACGGCGTTCAGGGCCTGGACCACGTCGTCGAAGGTGTAGGGCTTCGCCTCCCACACGCCGTCCTCGCCGCCCAGGAAGGTGCGGGCGAAGTCGTCCAGCGACTTGCGCTCGTTCGTCTCCGACCGGATCAGGGTGTCGGCGTCCAGCCAGACCAGCAGGGCCTCGCGGTAGTAGTCGCCGGTGCCGCGCATCCATGAGGACCATGGGTTGGTGGTCCGGTAACCCAGCAGGTTGTGGTTCGTGGTGTCCTGCAGGGCGCGCCACTGGCGGCCGGGCTGGTTGTCATAGAAGCCCGCCACCTCGGCGAGATTGATCACGGCCTCCTCGAAGGTGCCGAGGCCCGAGCGCGGGGTCAGGACATCGCCCCAGTACTCCGTCTGACCCTCGTACACCCACATCAGGGTGTTCTGGGTCGGCACGTTCAGATTGGCGACGTACTCGTCCGACGGACGGCGATATTTGCCGTTCCAGCTGTGGACATACTCGTGGGGCAGGAGGCCCCGCGCGCCATAGGCCGGATTGGCGCTGGAGAAGTAGTTTGGCGCGGCGGTGTTCTCGGACGAGCGGTGATGCTCCAGACCGATGCCGCCCATCTGGCTGGTGAGCGCCAGCAGGAACTCGTAGCGGTCGAACTGGCGCGTGCCGAACAGGCGGTCGGCCTGATCGACCAGCGCCTCGTACTTCGCCGTCCACTCGGGCGTGATGTTGATCGAGGCGGCGGTGTCGCCGACGAGGTTCAGGTGGATCGGCGACCGTCCGCCCGGGTCGATGTCCACGCGGCGATAGTGGCGGCCGGCGAACATGGGGCTGTCTGCCAGATGCTCCAGCGATATCGGGGCGAAGGTCGCCACATCGCCTTCGCGGGAGGTCTCGTCGAGCGCCACGCCGTATTGCCAGCCGGTGGGCAGGACGACCGAGGGGGCGAAGGTGATGCGGTCGTGATTGTAGCCCGCCGGATACAGCAGGGCCTTCTCCCACTGCAGGTTCACCATCTCGGGCGTCATGACGACGCGCCAGACGGCGTTGTCGGGCTGGGTCAGCCATTCGAAGGCGACCTCGATGTTCGAGACGCCGGCAGGGATGTCGAGGTGGAAGGCGTGCGGATCGACCGTATCGCGCACCCACTCGATCCTCTGGCCGGCGCCAGTGACGGTCAGGCCCGAGATCAGCTGGATCGGGCCTGTGTCGGCGTGATTGCCCGGAATGAATTTCGGATACTGTAGCACCAGATGGCCGGCGGCGACCGGGATGGTCTGGCGGGTGCGTATCACCTTGTGGTCCAGGTCCGTCAGGTCGACACGGATGCCGATCGTTCCCGGATAGTCGCGATCCTGCGGCGCAGGGATCGGCGGCAGGGCGCGCGGCAGGCTTGTGGGCGCGGGCAGGGGGGCATTGGCCTGCGAGGCCGGAACCTGCGCGAGGGCGGCGCCAGCTGCGGACGCGAGCAGGAGGGCGAGGGCGGCGGTGCGGATCATCGTCGGGTCTCTCGTCTCTCGATTAGCGACGGCGCGGGGCGAGGATGTCGCCGAGGCGGTCAGGCGTGCCCTCGATCCGTTCGAGGTGCGGGTAGCGCAGGCCGTCGTGGTAGTCGAAGCGAATGGTGCGGAACCGCTCGCCGTTCTTCAGCATGACCTCGATGGGCGTGGTGTTGCCCTTCGACGCCGTGATAGCGGCAGCGAGGGTGGCGGGGCTGGCCGCGCGACCGTTGATCGCGACCAGTTCCCAGCCTGAGCGGAGACCGGCGTCGAAGGCCGGTGAGCCCCAGCGGACCCCCGTGATGCGGTTGCTGTTGTTGACCGACAGACCCAGCGAATACTGGAAGTCGTTGCGGCTGAGCTCGGCGTTCAGGGCGCGGCTGTAGGCATTGGGCGTGTCGCGCCAGACAAGTCGATAGCCGCCGCGCTCGATACCGCCCAGCGGGCCGCGGGCGTCGGGGCCGACCGCGTCGAGCCGTTCCCGCAGGAATGTCGACCATTCATTGGCCTGCACGCCGTTCAGCGTCGAGGCCACGTCCTCGAAAGTGTAGGGCGCCGGATCCCAGTCGCCGTCCTCGGTACCGAAGAAGGCCTTGGCGAAGTCATCCAGCGACCTGCGGCCGTTCGACTGCTCGCGGATCAGGGTGTCGGCGTCCAGCCAGATCATCGCGCCTTCACGGTAATAGTCCTCGCTGCGCTGGCGGCTGGGCCAGGGCTGGGCGCTGCGGCGGGCGATGATCGGATCGTTGGTGGTGTCCTGCATCGCACGCCAGGCCCGACCGGGGTTGTCGTCGGCGTAGGTGGCTGCGGTGTTGGCCAGAACGTCCAGCGCCTGCTGCTTCGTCATCAGCCCTGCGCGGGCGGTCAGGATCAGGCCCCAGTACTGGGTCTGGCCCTCGTAGACCCACAGCAGGGAGTTCTGGAGCGGCGCGTTCAGGTTCGGCGCCATCTGGTCCGCCGGGCGGCGCCACTTGCCGTTCCAGGAGTGGGTGTATTCGTGACCCAGCAGGTCGCGATCGGCCAGGGTGCCGGTGGGGTCGGTGAAGTATCGCGTGTCGACGCTGTTTTCGGACGACCGGTGGTGCTCCAGACCGATGCCGCCCAGACGGTCGGTTACAGCGACGAGAAAGTCGTAGTGGTTGAAGTGGCGGGCGCCGAACAGGCGGTCGGCCTGCCGGACCAGTTCGCGGTGCTGGCCGATGTGGGCGTCAGTGGCTTCCAGCATGGCGGCGCTGTCAGCGACCACGTTCATGCGCACCGGCGAGCGCCCGCCCGGATCAAGGTCGAACTGGCGGTAGTGGGCGCCGGCGAACAGGGGGCTGTCCGCCAGATGCTCCAGGGTGATCGGGGCGAAGGTGGCCAGGCCGTTCTCGAACGAGACCGTGTCCAGGGCCACGCCATACTGCCAGCCGGCCGGCAGGCGCAGGGTCGGGCGGAAGGTGATCTGACGCGAGTAGTAGCCGGCCGGATAGAGGACCGCCTTCTCCCACTGGATGTTCAGCATCTCGTCGGTGATGACGACCCGGCCCTGCGACCCCTCGATGGGCGTCAGCCATTTGAAGGCGACGTCCACGGAGGTCGCGCCGGCCGGGACCTCGACCTGGAAGGCGCTGGTGTGGACGGTGTTGCGGACCCAGCGCAGGGGCTGGCCGTTGGCGGTGATCTGCAGGTCGGCGATGTCGTCGACCGGACCCACCGGTCCGTGGTTGCCCGGGATCCACTGCGGATAGAGCAGGATCAGCGGGCCGGGACCGGCGACCGGGATGGTCTGGCTGACCGAGACGATCCGACGGTCGATGTCCGTGGCGTCCACGCGGATGTCGATGACGCCCGGATAGGCCGTGTCGCGCGGCTCGGGCATCGGGGCCAGGGCGACGGGCAGGGCGGGCGTGCCGACCTGGGCCACGGCGGGCGCCCCGGCGCCGGCGAGAAGGGCTGCGGCGCAGGCGGCGGCGAGCAGGCGGGCGGTCGGACGCATCATGGGGGACTCGCGAGATAACGGGCGGCGCAGATCACGACGCCGGGCGCAGGGGGTCAACCCGAG
>JBQVQW010000010.1:0-102398 GCA_052441165.1 Caulobacteraceae bacterium | reverse complement strand
CCACGTGACGATGTCCGGATTTCCGCGCCCACGGCCATCGATCCGGTGGCGGACATTCTGAAACGGGAGCCCGATCCGGCGACAGCGGCGAATGCGTTGATCGCTCTCGCCGCCGAACGACTCCAGCGCGGGGACACCGCACAGGCGCGCGCCGCCGTCGATGCGGCTTTTCAAGTCGTCGAGCGCAACTTTGGCCCGGAGACCAACGAGGCCGCGCGCGCGCTCGCCGCGCGAGGACGCGTCCGGTTCGAGCTGGGCGACTATTCGGCCGCGCTCGCCGATCTTGAACGGGCGATCGCCCTGTTTGAGCGGTCCGCTGCGCCCGACCCGGCCGAACTCGCGACCCTGCTCTACGACCGGGCGAGGGTGCTGGACGGAATGGGCCGGAACGCCGAGGCCGAGGCGGCCGCGCGCGACAGCCTGACCCGCCGTCGGGACCTGTTCGGACCCGTGCACGAGAAGACCGCCGACAGCGCCAATCTGGTGGCCAACACCCTGACGGCGCAGGGGCGGCACGCCGAGGCCGATCCCTTCTACCGGCAGGTTCTGGGCATGTATGAGGTTCTGTACGGGCCCGACGACTTCCACGTCGCCATTGTGCTGTCGAACCTGGCCAACTCCCTGCGCAGGACCGGCCGGGAGTTTCAGGCAGAGCCCCTTTACGTACGGGCCGTGGCCATCGCCGAACAGGCGAACGATCCGGTGCTGCTGGCCCAGTGCCTGACCAACTACGGCTGGTTCCTGCACGTCACGGGCCAGGGGGAGAAGGCCGAGGCTCCGTTCCGGCGGGCGCTGGATCTGGCGCTGCAGATCGTCGGGCCGGACCATCCGTTCACCGGGGTGGCGCGCGCCAACCTGGGATATGCGCTGGCCGATCAGGAGAAGTGGGCCGAGGCGGAGACCCCGTTCCGCGAGGGGCTGGCCACGCTGGAGGCCGGGATCGGGGCCGACAGTCCCGACCTGCTGGAGACGCTGGACGGCTATGCGCTGGTGCTGTCCCGACTGGGCAAGGACCCGGAGGCGGAGGCGCTGTACCGACGCGCGTCGACGATCGCCGGTTCGCGCCTGCCGCCGGCGCATGCCGACACCCTTGCGACGACGGAGCGCTATGCGGCCTTTCTGGTCGCGCGGGACCGGCCGGGCGAGGCCCTGATGCGGGTGCGGGCCGGACTGGACGAACTGCTGGGGCAGGACGTGCGCGGTCGCGACTGGCGTACCCGGGTGCGGGGCGCCGGCCCCCTGTTCGGGCGTCAGGTCGAGGCGGCCTGGGCCGTAGCGGCCGCGGAGCGCTGACGCGCGCAAAAAACTCGCCTCCCCATCGCTTGACGAGCGCCCGCGCGCCTCTTACCTGCCGGGCGCGTTAGCACTCGGGCATGGCGGCTGCCAAAACGGTGGTCCGGTCCGGATGCTCGCGGTGATATTCTCAAGGGAGACATCCAAATGGCGTTTCGTCCGCTCGGCGACCGCGTGCTCGTGAAGCGCGTGGAAGAGGAATCCAAGACCAAGGGCGGGATCATCATCCCGGACACGGCCAAGGAAAAGCCGCAGGAAGGCGAAGTCGTCGCCGTGGGCCCGGGCGCCCGTGACGAGGACGGCGAGCGCATCGAACCGGAACTGAAGACCGGCGACCGTATCCTGTTCGGCAAGTGGTCGGGCACCGAGATCAAGATCGACGGTGAAGACCTGATCATCATGAAGGAATCCGACGTTCTGGGCGTGCTGTCCTAAGCACCCGCGTCTGACTTCCTCTTTCCACAAATCCTAAAATCAGGAGCTGCCTCGCATGGCCGCCAAGATCGTACAGTTCAACACCGACGCGCGTGACAAGATGCTGCGCGGCGTCAACGTCCTCGCCAATGCGGTGAAGGTCACCCTCGGTCCGAAGGGCCGCAACGTCGTGATCCAGAAGTCCTTCGGCGCCCCGCGCTCGACCAAGGACGGCGTGTCGGTCGCCAAGGAAATCGAGCTGGAAGACGCCTTCGAGAACATGGGCGCCCAGATGATCCGCGAAGTCGCGTCCAAGACGAACGACAAGGCGGGCGACGGCACCACCACCGCCACCGTTCTGGCCCAGGCCATCGTGCAGGAAGGCCTGAAGGCCGTGG
The DNA here is from genome assembly GCA_052441165.1 of Caulobacteraceae bacterium. GTDB lineage: Bacteria > Pseudomonadota > Alphaproteobacteria > Caulobacterales > Caulobacteraceae > Brevundimonas. Next base: position 100,293 of record JBQVQW010000010.1, on the reverse strand, counting down.
CCGCCGGCATGAACCCGATGGACCTGAAGCGCGGCATCGACAAGGCCGTCGTGACGGTTCTGGAAGAGATCAAGACCAGCTCCAAGCCGGTCTCGAACAACTCGGAAATCGCCCAGGTCGGCACCATCTCGGCCAACGGCGACGTGGAAGTCGGCACCCTGATCGCCGAAGCCATGGCCAAGGTCGGCAATGACGGCGTCATCACCGTCGAGGAAGCCAAGACCGCCGAGACCACCGTCGACATCGTCGAGGGGATGCAGTTCGACCGCGGCTACCTGTCGCCCTACTTCATCACCAACGCGGACAAGATGGAGGCCATCCTCGAGGAGCCGCTCATCCTGCTCCACGAGAAGAAGCTGACGTCGCTGCAGCCGATGCTGCCGATCCTGGAAGCCGTGGTCCAGTCGGGCCGTCCGCTGCTGATCATCGCCGAGGACATCGAGGGCGAGGCCTTGGCCACCCTGGTGGTCAACAAGCTGCGTGGCGGCCTGCGCGTCGCCGCCGTCAAGGCTCCGGGCTTCGGCGACCGCCGCAAGGCCATGCTGGAGGACATCGCCGTCCTGACCGGCGGCCAGGTCATCTCGGAAGACCTCGGCATCAAGCTGGAGAGCGTCTCGCTCGACATGCTGGGCAAGGCCAAGAAGGTCTCGATCACCAAGGACGACACGACCGTCGTCGAGGGCGCCGGCGAGAAGGAGGGCATCGAGGCCCGCGTCGCGCAGATCAAGGCCCAGATCGAGGCCACCACGTCGGACTACGACCGAGAGAAGCTGCAGGAACGTCTGGCCAAGCTGGCCGGCGGCGTCGCCGTGCTGCGCGTCGGCGGCTCGACCGAGGTCGAGGTCAAGGAGAAGAAGGACCGCGTCGACGACGCCCTGAACGCGACCCGCGCGGCTGCGGACGAAGGCATCGTCCCGGGCGGCGGCATCGCCCTGCTCAAGGCGTCGAAGAAGCTGGAAGGCCTGACCGGCGACAACGCCGACCAGAACGCCGGCATCGCCATCATCCGTCGCGCCCTGCAGGCTCCGATCCGTCAGATCTCGGAGAACGCAGGCGTCGAGGGCTCGATCGTCGTCGGCAAGGTGCTGGAATCGAACGACGCCTCGTTCGGCTTCAACGCCCAGACCGAAGAGTACGGCGACCTGGTCAAGATGGGCGTCATCGACCCCGCCAAGGTGGTCCGCACCGCCCTGCAGGACGCCGCCTCGGTGGCCGGCATCCTGATCACGACCGAAGCGGCCGTGGCCGACGCGCCGAAGAAGTCGGGCGGCGCAGCCCCCGACATGGGCGGCGGCATGGGCGGCATGGGCGGCATGGACTTCTAAGGGGTCCGGCCGACCCGGTTGTCATCCCGGCCTTCGAGCCGGGACTGGAACAGAGAAGGCGCTCCGGGAAACCGGGGCGCCTTTTTTGTCATGCGCGGAACGTCCCGACACGGCTGGCCATTCCGTCTGCACAGACAAGGGAGACTTCCATGGCCGAACGCGACGAACGCCTAGAGGACGAGGTCGAGGACCTGCGGGAGGACCTGGAGGAGATGGATCGGCCGGATCGCGCAATCCCGCTTCCGAAGGGCGATGACGAGGACGATGGTGTCGGACCGGTGACCGGCGTGGTGCCGTGACGGCGCCCGACGCTCGCTGACCGGCAGCAGCCTCGGCGGCTCGGGGCGCAGACCGGCGGAACAGCCGGTTGAACCCCTCCCCCGTCCCCGCGTTCGACTCCGCGTTCGTTTGCGGAGAGAGATCATGGTCGCGCGGCCTACCTGGCAAGGGCATCTGAAGCTGTCGCTGGTCACCTGTCCGGTGGCGATGTTCACCGCGACGTCGTCGTCGGCGCACGTCAGCTTTCACCTGATCAATCCGGAAACGAACAATCGCATCCGGATGGTGCCGACCGATCCGGACACCGGGCCGGTGGAGCGGTCGGAACTGGTAAAGGGCTATGAAGTGTCGAAGGACGAATACGTCCTGATGGACGACGCCGACTTCGACAGGGTGAAGCTGGATTCGACCCGGACGATCGACATCCAGCAGTTCGTGGACGCCGACGATATCGACCGGCGCTACTACGACAGCCCCTTCTATCTGGTCCCGGAAAAGGGCGTGGGCGCAGAGGCCTTCGCCGTCATCCGAGAGGCGATGAAGCAAACAGGTAAGACGGCGATCGGGTCGGTGGTGATCCGCGGCCGGGAGCGTCAGCTGGCGCTGGAGGTCTGCGGCAAGGGGCTGATCGCCTACTCCCTGCGGGCCTATGACGAGGTCCGGCAGGCCGACGACTATTTCGATGACATTCCGGCGGTAAAGGCCGACCGCGAGATGGTCGAGATCGCCGAGAAGATCATCGGCCAGAAGGATTCGAAGTTCGACGCGTCGACGTTCCGCGACCGCTACGACGAGGCGCTGAAGGCGCTGATCAAGTCCAAGCAGAAGGGCGGCAAGGCCCTGGTCGAGGCTCCGGAACCGGAGGACACGAACGTCATCGATCTGATGGCCGCCCTGCGCAGCAGTCTGAAGGGATCGGCGACGGGCGCGCGCAAGACGACGGCGGCGAAGAAGTCCGCGCCGGCGAAGAAGCCGGCTGCGAAGAAGGCGCCGGCGCGCAAGACGGCCGGGAAGAGGAAGGCGGCCTAGAGACCCATCGTCTTCAGGGCGGGCCTGAGGCTGGCTTCGGCCGCGCGGAAGTCTGCCCACGGGTCGGGCTTCTTCAGCAGGGCCGCGGCGTCGGCGATGGTGAAGGCACGCGGGTCCAGACCCTTGCGGACCTGGCTCCAGTTCAGCGGCAGGGCGATGGTGGCGCCGGGCCGGGCACGGGGCGACCACGGCGCGACGGCGGTCGCCATCCGGCCGTTGCGCAGATAGTCGATGAAGATCTTTCCGCCCCGCGCCTTCTTCGCGAGCGTGGTGGTGAAGCGGTCGGGCTCGTCGGCCTTCAGGGCCTCGGCGACGGTTTTCGCAAAGGCCTTGCACTGATCCCACTCGACGCGGCTGCGGCCGTCGGAACGGATGGGGACGACCACATGCAGCCCCTTGCCGCCGGTGGTCTTCACGAAGGGCGTCAGGCCCAGTTGCTCCAGTTTCGCCTTCACCGTCTTCGCGGCGGCCATCACATCCATGAAGTCCAGACCCTCGTCGGGATCGAGGTCGAAAGTGACCTGGTCGGGGGTCTCCGGATCGCCGGGGCGGCAACCCCAGGGGTGAAGCTCCAGCCCGCCGGCCTGGGCGAGGGCGACGAGGCCGCCGACGTCCTCGACGCCGACGTAGGGCTTGCGCTCCTTCACATCGATCAGCTTCAGGCGCGGATTCGATCCGGGCATGGCGTGGCGCTGGAAGAAACGCTGGCCGTCGATGCCGTCCGGGGCGCGGACGATCGAGACGGGGCGGTCGGCGACATGCTCCAGCATGCGTTCGGCGACGCGTTCGTAGTAGCGGGCGAGGTCGGCCTTGGTGACCGCCTCGCGGCCGTCGGCGGCGGGCCACAGCACCTTGTCCGGGCTGGAGATCGCGACGTCCGCCACGACGGTGCGGGCCCTGCCCGTCCCGGACTTCGAGGTCGACTTGACCGGCGGGGTCGGGGCGTCGGTGACCTCGCTCGCCGCCTTGTCGTCACGCAGACCCTTGAACGCCGCCTGTCGCAGGGAGCCGGATTCGGTATAGCCGCCGTGCTCCAGCTCGGCGACGAGGACCGGCTTCAGCCAATGGATGTCCTTGCCGCCGCGCGGGGCGGACTTGCCGGCGAAGGGGGACGCCTCGGCGGCGGCGGACTTCAGGGCGGGAAGAAGGGTCTTCAGCAGGGGCTGGGAGTAGCCGGTCCCGACGCGGCCGAGATAGCGCAGTCCGTCCTTCTCGCGGACCCCGACCAGCAGGGAGCGGAAGCGGGTCCCGCCCTCGGAAGACCAGCCGCCGATCACCACCTCGTCGCGGCCCCGACACTTCGACTTCAGCCAGGTCGATGAGCGACCGGCCGTGTACGGAGCATCCAGCTTCTTGGAGATGACGCCCTCCAGATCCATCCGGCAGGCGCTTTCCAGAATGGCGGTCCCGGAGGTGGCGAAATGATCGACATAGCGGATGTGCGTGCCGGCGGTTTTCGCGATGCGGTCGATGTGGGCCTGAAGCCGCGCCTTGCGGGATGCCAGCGGGAGCTTGCGCAGATCGTCGAGGCCCTCGGCCAGCAGGTCGAAGGCGAAGAAGACCAGACTGGCGGTTTCCCCGTCGGCGATCGCCGCCTGCAGCGCCGAGAAGTCCGGCATGTGGTCGGCGTCCAGGGCGCACAGCTCGCCATCGATCACGCCGTCGGGCCAGGCTGCGGCGTCCGCGACGACCTCGGGAAACTTGTTCGACCAGTCGTGACCGCGGCGGGTGTAGAGGCGGGCCTTGCCGCCGCCGGTGGCGATCTGGACGCGGTAGCCGTCGAACTTGATCTCGTGCGCCCAGCCGACGCCGCGCGGCGGATGATCCGCGACCTTGCACAGCTGGATCGGTGTGAAGGCGGCCGGCTTTTTCAGCGTCGCCTCGCGGGGCCGGGCCTCCGGCTTCTTCGGCCCGGCCTTCGCGACCGGCTTCGACGCGGTCCACTGCCTGCGGCCGTCCGCGATCTCGGCCAGAGACCGGCCGGTGGCGACGGAGGCGTCGATCTCCATGTTGGCGTCACCCTCGCCGGGGACGGCGAAGTCGTCCTTCTCCTTGATCAGCAGCCAGTTGTTGCGCTTCGACGGCTTGCCCCGGTCCGACTTCAGACGCACCAGCGCCCAGCCGCCCTCGAGCCGCTCGCCGTGCAGGATCATCTTTACGGAGCCCTTGCTGAAGTCGGCCTCGAGCGTGTCGGGGTTCTGCGGCTCCCAGGTCCCGCGGTCCCACATCTGGACCGTGCCGGCGCCGTAGTTGCCGGACGGGATCGTCCCCTCGAAGTCGCCGTAGTCCAGCGGATGGTCCTCGACCTCGACCGCCAGCCGCTTGACGGCCGGGTCGCGGGAGGGCGCCTTGGTCACGGCCCAGGATTTGAGCACCCCGTCCGCCTCGATCCGGAAATCGTAGTGCAGGCGCGTCGCCGCATGACGCTGGATCAGATAGGTCCGCGCGCCCGTCTTCCGGTCAGGGCCCTTGCGGCCCTTCGGCTCCGGTGTGACGCCGAAGTTCCGCTTCGCCTTGTAGGTCTTCAGCTCTCCGCGCACGCGCGATTCCTCCAGCGACGCGGATAAACGCGCCGGAGCGGGAATCGCTCAACGGGAGCGCGGGGGGCGGTCACCCCCCCCGGCCGCCGTCAGTGGTCGCCGTGGCTGTGACCCGGGCCGTGGCCGTGGCCGTCAGTGTCAACGTCGGTCGAGCCGGCGGCCCAGCCTTCGCCGCCTTCTTCGGCGAACCAGAACGGGGCACGCTCGCGCTGACGCGGGGCGATCTCGTTCATCCGGTTGTCGTAGACGCGGCCGTTGGCGATCGTGTGCGAGATCGACGTCGTGTTGCGGATGTTCTCCAGCGGGTTGGCGTCCAGCACGACCATGTCGGCCAGCTTGCCCACCTCCAGCGAGCCGATGTCGCGATCCATGCCCAGCGAGCGGGCGCCGTTCAGCGTGCCGGCGCGCAGGGCGTCGTGCGGGCTCATGCCGCCCTGGGCCAGGCTCCACAGCTCCCAGTGGGCCGCCAGGCCTTCGCGCTGGCCGTGGGCGCCGATGGAGACGCTGACGCCCTGTTCCGAAAGGCGGGCGGCCTCGCGGGCGATGGAGATGTGGTTCCACTCGTTGTCCGGCGCGGTGACCGGACGACGGGCGCGGGCGTCGAGGATCCGGCGCGGGACGTACCGGGTCAGGATCGGGTGATCCCAGACCGGGCTCTCCTGGTACCAGTAGTTTTCACCGTAGCTGCCGCCATAGGCCACGACCAGGGTCGGGTTGTAGGCGACGTTGGTCTGGCGCCAGAGCTGGTGCACGTCGTCGTAGAGGCGGGCGACGGGGATCGAGTGCTCGATCGTCGTGTGACCGTCCACGATCATCGACATGTTGTGCTGGAACAGGGAGCCGCCCTCGGGGACGACCATCATGTTCAGCTCGCGTGCGGCCTGGATGATCTGCTGGCGCTGGTCGCGGCGGGGCTGGTTGTAGCTCTTGACGCTCCACGCCCCGGCGGCCTGCATCCGACGCAGGGTCGAACGCGCGTCGTCGAGGCTGTCGACCTGGGCCGTGAAGGCGGTGGTGGCGCCGTACAGGATGGTGCCGGTCGAGAAGATGCGCGGGCCGACCACGCGGCCGGCGCGGGCCAGCTCGGAGTGGGCGAAGATCTCGCTGGTGTCGTTCGACGGATCGTGGATCGTCGTCACGCCGAAAGCCAGGGCCGCGTAGTTGACCCAGCTCTGCTGCGGAATGATCTCGTCCGACCCCATCGAGCCGTGCCAGTGGGCGTCGACCAGACCGGGCATGATGGTCTTGCCCGTCATGTCCATGGTCGGGGTGCCGGCCGGAATGGTGGTGGAGGCCAGCGGTCCGATCGCCTCGATGCGGTTGCCGTCGATGACGACCACGCCGTTCTCGATCACCTCGGCGCCGTTCATGGTGATCAGGCGCGCACCGGTCAGGGCGATGCGGCCCTCCGGACGGTCGGTCGGGACGCTGAAGCCCAGGTTGATGCCGCGCTCGTCGGGCTTCGGCAGTTCGTCCGGTGCGCCGTCGACGAAGGTGAAGGACTGGTTCAGGTCGCGGGTGAACAGCTCCGGCCCCAGCGACCACTGCAGTCGGCGGCTGTCGCCCGACCAGCTGAGCCACTCGCCGGCGTCGCGGGTGACGCGGGCCTGCGGCAGGGCCTTGCCGTCGGGACTGACGTTGACCGGGCGGCCGGCGGCCACGAAGGGCGCGACGTAGGCGTTGAAGCGCTCGGTCCAGCCGATCCAGTTCCCGTCCGGCGACAGGGCGAACTCGCCCGCCCACTGGGACGTCATGTGGGTGCGCCTGTCCCCGCCGTTCATGTCGACGGAGATCAGGGCGCGGTTCTCGCCCTCGCGGCCGGTCAGGAACAGGCGGTCGCCATTGGCGCCGAACTGGGGCGAGACGCCCTCATCGGTGATGCGGACCGGATCGCCGCCCGCGGTCGGGATGCGATAGACGGCCGGGTCGCGGCTCCACAGGGCCGAGGTCAGGAAACCGTCGGACACCGTCCGGTACACGATGGTGCGGCCGTCGGGGCTGAAGGTCGGCTCGACGTAGTGGCCCGGGCGGCGGGTGACGACGCGGCCCTCGCCGCCGTTGGCGGAGACGACCCGCACCGTGCCGAAGTCCTGATCGTCCCAGGTCGTGTAGACGATCGACCGGCCGTCGCGGGACCAGTTCGGATAGAGCTCGAAATGATCGCTCTGGCGGGTCAGGCGGCGCGCCGTGCCGGTCGGCAGGTCCCGGATCCAGAGGTTGCCGAGCGCCTCGAAGACGACGCGCGAGCCGTCCGGCGAGGGGCGGGCCCAGCGGATCATGCGCACGTCGAACTGCGCCGGGGCGACCTCGACCGGGAAGCGGACGGCCTCCTGCACCCGGCGGGTGTCGGCGACGTGGAACGGGATGTCCGTCACCTCGCGGCTGGCGACGTCGATGCGCTGGATGCGGCCGTCGGCCCAGAAGACGATGGATCGGTTGTCGGGCGTCCAGCTGATGGCCGGATAGACGCCGTGCACGGCCCAGGTCTCCTGCATGTCGCGATCGAGGCCGGAGAAGATCGGCGTCTCGCGGCCGGACTCGATGTCCATGACATACAGGGTCGACTGGTAGCGGACGCGCCGGATGAAGGCGAGCGAGCGGCCGTCGGGCGAGGGCGTCGGGCGGATCGAGCCGCCCGGGCCGGTGACATAGGGATCGATCTCGCCGGTTTCGCGGTCGAGGCGGCGGATGATGTAGATCTGGGTGTTGGGGTCCTTCGAGTATTCGAAGGTGTTCCCCGGCGTGGCGTCGTCGCTGAAGTAGAGATAGCGGCCGTCCGGCGAGAAGGCGGGTTCGCCCGTGTCCTTCTGCGGTGTCCGGCGTTCGGTCATCTGCACGCCGCCGCTGCCCGAGCGGTGGTACAGCCACAGTTCGCCGGCGCCGAGCGAGCGGGACGAGGTGAAGTGCTTGCGCGCCACGATGAACTGGCCGTCCGGCGTCCATTCGGGCTGGTTCAGCAGGCGGAAGGTCTCGCGCGAGATCTGCAGCGGATTGGAGCCGTCGGCGTCCATGATCCAGACGTTGTCGCCGCCGCCGCGGTCCGAGGTGAAGGCGATGTGGCGGCCGTCAGGCGACCATTTCGGCTGCATGTCCCAGGCCACGCCACTCGCAATGGCGCGAGCCTCGCCGCCGCCGACCGGCATCACATAGATGTCGCCCAGCAGATCGAAGACGATGGTCTGTCCATCCGGGCTGACGTCCAGCGACATCCAGGTGCCGCGCGTGGTGTCGATGGGAATGTCACGCGACGGTCCCGGCGGGTTCTGGACGTCCCATTTGGCGTCCTCGGCCTCCGTTTCGGCCTCCACGGTCTCCGTCGCCGGCGGCGCGACGACGACGGGGGCGGGCCCGGGAGTCTGGGCCCAGGCGGATCCGGCGAACGCCAGGGAGGCGGCCGTGGCCAGCAGTACGCGCTTCATCTTCGGATTTCCCCCGGGGCATGCCTGACTTTGGGCCGGCACAAGAGCATCGGGGGAGAGGGGTGTCCAGCCGCCGCGATGGCGCGGTCCCTAGTCCTCCAGCGGCGGCAGGCCGGCTTCCTTGCGGGCCGCCGCTTCGGCCTTCTTCTCCGCCTTGCGTTCGGCCTTCTCGGCGGCCTTCTTCGCCTCGGCGCGCTCGCGCTCCTGCCGTTCAAAGCTGTAGTTGGGCTTGCGGGCCATGGGCGTATCCTCGTGTTCGGGCGTAATGTGGTTCGTCAGGGGGCTGACGGCAAACTCAATCGACTGCGACGACTTCGACGGTCTGTCCGGCGACGACCGCCTCGTCGCCGACACGCCTGCCGATCAGGGCGCGGGCGAGGGGCGAGACGTGGCTGACGGAACCGGCGGCCGGGTCGGCCTCATCCTCGCCGGTGATGCGCCAGGTCTGGGTGCGGCCGTCCTCACGCTCGATGGTCACCGAGCCGCCGAAGCGAACGCGTCCGTCGGGCTCGATCTCCACCAGCTGTGCCGAGGCGCGGCGGGCGGACCAGTAGCGCAGGTCGCGGGTAGCCCGGGCCATGGCGGTGCGGTCGGCCTCGATGTCGCCCTTCGTCTGCGCGGCGTTGTAGGCGGCGCGCGCGTCGGCGAGCGCGGTCTCGATCGCGGCCAGGCCGGCTGGCGTGACCAGATTCGGGTGCGGGGAGATCGGACGGTCGGGAAGATCGGCGGCCGTCGCCTCCAGGTCTTCCTCGCGTGTGAATGCGACGCTCATGGGACATGAGCGTATGGCGGTCGCGCGCGTTCCGGTCCACAGGAAGCCGATGAGCGAAGCGAAGACCGTGCATGTGATCGGCGCCGGGCCAGCGGGCCTGATGGCGGCCGAGCGACTGGCCGACGCCGGCGTGCGGGTGGTGGTCCACGAGACCATGCCGTCCGTCGCGCGCAAATTCCTGATGGCGGGGCGCGGGGGGTTGAACCTGACGCATTCCGAGCCCATCGGACCGTTCGCCGGCCGCTATGCCGAGGCGGGACCGGTGGTCGGCCGCTGGCTGGAGCGGTTCTCGCCCACCCATCTGATCGGCTGGGTCGAGGGGCTGGCACAGGCGACCTTCGTCGGTTCGTCGGGACGGGTCTTCCCCAAGGCCATGAAGGCCTCACCCCTGCTGCGAGCCTGGCTGGCCCGGCTGGCGCGTCTGGGCGTGGAGGTGCGCACGCGATCGCGCTGGATGGGACGCGACGGCGACGGCTGGCGCTTCTCGACGCCAGGCGGCGAAATCGTGGAGCGGCCCGATGCCGTCGTGCTGGCGCTGGGCGGGGCCAGCTGGCCGCGTCTGGGTTCGGATGGGTCGTGGGCGGAGCACCTGCGTGTGGCGGGCGTCGATGTCGCCGGCTTCCGGCCGTCGAACGTCGGATTCAACGTCGACTGGAGTCCGGTGTTGGTCGAGCGTTTCGCCGGCCAGCCATTAAAGAACATCGCCCTGAGCCATGGCGACCGCACGGTCCGGGGCGAGGCGATGATTTCGGCCTACGGACTGGAAGGGGGAGCGGTGTATGCCCTGTCGGCTGGCCTGCGGGACGCGCTGGCGCGGGACGGACAGGCTGAACTTGTCGTCGATCTGCGGCCGGATCTGGATGTGGCGGCGCTGGCGGCCCGGCTGGCCAGGCCGCGAGGCAAGGATAGCGTCTCCAACTGGCTGAGAAAGGCCGGCGGACTGTCGCCGGCAGCCGTGGGCCTGCTGCGCGAGATCCCCGGCGCGATCCCCGAGGGCGCCGAAAAACTGGCGAAGCGGATCAGGGCGGTGCGGCTGACCCTGACCGGCATGCAGGGACTGGAGCGGGCGATTTCGTCCGCCGGCGGCGTGAAGCTTGATCAGGTCACGGAAGGCCTGATGCTCAAGGCGATGCCGGGCGTGTTCGTGGCCGGCGAGATGCTCGACTGGGAGGCGCCGACCGGGGGGTATCTGCTCCAGGCCAGCTTCGCCTCGGGCGTGGTCGCGGCGGATGGAGTGCTGGACTGGCTGGCCTGACAGGGGCAGGGTGCCGGTCTTGCCCAAATCGCCGGAGACCATCATGCGCCTGAAATCGATCCTGGTTTCGACCACGGCGCTGATGCTCATGGCCGGAACCGCCATGGCCCAGCAGGCCGATCCGGCGCGCCTCAATGAACACACCCGCGTGTTGGCCTCGGACGAGTTCGAGGGCCGCGGCGTGGCGACGCCGGGCGAGCAGAAGACGGTCGATTATCTGGTCGACCAGTTCACCGCCATGGGGCTGGAGCCCGGCGGGCCGCACGGTCAGTGGGTGCAGGTCGCGCATCTGAGCCGGACGCAGCAGTCGGGTCCGGCCACGATCGTGGCCCGCACGCCCGGCGGCGAAATCGCCCTGCGTCGGGGGGCGGACGTGCTGGTGGCGAGCGACCGGCCGGTAGACCGGATCACGGTCACGGACGCCCCGGTCATCTTCGCCGGCTACGGTGTCGACGCGCCCGAGCGGAACTGGGACGACTTCAAGGACGTGGACGTGCGGGGCAAGATCATCCTCGTCATCGTCAACGACCCGGACTTCGCTGCCCCTGCGGGCCATCCGGTGGCGGGGCGGTTCGACGATAACGCCATGACCTTCTACGGCCGCTGGACCTACAAATTCCAGGAAGCCGCGCGACAGGGCGCGGCGGGCGTGCTGGTGATCCATGACACGGCCGGGGCCGGCTACGGCTGGTCGGTGCTGGAAGGATCATCGACCGCGCCGGACTTCGACATCGTGCGTCAGAACTGGGAGGCCGAGCGCGTCCCGGCCCAGGGCTGGATCCAGGGCGAGGTGGCCCAACGCCTGTTCGAGGCGGCTGGCCTTGACTATGCGCAGCTGCGCGACCAGGCCCGCAGCGAGGCCTTCCGGCCTGTGCCGCTCGAGGGCGTGACGATGTCGATCGACTTCGGCCAGACCCACGCCAACATCGAAAGCCGGAATGTTCTGGCCCGTATTCCGGGTACGGAGCATCCGGACCAGACGGTCATGTACGGGGCGCACTGGGACGCCTATGGCCGGGCGACGCCTGTGGGCGACGACGACATCTATAACGGCGCCGTGGACAATGCGACGGGCGTAGCCGCCATCCTCGAGCTGGCGCGCCTGTTCCGCGAGGGCGGCGCGCCGAAGCGGTCGGTGGTTTTCGCCGCCTGGACCGCCGAGGAAGCCGGGCTGCTGGGGGCGGAATACTATTCCGCCAATCCGGTCTGGCCGCTGGAGACCACGGTCGCCAACATCAATATCGACAGCCTGTTGCCGGGTACGGAGGTCTCGCCCGAGATCGTGGTCATCGGCGCCGGCAAGAGCCAGACCGACCGTTGGCTGGAGCGTCGCGCGGTCGAGGCCGGCCGTCGCCTGATCCCCGATCCGGCGCCCCAGGCCGGCGGCTTCTATCGCTCGGACCACTTCCCGCTGGCCCTGCGCGGCGTGCCGGCCCTGTTCGGGATCGCGGGATTCACCGGCCACAACGAGGCCAGCCGCGACTATGTCGCCAACCGCTATCACAAGCCGTCGGACGAATGGACTTCCGACTGGCGCATGGATGCGGCGGCCGTGGATGTGAACCTGCTGTACGCCGTCGGCCTCGATCTGGCCGACAGCGACCAGTGGCCGGAATGGAATCCGGGCTCGGAGTTCGAGGCGGCGCGCGCCGCTTCGGCGGATCGACGACGCTAGGCGGTTCGTTCGCCCGCGAGGGCGGCGAAGGCGGCATAGAAGACCTCATCCGGCACGAGGTCCGGCGTCAGGAAGCGCTGGTAAAGCAGGCCCTCGGTCATCGAATGGATGACCACGACCAGCTGCCCGGCCGGCATGGGCAGATCGCCATCGTCCGTAACGGTCTTCAGCCAGGCGGCGCCCTGCGCGAAGCTGGCGGCCGTGACCTCGGCGACGCGAGCCCGGATTTCCTCGTGCCGGAGGGTATAGGCCAGTCCGCCGAGGCGGCCCGCGGCGGCGACCTGCCGGTCCGGGATCACCGCAACGGTGGCTGCGGCGATCGCTCTCATTTTCTGTGCGAAGGTCGTGCCCGGCCGGATGTCGGGCTGGATGGGCGCCCAGTAGACGCCGGCCAGCGCCATGAAGAGATCATCCCGGTTCTTGAAGTTCCCGTAGATGGCGCCGCTGGTCATCCCGGCCCGTTCGGCCACGGCCTGCAGGGTGGCGCGCTCATACCCTCGCTCGCGGATCAGCTCCCGCGCCGCCTCGAGCAGTTTCGCCCGCGTTCTCTGACGCTTGTCGCCCTTGGGCACGCGTCTGCCGGAATCAGGTGTCGGGTCTGTCACAGCCAACTTCTAAACGCACACTTGTTTTATAGAAAGATTATTTTATAACGAACCAATATTTTTCTGGAGAATGTCGGGTGACCGGACAAGAACAGATCGCCGCCATGCTGGATCGGCTGGTCGCCGCCGGCGAGATTGCCGGCGCAGCGACCCTCGTCTGGCGGGACGGGCGCGTGGTGCAACATGCGGCCGTCGGGTGGAGCGATCGGGAGAACCAGGTTCCGCTGCGACGGGACAGCCTCTTCCGCATCGCCTCGCTGACCAAGCCCGTCACCGCGATGGCGGCGATGGTTTTGATGGAGCGGGGCCGGTTCCGGCTTGAGGACCCCATCATCGACATCGCCCCGGAGTTCGCCGGCATGCGGGTTCTGACGTCGCCGGCCGGCGCGCTCGACGATACGGTTCCGGCCGTTCGCGCGATTACGTTCGAGGATCTGCTGACCCATCGCGCCGGGCTCACCTACGGCGCCTTCCATCCGGGCCCGCTCGCGGCCGCGCACGCGGCGGCGCTCGGCGGCGACATCGACAGCGTGATGTCGCCGGACGCCTGGATCGCCGGTCTGGCGTCCCTGCCGCTGGTGGACCAGCCGGGCGCCGGCTTCCACTACGGTCACTCCACCGACCTGCTGGGCCAGTTGCTGGCGCGGATGGAGGGGGTGTCGCTGGGCACGCTCCTGCATCGCCTGATCTTCCAGCCGCTGGGAATGGCGGACACCGGTTTCACTGTCTCCGGGCTCAAGCGGGACCGGCGGGCCGGACTGTACGGATTCGACCCCGACGGCGCCCTGAAGAGGCTGGCTGTCGCCCCCGGCGGCGCAACCGTCGAGGATCGACCCGCCGACATGACCTACGAGTCCGGCGGCGCCGGCCTGTGGTCGACGCTGGATGACTACCTCGCCTTCGCCCGCGTGTTTCTGGACCGTCCCGGGCTGGACACCCTGCGTCTGGTTCGTCCCGAAACCCTCGCCCTGATGACGACCAACCGGCTGACCGCCGATCAGAGGGCGCGAGCGACGACCATGGGGATGCCGACCTTCGCCCCGGGCAACGGCTTCGGTCTTGGCGTGGCGGTGGTGACGGATCCGGACAGCGCCGCAGTCATGCACGGCAAGGGCGGTGTCGGCACGGTCGGGTGGCCGGGCGCCTATGGCGGCTGGTGGCAGGCCGATCCGACCGACGGATCGGTGATGATCCTGCTGCAGCACAACATGGTCGAGCTGGAGGGTCTGATGAAGGGCCACGGTCTGGCCGGATACGGGGCCATTCAGCAGTTCCACAGTCTCGCCCCGGCCGCCTGACGGTCGACGGGGCGGGCGAGGGCCGGTAGGAGGAGGCATGACCGCCTCCCCCGAGATCATGGGCGTCTGCCCGCCCGAATACGCCGCGGTGAAGGACGCCTTCGCCGCCAATTTCGTCGACGCCCCGGAGGGGCTGAACGAGCAAGGGGCGCGGTTCAGCGTCTGCGTGGGCGGCGAGACGGTGATCGATCTATGGGGCGGCCGGGCTGACGCGGCCGGAACGGTCCCGTTCGACGAGCGGACGCTGACGCCGGTATTCTCGACCGGAAAGGCTGTGATGGCGCTGCTGATCGCCACGTGCGTCGAGCGGGGCTTGCTGGACTATGAGGCAACGGTCGCCAGCTACTGGCCGGCGTTCGGACAGGCGGGCAAGGACGGGATCACCGTCGGCCGGATGATGAGCCATCAGGCCGGCCTGCCGGGCTTCGACGCGCCCGAGGACCCGGCCATCTGGTTCGACCGCGAGGCGACCCTGGCTCGCCTGTGCGCCCAGTCGCCGATGTGGCCTCCGGGTACGGCCTCGGGCTACAGCCCCATCGTCATCGGCTATCTGGCCGGCGAGCTGTTCCGCCTCGTCGACGGCCGGACCATGGGCGCGGCCCTGCGCGAGGACTTCCCCGGCCTGGATCTCTGGATCGGCCTGCCGGAAGCCGAGCACGGGCGGGTGGCGCAGATGCGGAAGCCGTCGAAAGCGACCGATCTGGGGGCCATCGACCCGATCAAGACGGCGGCCTTCCTCGACAGGGGTTCGTCGCCCGGGGGGCGCGGCTCGGCCGAATGGCGGACGATCGAGATTCCTTCCGCCAACATGCACGCGACCGCCGGCGATCTGGCGCGGATCATGGGCGTGCTCGCCAATGGCGGCGCGTTCGAGGGCCGGGCGGTGCTGTCGGCGGACACGCTGGTGCAGGCGACTCGCGAGCGCATCCGGGGACGAGACAGGGTGCTGCCGTTCGATATGGGCTGGGCCGCCGGATTCACCCGAAACGATCTGCTGAAGATCTTCGGGCCGGATGCAAACGCGGTCGGCCACTGCGGCTGGGGCGGGTCGACGGCCTTCGCGGATGCGTCGCGGAGCGTGTCGGCGGCCTATGTGATGACACGACAGTCGCCGCATCTGATCGGCGATCCGCGCGCCCAGCGCCTGATCGGGGCGCTGTATTCGGTGCTGTAGTGGAAGGCGGAGCGTGGAGGAGTGGTTGGTGATTAGTGGTTGGTGGGTGTCGTTTCACCGACTGCGCGACCTCGCTCCTGCCAACCACTAACCACTAATCACTCACCACTCAGATCGGCTCGGCCGAGGCCCTGAGCGCCCGACGGGCGGCGCGCTGGCGGAAGAAGGCGGCGGCGGCGAAGACCAGCGCTCCACCCCAGATGAAGGCGAACGAGGCGATCCGCAGGGCGGTCAGGGATTCTCCCGTGGCCACCCCCACGCCGAACTGGATCGTCGGGGCGAGGAACTGGATGAAGCCTAGTGTCGACAGCGGCAGACGGCGCGCGGACCAGGCGAACAGCACCAGCGGCAGGACAGTGGCAGGCCCATTGGCCAGCGCCCAGGCGACATGGACCGGGTCGTCGAAGCCCACGGCCGCGCCGCTCTGGTTCAGCCACACCAGCCACGCGAGGCCGAACGGCGCGAGCAGCAGGCATTCGATGAACAGGCCGGCCTGGGCGTCGACGGCGACCTTCTTGCGGATGACGCCATAGCTGGCGAAGGTCACCGCGAGGATCAGCGAGATCCACGGCGGGCGGCCCAGCGCCAGCGCCTGCAGCACCACCCCCACAAAGGCCAGGCCGATGGCGACCCAGCCCCAGCGGTCGATCCGCTCGCGGAACAGCCACAGGCCCACGATCATGTTGAGCAGCGGGTTGATGTAGTAGCCGAGGCTGGCTTCCAGCGTGGCGTGATGGGTCGTGGCCCAGACGTACAGGCCCCAGTTCAGGCCGATCAGGGCCGTGGAGACCGCCAGCAGGCCGATGATCCTCGGATTGCCGAAGGCGGCGACGACCTGGGCGCTCTGGCGCGCGAGCCAGACCAGGGCGAAGGCGACCGGCGCCGCCCAGATGGTGCGGTGGGCGAGGATCTCCATCGGGTCGAAGCCGACCGCGTGCTGGCCCATGAACAGCAGGGGCATGAAGCCCCAAAGCACATAGCAGCTGAAGGCGGACAGCAGGGCGGCGCGGCCCTGATCGGAGCCGGGGGCGGGGGCCATGATCTTCTCCTGCGCCGGGGGGAGCTGGCGGTGCGGCCCCCGGGTCAAGCCCGAGGGGGACGAGAGGTCAGACGGTGATGGAGCGATAGCCGCTCTTCGGCTGGATCGTGCCGGACTCGTCCAGCAACTGGGCGATCTGGACCGCGTTCAGGGCCGCGCCCTTGCGCAGGTTGTCCGAGACGACCCAGAAGCTCAGACCGTTCTCGACGGTGTGGTCCTTCCGGATGCGCGAGACATACACTGCGAACTCGCCGGCGGCGTCGACCGGGGTGACGTAACCATCGGCCTCCTGCTTGTCGATCACCTGGATGCCGGGGGCGTCACGCAGGATGGCGCGAGCCTCATCCGGGCTGATCGGACGATCGAACTCGACCGTCACCGACTCGGAGTGGCCGACGAAGACCGGGACGCGGACGCAGGTGACCGTCAGCTGGATGTCCGGATCCAGCATCTTGTGCGTCTCCTTCCACATCTTGGCCTCTTCGTCGGTGTAGCCGTCGTCGTTGAACGACCCGATGAAGGGGATGACGTTGAAGGCGATCTGCTTGGGGAATTTCTTCGGCGTGGCGTCGCCCAGGCCGTAGATGGCCTTGGTCTGGTTCCACAGCTCGTCCATCCCTTCCTTCCCGGCGCCCGAGACCGACTGATAGGTCGAGACCACCACGCGCCTGATCTTCGCGGCGTCGTGCAGGGGCTTCAGGGCCACGACCAGCTGGGCGGTCGAGCAGTTCGGGTTGGCGATGATGTTCTTTCTCGACGTCAGCTTCACGTCGTCCGGGTTCACCTCCGGCACGATCAGCGGCACGTCGGGGTCCATTCGGAAGGCGGAGGAGTTGTCGATCACGACAGCGCCGGCCTTGCCGATCTTCTCGGACCATTCCTTCGACACGGCTCCGCCGGCGGACATCAGCACGATGTCGACCTTCGAGAAGTCGAAGCTTTCAAGGACCTCGCATTTTACGGTGCGATCCCCGAAGGCGACCTCCTGCCCCTTGGACTTTCGCGAGGCGACGGCGTGCAGCTTCTCGACCGGGAAGTTCACTTCTTCCAGGATGTTGAGCATTTCCTGACCGACATTGCCGGTGGCGCCCACGACGGCGACGACATAACCCATGGCGTTCTTCCTTGCCCTGACACTCGTCGCGCGGCGGCTCGTGGCTTGAGGGCGGTTGGTCCTTCGGACGCCCTGACGCTCGCGACGGGGTCGCTTGCGGCCTGAGCGTGGCAGAGAATTCGGGAAGCCTGCATGTAGTCTTTCGCAGGCGCGAAGCAATCGCTTTTCACGGAAGGCGGGGAAGGCTAAGCCCGAGTTCGATGTCTTCCCGCATTCGCGCCGCTTATGACAAGCGTCTGGCCGACGGCCGACTGACGCCCGATCCGTCGCAGATTCCGGTGGTGGAGGCCTTCGGCCGTCTTGAGCGCGATCTGGAGAAACGCGGCCTGTTCGGCCAGCGCCCGGCGGTGAAAGGGATATATCTCTGGGGGCCGCCCGGGCGGGGCAAGTCCATCCTGATGGACCTGTTCTTCGCCTGCGTTCCGGAGCAGCGGAAGACCCGCGCCCACTTCCACGCCTTCATGGCCCGGGTGCACGACCTGATCCGCCAGTGGCGCGAGGGTGATGCGAAGGCCCGCAAGGCCGTGTTCGGTCAATCGAGGGGCGACGATCCGATCCGCCCGGTGGCCGAGCTGATCGCGTCCGAGGCCCGCCTGCTGTGCTTCGACGAGTTGCAGGTCACCGACATCGCCGACGCCATGATCCTGGGCCGGCTGTTCGAGGCGCTGTTCGAGCTGAAGACGGTGGTGGCGATCACGTCGAACCGGGCGCCGGACCAGCTGTATCTGAACGGCATCAACCGCCAGCTCTTCCTGCCCTTCATCGACATGCTGGAGACCGCCTGCGAGGTGGTGCAGGTGACCGGCGCGCGCGACTGGCGGCTGGACCGGCTGATGGGCGCGCGGGTCTGGTACGACGCCGACGGCAGGGCCGATTTCGAGGCCCTGTGGCAGGAGTTGAAGGGCGAGCAGTCGGAGTGCCCGACGCATCTGACGGTGCTGGGCCGCGACATCGTCATCGACCGCACAGACGGCGGACTGGCGCGCGCGACCTTCGCGGAGCTGTGCGCCCGGCCGCTGGGGCCGCAGGACTATCTGGCCATCGCCAACCGCTTCCACACCCTGTTCGTCGAGGACGTGCCGGTGCTGGGTCCGGCCAACCACCATGAGGCGCGGCGCTTCGTGACCCTGGTCGACGCCCTGTACGAGGCCGGGACGCGGCTGGTCGTGCTGGCCGCCGCCGCGCCCGAGGCGCTCTATACCGAAGGCGTCGGCGCCTTCGAGTTCGAGCGGACCGTGTCGCGCCTGAACGAGATGGCCAGCGCCGACTGGCTGGCGCGCGAGCGGGCGGAGATCCCCGCGCCTTAATTCCGCTCCGGCGTTCGCGTCGGATCGATCCGATACCGGAGGGAGAAACTCTATGCGCCTGACCGCCCTGATCGCCGCCGCCGCCCTGACGGGCATGGCCGCGCCTGCCCTGGCCCAGACCGCCGCACCGGCCGCGACCCCGCGCGGCGTCAGCGTGGCCGACACCCGGGCCTGGCTGACCGGCCTGGGCGGGCAGGTCGGCGAGCCGGAGACCGTCGACAACACCCAGGTCCTGCGGATCGCAGACCAGCCCCTGCCCTGGACGCTGGCCTTCTACGCCTGCACGACCCTGTGCGACGACCTGCAGTTCTCGGCCACCTTCACCGGCCCGATCACCGAGGCGCAGGTCAGCGAGTGGAACCGCAACAGTCGCTACGTCTCGGCAGCTTGGTATCCGTCCGCGACGGCTGGCGGCGAGGCGACGGTGGTGGCGCGGCAGGACCTGCTGCTGACCGCCGACGGCACGAGCCAGCTGCAGGAGCCGACTTATGTGTGGCTGCAGCAACTGCGGGCGTTCGCGCAGTATCTGGCAGGGCCGAACGCGCCGGCGCAGTAATCTCTTGATGCGGCTCTGAATTACCGCTTCACTCCCGCATAGGGTGTGGGGGTGGTGTCTTGATGCGCGCGTGGATGCGGAGTGCTCTGCTCCTCCTGATGGCGGCCGGCGCAATGGCGGCGACCGCCTGCCAGCCCCTGCCCTACGACCACGAGGACGAGGTCCCGGAGGTCGTGGCGCTGGAGGACGGATCGGCGGAACGGGCCGAGATGAACGCCCGCGTCTATGACGCCGTCATGCGGACGGTGGTCCGGAACTTCTACGATCGAACCTTCAACGGGGTCGATTTCGAGGCGGAGGTCGCCGCCCGGCGCGCGGCCGTCATCGCGGCGCGGGACGAGGACTCCTTCTATGCGGGCCTGGAGGAGACGCTCGCGCTCCTGAACGACGGCCACACCAATGCTGTCAGCCCGACCGACAATCTGTTTCACAAGCGCCGGCGGCTGGAAACGGCCCCGACGTTCGGGATCGTGGAGTTGACCGTTCGCGTCCGGGGGGGCGCAGAGGTCACCTCCTACGTCTCGAAAATTCGCAAAGGCAGTACGGCCGAGGCGGCCGGCGTCCGGCCCGGATGGAAGTTTCTGACGATCGACGGCCGACCCTGGGACGCGCCGCAGCAATGGGGCGAGACCGTCGACGGACGCACCTTCGTCGTTCGCTTCGAGGACGCCGACGGCCGCATCCATACGCGAACCATGGAATCGAAACTCATGCCGCGCGAGATCGGGACCGTGAACAGGCGGCCGGACGGGGTGCTGGTGCTGCAGTTCTCCGAGTTCGACGCGGCGTCCGCGGACTGGTTCGAGGAACGGCTGCGGGAGGCCGAGGCCGACCCGCCGGTGGCGATCGTTCTGGATCTGCGTGGCAACGTCGGAGGCGAGGTGACCGCGGGAGAGCGTATCGTCGGAGGGCTGTTCCGCGAGCCGGTCGTGTTCGCGCGACGCAGGGAGTTCTTCGGAGAGGTCGCGCATCGCTCGAAATCTTCGCCAGCGGTCTGGGATGGCCCTCTGGTCGTCGTGCAGTCCGGCCTTTCGGGAAGCATGGCCGAGGTGTTTTCCGCGACAATCAGGGAGCGAAGGCGAGGACGCGTCGTCGGGCAGAAATCCAACGGCAGCGTGGTGGGGGCAACGAGTTTCAAGCTGCCGGACGGGGGCCAGCTTTCGGTCGGCATAGTGGAGATCCGGACAGGCTCGGGAGCCGTGCTCCAGGGCAGGGGCGTCGAGCCGGACATCTTTGTCGAACCGACGCTGGACGATGTCCGGCTTGGACGCGACACGATGCTCGAGACGGCCGTGCGCGCGGTGCTGGCCGGACAGCGGACCTGAAAAAAGGCCCGCGGATCGCTCCGCGGGCCTTCAATCTTTTTGCCCTAACGTTCGCCGCCCGGCGGCTCACTGCTTGAGGGCGCCTTGGCGCTCAAGCAGCGAGCGACCGCGTCGCGAGCGTTACCGCCCGCTGGCGATCAAGCCAGCGAGGAATCGATGTCCTTGCAGGCCTGGATGAGGCCCTGGACCGACTCCACCGACTTGGCGAACATCGCCTTCTCGTCGTCGTTGGTGGTGAACTCGACGATCTTCTCGACGCCCGAGGCGCCGATCATGGCCGGGACGCCGACGTACAGGTCCGACAGGCCGTACTCGCCCGACAGCCACACGGCGCACGGCAGGACGCGCTTCTGGTCCAGCAGGTAGGACTTGGCCATGGCGATGGCCGATTCCGCCGGGGCGTAGAAGGCCGAGCCGGTCTTCAGCAGGGCCACGATCTCGCCGCCGCCCTTGCGGGTGCGCTCGACGATGGCGTCCAGATCGGCCTGCGACAGGAAGCCGGCGGCGACGGCGTCCGGCAGCGGGAGGCCGCCGACGGTCGAGTGACGGACCATCGGGACCATGTCGTCGCCGTGACCGCCCAGGGTCCAGGCGTGGATGTCCTGGATCGACACGCCGGTCTTTTCAGCCAGGAACCAGGCGAAGCGGGCCGAGTCCAGCACGCCGGCCATGCCGACGACCTTCTCCTTCGGCAGGCCCGAGAATTTCTGCAGGGCCCAGACCATCGCGTCGAGCGGGTTGGTGATGCAGATGACGAAGGCGTTCGGGGCGTGGGCCTTGATGCCCTCACCCACGGCCTTCATGACCTTCAGGTTGATGCCGATCAGGTCGTCGCGGCTCATGCCCGGCTTGCGCGGCACGCCGGCGGTGACGATGCAGATGTCGGCGCCGGCGATGTCGGCGTAGTCGTTGGCGCCCTTCAGGGCCACGTCCTGACCGAAGACGGCCGAGGCTTCGGCGATGTCCAGCGCCTTGCCCTGCGGCGTGCCCTCGGCGATGTCGAACAGGATCACGTCGCCCAGCGCTTCGCGCGCCGCAACGTGGGCCAGGGTGCCGCCGATCATGCCGGCGCCGATAAGGGCGATCTTCGCGCGAGCCATTGAGTCTGTCTCCGGGAGGAAGTTGTGCGGTTGCGAACCGCGGTCGGCGGCGGTCTAGACCCGCACGCCCGCGGCTGCAACTGTAACGCCTCGTGATCAGGAGACCGTGTGACCCCGCCCGCTGAAATCGTCCCGGCCGAAGACGTGCCCGAAGGCCTGCTCCCGATCGTCGGCGAGACGACCGTGCGTGGCGAGGTGGCCGCCTGGCGCCAGAAGGTGCTGAAGACGCCGGGACTGTGGGACAAGGCGACGCGGGGCGCGCAGGACCGGATCAACCGCATCATCCCCGAGCGCGTCCACGCCATCATCACCTCGGGCGTCGAGGCGATGACGAAAGGGATCCTGTTCGGCAGCGACCTGCTGAAGGCGAGGCCGATAGCCGATGGCTCGCTGGCGATGCGGGAGCGACGGGCCCGGTCGGCGATCAAGGCCTGGCGCAACACCGCCAGCGTCGAGGGCGGGGTGGCCGGGGCCGGCGGCTTCGTGCTGGCGGCGGCGGACTTCCCGGCCCTGATGGCGATCAAGGTGCGGATGCTGGGCGACATCGTCGCCGCCTACGGGTGGGGCGGCGGCTCGCTGCGCGAACGGCTGTTCCTGCTGCACATCTTCCATCTGGCCTTCGCCAGCGCCCGTCGCCGCCCCGAGGCGCTGAAGGATCTGGAGAACTGGCTGGCCGACTTTGATCAGCCCGAGCAGATCACCGACTACGACTGGCGCACCTTCCAGATCGAATACCGGGACTACATCGATCTGGCGAAGATGGCCCAACTGATCCCGGTGGTCGGCGCGCCGATCGGGGCGGTGGTCAACTGGCGGCTGGTCGAACGCCTGGGCGAGACGGCGGTCATGGCCTGCCGGATGCGATGGATGGCGGAGAGCGCTACATCCTCAAGCTCCACGGTTCCATAACTTCTGCTGTTGCTGGCCACAAAGTTTATCGATTTCCCCTGCGTCCAACATGGTCATAGGCTGCCCGTCATAACATCAGGGAGACGAGACCATGGACGGCAATGCTGGCGGCGCGACCCCCCTCAACGATCCGAAGAAGGAGCCGGTGGCGCTGCGCAGCCTGCTGGGCCGGACGAACCGCGACTGGTGGCCCAACCAGCTGGCCATGGACATCCTGCACCAGCAGGGCAAGTCGGGCGATCCGATGGGCGACGGCTTCAACTATGCCGAGGCGTTCAAAAAGCTCGACTATGACGCCGTGAAGCGCGACCTGCACGCGCTGATGACCGACAGCCAGCCCTGGTGGCCGGCGGACTATGGCCACTATGGCCCGTTCTTCATCCGCATGGCGTGGCACTCGGCCGGCACCTATCGCACCGGCGACGGTCGCGGCGGCGCGGGCGCCGGCCAGCAGCGGTTCGCCCCGCTGAACAGCTGGCCGGACAACGGCAACCTCGACAAGGCCCGCCGCCTGCTGTGGCCGATCAAGCAGAAATACGGCGCGAACCTGAGCTGGGCCGACCTGATGATCCTGGCCGGCAATGTCGCCATCGAGAGCATGGGCGGGCCGGTGTTCGGCTTCGGCGGCGGCCGGGCCGACGTCTGGGAGCCCGAGAAGGACGTCTACTGGGGCACGGAAGAAAACTGGGTCGGCGACGAGGCGAACAAGACCCGCATCCGTCCCGAGGACAACGCGGCGCTGGAGGCTCCCCTGGCGGCGATCCAGATGGGGCTGATCTATGTGAACCCGGAGGGGCCCGGCGGCGTGCCGGAGGCGCTGCAGTCGGCCCGCGACATCCGCGAGACCTTCGCGCGCATGGGCATGAACGACGAGGAAACCGCGGCCCTGACCGCCGGCGGTCACACCTTTGGCAAGGCTCACGGCGCCGGCGATGCGTCCAAGGTCGGGGCCTCGCCCGAGGGGGCGGACATCGCCCAGCAGGGCATGGGCTGGCAGTCGGGCCACGAGAGCGGCATCGGCGACCACACCATCACGTCCGGGATCGAGGGCGCGTGGACGCCGACCCCCATCACCTGGGACATGACCTATTTCGACATGCTGCTGGACCATGAGTATGAGCTGGTCCGCTCGCCCGCGGGCGCCAAGCAGTGGCAGCCGGTCGGCAATCCGCCCGAGACCCTCGCCCCGGCCGCGCACACGCCCGGCAAGAAGGTCCCGACCATGATGACCACGGCCGACATGGCCTTCAAGGTCGACCCGGAATACCGGAAGATCATGGAGAAATTCCGGGCCGACCCCGCCTATTTCGGCGACGCCTTCGCCCGCGCCTGGTTCAAGCTGTGCCACCGCGACATGGGTCCGAAGGTTCGCTATCTCGGACCGGAAGTGCCGGCCGAGGACCTGATCTGGCAGGACCCGATCCCGGCGCATCAGGGTCCGGTGATCGGCGACGCCGACATCCGGGCGCTGAAGGAGAGGATTGCGGCGTCGGGTCTGTCGATCGCCGAACTGGTGACGACCGCCTGGGCCTCCGCCTCGACCTATCGCGGTTCGGACCATCGCGGCGGCGCCAATGGCGGCCGCATCCGTCTGGCTCCGCAGAAAGACTGGGAGGTCAACGATCCGAAGTCCCTGGCGAAGGTGCTCAAGGTCTATGAGGACCTGAAGGCGTCGTCGGGTCTCAATGTCTCGATCGCCGATCTCGTCGTGCTGGGCGGCTCCGTCGGGATCGAGCAGGCGGCGAAGGCGGCGGGGCGGTCAATCGAGGTCCCGTTCACCCCGGGTCGCACCGACGCCTCGGCCGAGCAGACCGATGTCGAGGGTTTCGCGGTTCTCGAACCGCGCGCCGACGGCTTCCGCAACTATCTGCAGGTGCGGTTCAACGTGCCGACGGAGGAGCTGCTGGTCGACCGCGCCCAGCTGCTGGGCCTGACGGCGCCGGAGATGACGGTGCTGGTCGGCGGCCTGCGCGTGCTGGGCGTCAACCACGGCGGATCGAGGCATGGCGTCTTCACCGACCGTCCGGGCCAGCTGACCAACGACTTCTTCGTCAACCTGCTGGACATGCGCACCGGGTGGAAGAAGGTCGACGGCGAGGGCGACGAGACCTTTGTCGGGACCGACCGGGTCACCGGCGAGGAACTCTGGACCGCCACCCGCACCGATCTGGTGTTCGGCTCCAACTCCCAGCTGCGCGCCCTGTCCGAGGTCTATGCCTCGGCCGACGCGGGCCAGAAGTTCGTGACGGACTTCGTGAAGGCCTGGGTGAAGGTGATGAACGCCGACCGGTTCGACCTGAAGGCCTGACCCGGGCCCCGCTCAGGGGCGTCTGACGTCACAGTCGCATGAGGCGACGGGTGCGGGACCGGTTCCCGCGCTCGTCGCCTTTTGCATGTCCGGAGCCTCTCGACGGCCCATTGCTTGAGGCGAGGCCTTAGTGAGTTTTGTATCTATTGCGTAATTAGTTTGTATTCATGCTGATATACTCAACGTATACATGGATGAAACCATCTATATTGTTGACCACCTCGTTGGTGGTGCGCATTCAACGGTGACAGGGGAGGGTGTGTCAGCCGTCGGAGACGGGCGGCGACGCCTGTCCCGCTGACCCTCACCCACGCAGGCGCGCCCGACCATGATGCGAAAACTCACCTTCGGACCCAACCGCATCCTCTGCGCAGCGGTGATCTCGGCAGCGCTTGCCGCGTCAGCCTGCGGCGGGGGCGGCGGTGGTGGCAGTGACGGAGGCGGCAATGGAGGCGCTGATCCCACGCCGCCGACTTCCCCACCTCCACCTCCGCCACCTCCACCTCCGCCACCACCTCCTCCTCCTCCTCCGCCGCCGCCTCCCCCGCCACCACCTCCCCCGCCGCCGCCGGGAGGGGCGCGCATCCAGCCGCTGGGCACGCCGCGGATTCTGGTGTCGGACAGCGTGACAATGGCCGGCGTCCGGGATCGCATGGCCCGGAACACGACTTCGGCGACCCGCTTCAAGGCGGTCGCTGACGCCTACGTCGCCAATCCCAACATGTCCGGCATGAACCCCTGGCTTCTGGCGTTCATGGCGCAGGCCGGCGGATCACCGACCACCTCCAACTATTGCAGCGTCGCGGTCGCGCGGACCGATGCCTTCGTGCGGGAAGAGGAAATCCGGATCGCGGGGAACACCAACCCCGAGATCGCCAGAAACAGCTACCTCTACATCTCCGAGATCCTCGGCAGCGCCATGATGGTCTACGACTGGTGTCGAAGCCATATGACGCCGGCCCAGCGCGAGCGCTGGAAGAACTGGGGCAACCAGGCTGTCTTCAACGTCTGGAACCCGACGCAGGCGCGTTGGGGCAACCGTGCCGCCCCCTGGTCGGGCTGGTCGATCAACAATCCCGGCAACAACTATTTCTACTCGTTCATCGATGCGACGATGATGCTCGGCCTTGCCACCCACGGCGAGAACGACATGGCCCCCCAATGGCTGGAGAAGTTCCGCATCGAGAAGGTCGAAAACCAGATGCTGCCGCACTTCACCAACCAGCTGGTCGGTGGCGGATCACGCGAGGGCACAGGCTACGGCACCGCCCTGATGAACCTGTGGCGAACCTATGACTGGTGGCAGCGGTCGACCGAGGAGCCCTTGGCGAACCGGACGCCGCATACCCTGGCGTCCATGGCGTGGATGCTGCACGCCATCGTGCCGACGGGAGACCGCATCCTGCCGACCGGCGACCATTCGCGGGATTCAGAGGCGCTGTTCTTCGACTACCACCGCACCTACCTGCTGGAGCTGATGGCGCTCAATCCGGAGGACCGGCTGTCAGGCGTGGCGAAGACCATGCTCGGTCAGGTCTCGGTCCGCGAGATGGGCTACCACCCGCAGAAGGTCTTCGACCTGCTGTACGATGTGACCCCGATCGCCGCCCGCCCCCTGAACTCGCTGTCGACGGCCTACTGGGCCAGCGGCACCGGCGGGTTCTCGATGCGCAACGACTGGACCACGGCGTCGGCCTACGCCAACTTCATCTGCGGCCCGATCGACGAGAGCCATGCCCACAACGATCAGGGCGGCTTCGTGCTCTTCAAGGGCAGCTGGCTGGCCTACGACGCCAACATCGACGGGCATTCGGGCATCCTTCAGGAGCAGCGCTACCACAACTCCGTCCGGTTCCAGCAGGGCACGAACCATCTGGAGCCCCGCCGGTCGGGCCGGTGCAACATGGGGGCGCTGGCGAACACGACAAACTGGGCCTACGCCATGGCGCAGATCACGCCGATGTATGCGGCCTCTGCGGGGGTTGTGAAATCCGAGCGCGAGTTCGTCTTCATCAAACCCTCGACGTTCGTCGTCTATGATCGGGCGCAGACCCAGAACGCCGGCATCCAGCGCATCTTCACGATGAACTTCCCGAGCTCGCCGACGATCAATGGAGACACGGTCACTCTGGTCCGCGGGTCCAACCGGTTCGACATGAAGCGGATTCTGCCTGCCGCTGCGGACACCTCGGTCACCCTCTGGCGAAACGCCAACAGCGCCGACTTCTTCGCAGACGATACCGCGGCGCGACTGGACGTCGTCGGCAACGGTTCCGACTCCCGGTCCGAGTTCCTGCACGTCATCGGCCTGGACGGGTCCGTCGCCGGCGCCGTGGCGTCGAACAGCGGCGGTCAGTCCGGGGTCGACATCAGTCTGGCCGACGGCCGCAGGGCGATCGTCCGGTTCAGTCAGAACGGCACGGGCGGCACGGTCGAGATCCGCTCGTCGAACGGCATGGTGATCGAGACCACCACCCTGCCGACGTCGATCCAGGCGCCGCCGCTGTTCGTGAACTGAGGCCCGGATCCGGGAGCGTCAGCCCAGTCTCAGTTCCGGCGCGGCGGCGGCGCTCTCGGCCTCCAGCGGCAGGTGCAGGATGAAGGCGGCGCCCTTGCCGGGCTCGCTCTCCACTTCGGCCCAGCCGCCGTGCAGCTCGACCAGAGCCTTGACCAGCGCCAGGCCGACGCCGGGACCGCCGCGCTCGCGCCGGACGAACCTGTCGAAGACGTGGGCCTGCAGATGGTAGGGAATGCCGCGCCCGGTGTCGGCGACCCGGATGCGGACCTCGGCCGGCCCGGCCTCGGCGGTCAGGGTCACGGCGCCCTCCTCGCCGACGGCCCGGGTGGCGTTGTCCAACAGATGATCCAGCATCTGGCCCACGCGCTGGGCGTCGGCGCGGATGGGCTTGAGGTTGGTCGGGCAGGTGACGGTCAGGGTCGCGCCGCGCCCCTCAATCCGTGCACGGACCTTGTCCGCCGCCGTGTCCAGCAGATCGCAGACCCGGACGTCGCCCAGAGTCAGCTCCATCTCGCCGGCGTCGATCTGCGCCATGTCCAGCACATCGTCTATCGAGCTGGCCAGCTGACTGGCGGCGATCCGGATGGCGCCGGCGTGCTGGCGGCTGCGCTCGGGGAGGTCGCCCTGGATCTCCAGCAGTTCGGAATAGCCCACGATCGTGGTCAGCGGCGTGCGCAGCTCATAGGAGACGCTGCCCACGAACTCGCGTTTCAGCGCCGTGCTTTCCTCCAGCGCGGCGGCCTTTGCGGCCAGAGCCTGCTCGAGCTCGCGCCGGGCTGTCACGTCGGAGAAGCCGACCAGGGTGGCGCCGTCAGGCAGCGGGCGGGTCTGCCACGAGGCGATCCGGCCGTCGGCGGTGCGCCCCTCGCCCGAGATCGGCACGCGGCTTTCCGGGTCCGGGTCCGCGACCCGCGCCTTGAGACCCAGCCAGAGGCTCGGATCGGGCAGGGTGGCCTGACACAGGGCCGAGATGGCGTCGAAATCGCTGGCTGCGCGCAGCTGCTCCCCGCTGACGCCCCAGAAGGCCTCGAAAGCCTCGTTGTGCAGACGGATGCGGCCGTCCGATCCGAACACGGCGACCGCGTCGTTCAGCTTGTCCAGCGTGGCCATCTGCACCTGCAGCTGGGCGTTGAACCGGCTGCGCAGCTGGAGCTCGTCGGTGATGTCCGACAGCAGCAGCAACATGCCGCCCAGCGGGTGCGGCTGGCGCACGACGCGCAGGGTCCGGCCGTCGGGGAGGGACCAGCTGTCGTCCGGCGAGGCGTGGGTGGAACCGTAGAAGTCCAGCTCCTTCGCCTTCCAGCCGGCGTAGTCGACGACTTCGGGCAGCAGGCGGCGCTGGCGCAGTTTGTCCAGCAATTCGGCGTGGGTCGGGCGCTCGTCCAGCCAGGCCGGGTCGAGGCTGAACAGGGTCTGGAAGGCGGTGTTGTGGAAGGCCAGCCGCTTGGACGGGCCGAAGATGGCCACCGCGTCGGCGAGATGGTTCAGCGTCTCGTCATGGGCCTCGACGTGACGGCGCAGGGTGTCGCGCGTCTCCTCGGCCTCGGTCATGTCCAGGGCGAAGGCGAGCACGGCGCCCGCGCCGCCCGGCGCCGGCTCGGCCACGATCCGCCAGGCGCGACGGCGACCGCCGCCGGTCGTCCAGCGGAAGCCTTCCTGCGGCTGATGCAGGCGGCCGGCCTCGGCGATGATCGCGTCGGCGCCCCGGTCGAAGCTCAGCCCCTTCTCGCGGGCGACCTCCACGCTCTCGACCTTCATCTCGGCCAGCCAGGCGCGGTTGGCCCAGGCAAGGCGGCCGGCCGCATCGGTGATCCACGTCGGTGCGGGCCAGGCGTCGGCCAGCAGACCCAGGCCGCTTTCGGCCGCCGTGCCGACAAGACCCAGCCGTGACAGACGCAGCCAGGCCGCGCCGGCGGAGGAGCGGCCCTCGACCGTCCACGCTCCGCCCGAGCCGTCCAGCACGGCGTCGAATCCTTCCCCACGGTCGAGCAGGGCGTCCAGTCGGGGGCCGGCGGCCGCGCGCACGGCGTCCAGCACGACAAGACCGGGATCTTCGGTGGTCGCCCCGTCCGTCAGATCCCGGACGATCGCATCCCAGGTGGAGGCGCTGCCCAGCTGCACAGTCCTTCCGCCCGGCGTCAGGGCCAGTCGCACATCCTCGAAAGCCCTCAGGGCGCCGTCACGTTCGGCGCGATCCAGCTCGGCGGCCGCCAGGGCGGCCTCCAGCGCCTGGTTCCGCACGGCCAGCCGCGCGCGCATCCGCGCCGCCCAGGCGCTCAGCGCCAGAGCCAGTCCCGCCGCCCCCGCGGTCGCGACATAGGCGATGTCGGCCTCGGCCATGTGAGGTGATCAGCTCCCGCGCTCCGATTCGGTAACCATACCTGATGAGGGCCGGGGGGCTAGGGATTAGGGATTGGGGAAGAGGGATTGGGTGGTCAGGGACGTTGTCGCGGGCATAGGTCGCGGCGTCAGCGACTTCCCAAGCCAATCCCCAGTCCCTAATCCCTCATCTCCATGCAGTGGAAAGATCAGCTCGCCCCCTCCCTCGACGATTTCGCCCGACTGGCGCGCGAGGCCTTCGACGCCCTGCCTGATCCGTTCCGCTCGCTGGCGGGGGATGTGGTCATCCGCGTCGACGACTTCGCCGACGACGAGGTGCTGGCGGGCTTCGGCATGGAGGACCCGTTCGAGCTGACCGGCCTGTATCACGGCGTCGACATCGGCCTGCGCGACAGCATGGGCCCGGCGGCCGAACCCTCGCGCATCTTCCTGTACCGTCGTCCGATCCTCGACGAATGGTGCGAGCGCGGCGACGTGGGCCTCAGCGAGATCATCGCCCACGTCCTGATCCACGAGATCGGCCACCACTTCGGGCTGGACGACGACCAGATCCATCATATCGAAGATGGCGCGGAGTAGGCTCCCCGTCAGCCGTCAACCCGGGGCCGCGGAGCGGTACCCGGGACCCAGGTCAGCACGGGAGGTGCGGGGTCCCGGGTTCTTCACTGCGTGAAGCCCCGGGATGACGATGGAGAGGTGACGCCCCCGCCTTAAATCCAGCGCGATCTGTGGTATAAGGCCGGTCTCCCGTCATTCAGGATCACAGCCTTGAGCCTCACGCTCGACCTCACGCGCACGACTGCGACGCCCGCCGCGCCCGTCAACCTGTCCGGTCTGACGCGCGAGGGCCTGCGGCAGGCGCTGATCGATGCGGGCGTCTGCGATGCATCGAAGGCGAAGATGCGCGCCAGCCAGATCTGGGGCTGGATCCATCATTACGGCGTCACCGACTTCGCCCTGATGAGCAATGTCGCGAAAGACATGCAGGTGAAGCTGGCCCAGCATTTCACCCTCGCCCGCCCGGAGGTGATCGAGCGTCAGGTGTCGAAGGACGGCACCCGCAAATGGTTGATCCGCACCGCGCCGGGCATCGAGATCGAGACCGTCTACATCCCCGACGTCGGACGGGCCGGGGCCCTTTGCGTTTCGTCCCAGGTCGGCTGCACGCTGAACTGCAGCTTCTGCCACACCGGCACCCAGAAGCTGGTCCGCAACCTGACCGCCGCCGAGATCGTGGCCCAGGTCCAGGTCGCCCGTGACGACCTCGGCGAATGGCCGTCGCCCAAGGAAGACCGCCGCCTGTCGAACATCGTGTTCATGGGCATGGGCGAGCCGCTCTACAATCTGGATCACGTCTCGGACGCCATCGACATCATCTCGGACGGCGAGGGCATCGCCATCTCGCGTCGCCGCATCACCGTCTCGACCTCGGGCGTGGTGCCGAAGATCGCCGAGCTGGGCGAGCGCACCGGCACGATGCTGGCCATCAGCCTGCACGCGACCAACGATCCGCTGCGAGACGTTCTGGTGCCGCTGAACAAGAAGTATCCGCTGGTCGAACTGATGGACGCGATCCGCGCCTATCCGGGCCTCGGCAACGCCAAGCGGGTGACGTTCGAGTATGTGATGCTGAAGGGCGTCAACGACAGCCCGGACGAGGCCCGCGCACTGGTCAAGCTGATCCAGGGCCTTCCGGCCAAGGTCAATCTGATCCCGTTCAACCCGTGGCCGGGCACCGACTACGAGTGCTCGGACTGGAAGACGATCGAGGCCTTCGCCGCCATCCTGAACCGCGCCGGCTACGCCAGCCCGATCCGCACCCCCCGCGGCCGCGACATCCTCGCCGCCTGCGGCCAGCTGAAGTCCGAGAGCGAGAAGGTCAGGGCCTCGGCGCTTCGCAAGGCGGAGCAGGCGACGGTCGAGGCGGCCTGACCCGGTAGGCGATCCTCTGGATCACGAAACCGACGAGAGCGCCGTTCAGAGCCAGCAAGGCCTGACCGACGCCGAAGTTGAACGGGCCGCCGCTCGTAAACGTCCACGACGCTGTCACCATCGCGGTGGCGGTCGCGCCCCATAGCGCCGCAGTGCGTGGTCCCCGGAACTTCAGCCAGTGCAGAAGAATCCACCCGGGGACGCCCACCAGCAGCAGGCCGAAGATATAGACAATAGCCGCAGCGACGAACGAGACAGCGCCCCAACCAATGATGTCCGTGATCGCCGGACGGAAAGTTCCACCGGGAACGGGATAGGAGAACGCATAAACGGCTGTCAGGAACACCGAGACGGTGGCGCCGCCAATACCCGCGCCAGCCAGAACGCCCCATGTCGCCCGATCATCTGGCTTGTCCCCGACTTTCATTCTGGTCGGTCCCCGGGCGACCGCCGCCAGAGAGACGTCACAGCTTCTTCCCTCGGATGATGATCCGGCAGCAGGAAAGATGCTTTGGCCGGGCCATTGAACTCGCGATGCGCAACCCAGCCAGCGACCGCCCCCGGGAATACAAGCCAAGGAAATGTCGTTGTCTGAAAGCCGAATCCGGCCGAGGCAAGGCATTGGGCGGCACCTCCCGCCCCAAGCGCACCCGTGAGGGCTGCCGCCCAGCCGGACTTTATCCCAAGCCGGTCGAGAGCAAGCCAGACCGGCCAGCCAATACCGACCATCCCGATCGCGAAGACCGGCGATGCGAACATGGTGAAAGACACCAGCGCAATGGCCGAGCCGATGATCAGTGATGTCCAGTCCGCCGGGTTTCCAGAAGCCAGCGTGGCTATCGAGAGCAGCGGCCACTGGCCTGCGTAGGCCAGTCCACCGGCCAAGCCTCCGACCAGAAGGGCTTCAAGACGCGAAGAACCAGGCGACACGGCCGGTCACTCCAAGTGATAAAAGATTAAGGTATTACTTAATTCATAAACGCTCGTCGCTGGCAAGTGGTTCGCAAATCACTTAAATGAGCAGCCATGCAGCGTGTGTTTGAAGCCCTCTCCAGCCCGATCCGGCGAAAGATTCTCGCCTACCTCGCCCACACCGATCTGACGGCGGGCGAGATCGCGGCGCGCTTCGAGATCTCCAAGCCTGCCGTCTCCCAGCATCTGACCGTGCTGGAGAATGCCGGCCTCGTGACCAGCGAGAAGAAGGGCCAGTACGTCCACTACAGCCTCGCGCCGGAGAACCTGACCAACACCCTGAACAGCTATGTTCAGGAGGTCTGCCCCGTTTCGCGCCCTCTGAAGAGCGAAAGCGCGGCCATCAAGCGGTCGCGCGCGAAGGACTGAGCCTCCGGCCAGAAACAATTGCTCACCAACTGTGGCGCCGTGGCGCTTGCGGATTGGGGCGGAAAGCGGGCAATCGTCGGTGGTATCGGATCCCCGGAGCCCCATGGACTCGTCGTCCCTTTCCCGCGTGCTTGAAAGCGCCGAGGTGCAGGCCTTCGCGACGGGCTTTCCCACGACCATGGCGCATCTCGGCGTCACGCTTGGCCTGATGATCGCCGGGGCGGTGATCTACGCCCTGTTCACGCCATGGAAGGAAATCAGTCTGATCCGTGAGGGCAACTCGGCGGCGGCCGTGGCCTTTGCCGGGGTGCTGGTGGGTCTGGCCATTCCGCTGGCGGTCAGCCTGAGCGTCTCGACCTCGATCAAGGACATCACCCTGTGGGGCGTGGCGACGGTTGTGCTGCAGCTGCTGGCCTTCCGCATCGTCGACATCCTGCTGACCGGTCTGCCGCAGCGGATCAAGGAGGGCGAGGTCTCGGCCGCCGTCCTGCTGGTCGGGGCCAAGCTCTCGACGGCGCTGATCCTCGCAGCCGCCCTGACGGGCTGATCGGATGGGCTTTCGTCCGCCCGACTGGCTGATCTACTCGGCCGTGCTTGGCGCGCTTCTGATCGCATCCCTGAACCGACGCGAGAACGCCGACGCGCCGCCGGCGCCGCCGCCCCCAGATCCTGTGGAAGGGGCCTTGCTGGGGCCCGTGACGCCGTTCGACCCGGCGGTGACCGTGAACGCGCCCGACATTCCGTTCCAGCCGAGTTCGGGCACCGCCTTTTCCATTGCGCGGGAAGGCACCTGGGTCACCGCGCGGCACGTGGTCGAGGGGTGCCGCAAGCCGGCGATCATGGTCGGGGGCGGCCGGGCCGTGGCGGCCGATGTGCGGCTGGCGCCCCGCGCGGACATCGCGGTGTTGCTGACCGCCGGCGGGCCGTCGGCCATTCCGGTGTCCGGGGACGATCTGCGGGAAGGGCAGCGCGCCTTTCACCCCGGCTATCCGCAGGCGCGAGCGGGCGAGGTGACCTCGCGTCTGCTGGGCCGGGAGACGCTGAAGGTGCGTGGGCGCGGTGCGCGCGACGAGCCGGTGCTGGCCTGGGCAGAGGTGGGGCGCACGGCGCGGCTGGGCGGCACCCTGGCCGGCCTGTCCGGCGCTCCGGTGCTGGACCGGCAGGGACGCGCCATCGGCGTGACCATCGCCGAGAGCCCCCGACGCGGGCGGATCTACACCACTGCGCCCGAGACCTTCGCCCCGGCCATCCGCGGCATCCAGAAGGCGGATGAGCCGCTGACCGGCCGGATCATCACCGTCGACAACTATGGTCTGGTGGCGGACGACCTGCGCCGCGAGCTGCGGGTCGCGCAGGTCGTCTGCCTGTCGGCCTAGCGGAGGGCCGCAGCGTCGAGGTTGAGATCCGAAAGCGGAATGACCTCCACGTCCGGATGCTTCGCCCGGATCGCGTCGATGAACTGGGCGGAGTCGCCGACGATCACCAGGCTGGCGTTGGCGGCGGGCAGATGTTCGGCAAAGGCCGACTGAACCTGCCCGGGCGTGATGGCCTCGACCCGGCCGACATAGGCCGCAAGATCGCTCATGGGCAGGTCGTAGAGGGCCAGGCCCGCGACCGTCCCTGCGAGGCCGTCGACCGTCTCCAGACCGCTGCCGAAGCCGCCGGAGAGGATCGCCTGACGGGTGGTCATCTCGCTGGCCGTCGGCTGGGTGTCCGACAGGCGCGAGATCTCGGCCAGCACCAGTTCGGCCACCTCGGCGGCGGCGTCGTTGCGGGTCTGGGCCGAGGCGACGAAGGCGCCGATGTCCTGACGCACGCCGAGGTTCGAGCGCGTGCCGTAGCTGAGCCCGCGCTTGATGCGGATCTCCTGGTTCAGGCGCGAGGTGAAGCTGCCGCCCAGCAGGGTGTTGCCCAGCGTCAGGGGGAAGAAGTCCTCGTCGCTGCGGGCGATGCTGCGCATGGCCACATACACGGCGGCCTGACCGGCGCCCGGCTGGTCGATGACCACGACGCGCGGCTTCAGGGGTTCGCCTGCGGGGTGGGCCCGCGGCGCGGGGGCGGGTCCCCCGGCACGCCAGTCGCCGAAGGCCTGCTCGGCCAGGGCTCGGGCCTCCTCGACCGTGATGTCGCCCGAGAAGACCAGACGGGCGGTCTCGGGGCGGTAGCGCGAGGCGTGGAAGGCCACGACGTCCTCGCGGGTCAGGCGCGGCAGGGAGGTCAGGGTGCCGCTGGCCGGGGCGCCGTAGGCGGCGTCGCCATAGACGACGCGCCCGGTCGCCATGGCGGCGACCGATCCGGGCGAGCTCAGGGCGACGCGCAGGCCGTCCAGAGACTGATCCCGCTGACGCTCGACTTCCTCGGCGGCGAAGTCCGGACGGCGAACCAGATCGGCCATCAGGCTCATGGCGCGCGGGAAGACGTCAGACGGCGCATTGACGACGACGTTCGAGAAGTCCGCGCCCGAGGAGGCGCCGATCTGGGCGCCCAGCTGCTCGATCTCGGCGGCGATCTCGGGGGCCGAACGGCCGGCGGCGCCCTGGGTCAGGAGGCCCGCAGTCAGCACGGACAGGCCGGCCTTGTCGCCGTCATCCGAGGAGCCGGCGATCAGTCCAAGGCGGGCCGAGACCAGGGGCATGCCGGGCTTGCGCGCCACATAGACGTTCAGGCCGTTCGACAGGGTCAAGGTCTCGACCGCCGGGGTGGCGACATCGACCGACGGTCCGGCATCCGGGATCGGCGTCCGCTGGCCTTCCGGCAACAGCTCGAAGATGCGGCCGACCGGAGCGAGGTCGGCGACGGTAACCGGCGCGTCCACATCGACGTTCTGGGTGGAGACCGGGTTCTGGTCGTCGGCGCGCAGATAGCGGATGGCGATGCTGCGCTCGTCGGTCAGATAGCGGCGGGCGACGCGCTGGATGTCGGCGATGGTGACGGCCTGGAGCGCCGCGACCTCGTTGTCGGCCGAAGCCGCGTCGCCGGTATTGATCAGCGACCAGCCCAGGGCGCTCGCGCGGTCCTCAATGGTCTCGCGTTCGCGCAGGGCGCCGGCGATCAGCTCGTTCTTCGCCTCGGTCAGCTCGGCCTCGGTGACCGGCTCATTGCGCAGGCGGGCGGCTTCGG
This sequence comes from Caulobacteraceae bacterium, assembly GCA_052441165.1. Taxonomy (GTDB): domain Bacteria; phylum Pseudomonadota; class Alphaproteobacteria; order Caulobacterales; family Caulobacteraceae; genus Brevundimonas. Next base: position 64,013 of record JBQVQW010000010.1, on the reverse strand, counting down.
CGCGCAGGGAGGCGAGGCCGGCTTCGGGCGTCTCGCCTTCGGCCATGATGGCATAGGCCGTGACGGCGCCGGCCTGCTGGCTGGCGTCGAGGCTCGAGCTGGCCTGGGTGGCGATCTTCTGATCATAGACCAGGGCGCGGTACAGGCGGGAGCTCTCCCCCGTGGACAGGATGCCGTCCAGGACGGTCAGGGCCGCGCGGTCCGGGTTGTCGTAGCGCACGGCGGGCCAGGCCAGGACGACCGCCGGCAGCGGCACGTTCGGGGCGTAGAATGTGGCCTCGCGCGGTCCGGTCGGCTCGGGCTCGCGCACATCGTTCACCGGCAGCGGGCGGTCCGGATTGGTCAGTGGGCCGAAGTACTGGTCGATCCAGCGATCCAGCTGGGCCTGATCGAAATTGCCCGCCACGATCAGATAGGCGTTGTCCGGGCGATAATAGGTGGCGTGGAAGCGGCGCACGTCCTCGATGGTCGCAGCGTCCAGGTTCTCGATCGAACCGATGGTCGTGCGGCGATAGGGGTGCTCCTGATAGAGGGTCTCGGGCACGAAGACGCTGAACAGGCGGCCGTAGGGGCTGGCCAGCACACCCTGCCGGTATTCCTCCTTCACGACGTCGCGCTCGCTCTCGAACACGGACTCGTTGACGACCAGCGAGCCCAGCCGGTCGGCCTCGGCGAAGATCAGACGCTCAAGGTGATTGGCCGGAACCGTCTCGTGATAGGCGGTGACGTCGTCCGAGGTGAAGGCGTTGTTGTTCCCGCCCACGTCCTCGGTCAGGCGGTCGAAGGTCTCGTCCGGGAAGTTCTGCGTCGCCTTGAACATCAGGTGTTCGAACAGGTGGGCGAAGCCCGATCGGTCCTCGGGGTCGTCCTTGGAGCCGACGCGGTACCAGACCTGGACGGTCACGTTCGAGGTCGAGGTGTCGCGCGCCGTGTAGATCTTCAGCCCGTTCGGGAGGGTGCGTTCCTGGAAGCCCAGCGGCGGGACGGTGATCCCTTGCGGCGCCGCGGCCGGGGCGGTCTGGGCCAGGGCGGGCGCGGCGGCCGGCAAGCCGAGGAGAAGCGCCGAGGCGGCGACGGTGAGGATCAGGCGGGTCTTCATGGGCAGTCGGCTCCGGACGCCCGCACCGGCGGGCGGAGCGACCCTATCAGGGCCGCCTCGAGGCGCACCTTACGGAGTGGTAATGAAGCGGTTCAGTCGAGCCGCAGGGCGTCGGCCAGAAGCTGCGCTTCACTTGCCCGACTGGACCCCGTCCGCCAGGCCACGACGATCTCGCGCCGGGGCGCCCTGGCCGCAATGGGGCGCACCACGACGCCGGGCATGTCCGCCAGGCCGGCGCGCACCGCCATCTCCGGCAGGAAGCTGACGCCCAGGCCGGACGAGACCATCTGCACCAGGGTGTGCAGGCTGGTGGCCGCAAAGACGTCGTCTCCCTTCGGGGCTTCGATGTCGAACGCGGCGAGCGCCTGGTCGCGCAGGCAGTGACCGTCTTCCAGCAGGATCAGATCCTCGGCCTTCAGCGATCCGGGCGGAATGGGTCCGGCTCCCGCCAGCGCGTGGCCGACCGGGGCGGCCGCCAGGATCTCGTCATCGCCGATGCGGGCGTGGTCGATGCCGGCGGCGGTGTAGGGAAGGGCGATCACGGCCGCGTCGAGGTGGCCGCTCTTCAGCGCGGCGACCAGCCGTGGGGTCAGGTCCTCGCGGATGAACAGGCGCAGGCCAGGATAGTCCGCCTTCAGCCCGGGCAGGCGGGCGGGAAGCAGGAAGGGCGCGACCGTCGGAATGACTCCCAGCCGGAAGCGACCGGACAGGGGTTTGCCGGCGTTCCGCGCCGCCTCGACCAGATCCTCGGTCCGGGCCAGCACGTCCTCGGCCCGCCGTACCGCCTCGGCGCCGACGGCCGTCAGCTGGACGTTGCCCCGCGTGCGTTCGACGACGGGCGCTCCGAGGATTTTCTCCAGCTCCTGGACGCCGGCCGACAGCGCGGGCTGGCTGACGTGCGCGGCCTCGGCCGCCCGGCTGAACGAGGCATGCTCGGCGAGGAGGCGCAGATACTGGAGCTGACGAAGGGTCGGAAGCATGGATGCGAAATAAGGTGTCGCTATCCCGATGGCAAAATCTATCGACGCGACTGATTCCAGCCGGGTGAAGTAATCGGCTATAGAGCGGAACCTTCGCCCGTTCCGGACCGCCGATGTCGACCTCGCCCAAACTGCTCAAGACCGCCCTGATCTATGACTTCGACGGCACGCTCGCCCGGGGCAACATGCAGGAGGTCACCTTCATTCCGTCGGTGGGCATGGGCATCGGTGACTTCTGGGCGGCGGCGGACGAACTGACCCGGTCGGCCGATGGCGACAACATCCTGATGTACATGCAGCTGATGCTGAAACAGGCGCGCGAGCATGACGCGCCGATCACGCGCAAGCTGCTGGCCGAGCACGGGCAGGACGTGAAGCTGTTCGACGGGCTGAAGTCCGATCTGACCGGCAAGGGCTGGTTCGAGCGCATCAACGCCAAGGGTCGCGAGTACGGTCTCGATATCGAGCACTACATCATCTCGGCCGGGCTGGAGGAGATGATCGACGGCTGCCCGATCCGCGACGAGTTCCACCACGTCTTCGCGTCGAAATTCGTCTATGACGACCATGGCGTGGCCATCTGGCCGGCGGTCGGGGTCAACTACACGACCAAGACCCAGTATCTGTTCCGCATCAACAAGGGCGTGCTGAACCACTGGGAGCACGAGCGCATCAACCGCTTCATGGCCGATGACGCCCGTCCGGTGCCGTTCGAGCGGATGATCTTCCTGGGCGACGGGGACACCGACGTGCCGACCATGAAGATGATGCACTCCAAGGGCGGCTTCTCGATCGCCGTCTACGATCCGCGCAACTCCGAACGCGATCAGCAGAAGATCTACGGCCTGATTTCCGAGGACCGGGTCAACTTCGTCGCTGCGGCCGACTATCGGGAGGGCTCGGCCCTGGATCTGATCGTGAAGGGGCTGATCGGCCGGATCGCGATCAATGCCGGCACCATGCCGGATGTCTCCGACCACTGACTGCATCCAATCGGTCGGTCGGCGGCGACCAGTCATTGAACCGGCGATCTCGCCACAGGGAGGGTTCGCATGTTTCGACGGATGATGGGTGTTCTGGCGGCAGTCGCCGCGATGGCGTCAGCGGGTGCGGCTGCAGCGCAGGCGGTAAGCGACCGGCCGATCGAAGGCTTCCCGCACGCCAGGGTGTGGACCCTGGAGGGCGACTCGTCCCGACCGGTGGTGGTGATCCTGCACGGCGCCGAGGGCGGAGACGAGGCCGGCCGCATCTTCGGGCCCGAGCTGGCCCGGATGGGCTATGCCGCCGTCGGCCTGCCCTACTATTCGGCCAACTGGGGCGACTATGGCCCGCCGCCGCAGTTCCCGGACCTGCCCGGCAGCTTCATCGACATTCCGGTCGACCAGCTGGCGCGGCTGCGCGACGTCCTGCGGACCATGCCCGGCGTCGATGTCGAACGCTTCGGCCTGTTCGGCGCGTCCAAGGGTTCCGAGTTCGCGCTGATCGCCGGAAGTCGCTACTCCTGGATCGACAGCATCGTCGCCTACAGCCCTACCGACGTGGTCTGGGAGGGCTGGGGACTGGAGATGGTCGAGGCGGAGGGCACGCGCTCGTCCTTCTCGTTCGAGGGTCAGCCCCTGCCCTTCACCCCCTATCGCGGCTTCGTCGAGGGCCTGCTGGCCGGGCCGTCGGCCGATCTGCGGGCGATCCATGTGAACGGCCGCGCCGATCATCCGGAAAAGGCGTCGGCGGCCCGCATCCCCGTCGAGACCTATCCCGGCGCCCTGATGCTGATCGCGGGAGGCGCGGACGCCCAGTGGGCCGCATCCGAAGCGGCGGAACAGATCGTCGCGGCACGCGCATCGGCCGGACTGCAGACCGAAGCCCTGATCTATCCCGCTGCCGGTCACGATCTGGTCGGCGACGGCCCGGCGCGCGACGCCACCCGCAGCGGCGGAACGCCCGAGGCCAATGCAGAGGCGCGTCGGGATGCGTGGCCGAAGGTCGTCGCCTTCCTGCAACGCACCCTGACGCCTTAACGGCCTCCGGCGCGCTGGAAGGCGGCGCGGGCGGCCACCAGGCGGGACGGGGTCAGGCCGCGCAGGCTGGACTGGCCCTTCCGTTTCAGACCGGCCTCCTGTCCCTTGATCCAGGCGACCTCTGCGTCGATGGCGACGCCCTGTGCGATATCGACGATCTGGACCTCGCGCGGCAGGGCCAGCTTGCGATCCAGCCGTATCCGCAGGCCCGAAGCGGACGCATCCACGATGATGCAGGCCATCTCCAGATGCGGCGCGACCACGATGGCGCGGGCGTTGGCGGGAGATCTGGCCTCGAAGCGGCGATCCGGCGTGGGCGTCATGGAGCGATACTGACGGGCAGACGGTTTCGATCCAGTTGAGCGGTCACATCCGCACGGATGCCGCCCGACAGCATATGCCGGGTGATCCGTTCGAAATACTGGATGAAGGCCGACAGGCGCTCGCGCTCGTGGGCGGGCAGATCGGCGGGCTCAACGTCCAGCAGGTCGGCTTCCTGCTGACAGCGCCAGTCCAGAACGATGTCGAAACCGGGAGCCTTAAGGAAGACCACCGCATCGAACCGCCGGATGAAGTCGGCATAGGGTCCGGCGACCTGGGCGTTGACCCAACGCCGCCAGCGGGCGTCGGAATCCTGTTCGCGTTCCAGGGCGTTGAGCGGCCCGGTCAGGGCGGTATCGGTTTCCGGCGTGGCGGCCAGGCACCATGCGTCGATCAGGATGGCGGACGGCCGGCCCCGAAAGCGCCGCCAGCGCTCGACCGGCCAGCGATCGTCGCCGCGCTTGTCGAAGTCCGGGATCAGCGTGCTGTCGTCCGGCCCCGCGGCGGACAGGTCATCGATGAGCCGGTTCAGCAAGGCGAGATCGTGGGTCCCGGGCGGTCCGCGGTGGACCAGCAGCGGATGGACGTCGCGTGCGAGCGCCTCGCGCTCGGCCCGGGTCAGATAGACGTCGTCGATCGAGATCTGCGCGCCGCCGAAGCGCGCGGCCGCGGCGCGGGCCAAGGTCGTCTTGCCGGATCCCTGAGCCCCCACCACGGCGATCAGCGCCGGGCGGTCCTTCGGTCCCGCCTCGATCAGGCGGCCGATATGGTCGACGAGAACGGGGTTGGCGCGGCCCATGGCCGACGGTCTCAGTGCTGGTTCTCGGGCAGTCGGACGATCAGACCGTCCAGATCGTCCGAGACGCGGATCTGGCAGGACAGGCGGCTGTTCGGCTGAACGTTCTCGGCGAAGTCGAGCATTGATTCCTCCATCGCCGAGGCGCGTCCGGTCCCGGCCTGGAAGGCCTCGTCGACATAGACGTGGCAGGTCGCGCAGGCGCAGGCGCCGCCGCAGTCGGCATCGATGCCGGGCACATTGTTGCGGATTGCGCCTTCCATGACGGACAGGCCGTTCTTCACATCGACGGTGTGTTCCTTACCGTCGTGCTCGATGTAGGTGATCTTCGCCATGCGGATGCGACGTCGGCGGTCAGGCCGACGCCGTCTCCTTCTTCCGGCCCGGCGAGACCATCAGCTTCTTGGTCTCGGCGATCGCCTTGGCCGGGTTCAGACCCTTGGGGCAGACCTGGGCGCAGTTCATGATCGTGTGGCAGCGGTAGAGCTTGAACGGGTCCTCAAGGTCGTCGAGGCGCTTGTCCGTCGCGTCGTCACGGCTGTCGGCGATCCAGCGGTAGGACTGCAGCAGGGCGGCCGGTCCAAGGTACTCCTCCTGGTTCCACCAGTAGCTCGGGCACGAGGTCGAGCAGCAGGCGCACAGGATGCATTCGTACAGGCCGTCCAGTTTCGCGCGGTCTTCCGGCGACTGCAAGCGCTCCTTCTCCGGGTCCGGCTCGTCGGACTGGAGATAAGGCTGGATGGAGTCGTACTGGGCATAGAACAGCGACAGGTCGGTCACCAGGTCCTTGACCACCGGCTGGTGCGGCAGCGGGGCGATCGAGATGGTGTCCGACGAGCATTCGTCCATGCCCTTGGTGCAGGCCAGGGCGTTGCGGCCGTCGATCGTCATCGAGCACGAGCCGCAGATGCCTTCGCGGCACGACCGGCGGAAGGCCAGGGTGGGGTCGATCTCGTTCTTGATGTGGATCAGGGCGTCCAGAAGCATCGGGCCGTGCTCGTCTGCCGAGACCTCATAGGTGTCCCAGCGGGGATCGGCGTCGACCTCGGGGTCGTAGCGATAGACCTTGTAGGTCTTCACGTTCTTCGCGCCGGCCGGCGCCTTGTGGACCTTGCCGCTGGTCGGCTTCGAGCCACGGGGGAGGTTGAGCTGGACCATTAGTACACCCGCGCCTTGGGTTCGATGTACGAGACCTCGTCGGACATCGTGTAATTATGAACCGGACGGTAGTCGATCTTCACCGCGTCGCCGGGGACCTTCCAGGCGAGGGTGTGCTTCATCCAGTTGACGTCGTCGCGATCCGGATAGTCCTCGCGGGCGTGGGCGCCGCGCGATTCCGTGCGGTTCAGCGCGCCTTCGATGGTGACCAGCGCCTGATCGATCAGGTTGTCATATTCGAGGGTTTCGACCAGGTCGGTGTTCCAGATCAGGCCGCGATCGGTGGTGCGGATGTCCGAGCCCTGGGCGTGGATCGCACGCAGCTTGGCGACGCCTTCCTCGAGCGTCCTGCCGGTGCGGAACACGGCGGCGTCCGACTGCATGGCGCGCTGCATCTCGACGCGCAGCTTCGCGGTCGGGGTGGAGCCGTTGGCATGGCGGAAGCGGTCCAGACGGGCCAGGTGGCCGTCGGTGGTCGCGGCCGGAGCGTCCGGAACCTTCGCGGCCTTGTCGACGACCTCGCCTGCACGAAGCCCTGCGGCGCGGCCGAACACGACCAGGTCGGTCAGCGAGTTCGAGCCCAGACGGTTGGCGCCGTGCACCGAAACACAGGCGGCCTCGCCGACGGCCATGAGGCCCGGCACCACGCTGTCGGGGTTGCCGTCGCGCAGCGTCAGCACCTCGCCATGATAGTTCGTCGGGATGCCGCCCATGTTGTAGTGGACGGTCGGCAGGACCGGGATCGGCGCCTTGGTGACGTCGACGCCGGCGAAGATCTTGGCCGACTCCGAGATGCCCGGCAGGCGTTCGTGGAGGATGGCCGGATCGAGGTGATCCAGGTGCAGGAAGATGTGGTCCTTGTTCGGGCCCACGCCGCGGCCTTCGCGGATCTCGATCGTCATGGAACGGCTGACCATGTCGCGCGGAGCGAGGTCCTTCACGGTTGGCGCGTAGCGCTCCATGAAGCGCTCGCCTTCGGAGTTGGTCAGGTAGCCGCCCTCGCCGCGGGCGCCCTCGGTGATCAGGCAGCCGGCGCCGTAGATTCCGGTCGGGTGGAACTGCACGAACTCCATGTCCTGCAGCGGCAGGCCGGCGCGCAGCACCATGGCGTTGCCGTCGCCGGTGCAGGTGTGGGCCGAGGTGGCCGAGAAATAGGCGCGGCCGTAACCGCCGGTGGCCAGGATCACCAGCTTGGCGCGGAAGCGATGCAGTGTGCCGTCGTCCAGCTTCAGCGCGGTCAGGCCGGTGCAGACGCCGTCCTGCATGATCAGGTCGAGGCCGAAGTATTCGACGAAGAACTCGACCTCGCGACGGACCGACTGGCCGTAGAGGGTATGCAGGATGGCGTGGCCGGTGCGGTCCGCGGCGGCGCAGGTGCGCTGCACCGGGCCTTCGCCGAAGTTGCGGGTCATGCCGCCGAAGGCGCGCTGGTAGATCTTGCCTTCATCCGTCCGGCTGAACGGCACGCCCCAGTGCTCCAGCTCGTAGACGGCCTTGGGCGCGTTGCGGACCAGATATTCGATGGCGTCCTGGTCGCCCAGCCAGTCCGACCCCTTGACGGTGTCGTACATGTGCCACTGCCAGCTGTCCTCGCCCATATTGCCCAGCGAGGCCGAGATGCCGCCCTGGGCGGCGACGGTGTGCGAGCGGGTCGGGAAGACCTTGGTGACGCAGGCGACCTTCAGCCCCTGCTGGGCGGCGCCGAGCGCGGCGCGCAGGCCGGAGCCCCCCGCGCCGAGGACGACGACGTCGTATTCATGATCGACGAATTCGTATGCAGCCACCGATCAGGCTCCAATGCCGGCCGGGAGCGGGGCCGAGCCCAGCGCCAGACGCACGATGAAGAAGACGCTGGCGGCGGCCAGCGCGAAGAAGACGAGGTTCACCAGGAACAGGCACAGGCCCTTGCTGGCAGGCTTGTGGACGTAGTCCTCGACGATGACCTTCCAGGCGAGAGCGCCGAACAGGCAGAAGATCACGGCGGTAGCGATGGCCAGGCCGGCGTTCAGCGTGTTGGCGAACCAGGCGGCGACGGCGTCATAGCCGGCGCCGGCCAGGGTGAAGGCGCTCGAGGCGACCCACAGGCCCAGCGGCATCAGCGCCAGCAGGGCGACGCGCTCCAGCGCCCATTCGCCCGCGCCATGACGCTCCGAAATCTTGACGTTCTTCTTGAACTGCGCGGCACCGCTCACAGCGAAACCCTCCCGGTGGCGAACAGGGCGACCCAGAACAGGATGGCCAGCGGGATCGGACCCCACACGGCGATGTTCGACAGCAGGGTCGCCGACTTCAGCGTCAGGCCGTTGCCCGTGTCGTTGATCAGGTGGCGGCCGCCGTTGAGGATGAAGGAGAACAGCACCACCGTCAGGCCGAAGGCGATCAGCAGGCCCGGCGGCGAGCCGGCGAAGGTCAGCAGGGCCGCCCAGGCTTCCGGTCCGCTGGCGACGGCCGCCAGCCAGCCCAGGACGAACAGGGCGCCGAAGCTGGCGGCGCCGATCGTGACCCGGAACAGGATCGAGGCCGTCATGGTGACGTGCCAGCGCCAGGTCTGGAGGTGGGGAGACAGCGGACGGACGCGACCGTTGGGCTGTTTGACGAAACGGCCGGTGCGATCGGCCGTCGGACTGCCCGGCTGGGGAGTGTTCGACATATGCGAATGGTTCTCAAAAACCCGAGCGAAATCAGGCGCTCGAAATCGGTGAACAGGCTTTAGTCAGCGGAAACATGGGGGTCAACGCGGCCAAGGTCGAGGAGCGCTTCGCAGACGCGTGATCGAATGTCGCGGGCACGATCACAATTCCGTCTGTGGCATGTCTGCACTAGTCCGCCGCCCCTCGGGGCGGCAGTTTTCCTCTCATGTCGGGGTTTATCGTCGCCGCCTTCGCGAGCCTGCTGGTTCAGCAGCAGGCCGAGCCGCATCCGTCCACGCTGTCGCTGTACCAGGCGCCGGCGATCCGGCCGTTCGAGCCGCCGTCCGACTTCGGGCGCGAAACGGCGCAGGGCGATGGAGACGCCGAGGCGCACCGACGCCCGCTCGAGGCGCCTGTCTCCGTCGACCGGTACGCCCGATCCTACGAGTTTACACCTTCCGACAGTGAGGCGGCCTACGAGCAGGGCGTCGCCTCGGCAGAGATACGGGTCGATCAGACCGCCGGTCCGCTGGATGGTGTCTGGCAGGTCTCGGACGAGGCCGGCCGACCGCTCTTCAGCATGGTCATCAGCGACCGCGGCGCAGTGGTCGAGGGCGGGTGGCGCGGGCCGGACGGGTCGGGGGCCGCCACTGTGGAGGGTCTGACGCTGACGCTCGAAGCTCTCGGCGTCCTGACGCTGCAGGCGCACGGGGGCGGCTGGCGCGGCACGCTGACGGGCGCTGGCCGACCGGGGACCGTGACGGTCAGCCGGCCGGGCTGAGTCCAACCCGCGACACCGCCGCCTGCAGGGCGGGCCCGTAGGGCCGGGCCGCACCCCGACCCCAGACCGGGTCGGGCCACAGGCCATCGTCATGGCGGCGACCCACCACATGCACATGGAGCTGGGCGGTCACGTTGCCGATCGCGCCCACGTTCAGCTTCTGCACCGGGCGGAAGGCCGCCTCGCCCAGCTCGCGCACGACCTCGCCCGCGCGCACGATCTCTTCCATCAGCACGGCCCGGTCGGCCGACGACAGGTCCTCGAGCTCATGCATTCCCGCGCGACGCGGGATCAGGATCAGCCACGGAAAGCGGGTGTCGTCCTGCAGGCGGACCTGACACAGCGGCCAGTCGCAAACGATGACCGAGCCGGTATCGAAGGCGGGATCTGAGCGGAACACCGGATACATCCCCTTTCGGTCGCGCCGCGCGCATCGCGGGTCAAGCGTCCTATCATCGCGATAGGAAGAATCTATGGACAATAGCACCCGGCAACGATTGACTTTGTGCACCGCAGCGTCCATTTCGCGGCTGCGGCGCCGCTCCCCCGGCGCTCCGAGATTCCAATCCAATCTGTCCTAACGGAGAACAGCGATGCTGGGCGTCGGTCAAAAACTGCCGGAATTCAAGCTGGTCGGCGTGAAGCCGGGCTTCAACAGCCATGAAGAGAATGGCGTGTCGGCCTTTGAGGCCCTCACCGAGAAGAGCTTCGAGGGCAAATGGAAGGTCATCTTCTTCTACCCGAAGGACTTCACCTTCGTGTGCCCGACCGAGATCGCCGAGTTCGCTCGCCTCGGTAAGGACTTCGAGGACCGCGACACCGTCGTCCTGGGCGGCTCGACCGACAACGAGTTCGTCAAGCTGGCCTGGCGCCGCGACCACGCCGACCTGAACAAGCTGCCGATCTGGCAGTTCGCCGACAACGGCGGCAAGTTCGCCCGCGAACTGGGCGTTCTGAACGAGGAAGAGGGCGTCGCCCTGCGCGCCACCTTCGTGGTCGACCCGCACAACGTCGTCCAGCACGTCTATGTCACCAACCTGAACGTGGGTCGCGCGCCGGCCGACACCCTGCGTGTCGTCGACGCCCTGCAGACCGACGAGCTGTGCGCCTGCAACCGCCCGCTGGGCGGCGAGACCCTGGCGGCGTAACTGCAGCGTCAGTGTTTCCCTGACAGGCGGCGGCGAAAGTCGCCGCCTGTTTTGTTTCCGGACTTACCGAAGGACTTTTCCATGTCGATCGATACGCTTCGCGAGCTGATGCCCGCCTACGCGAAGGACATCTCCCTGAACCTGTCGTCGCTCGCCGGCGAGACGGTTCTGAACGACCAGCAGAAGTGGGGCTGTTTCGTCGCCTCGGCTCACGCGATCGGCGTGGCGCCGGTGGTCAGGGCCATTGAGGCCCAGGCCGCGACCATCCTGTCGCCGGAAGCCCTGAACGCGGCCAGGGCGGCAGCCGCCATCATGGGCATGAACAACATCTACTACCGGTCGCTGCACCTGATGAAGAACCAGGAATACACGACCATTCCGGCCAAGCTGCGGATGAACATCATCGCCAATCCCGGCGTCGACAAGCTGGATTTTGAACTCTGGTCGACGGCCGTCTCGGCCATCAACGGCTGCGGCGCCTGCATGGACGCCCACGAGGGCGAGCTGCGCAAGCACGGCGTCCCGGCGACCCAGGTCCAGGCCGCCCTGCGCATCGGCGCGGTGGTCCACGCGGCCAGCCGCATCGTCGCCTCGGAAACCGCGCTGGCGGGTTGAGGTCAGTCGGACTGCAGGCGCCCGGCGAGGCGGTTGAACTGCTCGCCGAGCACCGCGTCCACAGGGTCGGCGAGCGCGCCCGTGCCTGGCCCGGAAACAACGAAGCTCCACTTCAGGAGACGTCCGCCGTCCGGCGCGTCGGCCCAGGTCATGGTCAGCAGGGCGTTCGTCGTCATGCCCTGAAGGGGGCCGAAGGGCGCCTCGAAGCGGACCATACGCCGGGCCGGCCAGACGAGGACGGCCTCGGCGTGCTTGACGCCGCCGCCTTCAAGCGCCTCGCACCAGCAGCCGCCGGGACTCAGGTCGACCGAGATGTTCGCCGCTGACCCGGACCATGTGTGGGCGTCGCTCCACCAGGCGCCTGGCCTCCCGATCGCGGCGAAGACAGCGTCGGCGGACGCCGATATCCGACGTTCATGGGACAGGGTGAAGCCATCCACTGTCCGGCCTGTGACCTCGGCCGAGGCGGCGCCGGCGGACAGGGCGAGGCCGGCGAGAGCGAGCAGGGTGTTCTTCATGGGATCCTCCGGCCGGTATCGGCGCGCGGAGCGCCCGATCCGTCAAGGGGATCGTCAGGCCGGCTGGAAGGTCAGCGGCGCGCCCCAGAACTGGCTCACCAGATCCGACTGCGGTCCGGCCTTGCCGGTGGTCAGGAAGTCGCGACGGCCCGAGCCGCCCAGCGCATATTCGGGGTGCCGCTCGAAGTAGCGCTCCAGAGCATCGGCGACGGCGCTCGGCTGATGGATCAGGGCGGTGCCGTCCGGCAGGGCCGAGGCGAAGACGTCGGCGACGATCTCGTAGTGGGTGCAGCCCAGGATGGCCTTGTCCGGGTGGCGGCCGATGCGGCGGCGCAGGGCGTCCACGTGGTCGCGCACCACGACGTCCAGTTCCTCCGCCGGCGCGCCCAGCTCGATCAGACCGGCAAGGCCCGGGCAGGGCTCCGAGAAGACGGCGAGGTCCTCACGGCGCTTGTCGATCTCGATCTCGTAGACCCGGCTCATGGCCGTGGCGGCAGTGCAGAAGACGCCGGTGATTTCCAGCGCCTCGATCTTGTCCCCCAGCCGCTCGGCCTCATAGGTCCAGGGCAGGCCGGTGGCCGCCTCGATGGTCGGGACGATGATGCCCAGCACATTGACCGGACGTCCGTGACGCTCGCGGGCCTCGGGCACCCACGTCTGTTGCAGCCGGCGCAGGGCGATGGCGCTGGCGGTATTGCAGGCCAGGACGATGACATTGGCTCCGGCCTCGAACAGCCGCTCGCAGCCGGCGCGCGTCAGATCGACGATCTCCTCGCCGCCGCGACCGCCATAGGGGGCGTTGGCCTGGTCGGCCAGATAGACGAAGTCCCGCTCGGGAAAGCGACGGGTCAGTTCGCGGTGGACGGTCAGTCCGCCCACGCCGGAGTCGAAAACGCCAATGGCCATGGCGCGGGCTTTAGCCGCATGGTCTCACCGCGTCCACCGGGCAGGATTACCGGGCTGTCATGTGACAGCATGGGTCGGTAAGGCCTACGGTCCCGGCAACGATCAAAAGACTGACGGAGTTATCCGCGTGAACAGACGACACCTTCTTATCGCTGGAGGCAGCTTCGTGGCGCTTTCGGGTTGTGCGACCGCCGGCGCGGGAACGGGCGGAACGCCCGCCGCCACCCTGCAGGCAGACGCCGCCGTGGCGCGCGCCCTGTTGCCGGTCCAGACGCCGCGCGCCGAACTGCTGCAACCCTGGACGGGTCCGTACGAAGGCGTGCCGCCGTGGGATCGCGTGACCGCGGCCAGGCTGAAGGAAGCCCTTCTGGAAGGCATCGAGCTGCGCCGCGCAGAGTATATGGCGATCGCCAACAATCCCGAGGCGCCGACCTTCGCGAACACCCTGGTGGCGATGCAGATGGCCGGCCAGCCGCTGCAACGCGCCAGCGCCCTGTACGGCGTGATGACCTCGAACATCGGCTCGGCCGAGTATCAGCAGGTCGACCGTGAGGTCTCGCCGATCCTGTCGGCCGCCGGTGACGAAATCACCTTCAACGAGCGTCTCTTCCAGCGCGTGAAGGCGGTGGCCGACAACGCGCGCGCGGCCGGCCTTACGGCTGAACAGACGCGTCTGGCCGAGCGCTCGCGCGACTCCTTCATCCGCAACGGGGCCGCGCTGGACGCCGCAGGCAAGGCCGAGCTGGGTCGCATCAACACGGCCCTGTCGAACGCCTTCACCTCGTTCGGCCAGAAGGTTGTGGCCGACGAGAACGCCTGGACGGTGATCCCGACCGAGGCGGGCGTGGCGGGGCTGCCCGCCTCGAACAAGGCCGCCGCCGCGGCGGCTGCGCGCGCGCGCAATGTCCAGGGCTGGGCCATCGTCAACACGCGCTCGAGCGTCGATCCGTTCCTGAGCTTCGCCGACGATCGTGCGATGCGCGAGCAGGTCTGGCGCAAGTTCGTGAACCGCGGCGACAACGGCGACGGCAACGACACCAACGCCACCATCGCCGAAATCGTCCGTCTGCGCGCCGAACGCGCCCGCCTGCTGGGCTTCGCGAACCACGCCGAGTGGCGGATGCAGGACACCATGGCGAAGACGCCGGCCGCAGCCATGAGCCTGATGGAGCGCGTCTGGGCGCCGGCCAAGGCCCGGGTCGTCGAGGAGGTCGCCGACATGCGCGCGATCGCCGGTCACGACATCGAGCCGTGGGACTATCTGTACTATGCCGAGAAGGTCCGGAAGCAGAAGTACGACTTGGATCAGAACGAGCTGAAGCCGTACTTCGAGCTGAACAACGTCAAGCGCGGCGCCTTCTACATGGCCGGCCGGCTGTACGGCTTCGACTTCACGCCCCTGCCGCGCGGAACGGTGCCGGGCTTCCATCCGGACGTCGAGGTGTTCGAGGTCACCAACAAGTCGGACGGCAGCCACGTCGGCCTGTTCTACTCGGACGACTTCTCGCGGGCGGGCAAGCGGTCGGGCGCCTGGGCCACGACCTACCGCAGCTACTCGACCTATGACGGCGTCAAGAACGTCCTTGCGTCGAACAACAACAACTTCACCAAGGCCGAGGGCGGTGAGCCGATCCTGATCTCGCTGGACGACGCCCAGACGCTGTTCCACGAGTTCGGCCATGCCCTGCACTCGCTGTCGGCGGCCTACACCTACCCGGCGCTGGGCGGCACGCCGCGCGACTACGTCGAGTATCCGTCGCAGGTGCACGAGCACTGGGTGCTGAGCCGCCCGATCCTCGACGGCTACATGAAGCACGTCGAGACCGGCCAGCCGATGCCGCAGTCGCTGGTCGACAAGATCGAGGCCTCGGGCACCTTCAACCAGGGCTATGACACGGTCAGCTATCTGTCGTCGGCCCTGGTCGACATGGACCTGCACACCCAGGCCACGCCGCCGACCGACATCGACGCCTTCGAGCGCGAAAGCCTGGCCCGTCTGGGCATGCCGCGCGAGATCGTAATGCGGCACCGCCTGCCGCAGTTCAATCACCTGTTCACGTCGGACGCCTACTCGGCCGGCTACTACTCGTACCTGTGGTCCGAGGTGATGGACGCCGACACCTGGGCCTATTTCGAGGAGTCGGGCGACGTCTTCAATCCGGACATCGCCGCCCGCTACAAGGCCATCATTCTGGCCGAGGGCAACACGACTGACCGCGGCGAGGCCTATCGCCGGTTCCGCGGTCGCGACCCGGAAGTGGCTGCCCTGCTGAAGGTTCGCGGCTTCCCGACGTCCTAGTTGGCCCCTGCTGAAGGTTCGCGGCTTCCCGACGTCCTAGTTGGCCCCTGCGCCCGGCCCGCGGAGCCTCGCTGCTTGAGGGGCGGTCGGCGCCCCCAAGTCGCCCCTCGCCTCGCGTGGGGCGGTAGGGCAAGAAAGAGAAAGGCCCGCGGACAAGTCCGCGGGCCTTTCTTTTGCGCGATCGCCAGCGACAGGGACCCGAACCCTCCTGCCGCCGGTCGGTCAGGCCGCCCAGCCGGTGAAGGCGCGAGCCTCGATGTCGCCGGTGCGCCGGGCGCGGGCGTAGTCGTCCTGACGGGCCTGCGGCAACTGCGCCAGCACCTCGCGCTGGACGCGCCGGATGCAGATGGCGTTGGGGATCGAGCGCGAGCCGCGCAGACACGCGTTACGAGCCTCGGCGGCCACGCGGGCGTCGAAGGCGACGACGCCGGCGCGGGTCGAGAGGTCGAGGTCGTTCACCGGGACGCGAACGGTGTCCTGGGCGAAGGCGGGTGCGGCCGTCAGCAGGCCGAGGGCGGCAACGGAAAGCAAAGTCCTGGTCATCGGATCATCCTCCTGTCGCGATGCATGCGACGACAAGGCAGATGATAGGCTTGTGTGACGACTGCCAGAGCGAAATCACGACAAACAGGTGACTTCAGCCCGAGAATGGCGAAGCCGGAAACAAGTCTGGCTTATGACAAGCCGCCGGAGCCGGCCGGGGCCGGCTCCGGTCGTGCGCCTCTACAGCTCGACGGTGCGTCGGGCCGAGGCGTACCCGGCGCGTGAGGTCGACGGCAGGTTGCGGACGGCTTCGTCCCGGACCGCCGCACGGCAGTAGTCCTGGTCCGGGATGCTGCTCCCCGGACGGCGGGCGTCGCGGCACAGCTTGCGGGCGGCGGTCTGGATGCGCCCGTCGAAGGCCTGGGCGCCTGCGGCGGTGGCGAGGTCGAGATCGCCGTAGGCGATGCGGGCTTCCTGGGCTGATGCGGCGCCGGCGACGGCGAGAGCACAGGCAACGGTCACTGAGGCGAGGATTTTCATGGCGGTCTCCTTCGGATCGCTTGGCTGTCGCCCGGGGGATGGCGACAGGGCGGGAGATGCGCCTGTCCTGTTTCGGCTGCGTGAGAGTTCGGCGGCGAAATCGCGACACCGCATTAATTCGAGGAAAGCTGAACTGTGATCAGCCGCTGTTGCGCAGGCCGGCTGCGACGCCGTTCAGGGCCAGCAGAATGCCCTCGCGCACGCGTGGGTCGTCGTCGCCGGCGCGACGGCGGCGGATCAACTCGATCTGGACATGGTTCAGCGGCTCGACATAGGGCATCCGCAGGCGGATCAGCCGGTCCAGCTCGGGCTGGCCGCCCAGCAGGGCCTCCTGCCCGGTGATGGTCAGCACCGCAGCCTCGGTCCGCTCCCACTCCGTCACGATCTCGCCGAAGATGCGGTTGGCAAGGGCACGGTCGGGGACCAGCGACGCGTAACGGCGGGCGATGGTCATGTCGGCCTTGGCCATGACCATCTCCATGTTCTGCACCAGGGTCCGGAAGAAGGGCCAGTCGCGGTACAGGGTCCGGAGTTCGTCCGCATCGATGCCCTCGATCGCCGAGCCGAAGCCGAACCAGCCCGGCAGCATCACCCGGCTCTGGCTCCAGCTGAACACCCAGGGAATGGCGCGCAGATCCTCGATGGCGGTCGAGGTCGAGCGGGAGGCCGGCCGAGAGCCGATCTTCAGATCGGCGATCTCGGCGATCGGCGTGGCGGCGCGGAAATAGTCGACGAAGCCGTCGGTCTCATAGACCAGCTTGCGGTAGGCCCGCATCGAGGCCGCCGAAAGCCGGTCCAGCGTGGCGCCGTGTCGGCGGGTCAGTTCGGCGTCCGGCGGCGGGGCCAGGGAGGCCAGCAGGACGCCGCAGGTGAGGGCGTCGAGGTTGCGACGGGCGACCTCGGGCTCGCCGTACTTGTTGGCGATGACCTCGCCCTGTTCCGTCACCCGGATGCGGCCGGCGACCGTGCCCTGCGGCTGGCCCAGAACGGCGGCGAAGCTGGAGCCGCCGCCGCGGCCGACAGCGCCGCCCCGACCGTGGAACAGTTGCAGACGGACGCCTGCCTCCCCGACGACCTCCAGCAGTGCGCGCGAGGCCTGGTGCAACTCCCAGGTCGAGGTCAGGTAGGACCCGTCCTTGTTGGAGTCGGAATAGCCGATCATCACCTCCTGCACGCCTCGCGCGCGGGCGACAGCGAGAGCTGACGGCTCCTTCAGCACCCGCTCCATGGTCGGGCGCGACGCGCGCAGGTCGTCGATCGTCTCGAACAGGGCGGCGGCCTGGATCGGGCAGGCTTCGGGCTGGTCGGGACGGTACAGCCCGACCTCCTTCAGAAGCAGATAGACCTCCAGCAGGTCGGACGCCGCGTCGGTCTTGGAGACGATATGCGTCCGGATCGCCTGCGGTCCGAAGCGGGCCAGCACCCGCGCGGCCGCCATCAGGATCTCGCGTTCCTTGAGCGTCTCCGGCTCGTACGCCGCCCAGGCGTTGAACAGCAGGCGGCTCGAGGCCAGCTCGGCCGACAGCAGGCCCAGCCGCGCGTCCTCGTCCAGCGCGAGGTAGTCGGGGCAAACTCCGGCGACCCTAAGCAAGTCGGCGACGACCCGTTCGTGCACGTCCGCGTTCTGGCGCAGGTCCAGTGTCGCCATGTGGAAGCCGAAGATGTCGGCGGCGGTGATCAGGCGGGCCAGCCGGTCGTCGGCGAAGATGGCGCCGTGGTTGGCGACCAGACTGTCGTGGATGACCTTCAGATCGGCGCGGAAGGCGTCCGGTCCGGCGTAGGGCTCGGCCTCGAACAGGGCCGCCAGCGGGGCAGGCTGACCGGTCAGTACGGGGTGGGTGGCGGCGAGCCGGGCATAGACGCGGCTCAGCACCCGGCGGTAGGGCTCGTCGGCGCGATGCGGGGATGTGTCGCCCGACGCCTGGGCCAGCGCGGCCAGTTCAGGCGAAACCTGCGCCAGCGAAGCAGACAGGCTGAGCTCGGCGCCGAGCGCATTCACCTCGCGCAGATAGAAGCGCAGCACCGCACGGGACTGGGCGGCGAAGGCGGCCTCCAGCACCCCGGCGTCGACATTGGGATTGCCGTCCCGGTCGCCGCCGACCCAGGTGCCGATGCGGATGAAGGGCTGGAGGTCCGGCGCGTCCAGCCGCTTGCGCCAGTCCGCCAGCTGGGCCGGGGCAACATGCAGGAAGATGCTGTCCAGGAAGGAGACGACGGTGTCGATCTCGTCCTGCACCTTCAGTCCCGCCTGCCGGGCCAGCCGCGTGGTCCACAGGATGGTGGCCTGTCGCCGCAGGCCGGCGTCGCGGGCTTCGAGATCGCAGGTCGATCCGTTCCTGTCGCAGGCGTCCAGCAGGTCCGAGACGGCGGCGATGCGGTCGATCACGCTCTTGCGGCGCACCTCCGAGGGGTGTGCGGTCAGCACAGGTGAGATCAGGGCCCCGGCCAGCAGGTCGCGGGCATCGGCGCGCGTTCGTCCGGCGGCCTCCAGCCGGGCCAGGGCGCCGTCTGCGGTGTCAGGCCGGCCGCCCTCGGCGGTCTGCAGGCGCGCGCGACGCTGCCCCGCCCGGTCCTCGGCGACATTGGCCAGCAGGGAGAAGACGGCGAACCCGTGCGCCAGGCCGACCGCCTGATCCAGCGACAGTTGGCCCAGCAAGGTCTCCAGCCGTTCCGCGTCCGCCGATCCCGCATCCCTGTGCCAGGCCACGGACGCCTGACGCACCGCCTCGATGTGGTCGTAGAGGTCCTGCCGCCCTCGTGCCGGATGACCTCGCCCAGCAGTCCGCCCAGCAGGCGGACTTCCTCGCGCAGTTGATCGTCGGCGGCAGCGTTCATCCGAGAGCTCTCAGCGGGGAGGCTGGAAGCGTCACCGTATCAGGGGTTTCCGTATCGGCCATGCCAAAGGCCAACGCTGTAACCGGAAGTGCGTTCGATCCGCTTCGCCCGCGGTGAACCGGCCTGTGCCTGCGGGAGTCGACAAACCGCCGCTTTTCCCGCATAAGCCGCCGCTTCCGACGCAAGTGAACCTCGCGTCTCCACCTGCACGACAACCATTTCGATGGGACGAGGCAGGCGAGAACCCTCTGCCGACGTGATCGTCGCCAGAGGCGGTTGTGGTATGGAGCCGCTTCGCGTGCGCCAAAGGTGGTAGTGAATGTTCGAGGCTCTGAACGAGCGGCTGACAGGCGTTTTCGACCGGATCACCGGTCGCGGCGCCCTGTCCGAAAAGGATGTCGCCGAGGCGATGCGCGAGGTTCGCGTGGCGCTGCTCGAGGCCGACGTCGCCCTGCCCGTCGTCAAGGACTTCATCGCCTTCGCCACCGAGCGGGCCACCGGCGAAGAGGTCATCCGTTCGGTCAAGCCGGCCGACCAGGTGGTCAAGATCGTCTACGACGGTCTGATCGAGATGCTGGGCGGCGAGGAGCCGGTCCCGGTCAACCTGAACGCCACGCCGCCCGCCGTCATCCTGATGGCCGGCCTGCAGGGTTCGGGTAAAACCACGACCTCGGCCAAGCTGGCGCTGCGCCTGACGAAGTTCGACCGCAGGAAGGTCATGATGGCCTCGCTGGACACGCGTCGTCCGGCGGCCATGGAGCAGCTCGAGACCCTCGGCAAACAGATCGAGGTCGCCACCCTTCCGATCGTGAAGGGCGAGAGCGCGGTCCAGATCACCAGACGCGCCCTTCAGTCGGCGAAGCTGCAGGGCTTCGACGTCCTGATCCTCGATACCGCCGGCCGGATTACCCTCGACGAGGCCCTGATGGCCGAGGTGGCCGAGGTGGCCGCCGTCGCCAGACCGGTCGAGACCCTGCTCGTCGCCGACAGCCTGACCGGCCAGGACGCCGTCCGCACCGCCCGCGCCTTCCATGAACGCCTGCCGCTGACCGGTCTGGTCCTGACCCGCGCCGATGGCGACGGCCGCGGCGGCGCCATGCTGTCGATGCGCGCCGTAACCGGCCTGCCGATCAAATATCTGGGCGCCGGCGAGAAGGTTGACCAGCTGGACGTCTTCGACGCCCGCCGTGTCGCCGGCCGCATCCTCGGTCAGGGCGATATCGTCGCCCTGGTCGAGAAGGCCAGTCAGGAGCTGGACGCCTCCAAGGCCGAGGCCATGGCCCGCAAGCTGGCCAAGGGGCAGTTCGATCTGAACGACCTCGCCGCCCAGCTGCAGCAGATGAAGAAGATGGGCGGTCTTCAGGGCATCATGGGCATGCTGCCCGGTGTCGCGAAGATGAAGGCCCAGATGGCCGACGCCAACGTCGATGACCGCATGATCGCCCGTCAGGAAGCGATCATCAGCTCGATGACCAAGGCCGAGCGCAAGAAACCCGACCTGCTGAACGCCAGCCGCAAGAAGCGCATCGCCGCCGGCGCCGGCGTCGAGGTCCAGGAGATCAACCGCCTGCTCAAGCAGCACCGGCAGATGGCCGACATGGTCAAGTCGCTGTCGCGGGGCGGGCCGAAGAAGATGCAGCAGATGGCCGCCATGCTGGGCGGCCTCGGCGGCGGAGGAATGGGCGGTCCGGACATGGCCCGCCTGAAGGCGATGGGCGGGGGCAAGATGCCCGAGCCGAGCGCCGACGAACTGAAAGCCATTCAGGACCGGCTCGCCGGGCTGGGTGGCGGACAACTTCCGGGAGGGCTTCCGGGCCTGCCCGGCTTCCCCAAAAAGAACTGACTACCGAAAGAGACCTGAAATGCTGAAGATCCGTCTGGCCCGTGGTGGCGCCAAGAAGCGTCCGTACTACTACATCGTCGTCGCCGACTCGCACGCTCCGCGCGACGGCAAGTTCATCGAGCGCGTCGGTTCGTACAACCCGATGCTGCCGCGCGACGGCGAGCAGCCGCGCGTCACCCTGAAGGCCGACCGCATCTCGGAGTGGCTGTCGAAGGGTGCGCAGCCGACCGACCGCGTCGCGCGCTTCCTGTCGCAGAACGAAGAACTGGCCGGCAAGGTCAAGTGGACCCAGGGCAACAACCCGAACAAGGCCCAGCCGGGCAAGAAGGCCCAGGAACGCGCCGCCGAGCGCGCCCAACGCGAAGCCGACCGCGCCGAAGCCGAAGCCGCCGCCAAGGCGGAAGCCGCTGAAGCCGCCGAGCGCGCCAAGGCTGAAGCCGCCGCAGCCGCTGCTGCTCCGGCCCCGGCTGAAGAGCCGGCCGCCGAGGAAGCTCCGGCCGCCGAAGCCGCCGCTGAAGAGGCTCCGGCCGCTGAAGCCGCTGCTGAAGAAGCGACCGAAGAGAAGTCGGAAGGCTGATGTCTTCCGGTTCGCCGGACTGAACATCGAAAGGCGACGCCCACGGGCGTCGCCTTTCTGCTATCCGGGGCCGACCCCATGCGGAGCGAGCGATTGGCGCAGGACGACAAACTCATTCTCGTGGCCCAGGTGGCCGGCGGGTTCGGCGTGCGCGGAGATGTCCGCGTGACGGCCTATACGGCCGATCCGATGGCGCTGCTGAAGTATCGTGACCTGCTGCGCGCGGACGGCTCCGCGGGCCTGACCCTGCTGTCGGGACGACCGGACAGGAACGGGGTGGTCGGCAAGGCGAAGGAAATCGCCACCAAGGAACAGGCCGACGCCCTGCGCGGGCTGAAGCTGTTCATCCCGCGCGACAGGCTGCCCGAGCCGGACGAGGACGAATTCTATCTGACCGACCTGATCGGCGTGCAGGTGCGCGACCCCGAGGGCGGGGTGCTGGGAACGGTGAAGTCGGTCCAGAATTTCGGCGCTTCCGACATGCTGGAGATCGCGCCCGCGACCGGTGGCCCGACCTGGTACCTGCCCTTCACGCGCGACGCCGTGCCCGAGCTGCATCTGGTTGAGGGCTGGCTTCTGGCGGTGCGACCGACCGAGGTCGGAGAGCGCGAGCCGGACTAGGAATTGTCCTCGGTCGGCGCGTCCGGGCCGCTCTTCCTGATCGGCTCGATGGCGTTCTGCGCCGAGGCTTTCGACGAATAGCCTTCGGTCGAGAAAAGGGTCTCGGAGTTGTACTTGAAGCGGACGCGGAACCCGCCGGCCTTGTCCTTCCAGATCTCGAACCTGTGGGCCATGGCCGGCCTCCCGTCGGAAACGGCACGGCGCCAGAACGCGATGTCGCCGTAAGGTCGGCGGCCGGACACCGTGTCGTGAGGGCGGTTCAGCCCGTCTTGCGCCAGCGAAGCGCAGCCAGCGCCACGAAGCCCGCCAGCAGGCCCCAGAAGGCGGAACCGATGCCGAAGAGGGCGACCCCCGAGGCCGTGGCGGCGAAGGCGATGACCGCCGCCTCCCGATCTTTCGGCCCGGCCATCGCGCCGGTCAGCGCGCCGGTCAGCGCGCCGGTCAGCGGGCCGATCAGGGCCAGACCGGTCAGAACAGCCAGGGCCGCCGGCGGCATGGCGATGAAGAGTCCTGCCAGCGTCGCGGCGAACAGGGCGACGATCAGATAAAGCGCGCCGTAGATTACCCCGACCCACCAGCGCCGCGATGGATCCGGATGGGCGTCCGGTCCGGTGCAGATGGCCGCGACGATGGCCGCCAGATTGATCCCGTAGGCTCCGAAGGGGGCCAGTATGACGGTGGCCAGGCCCGTCGACAGCAGCAGGGGCCCCGGCGGCGGCTCGAAGCCCGAAGCTTTCAGCACCACCAGTCCCGGCAGGTTCTGCGAGACCAGTGTAACGAGGAACAGCGGCACGGCCAGACTGATCGCGGCCACCGGATCGAGGACGGGCAGGACCGGGTGCAGTTCTCCGACCAGACCCGTGCCCGGTGGCAAGGTGACCTGACCTCGCACCGCCAGCACCGCGAAGGCGCCGATCAGTACGGCGGGCAGGGCCCATGACGGAGCCAGCCGGCGCATGAACAGGAACACCGCGAACAGGCCGGCGGCCAGGGGGATATCGGTCGGGAAGACCAGAAACAACTTCATGCAGAAAGGCAGCAGCACGCCGGCCAGCATGGCTGAGGCGATGCCGCCGGGGATCCGTCCTGCCAGCCGCCCCAGCGCCGGGACCAGCCCTGTCACCACCATCATCGCTCCGGCCAGCATGAAGGCGCCGATCGCCGTGGCCCAACCGAGGCCGAGGGTCGAGGCCGCCAGCAGGGCTGCGCCCGGGGTCGACCAGGCGAGGATGATGGGAACCTTCAGGCGCCAGCTGAGCATCATCCCGGGCAGGGCGATGCCGAGGCACAGTGCGGTGACCATGGAGACGATCTGCGCCGGCGAGGCGCCCAGCACCTGCCCGGCCTGCACCACCAGCGCCACGGTGCCGCCAAAGCCGATCACGGTCCCGACGGCGGCTGCGGTGAAGACGGAGACGGGCAGGCGCGAGGGGCTCATGTCTCGCGCTTACCGTCTGGCTGGATGCGGAGGAAGGCTCAGCCTTCCTCGCTGTCGCCCAGACCCATCATGTGGAAGCCGGCGTCGACGTGGACGACTTCGCCGGTCGTCGAGAAGCCGAGGTCCGAGCACAGCCACAGGGCGGCGCCGGCGACGCCCTCCATCGAGGTGTCCTCCTTCATCGCCGACATGGCCCGGCCCTGAGCGATCATGCCGCGGCCGCCCGAGATGCCGGCCAGCGACAGGGTGCGCATGGCTCCGGCGGAGATGGCGTTGACGCGGATGCCCCTGGGACCCAGGTCGCGGGCGATGTAGCGGGTCGCCGCTTCCAGACCGGCCTTGGCCACGCCCATGGTGTTGTAGTTCGGGATGGCCCGCTCGGCGCCGAGGTAGGTCATGGTGACCATCGAACCGCCGTTCGGCATCAGCTTCGCGGCGCGTTTGGCGACGTCGACGAAGCTGAACACCGAGATGTTCATGGCCAGCAGGAAGCTGTCGCGCGTGGTGTTGTCGACGAACGAACCCTGCAGCTCGTTCTTGTTGGCGAAGGCCACCGAGTGGACGACGAAGTCGATCGTGCCGAAGGTCTTTTCCAGTTCCTCGAAACAGGCGTCCATCGAGGCGTCGTCGGTGACGTCGGCCGGGACGATCAGCCTGGCGCCGACGCTCTCGGCCAGCGGGCGCACGCGGCGCTCCAGACCCTCGCCGAGGTAGGTGAAGGCCAGTTCGGCGCCCTGGGCGGCCAGCTGCTGGGCGATGCCCCAGGCGATGGAGTTGGCGTTCGCCACCCCCATGATCAGGCCCTTCTTGCCCTTCATCAGTTCGCCCTTGGGCATGTTCCAGGCGGATTCGGCGGCCATCGGCGCTCTCCTCAAATCAATGGCGCCTTTCTGGACGGCTGCGTCATCAGGGGCAAGTGGGGCCGGGTCAGGGATGGACAGGTTGATCATCGGGCGAGAAGGCGATGCTATCGCCCCTGCGGCGCCTGCAGGGCCCGGAAACGGCAGGAGGGACATGATGAGAGTATCCGGCTGGATCGCGTTGTTCACCGCCCTCGGCCTCGCGCCGGGGCTGGCTCTGGCGCAGGAAGCGGTGCCGCCGTTGCAGCCGCCCTATCCGACCGCTCCGCCGCCGATGAAGTGGCCTATGGCGGTGATGGTCCGGGGGATTGGCTACGAGGCCCGGACACAGACCGAAGACGCGGTGGCCGCTCTGACCGCCCGCGGCTTCTATCCTGTGCCGGTCCCCTACACCCTGTTCCGTCCTGCCGAGGCCTGCCTGGGCGGCGCGCAGCCGGACCACGATTGCGCGCGCGCCGCCCTGACCGGCGTGACCCACGAAACGATGACCGATGTGCCGCTGGTGCTGGTCGAGGCCCGACTGGCGGACGACACCCTGTCCTGGATCTGCATCGGGCGGGCCCGGACGGTCACGGTCAGCTTCGGCCTGGCCGACTTCTTCACCCCGGACCTGCGGGCGCGTCAGACCTCACGGAATCTGGCGCTGGCCTGCATCGAGCGTTCGCTCGGCCTCGACCGAACCACTGAACACTCGAACCTGTAGAGAGAGATCAGACCTTCGACAGGATCAGCGTGCCGTTGGTGCCGCCGAAGCCGAAGGAGTTCGACATGACGTGCTTCAGCGGGCCGTCGTGGCGCTGGCGCAGGATCGGCATGCCCTCGAACTCGGGATCCAGATTCTCGATGTGGGCGCTCTCCGACGCGAAGTCGTTGTCCATCATCAGCAGGCAGTAGATCGCCTCCTGTGCGCCGGCGGCGCCCAAGGAGTGGCCCGTCAGCGACTTGGTCGACGAGATCATCGGCAGGCTGTCGCCGAAGACGTTGCGTACCGCGCCCATCTCCTTGCTGTCGCCGACCGGCGTCGAGGTGCCGTGCGGGTTCAGATAGTCGATCTTCGGATTGCCGGCCATCTCGAGCGCCAGCTTCATGCAGCGCTCGGCGCCCTCGCCCGACGGGGCGACCATGTCGTAGCCGTCAGAGTTGGCGGCGTAGCCGGTGACCTCGGCGTAAATCTTCGCGCCGCGCGCCATGGCGCGTTCGTACTCTTCCAGAACGACGATGGCCGCGCCGCCGGCGATGACGAAGCCGTCGCGATCCCTGTCATAGGCGCGCGAGGCGACCGACGGGGTGTCGTTGAAGTTGGACGACATGGCGCCCATGGCGTCGAACATGTTCGACATCGACCAGTCGATGTCCTCGCAGCCGCCGGCGAAGACCACGTCCTGCTTGCCCCAGGCGATCTGCTCGGCGGCCGCGCCGATGCAGTGGGCGCTGGTCGCGCAGGCCGAGCTGATCGAGTAGTTGATGCCCTTCAGCTCGAACCAGGTCGCCAGCACGGCCGACGGGCCCGAGGCCATGGCTTTCGGCACCGCGAACGGACCGATGCGCTTGGGCGAGCCCTTTTCGATCGTGGTCTGCGCCGCCTGCAGGATCACCTGGGTCGACGGGCCGCCCTCGCCGACCACCAGGCCGATGCGCGGGTCCTTGACCTCGTCAGCCGACAGGCCGCAATCCTTCAGGGCTTCCTCGAAGGCGATGTGCGCCCAGGCGGTGCCGTTGGCGAGGAATCGGGCGGCGCGGCGGTCGACCTTGTCGGCCCAGTCCTCGGCGGTCGCGCCCATCGAGGGCGGCGCCCAGACCTGCGAGCGGAAGCCGTGCGCGGCGTGGTCGGGGGCGTGCCGGACGCCCGACTTCGCCTCGCGCAGGGAAGCGGTGACCTCATCCGCCCCCGTTCCGATGGAGGAGACGATGCCCAGGCCGGTGACAACGACGCGCCGCATGGTGGTTTCCTTCTAGGTAGACTTGATCGCCGCGTTCGCCGCGGTCTCGTGAAAGATAATAACTTACGCGCCGGCCGCACTTTCGGCCGTCGCGCCGAACAGGCCGACGCGCATGTCGTTGCAGGTGTAGATCACCTCGCCGTCGGCCTCGAGCACGCCGTCGGCGATGCCCATGACCAGCTTGCGGTTGATCACCCGTTTCAGGTCGATCCTGTAGACGACCTTCTTCACCGTCGGCAGGACCTGGCCGGTGAACTTCACCTCGCCCACGCCCAGCGCGCGGCCCTTGCCCGGGCCGCCGATCCAGCCGAGGTAGAAGCCGACCAGCTGCCACATGGCGTCCAGACCCAGGCACCCCGGCATGACCGGATCGCCGATGAAGTGGCACTGGAAGAACCAGAGGTCCGGATGGATATCCAGCTCGGCCTCGACGTAGCCCTTGCCGTGCGCGCCGCCGTCCGCGTTGATCTGCGTGATGCGGTCGAACATCAGCATCGGCGGAGCCGGCAGCTGGGCGTTGCCCGGTCCGAACAGCTCGCCCCGGCCCGAGGCCAGCAGGGCTTCGTAATCGAACGAGGACGGATATTTCGACTGGCTCAAGGACGCTCTCCGGCGGGTGTTGCCGTCGGGGTACACGAGGCTTCGCGCCGTCTCAAACCTTTTCAGACGAACCGGAAACGCGCGATCGCGCAGCGGTGTCCTACGAACGACCCCGTCCTGCGGGCCTGTTGGCGTTGCAGAGCGGGCGTTCCTGCGCGCCGAAGACCGCGCGTTGCTGCACCCAGCCCCGCAGCCGGCGGACCCGCACCTCGCACCAGCCGTCCTCGCACTCGTCCATCGACACCAGCGAGCGCGGGGACAGGCGGGCGCGGACCTGCGAGGTCGCCGACCGGCCGGCATGGATCGGGATTTCCTCGGCGGAGGCGTTGTAGAGGCTGCGGCGACTGGACACGACCGAACGGTGCACCCAGGCGACCGCGCCCTCCGGGTCGCAGATCTTCCGCCATTCGGTGGTCTCGGCGATCACCTGCACCGGCAGGCCCGAGACCTGGTATTCCCACATGATCCGGTAATCGAGGCCGGGGCCCTGACGCGCGCGGACCTCGTCCGATTTCAGCGACAGCCAGCGCGGGACGGGCTGGCGGCTGGGGGTCGGGCGACCGTCCGGCATGGTCTGCGATGCGGTCGTCAGCACGGCCGCGCCCAGCAGTCCTGTGACGACCAGCACCCGCCTGAGGCGTTCGCGCGCTTCGCCAGACACTTTGCCAGACACCGGGAGGACCATTAAAGCCGGAGTGAATCGGAGTTGAAGGCCGCCAATGTCCTCCCCCAGGCTTAAGGTCGTATTAACCAGACGCTTGCCGGACGCGGTCGAGACGAGGATGCGCGAACTGTTCGACGCCGAGCTGAATCTGACCGACAGACCGATGGATCGGGCGGCGCTGGAGAAGGCCGTCAGCTACGCCGACGTCCTGTCGCCGACCATTACCGACACCATCGACGCCGACCTGATCGGCAAGGCCGGTCCGCAGCTGAAGATGATCGCCAACTTCGGCGCCGGGGTGGACCATATCGACATCGACGCGGCCGTGGCGAAGGGGCTCATCGTCACCAACACGCCGGGCGTCCTGACCGAGGACACCGCCGACCTGGCCATGAGCCTGATCCTGGCCGTCAGCCGTCGCATCGTGGAAGGCGCGCAGGTCATGCAGGAGGGGCGGTTCGAGGGCTGGACCCCGACCTGGATGACCGGGCGCAAGCTGTGGGGCAAGCGGCTGGGCATCGTCGGCATGGGCCGCATCGGTCAGGCGCTCGCCCGCCGGGCCAGGGCCTTCGGAATGCAGGTCCACTATCACAACCGCAAACCCGTCCCGGACATGATCGCCGAGGAACTGGGCGCGACCTGGTGGGACGATCTGGACCAGATGCTCCAGCGGATGGATCTGGTGTCCCTGAACTGTCCGGCGACAAGGGAGACCCACCACCTGCTGTCCGCCGGGCGCCTCGCCCGGCTGCAGCCGCACGCCATCCTGATCAACACCGCCCGCGGCGAGCTGATCGACGAGGCGGCGCTGGCCGAGGCCGTGGCGGCCCGGCGGATCGCCGGGGTCGGTCTGGACGTGTTCGAGCACGAGCCTGCGGTGCATCCCGGTCTGGTCGGCCACGCCAACGTGGTTCTGCTGCCCCACCTGGGCTCGGCCACGATCGAGGCCCGGCAGGACATGGGCGATCGCGTCATCGCCAACATCATGACCTTCGCCCGCGGCCACCGGCCGCCGGATCGTGTCATCCCCGCGATGCTCTAGACCCGCAGTCCGGACACTCCGGATCGGCGGCGACCCTCGCGGTCCGGGCCGATCCGGTCAGGCCGTCATAAATGAGCAGCCGGCCGGAGAGCGGCTCGCCGGCGCCGGCGATCAGCTTGATCGCCTCCAGAGCCGCCATCGAGCCGACCACGCCGGCAAGGGCGCCGATAACGCCCACGCGCGAACAGGTCTCCGCGTCCGGCGGCGCCTCCGGCACCATGCAGCGGTAGCAGGGCTGCCCCCGGAAGACGCCGACCTGCCCGCTCCAGCGGCCCAGGGCGCCGGAGACCAGCGGAACGCCCGCCGCCGTACAGGCCGCGTTGACTGCGAACCGTGTGGCGAAGTCGTCCGTGCCGTCGATGATCACATCGCAACCGGCGATCAGGCCTGCCGCGTTGGCAGGCGTCAGGCGTTCGGCCTTCGGCTCGATCGTCACATGGGGATTGAGCGCCGCCAGCGCGTCCGCCGCGGCCTCGATCTTGGGTTTGCCGACGTCCGGGGTGGTGAAGGCGATCTGGCGCTGCAGGTTCGACAGGCCGACGGTGTCGTCGTCGATCAGGCGCAGCGTCCCTGCCCCGGCTGCCGCCAGATACAGGGCCGCCGGCGCGCCCACGCCGCCGACGCCGATCAGGCCGACGCGCGCGGCCTTCAGCCGCTGCTGCCCCGGTCCTCCGACCTCGGACAGCACCAGATGGCGGGCGTACCGCTCGATCTCATCTTCGGAAAAGCTCACCCGCTCCAGTTAGGCGCTGCGAGCCGTCAGGTCACGCCCTCAGGCGGCCGTTCTGAGATCAAGGATGATCTCCGCCTCGTCGGCGGTGATGTTCGGGATCCCGGTCAGGCCGGCCCTCTCCAGCAGGGCGGCCGGGTCGCCACACAGGCTCATCGGCTCGTCCATGACACGCGCAACGATCGGCATGTCCACAAGAACGCGGACATTGGCGTGGCGCGGGTCGGCCAGCAGCCGGCGCATCAGCCGGTCGAGATCGGTCCGCGCGCCCTCGATAACCTGCAGGATATGCCCGCGGTGGAACATGATGCAGCCCGTCAGGTGGTCCCGACGATTGTTGATCTCGGACTCGCCCAGGATCTGGGCGATCGAGAGGACCGACGTACCGGTCGCGCCAACGGCTTCGCTGGCGTAAATCACGCGGTGAAGCACGTTGCTTCCTCTCAATGTCAGGGAGTGCGGTACAGAATTCCCGTGTAACCCGTTACATCGGCCATAATATGGCTAAGCCCTGCGTTGTTTTGTCTTCGCTTTCCGCTTGCGCGGCCGCAATTCGGACTCCATCTGAAACGGATGACTAACGACACGACCCCCTCGCCCGGCTGGCACGGCACCACCATCATCGCAGTGCGCAAGAACGGCCGGACCGTCATCGCCGGTGATGGCCAGGTCTCGATGGGGCCGACCATTGTGAAGGGCGCGGCGCGCAAGGTGCGCGTTCTGGCCGGCGGCAAGGTCCTTGCGGGCTTCGCCGGCGCCACGGCCGACGCCTTCACCCTGATCGAGCGCCTGGAGGCCAAGCTGGAGCAGTATCCGGATCAGCTGGCCCGGGCCTGTGTGGATCTGGCCAAGGACTGGCGAACGGATCGCTACCTGCGCCGGCTGGAGGCCATGCTGCTGGTCGCGGACCGGAGCTCGATCTTCACGGTCACCGGCGTCGGCGACGTCCTGGAGCCGGAACACGGCGTCGCCGCGGTGGGGTCGGGGGGAAACTACGCCCTGTCCGCCGCCCGCGCCCTGATCGACAACACCGACCTCGACGCCGAGACCATCGCCCGGCGTTCGATGGCTCTGGCGGCGGAAATCTGCGTCTACACCAACGGCAATCTCACGGTTGAAGTGCTGGAGTAGGCTTGCGTCCTGTGGTTGTGTGATGGGTGCTGAAGGGGGTTCATCACCAAGAGCACCAGGATGCACGAAGGACACCAAGGGATTGTACCGATTGCCCCTGCCGTGGAACAGATCGGCCGTCGGACTTTGAATGCCGCCTTCGCGGTTCATCGCGCCCTGGAGCCGGGTCTGCTTGAGAGCGTCTACGAAGCCTGTCTGGCACAGGCGCTCGGCAAGACCGGACTGAGGTGTCAGCGACAGGTCGGTGTTCCTGTCACCTACGACGACGTTCGGGTCGATGTCGGCTATCGCATCGATCTTCTGATCGAAGGCTCGGTGGTCGTTGAGGTGAAGTCGGTCGACGCCCTGGCGTCGATCCATACGGCGCAAATCCTCACCTACCTCCGGTTCTCAGGCGCGAGGCTGGGCTACCTGATCAACTTCAACAGCTTGCTGCTCAAGAACGGCATCCGTCGCGTCGCTCTCTGATCCCTTGGTGTCCTTCGTGCACCCCTCGTGTCCTTGGTGATGAACCCGATGCAGCCCAACCTTCCGCCGCCCAATCGCCGCACCCCTCCCCAACTCGCCGCCACCGCCCTATCTCATCCGAATGACCGACCTCTCCCCCCGCGAAATCGTCTCGGAACTCGACCGCTTCATCGTCGGCCAGCATGACGCCAAGCGCGCCGTGGCCGTGGCCCTGCGCAACCGCTGGCGTCGCAAGCGGGTGCCGGAGGATCTGCGTGACGAGGTGACGCCCAAGAACATCCTGATGATCGGGCCGACAGGCGTCGGGAAGACCGAGATCGCCCGCCGGCTGGCGAAGCTGGCCGGCTCACCCTTCCTGAAGGTCGAGGCGACGAAGTTCACCGAGGTGGGCTATGTCGGCCGCGACGTCGACCAGATCATGCGCGACCTCGTCGAGGCCGCCCTGCTGATGGTGCGCGACAAGCGCCGCGCGGGGGTGAAGGCCAAGGCCGAGGGGCAGGCGGAAGAGCGCATCCTCGACGCCCTCGTCGGTCCCGGCTCCCAGCCCGCCACCCGCGACAGCTTCCGCAGGAAGCTGCGGGCCGGCGAGCTGGACGACAAGGAAATCGAGATCCAGCTGGCCGACACCGCGAACCCGATGCAGGGGCTGGACCTGCCCGGCGGCGGCAACGTCGGCATGATCAATCTGTCGGAAATGCTGGGCAAGCTGGGCGGCCAGAAGACGAAGTCGGTCAAGCTGAAGGTCCGAGACGCCGTCGGCCCGCTGACGACCGAGGAAAGCGACAAGCTGCTGGATCAGGAAAGCCTGACGCAGGAGGCCCTGCTGCTGGCCGAGAACGAGGGCATCGTGTTCCTCGACGAGATCGACAAGGTCGCCGCCCGCTCCGACGCGCGCGGCGCCGACGTCAGCCGCGAGGGGGTGCAGCGGGACCTGCTGCCCCTGATCGAGGGCACGACGGTTTCGACCAAATACGGGCCGGTGAAGTCGGACCACGTCCTGTTCATCGCCTCGGGCGCCTTCCACGTCGCCAGGCCGTCCGATCTGCTACCCGAGCTTCAGGGCCGCCTGCCGATCCGGGTGGAACTGAAGGCCCTGACCCGCGACGACTTCGTTCGCATCCTGACGGAGCCCGAGGCCAACCTGATCCGTCAGAACCAGGCGCTGCTGGCCACGGAGGAGGTGACCCTGGCCTTCACCCCCGACGCGGTCGAGGCGATGGCCGACGCCGCCGTAGCGGCGAACTCGACCGTTGAGAACATCGGCGCCCGTCGCCTGCAGACCGTGCTTGAACGGGTGCTGGAGGAGACCAGCTTCAGGGCCTCCGACCTTGCCGGCCAGACGGTCGAGTTCGACGGCGATGCGGTGCGCGAGAAGATCGGCGATCTGGCGAAGAACGCCGACCTGAGCCGGTACATTCTCTGAACGCCCGACGATTGCGGGCATCCGGACCCTTCCCTCGCGCGTATTGATCGCGGGGGAAGGGAGATATTGTATGACTGTTCGCGTCCTCGCGCTTGCCGCCTTCTTCGTCGCCGCAGCCCCGGCCGCCTCGGCCCAGACCGCACTCGACATGGACCGCTTCGACGGCCGCTGGTTCGAGATCGCGCGAAGCCCGAATGATGTTCAGAAGGACTGCCGCCGGGCGCAGATCGACTTCACGCCGCAGGGCCAGCCGAACCGCTACGGCATCGTCGTGACCTGCACCCGTCGCGCCGACGGCGAGGTCGAGACCCTGCGCGCCAACGCCCGCGTCACCAATCCCCCGGCCAACACACGCTTCCGCTTCACCCTGACCGGCCTGCTGGGCGTTGGCGGGCTTGCGGGCCAGAACTACCAGGTCTTCGATCACGCGCCCGACTACAGCTGGGCGATCCTCGCCCTGCCGAACAAGTCCGACTGGTGGATCTGGCACCGCAGCCAGAGCCCGTCCGAAGCGGTTCGCGCGGAGACCCTGCGCCGCGCGCGGGCCGTGGGCCTGAACACCGGCGAGGTGGTGCAGACCGGGCGGTAGCGCCTGCCCGGTTGAAACCGGAACACATCCGGAACATAACGGCCCGATGGCCGCCTCCGTCCTGCAGATCGATCTCGTCTTCAGCCGTCCCGAGACCACCCTGTCGGTGACGCGGGGCGCGGCGCGGCTGATGGTGAATCTGGGTTATGCGCCGTTGCTGGAGGTGGGGCTGCCCAACGGGCGGCGGGCCGACGTCATGGCGCTGGGGCCGAAGGGCGACATCATCATCTGCGAGGTGAAGTCCGGCATCGAGGACTATCGCGTCGACCGGAAGTGGGGCGAGTACGGCCCCTTCTGTGACGCCTTCTACTTCGCCGTCGCGCCGGAGTTTCCGCAGGACATCCTGTCGGTCGATCCGGGGCTGATCGTGGCCGACGCTTTCGGCGGGGCGGTGGTGCGCGATGCGCCGCTGACGCCCCTGGCGCCCGCCCGGCGCAAGGCCCTCACGATCGCCTTCGGAAGGCTGGCGGCGATGCGCAGCCTCCGGGATCAGGCGGCGGGCTGACCCGGAGCCTGCACGGGTCCGCTTTCGCCCGCGCTCATGATCGCGGCCAGCGACGCCGCGCAGCCCGACAGCGCCTCGGTCCCGATGGTCACCCGGGCGGTCAGGGGATAGGTGCGGTCGCTCATGCCGTCCGAACATTCGGTCGCGGCCAGCATGATCGTGATCGGCGAGCCGTTGGCCGTGGCGGTCTCATACGTCGCCACCGTGCCCTGCAGGGTCGGCGCGGGCAGGGGCGCGCGCTGCTCGGGGCGGTCGACGCCGGAGTAGACCAGTTCGGCGCCGTCCAGGGTGATGCCCCAGAAGGGCTCGGTGCCCAGCAGGCGGACCGGCTCGTTCAGGTTCACCCCGCCCAGTTCGACGGGCGGCTCCGGTTCGGTCGGCGCAGGCGACGGCTCGCCCCCCTGCGAACAGGCCGACAGGACGAGGATGGAAGCGGCGGCGAGGGCGATCAGACGCATGGCGAACTCCGTGACGGGCGGCAGGAAGCCCGCCGCCACGTCCGCGGTCAAGTCACAGCCAGCCCTTGCGCCTGAACCACAGCAACGGCGCGATGGCCGACAGCACCATGGCCGTGACCGCCAGCGGATAGCCGAACGGCCACCTCAGCTCGGGCATGTGCTCGAAATTCATGCCGTAGATCGAGGCGATCAGGGTCGGCGGCAGGAAGGCGACGGCGGCCACCGAGAAGATCTTGATGATGGACGACTGCTCGATGTTGATCAGGCCCAGTGCGGCCGAAAGCTGGAACTCGATCGAGGAGGCGACCGCCTGATTGTGGGTGAGCAGGCTCTCGGCGTCGCGGGTCAGGGATTGCAGATGGTCCCGGATGTCGCGTGATCGCACGAGCTCGCCCGCGCTCACGAAGGCGAAGATGCGGGCCAGGCCGGCCAGACTCTGCTCCAGTCGCGCATTGGCGATCTGGGCCCGGCCCAGTTTGGTGATCAGCTTCTCGAATCCGACCGTGCGTCCGCCGGAGAAGACATGGCTGGCGATGCCTTCCACCCGCTCGGCGTTCTTCGACAGGATGTCCGAGGCCCGGTCGATGATGGTTTCCATAAGGATCAGGAACATCTCGGCCGGGCTGGCGCACAGGGTCGGCTCGCGCTGCATCCGGTCCAGAACCATCGTGAACGGCTTGGGATCGGCGTAGCGAATGGTCACCAGCGGCCCGCGCGACAGGATGAAGGTGACCGGATCGACGCCGGGAATTTCGTCGTCGCCATGGGTGACGATGTCGGCGGTCAGGTAGGTGGCCCCGCCTGCGCGATAAACCCGGCTGGACGCCTCGATAGAGGCCATCTCCGCACGGGTCGGAACCGACAGGCCGAGCGCTTTCTCGACGGCGGCGTCTTCCTCGGGGGTCGGTTCGATCAGGTCCAGCCAGACCGTATCGGCGGGCAGCAGCCAGTTCGTGTCGGCGACCACGGGTTCGCACGTCGTGCAGCCCCGTCGATAGACACGGATCATGGAAGAGGCCCCCTCAGGGGCCGGGGGTCAGGGCTGGCCGGCTGCGGTCGGAGCCGAAGCCATGAGAATCGGATCCGCCGGCTGTTGCGGCGCGCTGGCGTAGATGAAGCCGTTCGTCGGATAGACGGTGGTGCCGAGATCATGAATCGGGTTGTACCAGACCTTCACCTCGGTCCAATCGTTGTCGTCGGAGACATCCACGACAGTGACATTCTCCTCGACCTTGCCGCGGCTGCCGCCCCAGTTGGCGTGGGTGACACGGATCACGCGGTCGGTCAGGATTTCCGAAACGACGGCGACGTGGCCGAGGCGCATCCGGCCGCTGGAGGCGAAGCTGAGCACCGATCCTGTCTGGGGGCGGTGGCCGGTCTGGAAACGCTGCTGGGCCTGACGCCACCAGGTGTGGGCGTCGCCGAAGATCTGGATGCCCGAGAACATGCGGGCGAAGGTGACGCACTGCCAATACGGCTGATCGGCCTGCGCGACGGCGGGCGTGAAGCCCAGTGCGAAGATTCCGAAGGTCGCTGCAACCGCAGCGGCTTTGAGCCGTTTGATCATGCTTGAGGGCTTTCCCGACTGCCTTGAAACAACCCGTAACGGATAGTTCCCGGCGGTTGAAGTCCCCTTTCAGGCGAGTTCGGTGTGCGCTTTCGTCGCAGCCCGAGCTTTGCGGTTTTTGTCCGCCCACCCTCTCAAAGCCTTGCGGGCCGGGCGTTCGACGAGATGATAGGTCGCCACCGCCGCGACCGGAATGGCCGCCACAACCGCCAGCCACACAATCATGTGAAAACGTTTTTCGTCCGCTCCCAGCAGCCTGGCGGCGACGTTGGTCGAGACCAGCAGGGCCGGCGCGCAGACCATGTAGATCGAGTAGCTGATCTCGCCCAGGTAGACCCCCGCCTTCGACGCGAGGACGCCCGCCTTCTCGTTGGCCAGAGACCCGAGCGCGAGAATCAGGGCCCCGGCGAACAGCACGGTGATCGGGTCCCACAGGCCCAGCGAGGCGCTGGCCATGACAGCGCCGCCACTCAGCAGCGCGACCGGCCCGGCGAACGGGATCGGCCCGCGCCGGTAAACCAGATACAGGGCGCAACCCAGCATGAAGCAGGGCACGATCCGTAGCGCGCCCCAGCGGAATGTGGCCTCGGTCAGGGAGAAGCCGGCCAGCCGCTCGAACGCCGCCCAGATGCCCAGACCGACGACCGTGGCAAGCGCTACCGCGACCCACGGCCGGCTGCGCAGCCGCCACGCCACGAAGGCGAAGGCCGGGAAGGTCAGATAGGCGAACCACTCCGCCGAGATCGACCACGAGGGGTGGTTGAAGGCCGAGATCGGCGCCAGACCCCAGGCATGGGTCATGGTCAGATGGGCGGGCAGGGCGCGCCAGTCGGTCAGGCTGGCGTCGACGTCCAGCCCCGCGAACCCGGCCGCGATGCCCAGGCCGATCATCCCGAACAGGGTCACCAGATGCAGCGGATAGACCCGCGCGATCCGGGCCCAGAGGAAGCCCCTGTGCGAGTAACGCTTCTCACCCGCCGCCTCGAGATAGACGTGGCTGAGGATGAACCCCGACAGGACGAAGAAGACCTCGACGCCCAGATAGCCCTTGCTCACCGCGACCGGCGTGAAGCCGACGGCCAGATGCGGCCATGCGGTGTAGAGCACCACCCAGGCGGCGGCGAGGAAGCGCAGCGTCGTCAGCGCGCGGAGATCGGGGGGCGTGGCCACGGGCGTCATGCCCGTGACCGTACGCTACCGATCTCTTGAAACCGTTAAGCCGTGCACTCGGCCGGTTTCGTCTCGCCCGGGCCGTACATGGCGCAGGAGCGGTCGATCTCGTCCTGGATCATCTGGCAGGGATTGGCGACGTTGCAGGGCGGGCGTGTGGCCGGGCTGACGGCGATGCAGCGCTCGACCAGCCGGGCGGCGGACTGTGCGCCGATCGCGGCGCCGCAGGCCGCGGCCTCCCCCGTCGTCGGGGTCGGGACAGCGGGGCCGACCTCTTCCTGCGGCGGAGCATCAAAAGGCATTTCCGGAGCGGGCGCCGCGGCCGCGGTTTCCTCCGGAGCCGTCTCCGGAGTCTCCCCCGGCTGCTGGCTGCAGGCCGCCAGCAGGGCGGTGGCGGCGACGAGGGCGAGGACGGTGCGACGCATGGAGAACTCCTGGGGTCGTGAGGTCACGCCCATGGGGCAGGAAGGATGATCCCCCGTCAACGCCCCGCGGCGCCGTCCGATCAGCGACCGAGCGCGCCCCGCTGAAGGGCGAACAGTTCGGCGCAGCCGCCCTCGGCCAGCTGGAACAAACGATCGAACTCGCCGCGCGAGAAGCCGCGCTTCTCGCCGGTCGCCTGGATCTCCACGATCGTGCCCGACCCGGTCAGGACGAAATTGCTGTCCGCCTCGGCCGAGGAGTCCTCCTCATAGTCGAGATCCAGCACCGGCAGGTCGTTGCACACGCCGCACGAGACGGCGGCGACCTGGTCGAGGATCGGATCGACCTTCATCACGCCCTCCGCGCGCAGATAGTCGAACGCCGAGGCCATCGCGACCCATGCGCCGGTGATGGCGGCGGTGCGGGTGCCGCCGTCGGCCTGGATCACGTCGCAGTCCAGCACGACCTGACGCTCGCCCAGCGCCTTGAGGTCGACCACGGCCCGGAGCGACCGGCCGATCAGCCGCTGGATTTCCTGCGTACGACCCGTCTGCTTGCCGGCGGCGGCCTCGCGGCGGCCGCGGGTGTGGGTCGCGCGCGGCAACATGCCGTACTCGGCCGTCACCCAGCCGGCTCCCTTGCCGCGCATCCAGCCGGGCACGTTCTCCTCGACCGACGCCGTCACCAGGACTTTGGTATTGCCGAACGACACCAGGCAGGAGCCCTCGGCGTAGCGATTCACGCCGGTCTCCAGCGTCACCGTGCGCAATTGTTCGGGGGTACGGCCGGAGTGGCGGGGCGTGGTCATGAGACGGGTCCTTGGAAGCGATCGCGGCGCTGCTTATCCTGAAACCATGAGCCTGTCCCCCTCCAAGCCCGGCAAGGTCCGCCTGCGACCTGCGACCCTCGCGGACGTGCCGACGCTGCAGGCGTGGGACCGCGAGCCGCACGTCATCGCCTGTTCCAGCGACCGGCCCGACCTCGACGTCGCCTTCGACGGCATCGACTGGCCGGAGGAACTGGCTGTTCGCTCCCCGGTCAGTTTCTACGACATCGCCGAGGTCGATGGCCGACCCATCGGCGTCATGCAGGTGTGTGACCCGCATCTGGAGCCGACGCATTACTGGGGCGAGATCGAGCCGGGTCTGCGGGCCATGGATATCTGGATTGGCCCGCCCGACGCCCTGAACCGCGGCTACGGCACGCAGATGATGACGCTCGCCATCGGTCGCGCCTTTGCCGATCCGGCGGTGAACGCGATCGTCATCGATCCGCTGAACACCAACACCGACGCGCACCGCTTCTATCACCGGCTCGGCTTCCGGGACGTCGGCCGTCAGGTCTTCAACGACGAGGACGACTGTCTGGTCATGCGTCTGGACAGGGCGACATGGGAGGCGCCGGCATGAAGTCCCCTTTGCTGACCTCCACGGCCATCGACGCCGGCGGCCTCACCGGTCTGGACCAGCGCGCCCGCGACATCTTCCGGCGCATCGTCGAAAGCTATCTGGAGAGCGGAGAGCCGGTCGGCTCGCGCACGCTGTCGATGTCGGGCGTCTCCCTGTCCCCGGCCTCGATCCGCAACACCATGCAGGACCTGACGCTCGCCGGCCTGCTGGCCTCGCCCCATACCTCGGCCGGCCGCATCCCGACCCATGCGGGCCTGCGCCTTTTCGTCGACGGTCTGCTGGAGATCGGCGATCTCGGCGCGGAGGAGCGGCGCGAGATCGACGCCCGCCTCGCCGGTCGCGGTCGCAAGTTCGATGAGGCGCTGAACGAGGCGTCCGCCCTGCTGTCCGGCCTCGCGGGCGGCGCGGGCATCGTCGCCAGCCCGGTCCGGGAGGCCGGGGTCAAGCATGTCGAGTTCGTCGCCTTGGGCCACGATCAGGCGCTGGCGGTTCTGGTCGCCGACGACGGGACGGTCGAGAACCGCCTGATGCCGTTGAAGGCCGGGGTCACGCCCTCGACCCTGCAGGAGGCGTCCAACTTTCTGAACGCCCGTCTGCGCGGGCGCCCCTTGCACGAGGCGCGCACCGAGATGCGCACCGAGCTGGACGCCGCCCGCCGCGAGCTGGATGTCGCCGCCGCCCGTCTGGTCGAGGACGGCCTCGCCGCCTGGTCCGGCGGTCAGGAACGCGAACGCGCCCTGATCGTGCGCGGCCGCGCCAACCTTCTGCAGGATCGCGAGGCGGTCGAGGATCTCGAGCGTGTGCGCGTCCTGTTCGACGATCTGGAGCAGAAGGAGCAGTTGATCGGGCTTCTGGACGGCGTCTCCTCGGCCCAGGGCGTGCGCATCTTCATCGGCGCGGAAACACGTCTGTTTTCACTTTCGGGTTCCGCCGTGATCGCGGCGCCCTATATGAGCGGCCGACAGCGGGTTCTGGGCGCCATCGGCGTGATCGGACCCGCTCGACTGAACTACGCCCGAGTCATTCCGTTGGTGGACTATACCGCCCGGGTGCTGGGCCGGATGCTGGACGGACAAGACACGTGAACGATACGCCTGAGCACGATCAAGAGACCGGGTTGGACGCCGACATCGGCGAGACCGGGGGCTTTGAGGCCGGTGAGGATGATCTGGGGCCCATCGACGCCCTGATCGCCGAGCGCGACCAGTGGAAGGACCGCGCCCTGCGCGCCGTCGCCGAGGCCGAGAACACCAAGCGCCGCGCCGAGACCCAGAACAACGACGCCCGCGCCTACGCGATCCAGAAATTCGCCCGCGATCTGCTGGGCGTGGCCGACAACCTCGAGCGCGCCCTTCAGGCCGCGCCGAAGGATGCCGACGCCGGCGAGGCGGGCCTGGTGACGGGTCTGGAGCTGACACAGAAGTCGCTGCTGCAGGCGTTCGAAAGCAACAACCTGAAGCGTGTCGCGCCGGAGCCGGGCGAGCCCTTCGACCCGAACCTGCACCAGGCGATGATGGAGCAGCCGTCTGACAGCGTTCAGGGCGGTCAGGTGATCCAGACGCTGCAGGCCGGCTACGCCCTGTTCGGCCGCGTCGTGCGTCCGGCGATGGTGGTCGTCGCCGCGCGCGGTTCGGGCGCCGCTGCCGGCAACGCCGCCTATGCCGCGGCCGCAGCGGCCGGCGGCAACTTCGACGGCAAGGCCTGACGTGGTGATTGGTGACCGGTGATCAGTGAGTGAGCTCGCGTCGCCGCATCTGCCTGCTCACTCGCCAGCCACCAACCACTGATCACTAATCGCCCCTACCCCTTCACCCGCGCCTCGAAGAAGGCCAGCAGGCGGCGCCAGCC
Source organism: Caulobacteraceae bacterium (assembly GCA_052441165.1). GTDB lineage: Bacteria > Pseudomonadota > Alphaproteobacteria > Caulobacterales > Caulobacteraceae > Brevundimonas. Next base: position 23,580 of record JBQVQW010000010.1, on the reverse strand, counting down.
GTCTGCGGCGTCGGCCGCGCGGTAGCTGTCGCGATAGTCGGCATGGAAGCCGTGCGGCGCGTCGTCGTAGACGATGATGTCGCTGCCGGTCTGCCCGGCTCGGGCCAGGGCCTGCTTCATCGCATCGACGCTGGGCAGCGGGATGCCGCGGTCGGCCTCGCCATAGAGGCCGAGCACGGGACATTTCAGATCGTCGGCAAGATCGACCGGCCATGGCTGACCGGCTGAAACGGCGGCCGGCTGGGCCTCGGCCGCCGGAGCCAGACGGCCGTACCAGGCCACGCCGGCGTCCAGCACGGCGAAGCGGGCGCAGGCCTGCCAGACGACCTTGCCGCCCCAGCACCAGCCGGTGATGCCGACCTTGTCGCCGTTGGCCCATAGCTGCTGGCTGGCCCAGTCCAGCGTGGCCGAGACGTCGCCCATCACCTGCTCATAGCCGGCCGCGGCGACGATCTGCTGGATACGCTGCATGTCGCCGAGAGGAGCCGGATCCTCGACCCGATTGAAGAAAGCCGGCGCGATCGCCGCATAGCCGGCCTTCGCCAGCCGACGGCAGCAGTCGCGGATATACTCGTGCACGCCGAAGATCTCGGACACGACGATCACGACCGGGAAAGGGCCGTCGCCGGACGGGCGGGCGACATAGGCCGGCAGGCCGAAGCCGTCGGGCGCCGGATAGGTCACGTCTTCGGTCACCAGACCCTCCGAGGGGGTCGTCACCGGGCTGGCCTGCGCCGCCAGCGCTGCGGGCGCGTAGCCGGCGAAGAACAGTCCGCCGAGGGTCCCTACGCCCAGCGTGCGACGGCTCAGGCTCAGGTCGCTCACGTCCGGTCCTTCGGGGCGGTTCAGCGTCGTCATCGGCGGGCTCCTGTCTGGCTTCGCCGGACAGTGGCCGGGGCTCCGGCCAGCGTCGAGTCACGATTGCCGTGAACTCGGCAGAGCCTTTCTCAGCGTCAGATTGATCCGGCCGCCACCGGGGACCAGTCCCGAAGAGCCGGGCAGCAGGCGGTCTATCCCGTGCCGGGCCAATCTGGCCGGACCGGTCAGGGCGCAGACGTCTCCGGACGCCAGCTTCACCGACCGCGTCGCTCCGCCCGACGGCGCGCCGATCCGGAACACCGCCGTATCGCCCAGCGACACCGACAGCACCGGCGCGGTCAGGTCCGCTTCGTCGCGATCCTGATGCAGGCCCATCCGCGCGTCCTTGCGATAAAGATTGACCAGACAGGCGTCCGGCGGTTCCGGCCAGCCGGTCAGACCATGCCAGAGGGCCAGCAGCCGATCGGGTATCGGCGGCCACGGCCGGCCCGTCTCCGGGTGCGTCGCCTGATAGCGATAGCCCGCCCGGTCCGAGACCCAGCCTGCCGGCCCCAGATTGCTCATCCGCACCGAGAAGGGCCGTCCGCCCGGTGTGACGGGCTGGTAGAAGGGCGCGGTCTCCACGGCGCCCAGCACCTCGGTCAGCAGGGCCGTCTGCGCCGCCGCGTCCAGTGCGGCCGGCCAGAAGCGAAAGCCCTCCAGTCCGGTGTCGATCTCGTACGGTCCGCTCATCCGTCCGAGGTAGGTCGCCCCCAACCGAATGTTAAGCGCCGCGTGTCAGGGTGTCCGTATGGATCGTCGTGCGCTTCTGGGCCTTGCCCCCGTTCTGACTGTCGCCGCAGCCGCGGCCGCAACGCCTGCCACTGCGGGCGGTGGAGGTGGCGGTGGCAATCAGCAGAGCTATCTTCGCCTGCCGACCATCACGGCCAACGTCCGCCGTCCCGGCGGCGCCATGGGCGTGATGACGGTCGAGACCGGAGTGGACACCCCCGACGCCGCCCTGCGCACCCGCGTGGCCCAGTCGGCGCCGCGCCTGCGCGCCGCCTATGCTGCGGTGCTCCAGCAGGCCGCCAACCAGATGCTGCCGGGCGCCCCGCCCGACCTCGAACGCCTCGTCGCCCGGCTTCAGGCCGCCACCAACCAGGCCGTCGGCCGTCCGGGCGCACGCCTGCTCATCGGCACGGTGATGGTGATCTAGGGGCCAGCCCCTAGTCCCTCGTCGGATCGACCTGCGACGCATCCCCGTAGGTCAGCGCCAGGAAGACGTCCTCCAGATCGGGGTCCTCGGTCGAGATGTCGGCGATGGTGACGCCGGCCGCGCGAACGGCGGCCAGCACCTGCTCCACCGAGGACTGGCCCTTCCTGTAGCTGATGGCGAAGGCGCCGTTGGCGCGGCCCACGACGTCAAAGCCCTTCACGACCGGCAGGCCGTCCAGTTCGCCCTCGGGCGTCACCACGACGTTGCGGGTATCCAGCCGGCGCAGCAGCTGCGGCGTCGGCTCGCAGGCGACGACCTGTCCGCGGTTGACGATCGCGATGGTGTCGCAGAGCTCCTGCGCCTCCTCGAGGTAGTGGGTGGTCAGCAGGATGGTCACGCCTTCGGCGTTGATCTTGCGGACATACTCCCACAGCTGGCGGCGCAGCTCGACGTCCACCCCGGCGGTCGGCTCGTCGAGAATCAGGATCGGCGGATTGTGCACCAGCGCCTTGGCCACCATCAGGCGGCGCTTCATCCCGCCGGACAGGGCGCGGACGTAGGCGTTGGCCTTGTCCGACAGGCCAAGGGCGGCCAGCAGTTCATCCGAGCGCCGCTCGTTCTTCGGCACGCCGTAGAAGCCGGCCTGCACCTCCAGCGCCTCGCGCGGGGTGAAGAAGACGTCGGCCACGATCTCCTGCGGCACCACGCCCAGCGCGGCGGCGGCGTCGCGCGGCTGCCTGTCGATGTCCCGGCCCCAGATCGTCACCGAGCCGGCGCTCTTGTTCACGATGCCGGAAAGGATGTTGATCAGCGTCGACTTGCCGGCGCCGTTCGGCCCCAGCAGCCCGAACATCGAGCCACGCGGGATGACCAGATCGACCCCGCGCAGGGCGGTCTTGGGGGCAGCCTTCTTGCTGCCGGCGTAGGTCTTTTCCAGCCCGCGGACCTCGATGGCGTTGTCGGGCAGGACGATGGTGTCGGTCATTCAGGCGCTTTCGGGTTTCGAGCGGCTCCGTTTGACGATATGGAGCGCGCGCGCATACCTATGTGCGCCTGTCCCGATCTCCAAGCCAGAGACTGCCGAATGCCGCCGCGCCCGACCGATGCGATCATCCCCCCGCCGGAAAAGATCGTCGTGACGTCCAAGCGCGTCTCGTGCGACGGCGGCGGCGGCGCCCTGGGGCATCCGCTGGTCTACATGGACATGGGCGAGGACGACCACGTCGAGTGCGGCTACTGCGACCGCGAGTTCGTGCTGGGCAAGCTGAAGAGAAACGAAAGCCCCTACCACGACCCGGCGGCCCGTCCGCCCGAAGCGCACTAGCCCAATTCCTCGCCGTCACCCTCGGGCTTGACCCGAGGGCCGGACGTTGGCCGTGCGTTGCCTTGCCGATGGCCCTCCGGCTCGGCGAACATCCCTGCCGCTGAGCGCCGGATGGTCCGATCCTCGGGTCAAGCCCGAGGATGACGGTGCAGGGGCGGAGGCGGCGTCTCAGTTCGCCTGAGCCCCGCCGCCGGCCGCGATCCACGCGTCCACCTGATCCTCCAGCACGTCCAGCGGCACCGAGCCGGAACCCAGGACGACCGCGTGGAAGTCGCGGATGTCGAACCGGTCGCCCAGCGCCGCCCGCGCCCTCTCGCGCAGCTCCATGATCTTCAGCTCACCGATCTTGTAGCTGGTCGCCTGCCCCGGGTTGGTGATGTAGCGCTCGACCTCCTTGACGATGTCGCGCTCGCTCAGCAGCGAGTTGGCGCGGAAATATTCGATAGCCTGTTCACGGCTCCACTGCCTGGCGTGCAGGCCGGTGTCGGTCACCAGACGCACCGCGCGCCACAGCTCTGTCGAGAGCCGGCCGAAGTCCGAATACGGGTCCTGGTAGAAGCCCATCTCCTTGCCCAGCCGCTCGGCGTACAGGCCCCAGCCCTCGGCATAGGCGCCGTAACCGCCGAAGCGACGGAAGGACGGCAGACCCTCCATCTCCTGCGCATAGGCGATCTGGAAGTGATGGCCCGGCGCGCCCTCGTGATAGCTGATGCCCTCGATCTGCGGCTTCAGCACCTGGGTCATGTCCGACAGGTTGACGTAATAGATGCCCGGCCGTGAGCCGTCCGGCGCCGGAGCGTTGTAGAAGGCGATCGAGGCGGTGGCTTCGCGCCACGCCTCCACGGCCCGCACCTCCAGCGCCGCCTCGGGCAGGTCGCTGAACCACTGCGGCGCGGCTTCCATCACCTGGGCGACGAAGGCGCGGGCGTCGGTCAGATACTGCTCCTTGCCCTCAGGCGTGTTGGGATACTGGAAGCGCGGATCGGTCTTCAGCAGGGCGAACATCTCCTGCAGCGTGCCCTCGAAGCCCACCCGGTCCATGATCGACTGCATCTCGCCATGAATGCGTTCCACCTCGTCCAGTCCGATCTGGTGGATCTGGTCGGCGGTCAGTTCGGTCGTGGTCGAGAGCTGCAGGCGGGCGTTGTAATAGGCCTCGCCCTCCGGCAGTCGCCACACCCCGCCGTCGCGGTTCGGCATGGCCGCCGCCTGCTGCTGCACCTCGGCGAGGGCGGTCAGAACGGTCTCGTAGCCGCGCTTCCACTCGCCGGTCAGGGCGGCGCGACCGTCGGCCAGCAGCCGGTCCTTCGTCGCCTGATCGGCCTCAAGCGCGTTGATCTTGCGCTGGAAGTCGGCCCAGACCGGGTTGTCCGCGCCGTCGTCGAAGGGCGCGCCGGTGATGATGTTGCGGGTGTTCGCGATCGACGGCTCGAACACGAAATTCGGCGAGATGACGCCCGCCGCCGCGCGCTGGCGCAGCTCATCCGCGATCTGGCCCATGACCCGTTCCGAAGCCCGGATGCGGGATACATAGGCCTCGGCGTCGCTGACGCTGCCGACCCGGTGGTTGTTGATCAGGAAGACCGGCAGGCCGGTGGTCGGATTGCCGTTCGCCGCGAACTGGAAGCCCCAGTCACGCCAGCGGTTCGACAGCCGCGCCTGCTGCACCCCGTACTCGAACAGCCGCATCGACATCCGGCTTTCGGCGCTGACGGTCGCCGGATCGAATTGCGCCTGCATCTGCGCCAGCTGGGTTTCAGCCAGGGCCAGCGACCGGTCGGCCGCCGCGTCGGTGGCGTCGTCCAGCTTGTCGTAGTCGGTCTTGATGCCCAGAGACGTCATCGTCTGCGGCGACAGCGCGATCCTCGCCTGCCACGCCTGCTCGAAGAAGGCCGCCAGTCGGGCGTCCTCGGTCTGGATCGACACATCCGCCGATGCCGCGGGGGCGCTCCGGGCGAGGGCGGTCGCGGGCGCCCCCGCGATGACGGCGGCGACACAGGCGGTGGAGATCAGCAGACGACGCATGGGCAACCCTCCGGAAAGCGAGGTCGCGACCTTCACCGCTCGGAGGATGCCGCGCAAGCCGGATGCGTTCGCCCGGTGGAAAGAATGGCCGGATGTCGCGACGCCGGAGCGCCTAGAACTGCGTCCAGCTGTCGCCCGGCTCGCGCTCGCCCGGATCGACGGTCTGCTGGCCCCACGACACGATCATCAGCACCTTGTGGCTGCGGATGCGGAACGAGCCGGTCATCGGCAGGACCGCACCCAGCGGCGCGCCCGTGCGGGGTTCGTAGAGGAAGCCCGAGAATTCGGCCACGCCGATCCGGTCGCGACGGCTGTAGATCGACAGTTCGGGGATCGAGACCACGTTCAGCGTCTCGTTCACCGGCACGCGCATGTCCGGCAGGCCGACCACCCGACGCATCTGTTCCAGCGACAGGGCGCCGGCGCGCACCTCCAGCACCGCATCGGCCTCGGCCTTGGTCGGCACGACCGCATAGCCGGCCTCCGACAGGGCGCCGCGGATGGCGCTGATGGCGTAGGGCGCGTTGTCGACGCGGAAATACAGCTCGTCCACGAACACCCGCGAGCCCGCCGGGATCGGCAGGGTCAGGCCCTCGACGGCGCGATCGGCGGCGCGGGCGATCAGAAGTTGTTCGGTCGCGGTCCGGGCCGGGTTCGTCTCGGTGGCCGAGGCGCAGGCGGTCAGCGCCAGCAGCGCCGCCGTCGACAGAAGGGTGCGGAACTTCAAGGTCACCAGGTCCCCGTATTCGGCATCGACGCCCACGGCTCGGCCGGCGCCTTTGCCGGACCTTCCTGCAGCAGTTCGATGGAAATCCCGTCCGGCGAGCGGACGAAGGCCATGTTGCCGTCGCGCGGCGGCCGGTTGATCGTCACCCCGCCGTCCATCAGGCGCTGGCAGGCGGCGTAGATGTCGTCCACGCGATAGGCCAGATGGCCGAAGTTGCGGCCGCCCGTATAGACCTCGGGGTCCCAGTTCCAGGTCAGCTCGACTTCCGGCGACCGCTCGGCGGCGGAGCGTTCCTTGTCCTTCGGCGCGGCGAGGAAGACCAGGGTGTAGCGCCCGCCCTCGTTCTCGGTACGGCGCACCTCTTCCAGACCGAGCAGGTCGCACCAGAAGCGCAGCGAGGCGTCGAGATCCGTCACGCGGACCATGGTGTGGAGATAGCGCATGGGTTTTCCGGGCCTTGGGGGGAAGGGAACGGCGCGCGCCTTATAGCGGCCGATCGCCGCGAGCGCGACTCACCCGGTGTTTCACCGTGCGCGCCCCGCCGGGTCCTGCTAGAGGCGATGGTTCGCGTCTCGGGAATCTCATGCTCCGCAAGCTCTACGACTGGGTCTTCTCTCTGGCCCGAAGCAAGCACGCCACGCCCGCCATGGCTGTGGTGTCCTTCACCGAAAGCTCCTTCTTCCCGATCCCGCCCGACGTCATGCTCGGGCCGATGGTCCTCGCCCGTCCGGACCGGGCGTACTACTACGCCACCGTCTGCACGGTGGCCTCGGTGCTGGGCGCAATTCTCGGCTACGCGATCGGCTATTTCCTGACGGACGTCGGGATGATGATCCTGACGTGGCTGGGCAAGGCCGATACCTTCGAGGCGTCGAAGGCGCTGTTCCAGGAGCACGGCGCCTGGGTGATCCTGATCAAGGGCCTGACGCCCATCCCCTTCAAGCTGATCACCATCGCCTCGGGCATCTTCCAGTTCAACTTCGCCCTGTTTTTGGCCCTGTGCGCCGTCACCCGCGCCGGCCGCTTCTTCCTCGTCGCCTTCGTGCTGAAGCGGTTCGGGCCGGTCGTGCTGGAGATGGTCGAGAAGCGTCTCGCCCTGTGGACCTTCATCGGCCTCGGCATCCTGATCGCGGCCTTCCTGGCGGTGAAGTTCATCTGATCGTCTCTCCGGAAGGGAGAAGGGTCTTACCCCTGTGCCCGAGCCCGGCTATGAACGTCGTCCGATGAGAGGCCTGTATCGACTCCTGACGCGGTGGTGGACCGCCTTCGCGCTTCTGGCCTCTCTGGCCATGCTGGGCGCTGCCCATGCGTTCGAGCGCTTCGCCGGGCTCAACCCCTGCAACCTCTGCCTCAAGCAGCGCGAGGTCTACTGGGGCGCCGTCGCCATCGCCCTGATCGCCACCCTCTGGCATGTCGTCAGCCGCGGCAGCCGCGGCACGCCGCGCATCGCCGCCTTCCTGCTGGCGGTGGTCTTCGCCACCGGCGCCGTCACCGCCGTCTTCCATATGGGCGGCGAGCTGAAGTGGTGGGAGCTTCCGGCCACCTGTTCGGGTGGGGGCGCTGTCGATCTCGAAAGCCTGACCTCGCTCGCGCTGGGCAGCGGCCCGGTCACCCGGGTGGCCATGTGCGACGCAGTGACGTGGAGCTTCCTGGGCCTGAGCATGGCAGGATGGAACGCCCTGATCTCGGCTGCGCTTGCCGTGTTCAGCCTGCTCGCCGCCAAGAGGCCCAAGGATGCCCGCGCACCCCGCGTCTGACACCGAGACCCGCCGCGTGCCCCTGCCGCGTCCCGGCCGGGGGGCCAGCAAGCGTCGCCGCGACGAGATCCTGCGCGTCGATCACGCGGGCGAATATGCCGCCGTCCACATCTACCGCGCCCAGCGCGCCGTCTTCGAGGGGCGCGCCGGCAAGGAGGCCATCGCCGCCGATATGGAGGAGATGCGCGGTCAGGAGCAGGTCCATCTCGATCGCTTCCAGGCCCTGCTGAAGGCCGAGAACGTCCGTCCGACGGTGATGACCCCGCTCTGGCGCGTCGCCGCGCTGGCGCTCGGCGCCGGCACCGCCCTGATCGGCGAGAAGGCCGCCCACGCCTGCACCGAGGCGGTCGAGAGCGTGATCGAGGAGCACTACGCCGACCAGATCGCCGAGATGCAGGATCAGGACCCGGCGCTCGCCGCCGAACTGACGCGCTTCCGCGAGGAGGAACTGGCGCACCACGACCACGCCATCGAGCACGGCAGCCGAGACGCCCCGGCGTACGAGCTGCTCAGCGCCGTCATCAAGGCGGGCTGCCGCGTGGCCATCAAGGTCAGCGAGAAGATCTAGGGATCAGGGATTGGGGATTAGGGACCAAGCCGGAAAGGGGGGGCTGGTTTCTGGAAACTTTCAGGTGATCCCAATCCCTGATGCCTGATCCCTGATCCCTAATCCCTCACGTCGAACGCCAGCAGCAGCGTTCTCTGCGGCGCGTTGTTGTTGTCGTCCGACAGAATGTAGAGGCGTGTCGTCGCGCCGTTCCGCACCGCCGCGATCCCCTCGAAATTGTCCGTCGTGCCCGGCAGCTTCAGCTCGACGAGCACGGGACCGAGCGAGCCGTCGGCGGCCATCCGGCGGACCTGCGCCCGGGCGTCCAGCGGCGGGCTGAAGCTGCGCTGAACGATGAAGTAGCCGCCGTTGGCCTCGTCCCGGTCCATCCCGGTGGTGCGATACTCGCCGTCCGACGCAGGGGTCTCCGGCGCCGGGACGACGACGGTGCAGGCCCGCGCGGTGCAGTCCCAGACCCCGCCGTTCTCGGCCGAGACGCGCCATCCGCCGCGAATGCCCGTCGAAATGCCTTCCATCCCGTCATTCAGTGGAAACTCGAAGTCCGGATGGCGCACGGGCGTCGGCGCCGAAGTGGGCTCCCTGACGTCGCTGTAGTTCCATATGCGGTGGTTGCGCTCGAAGCTGACCAGCAGTCCGTCCGGCGTGATCGCCAGACCTTCGGCGTCGCCGTCGACCTTCTCCGCGATGGGGGTCCCGTCGGTCAGGGTCAGCCGCCGGTACATCAGCCCGGCGACGCCGGTCAGCCGGCCGGTTGCGTCCCGCACCAGCACGCCACGCACCAGATCGCCCGCATCGCTGACGCTGACGAACTCGGCGCCCGACGTTATCTTGAAATCCGACAGGCTGTGCAGCGGCGAGTCCGGCGCCAGCACCAGCTCGATCCCGCCCGCGAATGTCACGCCTCCGGCCAGCCGCGCGCCGCCGGGCAGGCCCAGACCCACGGCCCGGACACCCGCCTCCGCCGGGATCCAGCCCGAGGCCGGAGACTGGATCGTCGCTACTGGCGTCACGCCCGCGCAGGCCGCCAGGGTCAGGGCGGCGAGGGCGGGAAGCAGGCGGCGCAGCGTCTTCATGCGGCTCGCTTCGAGCGGCGCGTCGGCGCCTCTTCCTTGGCCTCGAACAGCTCGGCCAGCTTCTCGATCATCACGCCGCCCAGCTGTTCGACGTCCACGATGGTCACCGCGCGGCGGTACCAGCGGGTCACGTCGTGGCCGATGCCGATGGCCAGAAGCTCGACCGGCGACTTCGTCTCGATCTGTTCGATCACCTGCCGCAGATGCTTGTCCAGATACAGGGCCGCATTGGCCGACTGGGTCGAGTCGTCGACCGGGGACCCGTCCGAGATCACCATCAGGATCTGCCGCTGCTCGGGCCGCGCCATCAGCCGGTCGTGGGCCCACAGCAGGGCCTCCCCGTCGATGTTCTCCTTCAGCAGCCCCTCGCGCATCATCAGGCCGAGGTTCTTCTTGGCCCGGCGCCACGGCGCGTCGGCCGCCTTGTAGATGATGTGACGCAGATCGTTCAGCCGCCCCGGCGTTGCCGGCTTGCCGGCGCTGATCCAGGCCTCGCGGCTCTGCCCGCCCTTCCATGCCCGGGTTGTGAACCCCAGGATCTCGACCTTGACCCCGCACCGCTCCAGCGTCCGCGCCAGAATGTCGGCGCAGACCGCCGCCACCATGATCGGCCGCCCGCGCATGGAGCCGGAATTATCCAGCAGCAGGGTCACGACCGTGTCCCGGAATGGGCTCTCGCTCTCGGCCTTGAAGCTCAGCGGCGAGGTCGGGTCGGTGATGATCCGGGTCAGGCGAGCGGTGTCCAGCACGCCTTCTTCCAGATCGAAATGCCAGCTGCGGTTTTGCTGGGCCATCAGCCGCCGCTGCAGCTTGTTGGCCAGCCGCGCCACGACCGAGGACAGGGCCGTCAGCTGCTGGTCCAGCAGGCTGCGCAGGCGATCCAGTTCGTTCGGGTCGCACAGCTCGGCGGCGTCCACCACCTCGTCGAAGGCGGTGGTGAAGACGCGATAGGCGTCGACCCTTCGACCGTCGTCCATCGTCTGCTGACGGTTGGGCAGGGCGCCCTCGTTCAGTTCGGGACCGTCGTCCGAAGCCTCGCCGTCGGGATCGGCCGGAGCGCCGTCGGGCCTGGCATCCCGCTCGTCACCGGCCGTCTGGTCGTCGGCCGAGCCGTCCATCGACTGGCCCTCGCCGCCGCCGGCGTCGTCTTCTTCCTGATCCTCGGGATCCGCCGCGTCCGGGTCCTGAGGGTCCGGCGCCTCGTCGCCCGCGTCCTCGGACGTGTCGTCGCCGCGCCCGTCGCCCGGATCCATGTCCAGCGCCCGCAGCACGTCCTTCACCCGTTCGGCGAAGGCGGCCTGGTCGTCCGCGACGGCGGCCAGGGCGTCGAGTTTTGCGCCCGCCTTGCTCTCGATCTCGGTGCGGACCAGGTCCAGCATCGTGCCCGCGCCGTCCGGAGCGCGCTTGCCGGTCAGCCGCTCCCGCACCAGCAGGCCCACGGCCTCGGCCGCCGGCACGCGCTCGGCGTCTGTGACGCGCAGCGCGCCCATCTTCTCCAGCCGGGTCAGAAGAGCCGCATCCATATTGGCGCGCACGCCGGCCAGCGACTGGGAGCCCACCGCCTCGACCCGCGCCTGCTCCATGGCCTCGAAGGCCTCGGCCGCGCGGCTGTCAGCGGGTCGCAGTCGGGCGTTGAGCCCCTCGTCGTGATTGGCCAGCCGCAACGCCAGTCGGTCCGCCTGTCCGCGCAGCGACGCGCTCTCCGGGCCCGAGGTGTCGCGTGGCGGATGCGGCAGGGTCAGGACCCCGTTCGCCAGCTTCGGTCCCTCGGAGCCGAAATTCACCTCCAGCTCCGACTGCTCGGCCAGCGCCCGCGCCGCGTGGGCGAGCGCGCGCTTGAACAGGTCGGCGGGGGTCTCGGCGGCGGCCATGGGGTCAGTTAGCGTGTCGGGAGGCGGGGGTGAAGGGGATGAGGCGGTGACAAAGGAAAAAGCCCCGGCGTCTCCGCCGGGGCTTCCGAAATCACCAGGCCGTCAGGCTCAGGCCGCGTTGGCGGCCCGGGCCTTCAGCTTTTCCTGATGCGCCTTCATGCCGGCGGCGATCAGTTCGGCGGCCTCGCCGGCGTCGCCCCAGCCCTTCACGGTGACCGACTTGCCCTTCTCCAGATCCTTGTAGCGGGTGAAGAAGTGCTCGATCTGCTCGACCAGGATGGCGGGCAGCTGACGGTAGCTGGCGATGTCCGTGTAATAGGGGTTCAGCTTGTCGACCGGCACGGCGAGGATCTTTTCGTCGCCGCCGGCCTCGTCGACCATCTTCAGCACGCCGATCGGGCGCGAGCGGATGACGCAGCCCGGAACGACCGGGGCCGGGTTCAGCACGATCACATCGCAGGGATCGCCGTCGTCCGACAGGGTGTGCGGGATGAAGCCGTAGTTGCCCGGATAGTACATCGCGGTGTGCAGGAAGCGATCGACGAACAGGGCGCCCGACGCCTTGTCCATCTCGTACTTCACCGGCAGCCCGCCCTGCGGGATCTCGATGACGACGTTGACGTCCCAGGGCGGGTTCGGGCCGACGGGGATGGCGTCGAGGTTCATGACGGGCTCGTCTATGTTGCAGATGCGAAACGGGGAGGCGCGCGTGATAGGCTCGGACGGCGCCCGAAGCAAGGCGACACGCTGTATCGACGCCAAAGTGGTATGTCCGGACCACGTCCGCCGACTCGGGCGACAGGAGAGATCATGACGCCGTTCGACTATGCCGCGCTGGCCCTCTTCTTCCTGTGCTGGCTGGGCTACGATCCATTGCTGAAGGTGCTGGCGCACCGGACCGGCACGCTCAACGACGACATGGCCATTGTGCGTCGGGTCTGGATGACCGCCATGACGCATCGCGAGATGCGGCTGGTAGACAGCCAGCTGATGGGCCACTCCATCAACTCCGCCAGCTTCTTCGCCTCGACCAACCTGCTGCTGATCGCCGCCGTCGCCGGCATTCTGTTCGGCGGCCAGTCGGCGCTGGAAGGCTTCGCCTCCGTCGGCGCCGAACCGGTGCCGATGCCGGTGCTGGAGGCCAAGCTGGCCCTGATCCTGATCTGCCTTGTGCGCGGCCTGCTCGATTTCATCTGGGCCCTGCGCCAGATGAACTACACCCTGGCCCTGATCGGCGCTGCGCCCGAGGCCCATACGGAGGCGGACCGGGTCGCCCTGGGCGAGGCGGCGACCAACCTGCTCAATCCGGCGCTCAGCGCCTTCAGCCAGGGGGTGCGGGGGTATTATTTCGCCCTGGCGGCGGCTGCCTGGCTGTTCGGATCGGCCTGGCTGGCGGCCGGCGTCGCGGCGGCCTTCTGCCTGCTGGTCTGGCGTCAGTCCGCCTCTCCCGCGGCCCGCGCCATCCGGAGCGCCCGCAGACTGATGGAGCAGTAACCCCCGAACGGCGAGGCTTGTTCGCAAGCGCGCACGTCGTCAGGTGAAAATCACCGCTGAAACCGGTTACGGTCGCCAATGGTGACAGAAGTGTGCCGTTACACGGCGTGAACGCAGGTGCGAAATAGCCGCTTGACGGTTTGTGCACCGCACACTAGCTTGATTTTCGACGCCTCGCGGCGTCATGCCCTTCCTGGGCGTTTCCTCCCTATAGACTTTTCATGCCGCGCCCTCGGGCGCGGCTTTTTTTTACGCCGCGAGCAGGGCGCCAATGACGCGGGCGACACCGCGCTGCGTGCGCGACCAGCCTGCGCCGGGCGACCGCTCCATCTCGTCGTAATACAGCGCCCGGTTCAGCTCGATCTGGATGGCGTGAAAGCCCTCGTCCGGCCGCGCCCACGTCTGGGTCGTCCAGCCCCCGGCATAGGGGTGGTTCAGCGCCACCCGCCAGCCCAGCGCCTCGAACGCCTTTCCCAGTTTGCGGGTCAACTCCGGCGAACAGGACGAGCCATGCCGGTCGCCCAGCACGACGTCCGGTCCGCGTCGTCCGCCTGGCGTCTGGGTCGCCCGCGCCGGCATGGAGTGCCAGTCCACCAGCACCGCCTCGCCGTGCCGCGCCCTCGCCGCCTCGAGCTCTTGCGCCAGCGCGGCATGGTAGGGCGCGTGCACTCGCGCCACGCGACCGCGCGCCTCCTCCAGAGACAGTCGCCGCTGATACAGCGAGCGCCCATCACCGGTCAGCCGGGGCACCACGCCATAGCCCGCCGCAGCCCGCGGCGTTGCGACGCCCTCCAGACCCTCGACCAGCGCCGGATCCTGCTCCGCCGGGTCACGGTTCAGGTCCAGATATCCTCGTCCGATCCGCGCCAGCACCAGGGTCGCGCCATTGTCGGCCCCCGGCAGGATCAGCCGATCCACCAGGGCGTCCTCGGCGCTGCGCAGGCTGCCTTCGGTCAGCGCCGGGTCGGCGTCCATGTCCGGGGGATAGTGGTCGCCGGAGTGGGGCGAGGCGAACACGAACCGGCCGGGCGTCGCCGGACGCACGATCCGGACCGGCGCCTCGCCGTCCACCCGTCCCGTTTCGCCCGCGCCGCCTTCCATGCCTGACCCTTAGCCTGTTTCGCCGGATCATCCACAGCGGCCGCGTTCGCCGTAGCGGGGATTTTCATGGCGGGTTTACCAGTGCGGTCGTAGCGTCAGCGTCGCTGAAGATACCGGGGCGGACGAGACCTGCATGGCGCGCATTCTGTTGGCTGAAGACGATCACTCGCTTCGGGGCTTCCTGACCCGTGCGCTGGAGCGCGCCGGTCATTCGGTTGTCGACTGCGAGAACGGCGACGACGCCATCGACGCGCTCGACCAGGGTCCGTGGGATCTTCTCCTGACCGATATCGTCATGCCGGGCGCCGACGGGATCGAGGTGGCCCGCGTGGCCGCCGCCCGCCAGCCGGGCATCCGGATCATGTTCATCACGGGCTTCGCCGCCGTGGCCCTGTCGGCCGCCCAGGCCAGCCCCCAGGCCAAGGTGCTGGCCAAGCCCGTTCACCTGCGTGATCTGGTCGGCGAGGTCGAGCGGATGGTCGCCGCCTGAAAATCCTTCGGTTTCACCCTTGCGGTCTTCGCGACCCTCGGGTTATAGACCGCGCCTTCCCGCCCCGGGGGTTACCTCCAGGGCCGCAAAGGCGGACGCGTAGCTCAGCGGGAGAGCACTACGTTGACATCGTAGGGGTCACAGGTTCAATCCCTGTCGCGTCCACCATTTCCCTTCTGAAATCGCCACGCTTTCGCCCTGAGGCGACCCCGCTCGTCAGGCGGACGGCTGCTGCGTGGGCCGGATCAGGGACAGGTCGTAGCCCAGTTCCTGCGCGCGGTTCAAGATCCGCTCGCGAACCTCGGCGGATGGCCGGGGGGTGCGCGACAGCAGCCACAGATAGCGACCCGAAGGCTCCCCGACGATCGACCAGCTGTAGTCGCTGGCGTGGTCGAGAACCCAGTAGTCGCCGAAATAGAACGGGCCGAAGAAGGAAACCTTCAGCCGGGCGTTGCCGCTGTCGGGAACGACCTTCGCCTTGCCCTCGATCGAGGTGAGCTCGCCGGCGAGGGTGTCCTTTCGACAGGTGTTCAGCACACCGACCAGGCCGTCGTCGCGCACCGTGTAGGTCGCCGTGACGCCCTCGCAGCCGCGCTGGAACCCGTTCTCGTAACGCCCGATCTCGTACCAGAGCCCTGCATACCGCTGCAGGTCCAGGGGCCGGGCGGGCTCCGGGACCGCGCTATTGCCGACCGGGCCGCGCTGAAGGGTGGCGCAGGCGCTCAGCGCAAGGGCCGCGGCGCCGAGGGCGAGGATCGCAACAGGACGTTTCATGCCGCCCAAACGGCCCCTGGCGCCCCCGGTTCCGGCGTCTCGCATCAAACTGGCATCAACACTGTTGCAAATACGACCGATCGGCCTATCTGTGCTTCAAGCAACAGCGACCCCCGAGGGCGGGGGCGCGGAGACATGACGATGATCGAGGTCAGACCTTTCGCCGGACTGGGCGGCGCCAACCATGGCTGGCTGAATGCGAAGCATCACTTCTCGTTCGCCAACTACTACGACCCCAGGCGGATGAGCTGGGGCGCGCTGCGCGTCTGGAACGACGACGAGATCGCGGCCGGGACGGGCTTCCCGCCCCATCCGCACGCCGACATGGAGATCATCACCTATGTCCGCGAGGGCGCGATCACCCACGAGGACAGCCTGGGCAACAAGGGCCGGACCGAGGCCGGGGACGTCCAGGTGATGAGCGCGGGCACGGGCATCCGTCACGCCGAGTACAACGCCGAGCCGGAGCTGACCCGGATCTTCCAGATCTGGATCGAGCCGACCCGTCGCGGCGAGAAGCCGTCCTGGGGGTCGCGTCCCTTCCCGAAGGGTGAGCGCGCCGGGCAGTTCGTGGTCCTCGCCTCGGGCTTCGACGGCGACGGGGACGCCCTGCCGATCCGGGCCGAAGCTCGCGTCGTCGCGGCGACCCTGAAGGCCGGCCAGAGCGCCGGCTATCCGCTGGGCGCGACCCGGCGCGGCTATCTGGTCCCGGCGCAGGGCGAGATCGAGGTCAACGGCGTGCGCGCCAATGCTCGCGACGGCGTGGCCATCGCCGATACGGAGACCGTGACCATCACGGCGCTGTCGGACACCGAAATCGTGCTGGTCGACGCGGCCTAGGCCAGACAGAAAGCCCGGCGTCGGCTTGCGCCAACGCCGGGCTTTTCATTTTCACGCCGCCGCCCTCTCATTCTCACGCCGTCACCCTCGGGCTTGACCCGAGGGCCGGAGGTAAGGGCAGCTCAGACATGTGCGGCGCTGCGAGGTTCTCGGGCCGCTACTGACGCAGAGCGGGCGCGACGTCCGACCCTCGGGTCAAGCCCGAGGGTGACGGGAGTGGGCAGGAGAACTCAGGGTCGCGCCGGAATCTCCAGCCCCCGCTGCACCGCCGGTCGCGCCAGACCGCGCTCCAGCCAGGCCGGCACGTTCTTCAGTTCGCCGAACTTCACCAGATCCCCGGCCTCGTAGAAGCCGACCAGATTGCGCACCCATCCGAGCGTCGCGATGTCGGCGATGGTGTAGTCGGCGCCCATGATCCAGTCGCGGCCCTCGAGCCGGTCGTCCAGAACCTTCAGCAGGCGGGTCGCCTCGGCGACGTAGCGGTCGCGCGGACGCTTGTCCTCGTAATCCTTGCCCGCAAACTTGTGGAAGAAGCCCACCTGCCCGAACATGGGGCCGATCGCGGCCATCTGGAACATGACCCACTGCAGCGTCTCGTAGCGGGCCGCCGGGTCCGCCGGAATGAAACGACCGGTCTTCTCGGCCAGATAGACCAGAATGGCGCCCGACTCGAAAAGCGCCAGCGGTTTGCCGCCCGGACCGTCCGGATCGATGATCGCCGGGATCTTGCCATTGGGGTTCAGCGACAGGAATTCCGGACCCCAGGTCTCGTTCTGCATGATGTCGATGAAGTGAGGCTCGTACGGCAGACCCAGCTCCTCCAGCAGGATCGAGACCTTCACCCCGTTGGGCGTGTTCAGCGAATATAGCTGCAGACGGTCCGGGTGCCGGGCGGGCCAGCGTCTGGTGATCGGGAAGGCGGACAGATCGGCCATCGGAAACTCCCATTGATGTCCGGAGGGATGTAGGCGGCGGCCGCCCGACTGCAACGGCCGGGGTTACAAAACGATGCGACCGTTTCTGACGCATCAGCGTGCCAGACTGCCGCGATCAAAGGTGAGGAGGATGTTCCGGCCGCCCGCAGACGCTTTTTTCGATGCATCGATTGCATCAATCGCATCCATTGCATCAGGGGTGCGCCGACTGGACCCCGGCCTTCGAGGAGGGCAAGGAGACGCCATGACATTCCCGACCCCGTCCCCCGCCGACTGGAAGGCCCTCGCCGAGAAGGCGCTGAAGGACCGCCCGCTGGAAAGCCTGGTCCATATCGACGCGGACCAGCTTGTCGTCCGTCCCCTGTACGCCGACGCGACCGGGGTCGAGACCGTGCGTGCGCCGCGTCCGTCCGACGCCGATGGCCGGGCCTGGGACCTGCGGACCCTGGTCGAGGGCGACGACCCCGAAGCGGCTAACGCCGCGGCTCTGGACGATCTGAAGGGCGGGGCGGCGTCGATCCTCCTGAAGGGGGCCATCCTGTCGGACAGCGAGCCGCTGGGCCGGGCGCTCGACGGCGTGGCTCTGGAGCTGGCGGCCGTGGCGCTGGACGCCGGCCTCTATGGCCCGGATGCGGCCAATGCCCTGGCGGTCGCGGCCAAGGGCTCGCCCCGCGCCCGCCTGCGCTTCCACATGGACCCGATATCGGCCTTCGCCGAAACCGGCGAAAGCCCGCGCAGCATGGCCGAGCATCTGGATCTCGCGGCCAACACCGGCGCCCGTCACGCCGGGGCCTATCCCGAGGCGACCCTGTTCATGGCCGGTGGCCGCGTGGTCCACGAGGCCGGCGGTTCGATCGCCCAGGAACTGGCCTTCATCGCCGCTTCGGTGGTGGAGATGGTCCGCGCCGCCGATCGCGCCGGTCTCTCGGCCGAACAGGCCCTGAGGGGCACGGTGCTCGGCGTCTCGGTCGATCAGGAATATTTCGACAGCCTCGCCAAGGTCCGCGCCCTGCGCCTGGTGTGGCGCTCGATCTGTCAGGCGTTCGGGCTGGACCTTCCCGCGATCATCGAGGCCCGGTCCTCGCGGCGGATGCTGTCCGCCCGCGATCCGTGGCCGAACCTGCTGAGGCTGACGGCGGCGGGCTTCGCCGGCGCGGTCGGCGGCGCAGACGCCATCGTACTGGACGGCTTCACCCGCGCGGAGGGTCGCTCCGACGCCTTCGCCCGGCGTCAGGCGCGCAACACCCAGCTGGTGCTGATGGAAGAGGCCAGCCTGGGCCGGGTCGATGATCCGGCGTCGGGCAGCTGGTATCTGGACCACCGCACCCGCGATCTCGCCGAAGCCGCATGGGCCGAGTTCCGGATGATCGAGGCCGAGGGCGGTCTGCTGGACGCCCTGCGCGGCCATCTGATCCAGCCCCGTATCGCCCGCGCCCGCGCCGTGCTGGAGAAGGCGCTGGCCGACGGCGGCAAACATATGGTCGGGGTGACCAAATTCGTCGATCCCGACCCCCGTCCCGCCTCGGCCGAGCCTGAGCCGGTGCGCCCCGCCGAGGGCGGCGGCGACGCCTGTGTGCCCCTGACACCCATGCGCCTCGCCGCAGCCTTTGAAGTGAAGGAGGCGGGACAATGAGCTTCCCCGATTTCTCCAAAGTCGCCCTCGACCTGTCGCCGACCGGCGTCGGCCCGTCGCGCGGGGACTGGTCCACGCCAGAGGGGCTGACGGTCTCGACCGCCTATGACGCCTCGGCGCTCGAGGGCATGGAGTTCATCCACGGCCTGCCGGGCATCGCCCCCTATCACCGCGGGCCGTACCCGACGATGTACGCGGGCAATCCGTGGACCATCCGCCAGTACGCCGGCTTCTCGACGGCCGAGGAGTCCAACGCCTTCTATCGCCGCAATCTCGCGGCCGGTCAGAAGGGTCTGTCGATCGCCTTCGATCTGGCCACCCACCGCGGCTACGACAGCGACCACCCGCGGGTGAAGGGCGACGTCGGCATGGCCGGCGTGGCCATCGACAGCATCTACGACATGCGGACCCTGTTCGACGGCATCCCGCTGGACCAGATGTCCGTCTCCATGACGATGAACGGGGCCGTCCTGCCGGTTCTGGCCCTCTATATCGTCGCGGCCGAAGAGCAGGGTGTCGCCCACAGCGCCCTGACCGGGACCATCCAGAACGACATCCTCAAGGAGTTCATGGTCCGCAACACCTACATCTATCCGCCCGAGCCCTCGATGCGGATCATTGCGGACATCTTCGCCTGGACTGCGCAGCACGCGCCGAAGTTCAACTCCATCTCCATCAGCGGCTACCACATGCAGGAGGCCGGGGCTTCGGCGGATCTGGAGCTGGCCTACACCCTGGCCGATGGCGTCGAATACCTGCGCGCCGGCGTGGCGGCGGGCATGCCGATCGACCGGTTCGCGCCACGCCTGTCCTTCTTCTGGGCCATCGGCATGAACTACTTCATGGAGGTGGCCAAGATGCGCGCCGGCCGCCTGCTGTGGGCCGAGGCCGTGCGCCGCGAGGGCGGTCAGGATCCGAAATCCCTGTCCCTGCGCGCCCACTGCCAGACCTCCGGCTGGTCGCTGGCGGCGCAGGACGTGTTCAACAACGTCTCGCGCACCATGGTCGAGGCCATGGCGGCCGCGGGCGGCCAGACCCAGTCGCTGCACACGAATGCGCTGGACGAGGCCCTGGCCCTGCCGACCGATTTCTCGGCCCGGATCGCGCGCAACACCCAGATTCTTCTGCAGCAGGAAACCGGCCTGACCAGGGTCATCGACCCGTGGGGCGGCAGCTTCTACGTCGAGCGCCTGACCCACGAGCTGGCCGAACGCGCCCGCGCCCACATGGCCGAGGTCGAGGCGCTGGGCGGCATGGCGAAAGCCATCGAGGCCGGCATCCCCAAGCTGCGCATCGAGGAATCGGCGGCGAAGATCCAGGCCCGGATCGACACGGGTCAGCAGACCGTCGTCGGCGTGAACAGCTATTTCGCCGACGCGCCAGACGACATCCCGATGCTCAAGGTTGACAACGCCGCGGTGCTCGCCGCCCAGCTGGACAAGCTGAAGCGTCTGCGCGCCGAGCGGGACGAGACGGCGACGCAATCCGCGCTGGATGCCCTGACGGCGGGCGCCAGGGGCGGTGCAAACCTGCTTCAGCTGGCTGTCGAGGCCGCCCGCGCCAAGGCCACCGTCGGCGAGATCTCCGACGCGCTCGAGGCCGCCTTCGGCCGCCACATCGCCAGCGTGAAGACCGTCTCCGGCGTCTATGCGAAGGAAGCCGGCAAGGACGCGAAATTCAGCCGCGCCCGCGACATGGTGGCGGCTTTCGTCGAGAACGACGGCGGCCCGCCGCGCATCCTGATCGCCAAGCTGGGTCAGGACGGCCACGACCGCGGCCAGAAGGTGGTGGCCACCGCCTATGGCGATCTCGGCCTCGACGTCACCGCCGGCTCCCTGTTCCAGACGCCCGCCGAGGCGGCGCAGGAGGCGGTGGAGAAGAACGTGCACGCCGTCGGCGCCTCATCGCTGGCCGCTGGCCACCTCACTCTCGTGCCCGAGCTGAAGGCCGAGCTGGAGAAGCTGGGTCGCCCGGACATCATGATCGTCGTCGGCGGGGTCATTCCGCCGTCCGACGTCCAACCCCTGCTGGAGAGTGGCGCAGCCGCCGTCTATCCGCCCGGCTCGGTCATCGCCGATACGGCTATCGATCTGATCGAAAAGCTGAATCTGCGTCTCGGCTACGCCCAGAAAAGCTAGGGGCGAGGCCGGGCGGGGCGCATCACGGACGATGCGCCGGCGGCAGGGCCTCGATCTCGGCCCCGGTCAGCTGCCGGTTGATACGGACCCGGCAGGTCTCGACAGGGCTGGCGTCGCCGGGAACGACGACGCGGGCCCAATCTCCGGTGCACAGGCGCGAGCCCACGGACCCGCCGCCGTCGGGTATCAGGGCCATGCGCATGGCGAAGTCCAAATCGCGGCACCCCCCGGCGACGCTCAGTTCGTAAACCTGGTTCCGGCTGACCCGCAGGAACAGCTGGTCGAACCGGCCGGACCTGAAGTTGTCGATCTGCTGGACATTGAAACACTGGCGGACCGGGCGCTCGCCCGTCCGGCCGTCGCCTGACCCGGCGGTCGGCGCGCAGCCCCCGACAGCGACTGAAAGGCCCAGGGCGGCGACAACGAAAACACGCATACGGAGATACTCCCTGAACTCACCGCCCCTCGGTCAAGGTTCTACCTTCGCCGGGTCCCCCGCAAGTCCCTGATCGATGACGAACCGTAACGGGTCGACCTTGCGGGCCAGATCGGCGGCGAGCGGCGAAGGCAGGCCCAGGGCCAGGGCCGCGACATGCTCTGCCAGAAGGGGTGCGGCGCAAAACCCTCGCGAGCCCAGCCCGCCAAGCACATGGAGGCCGTCTCCCAGTGCGCCTGCGACCGGCAGGCGGTCGGGCGTCGTCGCCCGGACCGCGACCCGGGATTGCGAAGGGAGGTCGGCGACCGTGGACGCCAGTTCGGGAAGCGCTCTGGCCAGCGCGTCACGGTTCCGCGCACTGGCCTCGCGGGTCGGGACGGGGTCGGACCGGCCCCGCTCGTGCGTGGCGCCGAAAAGCAATCCCGATCGGGTAGGGACCGCATATCCGCCCCAGGCGACCGGAGAGGTTGTCTCTCCCTCGATCCAGTCCGCCTGCCCGGCGACAGGAGACAGGGGAAGGTGCTGCGCAAGCCCGGCGTTGCCCCAGCCTGCGGCCAGAACCACGACATCGGCTTCCATGATGGTTCGGCCGTCGGCTTCGAGCAGCCGCCACCGCCCGTTGCTGAACTCGGCCCGCGCGACACAGGCCGCCAAACGCTCGACGCCGGCGATCCAGGCGTCAAGCACCGCCGCAGGCTGGATCGCGAGAGCGCCTTGCATCAGCAGCCCTCCGGCCGTCCCGGCTTCCTCCAGCCGCGCCGTCGCCTGCTCCGCCGACTGGACGACCATCTCGCCCGGAGCCCACAGATCCTGCGCG
This sequence comes from Caulobacteraceae bacterium, assembly GCA_052441165.1. GTDB lineage: Bacteria > Pseudomonadota > Alphaproteobacteria > Caulobacterales > Caulobacteraceae > Brevundimonas. The sequence continues at coordinate 1,560 of JBQVQW010000010.1, read as the reverse complement.
GCGACCTTGGCGAAGCGCCCGACATCCCGGGCCGCCTGCTCCAGCTGGAGGACACCGGCGGTGATGACCGCTCCCGGAACAGCGGAGTAGAGACGGCCCGCCCGCTCAAGGGCGGCGGCGTACAGGCCGGCGATAGCGGCGTCCCCGGCGTCCAGCCGCGGCGTCACCAGCGCCGCTGGAAATCCTGACGCTCCGGCGCCCGGACGGTCCTGCTCCACGAGAGTGATCGACCGGCCGACTGCGGCGAACGCTCGGGCCAGAGAGGCGCCGGCGATCCCTCCACCGATGATCGCCACGCGCGGCGCCGGTTCCGAGCGCGGCGCCCCCGTCAGCCGGGCCTCCAGCCTTTCCCGCTTGCGGCCGTGCCCGGGCCTCTTGTCCACGACGAACCCCCGGTCGGCCAGCCCCCGGCGAACGAGGCCGGCGACGGTGAAGGTGGCGACCCGCGCATCGGGCGCGGATCGCGCGGCGATCAGGTCCATCACTCCGTCCGACCACATCCCGGGGTTGGTCGAGGGCGCAAAACCATCCAGAAACCAGGCGTCGGCCGGTCCCGACCAGCCCGAGAGCATGGGCTCCACCTCGCCGATCGCCAGATCCAGCGTGGCGCGGAACGCGGGCAGGTCCAGGCGATGTATTCCGGGCGTCAGCCGCGGCCATCCACCCAGAAGGGCGTCGACCGGCCCCCTCAACTCCGGCCAAGCCGCCAGCGCCCGCGCCGCCTCTTCCCGGCTCAGCGGATATCCCTCGACCGAGAAGATATGCAGCCTCGCGTCGGCGGGCGCCGCCTTCCGCCACAGATCCAGAAGCGCGGCGATATTCAGTCCGGTGCCGAAGCCGAGCTCCGCGACCGTGAAGTGGCGTCTCCCCGTCCATGCCTCCGGCAGCCCGCAGCCGGCGAGGAAAACCGCGCGTGTCTCGGCCAGCCCATCTTCCCGGGAAAAATAGACGTCTCCGAACCGGCCGGAGCGCGGGGCGTCCTCCTCGGTCCAGGTCAGGTGCGGCGAGCGGTCGTCGATCATCGGCTCGCACCTACACCGCCCGAAACCTCGCGCAACGAAAAAGGGCCGCTCCCGGAGAAGCGGCCCTCGTTCAACCATGGATGCGTCCTACTGGGCGGGCGCCTGGACGCCTTGCGGGTTCAGACGACGTTCGGTGTCGGTCTGGTTGGCGCCCGCAGCAGGCGGCGTATCCACGGCCGGGGCCATGGCGCCGCTGGACGGCATCGCGGCGGCGCCCGGGGTCATCATGGTCTCACCGGACGCGCGGGCGGCGTTGGAACCGGCAGCCCCAGCCGCGGCCGAGGCGTCAGCGGCGGCCCCTTCGGCGGTCATGGCGGCGGTGTCAGCAGCGGCTTCCGAGGCGGCGGCTGCGTCCGCTGAATCCTCGGCGGCTTCGTTGTTGTTGCAGGCGGCCAGGGTCAGGGCGGCGGCTGCAGCGACAGTCAGGGTCATGAGACGCATTGAGTTTTCCTTCTGCAAAGCTGGCTCGGCAAATGAAATACCCGTGCTCGACCGATGTTCCGGGTTCAGGGCATGAAAAAAGGGCCGCCCGCGAGGG
>JBQVQW010000009.1:0-105560 GCA_052441165.1 Caulobacteraceae bacterium | reverse complement strand
GCCCCGGCCCCAGCCGGCCGCGCCCGCCATCACGCCGACGCCTCTGGTCGAGATCGCGCCGGCTCCAGCCCAGCAACGGCCGGCCGAGCCCGCAGGGCCGCCGCCCACGGCGGCCGAACGGCCGGCGGTCGATCCCGATGCCCCCATCCAGACCCGGCCGCAGCCGCTGGACTAGACCGGGCTATTTCAGGGTGATGTAACCCCGCTCGACCATACGGCGCAGGCCGTCGTAGACCTCGACCAGTTCCTCGAACGCGGTGCGGGCGGAGGTCAGCCGGGCGATCTGGTCCGGCGTCGAAGGGGCGCCGGACTCCGACTGCCGCAGACCCTCCGCCACCCATTTCGCACGGGCGGTCGCAGCCATGACGGCAAGACGCTGGAAATTGGCCGCCGTCAGGGCGGGCATCATCTGGCCGACGACCTCGCGATTGGCGACGAAGGCCGCGTAGTCGATCTGCTCAAGCAGACCGCGTAGCCGGCGCTGTTCCTGCGGATCGATGTCCTGCGGCTCGAAATGATCCCGCTGGCGACGGTAGGTGCCCGTCTGGATGCTCGACATGTCCCGGCTCCCACCGTGAAGATACGAAGCGTGCGCTGCTTCGATTAACGCGGGGTTGCGATGACGCGGCGGCCGGTGTGTCTTGGCCGGACACGCAGGGACCCTCTCATGACCGGCAAGGTGCGCGTCAGCAGCTATGCGATTTCGGTGGACGGCTTCGGCGCCGGCCCGGACCAGAGCCTGCAGAACCCACTCGGCGTGGGCGGAGAGCAACTGCACAAATGGTTCTTCCCGACCAGGACCTTTCAGGAAATGTACGGCGACGGGAGGGGCAGCACCGGCGTGGATGATGGCTTCGCCGCCCGCGGCATGGCGGGCATCGGAGCGTGGATCCTCGGGCGCAACATGTTCGCGCACAGCCGGGGTGACTGGATCGATGACGGCTGGCGAGGCTGGTGGGGCGAGGAGCCACCCTATCGCTGCGAGGTGTTCATCCTGACCCACTATCCAAGAGTTTCGTTCGAGATGGCGGGCGGGACTGTCTTCCATTTCGTCACCGAGGGTATCGAGGTGGCGCTCGAGCGAGCCCGAAAAGCCGCAGGCGATCTGGACGTCCGCATCGGCGGCGGTGCCGAGACCATTCGCCAGTACCTCAATGCCGGGCTGATCGACGAACTGCACATTGCGGTCTCGCCGGTGATGCTGGGGCAAGGTGAACCGTTCTGGGCCGGTCTCGATCTGCCAGCTCTCGGCTACACGATCCTGGACAGTACGCCGGGAGAGGGTGCGACCCACCTGCGGATCGCGCGCAGCAGGGAGCGGGTGTCGTAGATGGCCCTGCTTCTCTGGTCACATCCCTACGCCGGCTACGGTCAGAAGGCCGCTGTCGCACTCTACGAGCTGGGTCTGACCTTCGAGCTCAGGCTGGTCGATGGCTCACCGGACGTCATGGCCCGGTTCATGGCTGTGTCGCCCTTCGGGAAGATGCCGGCGCTGGTGGATACGGATGCGGGCCGGACCGTGATCGAGTCGAGCATCGTGATCGAGTATCTCGACGGTCTGGCAGGCGGTGGAAGACTGTTCCCGGCAGATGCCGCACAGGCGCTGGAAGTGCGTCTCATCGACCGGATCCTCGACACCTATGTCGGCGGTCCCATGAACCGGATCGTGTTCAACCGGCTGGGCCGTGCGGGCGAACCCCATGCGGGCGCGATGGCCAATGACGAGCGCGAACTCGCGACGGCCTGGGACATGCTGGAGGCGCGTCTGTCCGACGGACGGACGTGGGCGGCGGGCGAATCCTTCAGCCTGGCGGATTGTGGAGCGGCGCCCTTGATGACCTATGCCCGTCGGCTTGTCCCGTTCGGCGATCGCCCTTTCCTGCGGGCGTATCACGCCCGTCTGATGGCGCGGCCGTCCTTCGTGAAGGCCCTGGAGGACGCCGCGCCTTTCGGCGACCTGATGCCGGCCTCGCCTGCGCAGGACTAATCGCGCGGCGGATCGCCGCGCCGACTTGGCCGGAGCCCTCACACGCCGTAGCTGTTGAGGCTGTAGTGAAGGAGAGCGCCATGCCGCTTCTGATGTGCCCGAACGACAATGCCGCCATGCAGACGCTGGAGCGCGGCGGCGTCCAGTTCGACATGTGCCCGAGCTGCCGTGGGGTCTGGCTGGATCGCGGCGAACTGGAAAAGCTGATGGAGGCCGCCACCGCCGAAGGGCGCGCGGCCGCTCCGGTCGCCGCTCCCGCGCCGCAGCCGCAACCCTCCTATCCCCCGCAGCAACCTGCGCCCCAGGCGTGGGGTCAGCGACCGGACGACCGATACCGCGACGACAGGCATCGGGACGACCGCTACCGTCACGACGACTACCGCTACAAAAAGAAGAAGCGGATGGACATCTTCGACATCTTCGACTGACAGCGCGCCGCCGGTCGGTTTTTCAGGCGGCGAGCCCGGCGGCCTTCATCAGGCCTTTCAGCGGACCCAGCGATTCCGGCCTGGCCGCCAGCGCCGCACGCGCGTCCGGCATCCGGAACAGGCGCAGGGCCTCCGCCTTGGCCCTGTCCGCGGCGGGGCCGAAGGGTGCGGTTTCGCCGGCGGCCAGCCTGAGCAGTGCGGTCAGCTTTTGCGGCAAGGGCGCCGGAGAGCGAACCAGGGCGGCGATCGCCTTTCCTTCGGCCTCCACGGACCCGGCCACGACGCCGAAGGCCGTGCCGATGTCCTGCTCATCCCGTTCGGACAGCCCGCAGGCCCGGATGGCCCGCTGCATGCCGGCCAGAAGCGCCAGCCTGTGCAGCGCCGCCTGGGGCTGCGTCTCGCGCATCTCGGTCTCGAAACGCAGGGAAGTGATGCACGCCAGAAGCCATCGGGCGGCCGATCGCTTGTTGGCGACACCCGTCACGTTCTCGCACAGCCGGGTCAGGGCCTCAGCCTCGCACTGGACGGATTCGCAAAGCTTTACGTAGGCGGCGACGAAATCCGCCGTGACCAGGGCTTTCGATCGTTCGTTGAAGGCTGTCTGCACCTCCTCGAGGGTCAGCAGCCGCCCTGCCGTCGCTGTCAGGGTCATGGCGAGCGCGCGCAGGATCTCGATCTCGCCGGCCGCATCCGCTGGACGGAGGCGTCGCGGGCTCATCAGTTCGCGCAGAACCATGCGAGCGAGAGCGGCGGACAGCAGGGGGAATTCACCGGCCTCGATCCGCGCGCCCAGACGCGCAGCCGGACCGTCGACGATCGGCACCAGAAGCGCCATCCGGGGATCCTGCGCCACGAGAAGATTGACCTCGCGGGGCGCCACCATCCGCACCACCGCAGCCAGAGAGGCGCCCTGGTCCAGCGACGGGCCCAGAATCTCGGCCAGACTGGTCCTGGCCCCCAGCATCTCGCAGAGCAACTGCTCGATCGCGACCATGACCAGGGCGCGAGGCGGCCCGTCCATGGGCGCGCGTTCGGCCAGATCCATCAGTTTGTCGAGGCGCGCGCGGTTGCCGCGGACGCCCTTCAGGGCTCCGGCGACGACGCCGGCCATGATGAAACCGCGCTCGGGCTGCCCGCTGAGCCGGTGAGCCAGATCGGCGAGAGAGTGATTGTCGAGCCCCGGGAAGCGACCCTTGCGCCCCGCGGCGACGAGACGCTCGATCGTCTGCTCCGAGAGCCTCTGGTAGTGTCGGACCAGATCGTGGACGGGCTGGCCCACCGCCTGGCTTTCCGGGACGGCGACCTTCTGGATGGCGTGCTGCAACTCCACGCCCGACGCATCCAGCCGCTCGGCCAGATCGGGCCGATGAAGCAGCTCGAACGTCGTGACCCCCTGTCGCTGCAGCCAGTCTTCCAGCACCCGGCCGATCAGTTCCCGCGCCATCGGAGTGTAGAGATCCTGCGGGCCGCCGCAGCGGGGGCCTGCTTCGTCCTCGGGCACGACACGCTTGCGCTTGACCTCGGGCGCGCCCTTGGTCAGCACCGTGATGCTGTTGAACTCCATCGTGTCCGGATCGAGCGTTTCCTTGGTCACACGGACTGCGGCGGCCCGATCGTCCCGCAGAATGTCCTCGGCGGTCTCGATCGCATGCGCGCGCTCCTCGGTCGCCATCTGCAGCGTCCAGGGCGCCGGTGCGGTCTTGCGGATGTAGACTTCGTAGTGGACAGGGCCGGCCATAGAGACGCTCGCGAAACAGCCGCCCATCATCGCCGACAGACTTTAAGTTCGGGTTTCATTGCGAACTATGGCCGGCGTCGCCATCTTTTGCGCCGCAATCCGACCGCGATCGCGTAGAACGGTTACGCTTGCCGCGCGTTGAGCACCCGCACGAATGAGTCTGCAAGGAGAGCCCCTTGGCCAACATCACCCTGGTCGACGACGACGAAAACATCGTCGCCTCCGTCTCGCTGGCTCTGGAAAGCCATGGACACAAGGTCACGGCCTTCCACGACGGCGCGGCCGGTCTGGAGGCGCTTGAGACCTCGCCGCCGGATCTGGCGATCCTCGACGTGAAGATGCCGCGCATGGACGGCATGGAAGTCCTGCGTCGTCTGCGGCAGACCTCCAGCCTGCCGGTCATCATGCTGACGTCGAAGGACGAGGAGATCGACGAGATCCTCGGCTTCAACCTGGGCGCCGACGACTACATCCACAAACCCTTCAGCCAACGTCTGCTGATCGAGCGGGTGAAGGCCCTGCTGCGCCGGGCGGGCGTGGACGGCGGCGAGCCCGAGGCTTCGGCCGAAGGCGGCAACAAGGCGATCAAGCGGGGCAAGCTGACCATGGATCCCGCACGGCACGAGAGCATGTGGGACGGCAAGCCGGTCAAGCTGACGGTCACCGAATTCCTTCTGCTGCAGGCGCTGGCCCAGCGTCCGGGCTTCGTGAAGAGCCGCGACAACCTGATGGACGCCGCCTACGACGATCAGGTCTATGTCGATGATCGCACTATCGACAGCCACGTGAAGCGCATGCGCAAGAAGTTCCGGGTCGTCGATCCCGAGTTCGACGCGATCGAGACCCTGTATGGCGTCGGATACCGGTACCGCGAGAGCTGAGCCGTCCGCTCCGGCGGATGGCGATCGCCCGCGCCGCCCCCGGCGGTTCGGGGGGTCGCGGCTGGGCGGTCTCATCCTCGCCCTCAATCTGCTCAGCCTGCTGATCCTGTTCGTCGGCGCCCTTGCGCTGAACGAATGGACCCGAGGTCTGATCGAGGCGCGACAGGAGACCCTGAAGGCGCAGGCGGAGATCCTGGTGAAGGTGCTGGGCGACCAGGGCATCACCCAGGGTGAGCCGCAGCCCACGCTCGACTACCTCCGCGCCAGTTCCCTTCTGGTGGATACCTTCATTCCAACCGGACAGCGGGCCCGGCTTTACGACGTGGACGGGATCCCGGTAGCCGACAGCTATGCCGTCACCGAAGCTATTCCCGGCCAGCCGCTTCCGCCTGCGAGCCCCGCCGGCACGCCGCCGCCGCCGCCCGACAAGGAGCGCGAGAAGCGGACCAGCGTCCGGGCCGAGCGCGCACGCGCCGAACTGGCGCGGGAGGTCGAAGGCGCACTGGACGGCCAGCCGCAGGCCGGCGTCCGCCTGTCAGAAAGCGGCGATCGTGTCGTGTCGGTGTCCATCCCGGTCCGGCATGTCGAGCAGGTCCTCGGCGTCCTGACGCTGGAGGCGGGCGATGTCGATGAGACCATCGCCCAGCAGCGCGCGGCCCTCATGCCCTTTGCCCTGGTCGCGCTGGCCGTGTCCTTGCTGACGGCCCTGCTGCTGCATCTGTTCGTCGCGCGTCCCGTGATGCGTCTGTCCGCCGCCGCCGATGAGGTTCGCCTGCAACGCGCCCGCGCTATCTCCCTGCCTGATCTGGAGGGTCGCAAGGACGAGATCGGCGATCTGGCCCGGTCCCTGGAGACGATGACGGAGACGCTCTCGGCGCGCATGGACGCCATCGAGGCCTTCGCCGCAGACGTCAGCCACGAGATCAAGAATCCGCTGACCTCGATCAGGTCGGCGCTGGAGACCCTGCCGCTCGTCAGGACCGATGAACAGCGAGAGCGGCTGACGGCCCTGCTTCAACAGGACGTCCGTCGTCTGGACCGTTTGATCACGGACATCTCCAATGCGTCGCGACTGGACGCCGAACTCAACCGCGATCGTCCGCGCGTGATCGCCCTGAACAGCCTGCTGGCCGATATCGTGTCCGTCTATGAAGCAGGACGGAAGCCGGGCGAGGCGCGGGTGAAGTTCGCGCCATCGGGCGCCGAGACGGTGTCCGTCGTCGGCCGCGACGGACCGCTCGGGCAGGTGTTCCGCAACCTGATCGACAACGCGCGCTCGTTCAGTCCTGCCGAGGGCGGGGTCAGGGTGACGCTACGGCGCGATGATCTGGATTTCGAGCGCCCGATCCATGTGACGGTCGAGGATGACGGCCCCGGCATCCCGGCGGAGAACCTCGAGGCAGTGTTCGAGCGGTTCTATACATCCCGGCCGCGCGGGACCGCGTTTGGCAACAATTCGGGCCTGGGTCTGTCGATCGTCCGGCAGATCGTCGAGGCTCACAACGGCCGGGTCGTGGCGAACAACCGCATGGGCGAGGATGGCGGCGTTATCGGCGCCCGGTTCGAGGTCTCGCTGCCGGCCGCTGCCCCCCCGCGACGGGCGTGACCCTCCAGCCTGTGCACGCGACGGCGGTCGCCCGCCACACCCTTCAGGGGTGGCGGGCCGTGTTGCTGACCGGTCCCTCGGGCGTGGGCAAGAGCGATCTGGCGTTGCGGCTGATCGGAATGGGCTGGCGGCTGGTTGGCGACGACTACGTCTTCGTGTTCGCGTCCGGAGGCCGGCTGTTCGCCGCCCCCGTCCCGACGATCGAGGGGCGAATGGAGGTCCGCGGCGTGGGAATAACGTCACGTCATTCTGCAGGGCCGGTCGCGGTCGCCCTGGTCGTGGACCTGACGCATGGCGTGTCAGAACGAATGCCCGAGCCCGCGTACAGGCCATTCGACGGCCTCCGGATCCCGCTGGTGACCCTCGATCCGACGGAGCCTTCGGCGGGTGAAAAGGTCGCGACCGCACTGGCCATGCTTTAACCGGACGCGGAGTTGGGCTATTCCGCGCGGTCTTGCGGTCTGTTCAGAACGGCCGGGACGCTGGGGCGCGAGTTGGTGAAGCCTTCATGATCGGGCTGGTTATTGTCACCCACGGGGGACTGGCCTCGGAATTTCTGGCGGCCATGGAGCATGTGGTCGGCCCCCAGCGCGGGGTCGCGGCCATCTGCATCGGCCCCGAGGACGATATGGAGCGCCGCCGGCGCGACATCGTCGACGCCGCGCGCGCGGTGGACGACGGCGACGGCGTCATTCTGCTGACCGACATGTTCGGCGGCACGCCGTCCAACCTCGCCATCTCGGTCATGGAAGAAACCCATGCCGAGGTGATCGCCGGCCTGAACCTGCCCATGCTCATCAAGCTGGCCAGCGTCCGCGTCCGCGAGCCGCTGGAGACCTGCGTGGCTCACGCCCAGGATGCCGGACGCAAATACATCTCGGTGGCCAGCTGGGTCCTGCAGGGCGAAAAATGACCACGGCGACCGCGACGGCCAATATCTGCAACACGCGCGGCCTGCACGCCCGGGCCAGCGCCAAATTCGTGAAGCTGGCGTCCGCCTATGACGCCGACATCCGGGTCACCCGCGACGGCGTGACCGTGAACGCCCTGTCAATCATGGGCCTGCTGATGCTTGGCGCCGGCAACGGCTGCTCGATCGATCTCGCCGCCGAGGGGCCGGACGCCCGGGCCGCTATCGACGCGCTGCTGGATCTGGTCGATCGCAAGTTCGACGAGGGCGAGTAGCTCAGTCCGCCTGCGGTTTCGGCGCCAGTCGCGCGCCGACGTGATCGACGCCGCGCTGCTCCGCGATCTCCATCTGTCGCGCCCGCTCGCGTGATCCGGCCTTCTGGGTCTCGGTGCGCGTGTCGTGGCAGCGCTCGCAACAAACGCCTTCGACGTAGCGGGGCGAGGCTCGTCCCTCGGCGCTGACCGGCATCCGGCAGCCCCGGCACAGGGTGTGGTCACCCGGCGCAAGCCCGTGCCCGACGGCCACCCGCTCGTCGAAGACGAAGCATTCGCCTTGCCACAGACTCTCCGCCTCCGGCACGGTCTCGAGATATTTCAGGATGCCGCCCTGCAGGTGATGAACATCCGCGACACCCTCGGCCTTCAGAAAGGCGGTGGCTTTCTCGCAGCGGATGCCGCCGGTGCAGAACATGGCCACCTTCGGCGGGTTCGGCCGGTCCAGCAGGGCACGCCCCTCGGTGCGGAACCAGTCGGGGAAGTCGCGGAAGGTGCGGGTGTTCGGCGACACGGCGCCCCTGAAGGTGCCGACATCGACCTCGTAGTCGTTACGGGTGTCGATGACGACAGTGTCCGGATCCGAGATCAGGGTGTTCCATTCATCCGGCGTGACATAGGTCCCGACCTCGCGCGACGGGTCCACGCCGGGCTCGCCCATGGTCACGATCTCGGCCTTCAACCGCACCTTCATCCGGTGGAACGGCTGGTCCGGCGCCTCCGCGTACTTGACCTCGATGTCTGCAAACCCGGGCAGGGCGCGGATGCCGGCCAGAACCCGGTCGATGGCCGCCGTCGGGCCCGCGATGGTGCCGTTCAGCCCTTCGTGCGCCACCAGCAGAATTCCGCGTACGTCCGGCTCGCACAGCGTCTTCAGTATCGTCTGCACGGCCTCGCGGTCCGCGACGGGCGCGAAACGGTAGAGGGCGGCGATGCGGAACGGCGCGGCGGACATGCGCGCCAGATAACCCCCGGCGAGGAAATCAGAAAGTCGTTCCGGACGGCGATCCGACCGATCCGCGCCGTCATCCCGCTCGCGGGCGAGGCGGATGCCAACGTCCCTTCGGCCCGGACGGTCATTTTCGAGCTGCAAAGGCTCCGGATTTGACCGCCCCCAAACCCGCCGAAACCCGTTGACACCACCCGCCGCGCGCTCGTATGTCGCGCGCTCGCCTGCACCCGGAAACGGGGCCGTAGCTCAGTTGGTAGAGCGCGTCGTTCGCAATGACGAGGTCAGGGGTTCGACTCCCCTCGGCTCCACCAGGCGACCTTTTCTCAAGTCTGACATGCTGCGCCACGGTCGCACCGTGGCGGAAACCTTGGCGTTTCGTCGCGGGCGTCGCTAGAAGCGGAACCGAACCCCCGGGCAAGGAGCTACCGCGGCATGGCTGCGATCATCGGCTTTATCTTCTTCGTTCTGCATGCGCTGCTGAACCTGCTGCGTCTGGCGATCATCGTCAGCGCCATTCTGAGCTGGCTGTTCGCCTTCGACGTGATCAACTACCGCAACCGGTTCGTCGCCAGCCTGGCCGAGGCGCTGGACCGGATCACCGCGCCCGTGATGGCTCCCTTCCGACGGATCATCCCGCCGCTGGGCGGCATCGACATCACGCCGATCATCGTGCTGATCCTGATCACGGGCGTGATGAACTATCTGCTGCCGGCCTCGCAGGCGGCGCTGCTGAGCCTTCTGGTCGCCTACTAGGGTCGAAGATGCGGGTGGGCCACGGCGAACAGGAATGCGAGGTGGCGGCCGGACTGGCGCTTGCACCATCCGGCCACCGTCCTAAGGTGCCGGCCACAGGGGCCTCGCGCCCGGAAGTCGACCGGAATCCATGAGCACGATCAGAACAGTCGCCATTGTCGGCGCCGGCCAGATGGGCGCCGGCATAGCCCAGACGGTGGCGGCGGGCGGCTATGACGTCCTTCTGTTCGACGCCGCCGGCGATCGCGTGCCCCAGGCGCTGGGGGCCATCGCCGCCAGCCTCGCGCGTCAGGTGTCGCGCGAACAGATGGAGCAGCCCGCGGCTGACGCGGCGCTCAAGCGAATCCGCCAGGCCGCGTCCCTCGCCGAGGCCGCCAAAGCCGATCTCGTCATCGAGGCCGCCGTCGAGGACGAGACGACCAAGAAGTCGATCTTCCTCGAACTGACTCCTCTGCTCGGACCGACGACCCTGCTGGCGTCCAACACGTCGTCGATCTCGATCACCCGTCTGGCCTCGGCGACCGATCGGCCGGAGCGCTTCATCGGCCTGCATTTCATGAAGCCTGCGCCGGTCATGAAGCTGGTCGAGATCATTCGCGGAATCGCCACCTCGGCCGGGACCTATGAGGCGGCGGTCGCCTTCGCCGAGTCGCTGGGCAAGACGACGACCAATGCCGAGGACTTCCCGGCCTTCATCGTCAACCGCATCCTGGTGCCGATGATCAACGAGGCGATCTACACCCTCTACGAGGGCGTCGGGAACGTTTCCTCCATCGACAAGGCGCTCAAGCTCGGCGCCAACCATCCGATGGGTCCGCTGGAACTCGCCGACTTCATGGGATTGGACGTCGTTCTCGCTATCATGAACGTGCTCTACGAAGGCCTGGCCGACAGCAAATACCGACCGTGTCCGCTGCTGGTGAAGTATGTCGAGGCGGGCTGGCTCGGTCGCAAATCGGGTCGCGGCTTCTACGACTATTCCGGCGACGAACCGGTGCCGACGCGATGATCCCCCGTCTCGAACGTCCCGAGGACTTTCCGGGCCAGCAGCGCGTCGTCTGGCGGCGCGAGCCCCAACATGCGGTTCTCGCCGCACTGGCGGGCGTCTTCTGGCCGCCGCTCGTCATCACCCTTCTGATCTGGCCCCCCCGCAACTGGGCGCCCGGGATCGAGATGGACTGGCGTCTGATGCTGCTTCTGATCGGCGCCCTTGCGGTGCCTGCCGGGTTCTGGCTCCTGTCCCGGGAGCATTCACGGACCGGCCGCCCGGCGACGCGCCTCGGGGTCGTCTGGCGATTCATGTTCTACGGCGGCCTGCTGGCCGTCGCCCTGGCATCCCTGTTCGCCCTCATCCAGGTGGTCGGCCAATGGCTCAGCGCCGCCAATCTCGGTGAAGGTGTCGGCGCGACCGAGACGACGCTGCTCATCTTCGGCGTGGGCGGCCTGCCGTTCGCGGTCGTGATCGGTGTCGCCTACGCCCTCTGGGCCGGCCTCTGCGCCGCCTTCATCGCCTTTCGCGCTCAGCCTGAAGTGCAAGACCGGCTGGGCGTGATGGGTAGCGGCCGTCACGAGGCCTGAGGCCAGACGCCAACCTTACGTCGAATTGGTTTGACGTTCGAAACATCACGGCCAAGCTGCGCCTGCCTGATGAAGGGGGAGACACGTCATGGCCGCCGCTGAAATCCAGCCATCCGTCGCACCACAGCCCGCATTGGCGCCCGTGCGCCCCGTGGATCGCATCTACAATCTCGACATGCTGCGGGGATGGGCGATCCTCGGCATCCTGGCGGTCAATGCGATCTCGTTCGCCTGGCCCTTCCAGCTGACCATGGCCGAACTGCCGCCGCCAGGGTCTGATACCCGCGCGGATCTGATCGGTCTGTGGGTCACCGACGTCTTCTTCTCGGACAAGTTCCGCACCCTCTTCACCATGCTGTTCGGCGTCTCGATCTTCCTGGTCGGCGGCGAGCGGTTCGACGAGCAGAGAGGGCGACTGCTGACACGCAGGCTCATGTGGCTGGGGCTGTTCGGCATCCTTCACGGCCTGATCTGGTACGGCGATATCCTGCTGCACTACGCCTATTGCGGCCTGCTGATGATGTTGATGCGCTCATGGAGAGCGAAGCGCCTGCTGTGGATCGGCGGGGGCATCACCCTGCTGTGGGGCGTCGTGGCGACGGCCGGCTACTGGGCCATGGCGAACCTGCCGCCCGAGATCGAAGCGCAGATGATGGCCGGCCAACCGCCCTCGGATCCTGCGGCGATCGCCGCTGCGATCGAGCTGTACAAGGCGGGCGGCTTCTCCGGCATCCTCGAGAACATCAAGGTCTGGGCGACCTTCCAGCTGATGATGAGCCCCTTCCTGATCCCGATCACCGTGCCTCTGATGATGCTGGGACTGGGGTTGTTCAAATCGGGCTACCTGCACGGCAAGGCGCCGCTGTGGACGTATTTCGCGGTCATCGTGGCGGGCGGGGCCAATCTGGCCATGTTCGGAGCGCTGCGCTGGCAGGACCTGATGGCGGGCGAGGCGGATCCCACCGGCGGTCTGGCCGCGGCCGGCGGCGGCATGGCCTTCCTGATCACCCTGTTCTACGCCAGCGTCCTGATCCTGCTGGTGCGGTTCGGCCTGCGTCCGCTGACGGCCTGGCTGGCGCCCGTCGGACGCATGGCGTTCACAAACTATCTGACCCAGACCCTGATCATGGTGACGCTCTACTATGCGCCCTGGGGCCCGAGGTGGTTCGGACAGCACGATCCTGTGCAGATGTGGACCGTCGTCGTCGCCATCTGGGCCGCGCAGCTGGTCTGGTCGCCGCTGTGGCTGTCCAGGTTCAGCATGGGACCGCTGGAGTGGCTGTGGCGCTGCCTCACCTACGGTCGGCTGGTCCCGATCTCGAAGCCGGCTGCGGCCTGATCGTTGCTCGCGGGCGCTTGATGGCTTAAGCGCCCGCCATGACCGAAGACGCCGCCTCCCGCCCCGAAGCCCGCGCCCCCCGGGGGTTCGCCGATCGCCGTGGGCGCGACCTCGTGACCGAACGCCGTCTGGTTCAGCGGGTCTCGGAGGTTTACGAGCGCTGGGGCTTCGAGCCGTTGGACACCGGCGCCTTCGAGTACGCCGACGCCCTGGGCAAATTCCTGCCTGACGCGGACCGTCCGAACGAGGGCGTCTTCGCCCTGCAGGACGACGATGACCAGTGGATGGCGCTTCGCTACGACCTCACCGCGCCTCTGGCGCGCTTCGCGGCGCAGAACTGGGAAACCCTGCCCAAGCCGTTCCGCCGCTACGCCTTCGGTTCCGTGTGGCGCAACGAGAAGCCCGGCCCCGGTCGCTTCCGCGAGTTCGTCCAGTGCGATGCCGACACCGTTGGCTCGGATCGCCCGGAGGCCGACGCCGAAATCATCGCCATGGCCTGTGAAGGGCTTCAGGCCGCGGGTCTGCCGGCCGGCCAGGCGGTGATCCGCGTCTCGAACCGCAAGCTGTTCGATGGCCTGTTCGAGGCCGGCGGCGTCACCGATCCGATCCAGAAGCTGACCGCCCTGCGCGCCATCGACAAGTTCGACAGGCTCGGCTGGGAGGGCGTGTCCCTGCTTCTGGGCGAGGGCCGTCTGGACGAGTCCGGCGATTACACCAAGGGCGCCAACGTGCCGAAAGCGGTGGCTGCGACCATCGAGGCCTTCCTCGCCTCGGCCGGGGATGGCGCGCTGTCACGCGCGGACACCCTGAACCGGATTGCGCAGGCCGGTGGTCTCGGCGCTACCGGCGAAAGTGCGCTTCAGGAGCTGGCGGCCATCGATCGCGCCCTGAGCGCCATGCGGGTGAGCGAGGATGCTGTCCGTTTCGACCCCACCATCGTGCGCGGGCTCGAGTATTACACCGGCGCCGTGTTCGAGGCGGACTTGCTGCTCGAAACCATCGACGACAAGGGCCGGGCTGTGCGCTTCGGCTCGATCGGGGGTGGCGGCCGCTATGATGATCTGGTCGCCCGGTTCACCGGCGAGCGCCTGCCGGCGACCGGCTTCTCCTTCGGCGTCTCGCGTCTGGCTTCGGCCCTGCGCGCGGCCGGACGCGGCGACGACGAGGCGGTGCGCGGGCCTGTCGTGGTCATCGTGTTCTCGCAGGACGACATGCAACACTATCTCGACGCGGTGTCCGAGCTCAGAAGTGCAGGCATCGCCGCCGAGCTCTACCTCGGTCGGGCCGGTATGAAGGCTCAGATGAAATACGCCGACCGCCGCGGCGCGCCTGCCGCCGTCATCCTCGGCGGCGATGAGATCGCCGCGGGTCAGGTGACGATCAAGGACCTGGACGCGGGCCGCGCCCTGGCCGCCGGCATCAGCGACAACGAAGCGTGGAAAGCGGAGCGCCCCGGCCAGCGGATCGCCCCTCGCGCCGAGCTGGTGGCGACGGTGCGCGCCATCGTTGACGCAGCGCGCACAGCTTCGTGAGTTATCGCTGATAACAAAGGAAAATTCCCTTCTGTCGTCAGGGTCTTGATTGACTTGCGCGGCGATTTGTCGTCTTTCTGACGCACTCGGGAAGCGCAGCGTTTCGGCGCAGCGGCATCCTGGAGGCGTTTCGGGGAGGAAACGTCCGCTCCTCAGAGAGCGAAAGAAAGCCCGCTGCGATGTATCCCCCGCAGCGGGCTTTTTTGCGCCTGAAGGTCAGGCTCGCGAAGCGCCTCGGACACGAAAAAGGCCGGAGCATCGCTCCGGCCTTTCGTCTCGATACGCCCTGTCAGACTACCAGATGCGAACGCGATCTTCGGGACGCAGGTAGTACCGGCTGCCCGGCTGGACGTCGAAGGCGTCGTACCAGGCATCGACGTTCCGGACCGGACCAATGACGCGGAACTCGGCCGGGCTGTGCGAGTCGGTGTCGATCTGCTGGCGCAGGGCGGCCTCGCGGTACTTCGACTGCCAGACCTGGGCCCAGCCGAAGAAGAAGCGCTGGTCGCCGGTGGTGCCGTCGAGTACCGGCGCCGGGCGGCCGCCCAGCGACAGGTGGTAGGCTTCCAGACCGACCGCCACGCCGGCGGCGTCGCCGATGTTCTCACCCATGGTCAGGTTCGGACGGACGCGGAAGCCCGGCAGCGGCTCGAACTCGCCGTACTGGGCGCCCAGACGGGCCGTCAGCGCCTCGAACGCGGCGCGGTCCTCGGGCGTCCACCAGCTGCGCAGCACGCCGTCGCCGTCGGACTTGGAGCCCTGATCGTCGAAGCCGTGGCCGATCTCGTGGCCGATCACGCCGCCGATGCCGCCGTAGTTCACGGCCGGGTCGGCGTCCGGATCGAAGAACGGCGGCTGCAGGATCGCAGCCGGGAAGACGATCTCGTTGTTCGAGGAGTTGTAGTAGGCGTTCACGGTCTGCGGGGTCATGCCCCACTCGTCCTTGTCCACGGGACTGTTCAGGCGGTTCAGCTGGTAGTTCCACTGGAACAGGCCGGCGCGCTCGGCATTGCCGAACAGGTCATCGGCGCGGATTTCGAGCGCCGAGTAATCGCGCCACCGGTCCGGATAGCCGATCTTGACGGTGAACTTGTCGAGCTTCTCCTGGGCCGCGGCGCGGGTTTCGGCGCTCATCCAGGTGTAGTTCCGGATGCGGTTGCCAAGGGCGATGCGCAGGTTGGCGACCAGCTCTTCCATCTTGGCCTTGGACTCGGCCGGGAAATACTCCGCCACGTACTGACGGCCGACGGCCTCTCCGAGCATCCCCTCGGCGAAGCTGATGCCACGCTTGTCGCGGGCACGCTGCATCGGCTGACCCTGCAGGTCGCGCGAACGGAACTCCCACTGGGCGTCCGAGAACCGGCGCGACAGGCGCGGTGCGGCGTCGTCGGTCGTGTGGAAGGCCTGCCAGGCCTGGATGGTCTCGATCGGCGTCTCGGCGTAGATCGCGGCGATCTGCGGAAGGGCGGTGTCCTGGCGGACGATCAGGCGGGGGACTTCCCCGACGCCGATGGCGTTATAGTAGTCCTGCCACGGGAAGCCCGAGGCCTCGGAGGCGAGGCGCGAGATGGTGTACTCGTTGTAGGTCTCGTCGCGGTTGCGGTTCTGCTCGGGCGTCCAGTGGGCCTGGGCGATCCGGGTCTCGAAGGCGACGATGTCGGCGGCGGCCTGTTCCGGGTTTTCCCAGCCGATCATGCCCAGCATGCGGGCGATGTACGCCTGATACAGAACCTTCTTTTCGGCCCAGCGCTGCTCGAGATAGTAGTCGCGGTTGGGCAGGCCCAGTCCCGACTGGCTGGTCGAGACGACGTAGCGGGTCGGTGCCTTCTGATCGATCGTGATGCCGGTGCCGAAGATCGAACCGCCGATACGGCCCTGGGTCTCGCCCATATAGACCGCGGCCCGGTGATGGGTATTCGCGGCGCGGATGGCGGCGAGGTAGGGCTGAAGCGGCTGGGCGTCCAGTTGCTCGATGCGGTCCACGTCCATGTAGGACCGGTAGGCATCGGCGATTTTCTGCTCATCGGTGCCCTGGGTCAGGTCGGTGCGCGCCACCAGGGCGTCGATCATCACCTTGACGCGGTTGTCCGACAGTTCGCGCAGCAGGTTGAACGAGCCATAGGAGGTGCGATCCGAGGGGATCTGCAGATTGTCGATGGCCGTGCCGTTGGCGTAGCGGAAGAAGTTGTCGCCCGGGTTCACCGAGGTGTCGCGGCCGTTGAGGTCGAAGCCCCAGGTCCCGTAGCGCGGCGCTTCAGTGCCTTGCCAACCGGTAACCGTGCCGGCTCCCTGCGCCGGCGTCTGGAACAGTTCGAAAATGGTGCACGCCTCGTCGACGCACGCGTGTTCGTCACCGGAGGTCCATGCGAACGGGTCCGGGTGGGCGAGGGCGGCGGACGGCATAAGCATCGCGCCGAGGGCGGCGCCGACAAGCAACTTCTTCATGGGTGTTTCCCGACTTCTCTTCACCTGTTGGAAGGGTCGGGCCGGACCCTACGCCCGGTGTGGGGCCTGTCGCCTGAAATTTTTGTCATGAATCGACGGAAACCCCTGTGGTGGGGCGTTTCAGCCTGTAGGCTGAACCGAAGGGAGGGCGAATGGCGACTCACGGTGGTTCAGCGGGCGAGTACAAGGACCTCGTGGTCTTTCTGGCCGCCGCAGGGGTCGTGGTCCCGCTCTTCAATCGCCTGAAGATCAGTCCGGTTCTGGGCTTTCTGGCGGCCGGCGTCCTGCTTGGACCGGACGGGCTGGCGCGACTGTCCAGTACACTGCCCTGGCTGAACTGGCTGACCATCTCCGACGCCGGGCAGATCCGCCTGCTGTCCGAGCTCGGGGTGGCGTTCCTGCTGTTCATGATCGGGCTCGAGCTGTCTTGGGAACGGCTCAAGGCGATGCGACGACTGGTTTTCGGCCTCGGGCTGACCCAGGTCGCGGTGTGCACAGTCGGACTGGCGGGCATGTTCATGCTCATGGGGCAGCCGCTCGTTTCGGCCGCAGTCCTCGGCATGGGACTGGCCCTGTCCTCGACGGCCGTCGTCATGCCGGTCATGGCCGAGCGCGGGCGGATGGGCGGTGCGACGGGCCGGTCGACCTTCTCCATTTTATTGGCCCAGGATCTGGCCGTCGCACCGATCCTCATCACCGTGACGGTGCTCGCGGCCGCAGCGCTGCAAACCGCCACCCCGGCCGGCGAGTTCGACCCGGCGGTGCTGCGGCCGGCCCTTCTCACCCTGATCCCCGCAGCGATCGGTCTGGCCCTGATCGTCGTGCTTGGCCGTCTCGTGTTGCGACCGATGTTCCGCTCGGTGGCGAAGGCGCGCAGCCGGGGGCAGGGGCAGGAGCTTTTCGTCGCCGCCAGCCTGCTGGTGGTCGTCGGAGCCGGGCTCGCCGCCCAGATCGCCGGCCTGTCGATGAGCCTGGGCGCGCTCGTCGCCGGCCTCCTCCTGGCTGAGACCGAATTCCGACGCGAGGTCGAGGTCTCGATCGAACCCTTCAAGGGCCTGCTGCTGGGCGTCTTCTTCGTCGGAGTGGGCATCGGCCTGGATCTCGACGTCGTGGCGGCCGATCCGGCGCGGGTCTTCGGGCTCGCCTTCGGCCTTACGGCGCTGAAGGCGGTATTGATCTACGGCGCAGCGCGGCTGTGGGGGGTGAAAAACCGGACCGCGATCGAGACGGCGCTGGTGCTCGGCCCGGCAGGCGAGTTCGCCTTCGTCATCCTGGCCGCCGGAGCCGTCGAGGGCATCGTGAGTCCCGGCTTTTCCCGAACCGTCATGATCGCGGCGACGATCAGCATGTTCACCGTCCCTCTGATGGCCATGCTGGCGCAGCGCCTCGTGAACCAGGTGGCGAAGGAGCGGCCCGACCTGGCGCCGGAGGCTCTGGAGCCGAGGCCGGAGGACGGGCAGGTGCTGATTGTCGGCTTCGGCCGTGTGGGCCGACTGGTCGGCGAACTGCTGACCGAGCACGATCAGCCGTTCATGGCGCTGGACGCCAACGCATCGACGGTGGCCAAGGGCCGTGCCGAGGGCTCGAACGTCTTCTACGGCGATGCCGCCCGCGCCGAGATGCTGGAGAAATGCGCGATCGATCGCCTCCGCGCCGTGGTCGTCACCATGGACGCCCCCACCAAGGTCGACGAGGTCGTGCAGGCCGTCCGCAAGGTCCGTCCCGACGTTATCCTGATCGCCCGGGCGCGGGACTCGCGACATGCGGAGCGACTCTATCGTCTGGGGGTCACCGACGCGGTTCCCGAAACCACCGAGGCCAGCCTGCAGCTGGCCGAGAACACCCTCGTCGATCTGGGTGTGCCCATGGGGCTCGTCCTCGCTTCGATCCATGAAAAGCGGGACGAGTTCCGAAAGGTGTTTCAGGCCGCAATGTCGCAGGGAGACACGTCCCGCGCGCCCCGCGCCCTGCGCTCAACCCAGCGTCGGTAGTCAGGGGCGACCATCCACAGATTGCGACGCATTAACCGTCGCCGTGGCGGTGCTGTTAATCTGTACACCCCAATTTGGTCATCGTTGCATGGTCAGTCGCCGCCTTCGCCGTGAAGGGGCTGTCCAGCACCTCCGGCGTACCGCTCTTGGCGCCCAAGGCGCATTCTCCCCCGCCGACGGGCGCGCCCGTCGAACAGTCGAGTAAACCGTTTTCATGCGTGATCTGGCACCGAGCTCCGTCCGGAACCCTTCGGATTCCGAGGCCGAAGCCCCCCGTCTCAACCGTCGTCAGGCTGCCAAGGTCCGGACCCGGCAGAAGGTTCTGGACGCCGCCCGCAGCCTGTTCGCCGAGCGCGGCTACGAGCCGGCGACCATCCGCGACATCGCCAAGGGCGCCGGCATGTCGACCGGCGCGGTGTTCGCCAACTTCCAGGACAAGGCCGAACTGTTCGAGGCCGTCCTGACCGAGGACATGGCCCGTCTGGGCGAGGTTGTGAAGGCCGCCCAGGCCAGCGAGACGACCCTGCGTGGACGCCTGCTGGCGGCGCTCGTCGCCGGGTATCACGACACCCTGGATCAGCTGCCGCTGGTGCAGGCCGTCGTCGCCCGCTCGTGGTTCCAGCCGCAGGCCGCCGAGGTCCGCTTCCGCGCAGCGCTCAAGCCGCTCGTTTCGGTCGTCCTGGATACCGTTCAGGGCGGTGTTCGTGACGGCGAGCTGCGTCAGGACGCCGACGTGCGCCTGCTGTCGGACCTGATCTACGGCGCGTGGCTGTCGAACTTCCGCCACGCCGCCTACGACGGCTGGGGCATGGAGCAGCTGGACGCCCAGATCGGCAAGCAGATCGACCTCATTCTCGCCGGTGCGCTGTCGCGTCAGTAGGACCACGCATCGTTCGAGCATGGAAAGGCCGCGACCCCCATCGCGGCCTTTTTCATTGCGCGGGTTCGTGGTGGATCAGCTCTTCCAGCGAAGGGTCGCAGCCTTGACCGGGTTCGAGAACGCCCGACCCTCGGCGCGGCTCTTCAGCCATTCGCGCTTCAGCTGCTGGTACCATTTCGCCTGCTTGTCGGCGTCGTCGATCCAGATCAGCGCCGGGTCGTAGCGCAGACCTTCGTTCTGGAGGTTCACCATGCCGCCGTCCTGCTTCAGGAAGGCGACGACGCCCATGCGCAGGAAAGGTTTGGCCAGGCCGAAGATCCAGTGGTCCGACCAGAAGATCTGGGTGATGCGCGTCTTCGTCGGTGTGATCGGCGTCAGGCAGGTCAGGGCCAGCACCTGTTTCTCGCCGACCTGGATATGCTCCCAGCGG
Source organism: Caulobacteraceae bacterium (assembly GCA_052441165.1). Taxonomy (GTDB): domain Bacteria; phylum Pseudomonadota; class Alphaproteobacteria; order Caulobacterales; family Caulobacteraceae; genus Brevundimonas. The sequence goes on along the minus strand of JBQVQW010000009.1, from coordinate 85,838 downwards.
TAGCCCGGCAGGCGGAAGGTGATCTCGGTCGCCGGTGCGCCGCCCAGGATCCTGTACGCCCGGCTGTTCGATGACGGCGCGTGACGCACCATGGCGAAGCCGTGCTCGCGCGGCTCGAACGCCTTGGCCTTCTCGTGCATCGAATGCTCGGACCGCCACCACCATTGCTGATGGACGTAGGGGCCGTGGGCGGGGTCCATCAGGCCGACGACGGCGTGGTCGATGTGGCTGTCGAAGTCCATCCACTCGACCAGCTTCGCCTCGCCGCCGACAACGCCCGGGAACTGCGGCGGCTCATGGTCCGGCTCACCGGCGCCGCGCGGGTCGGAGGTCAGCCAGACGAAGACCAGCCCCTGACTCTCGCGAACCGGATAGCTGCGAACGCGGATCCGGTCCGTGTCGAATGCCTGCGCCTCGACCAGCGACGGAATGGCGGCGCAGGCGCCGTCCGGCCGGAACCGCCAGCCGTGATATGGGCATTCGACCGTTTCCCCTTCGCCGGGCTTGTCGACCACCCGCCCGGCCGATAGGGGCGAGGCGCGGTGGGGGCAGATGTCTCGCATGGCGAAGACCTGGCCGCCGTTGGTCCGTCCGATCAGGACCGGCTCGCCCAGCAGCTCGTGCCGCTTCAGCGATCCCGGTTTCACGTCTCGCGTCAGGGCGACGAAATACCAGGCGTCCGTCACGAAGCCCTTGCCGAAGGCAGTGGGCGGAGCCTTGGCCTCGGGTGAATTGGCGGCTGGTGCGGAATCTGCGGGCGTCATGCGGCCACTGTAGCGGTCGCCGTTCGCGAAGTCTTGACCACCTGCATCCAATCGCGCCCTCTGCGGCGACAAGCGGAAAAGGCGATGATCCGGCTCGCCTCCACAGGGGAAACACCATGAAGACCATGACCGCCATCGCCGCGCTCGCCGCCTCGCTCTGCCTCGCCGCGCCGGCCGCGGCCCAGGAACATGATCACGGCGCCCATGGCGCGCATGCAGCCCACGGCGCCCGGCCGGCCCAGGCCCAGGGTCATCACGGCCACCAGCACGCCGATTTCGAGTCCGGCCGCTTCCACGTCCGCGTCGACGGACCGGCGCAGCCGATCGGCGACATCATCCTGATCCCGGGCCTGAGCTCCTCGCCCGAGGTCTGGGACGGGATTACGGACCAGCTGAAGGACCGCTACCGGATCCACCGTATTCACGTTCAGGGCTTCGCCGGCGCCGCAGCCGAGGACAACGCCTCGGGGCCCATCCTCGGTCCGGTCGCGGAAGATCTGGCGCGCTACATCGCCGAACAGCGCCTCGACAGGCCCGCGGTCATCGGTCACTCGCTGGGCGGCACCTTCGGCATGATGCTGGCGGCGCGCCACCCGGACAGCGTCGGCAAGCTGATGGTCGTGGACATGATGCCCTTCACCGGTGCGATGTTCGCCGCGCCGGGGGTCAACCCGACGGTCGAGGCGGTGACCCCGGCCGTCGAGGCCATGCATGCCCGATCGAGCGCCATGACGGATGACCAGTATCGCGCCCAGGCGGCCATGGCGGTCACCAGTATGATCAATACCGAAAGCCTGCGAGCCGGACCACTCGAGGACGCAGCGAGAAGCGACCGGACCGTGTCGGCCAACGCCTATCGGGAACTGATGCTGACGGACCTGCGCGCCGAGCTGCCGCGCATCACCGCTCCGGTCGAGGTTCTCTACGTGAATTTCCCCGGGACGCCGGCGGGCTTCACCGACAACGTCTACCGGATGTCCTTCGCCAGCCTGCCGTCCGCGCAGCTCAAGCGCATCGACGACAGCGCCCACTTCATCATGCTGGACCAGCCCGCGCAGTTCGCCGCCGAGGTGAACGCGTTTTTAGAATAGGCCGCTTCAAGGTCATCGTTTCGGCGGAAACGTCGTTCACGGTCCTGTGAAGGATACGGGCGCGACCCGAAAAGTGGTTCCGGTTTTCGGATCATTCGCGCCCGCACTCCAGACACGAGAGATCGTTGGCTCCGTGAGCCAATGATCTCTTGGGGGCGTTTCCGTTCACCGCCTGATCGGCTAGGACCGATGCAGCGGGTTGGGTGAGGTTCTTCATGGTCGGTGGCTTCAGCTTCGGACACGGCGGCAGTGGCGGCGACAGGCCGGCGCGAACGCCGTTGCAGCGGGTCCTCTACTGGGGCGCGGTGCTGGCCGTCTGGGGCGTCATCTTCCTGGTGGTGTTCTTCGCCGTCTTCGCGCGCGACCTGCCGGACACCTCGACCCTGTACAATGTCGATCGGCAGCCCTCGATCACCTATCTGGATCGCAACGGGGCCCTGATCGCGGTGCGCGGCACCCAGCAGGCGCCGCCCGCCGATCTGGACGCCCTGCCGGACTACGTCCCGGCCGCCTTCATCGCCATCGAGGACCGGCGCTTCTACCACCACCCGGGCTTCGACCCGATCGGCATGAGCCGGGCCATGGTCTCGAACATGCGCGCCGGTCGCGTGGTTCAGGGCGGCTCCACCCTGACCCAGCAGCTGGCGAAGAACCTCTTCCTCAGTCCCGACCAGAACCTGAAGCGCAAGGTTCAGGAACTGATGCTGGCCGTCTGGCTGGAGATGAAATTCTCCAAGGAAGAGATCCTCGCCCTCTATCTGAACCGGGTCTACTTCGGCGCGGGCGCCTACGGCATCGAGGCGGCGTCCCAGCGCTATTTCGACAAGTCGGCCAACAATCTGACCGTCGGCGAGGCCGCACTGCTGGCCGGTCTGTTGAAGGCCCCGTCGCGCTATTCGCCGGTGTCCGAGAGCGAGCGCGCCGCGAACCGCGCCACGGTCGTCCTGAACGAGATGGTCGACGCGGGGGTCATCACGCCCGAGCAGCGCGCCCAGGCCGTGACCGAACCGGTCCGCGTCTCTCGCACCCTCGCCACCCAGCACGCCCAGTACTTCATCGACTGGCTGGACAAGCAGATCCGCGAACTCGTCGGCGAGCCGACCGAGGACATGATCGTTGAGACGACGCTGGATCTGACCCTCCAGACCCAGGCCGAGCGCTCGGTGCGCCGCATTCTGGATCGTGATCGTTCGCGCGGCGTGCAGCAGGCGGCACTGGTCGCGCTGGATGGCGAGGGCCGGGTGCGCGCCATGATCGGCGGCGCCTCCTATGCCGACAGCCAGTTCAACCGCGCTACCGACGCCCGCCGTCAGGCCGGCTCGGCCTTCAAGCCCTTCGTCTATCTGACGGCTCTGGAAAGCGGCTACACGCCCGAGACCCGCGTCAACGATGCGCCGATCCGCATCGGCAACTGGTCGCCGCGTAACTACTCCGGCAACTTCGCCGGCGAGATGACGCTGGCTAATGCCGTAGCCCAGTCGACCAATACGGTCGCCGCCGGCATCGCCGACCAGATCGGTCGCGACAACGTCGCCCGAACTGCACGCCGCCTCGGCATCACCAGCCGCATCGGTCTGGAGCCCGCCATGGCGCTGGGCGCCGTGGAGGTGTCGCCTCTGGAAATGGCCCAGGCCTATGACGCCTTCGCCAACGGCGGCAAGCGGGTGCAGGCTCACGGCATCAGCCGCATCCGAACCCCGCAGGGGCGGGTGATCTACCAGCGGGCCGGCCGCGAGGCCGCCGCGGTGCAGGCCATCCCGAACCCCTTCCTCTACTATCAGAACCAGATGCTGCGCGGCGTCGTCAGCTCCGGCACCGGGCGCAGCGCAGCCATCGCCGGCCGCGATCTGGCGGGCAAGACCGGCACGACCTCGGACTACAAGGACGCCTGGTTCGTCGGCTACACGGGCGGCTTCGTCACCGCGGTCTGGGTCGGCAAGGACGACAACACCCCGATGCGCGGCGTCACCGGCGGCGCGGCGCCGGCGGCGATCTGGCGCGGCTTCATGGAGGCGGCTCTCCCGCGCCTGAACGCCCCGGCCATCCCGAACGGCCCGCCCATGCCGGAGGGATGGCAGCCGCCGAGCCCGGTCGAGAACCTGCTGGGCCAGATCGGCGATCTGTTCGGCGACAGTCCGCCGGCGGACGAAGGCACGCCCTACGAGCCGAACCCGTCGACCCCGCCAGCCAGTCCGCAGCCCCAGCCGCGCCCGGCGGAGCCGCAGCAGCCGGTCATCCGGCCGACGCAGCCGCAGCCTCAGCGGGATGAGCCGGCACAGCGGCCCGAGTCCACGCCGCCGGCCGAGAAGCGCGCCGATCCGCTGTTCTTCTGACGAAGACCGGCGACCCCTCGGTCACGGGGGCTGGTCCGCGCCTAGCGCCCCACGGCGTGCAGCGCCGCGCCATGCTCGCGCAGCCATTTCCGGAACGGTCGATGGTCGCCGACCAGACGCTGCACGACCGACCAATAGGCCGGACTGTGGTCGGCATGGACCAGATGCGCGACTTCATGGGCGGCCAGATAGTCGGCCACGGCTGGCGGAGCCATGATCACCCGCCAGCTGTAGCGGATGCTGCGATTGTGCGGGCTGCAGGAACCCCAGCGGGATTTGGTGTCGGCGATCGACACGCGGACAGGCCGCTGCCCGAGAGTCTGCAGGTGGTGCTCGGTACGCTCGACCAGCACCTGCCGAGCCAGCCGCTTGATCAGGTTCTCGACCCGACGCGCGAAGGCCTCACCCTCGCCGCCGGACTGTATGACCGGCCCCTCCGGCCCGTCGATCAGGCGCGCGGCCCCCGCACCGCCCGTGGCGACCAGGCGGGTGTCACGACCGAACAGCGGGATGATCTCGCCGGGCTCCAGCGGCTGACCTTTGACGCGCTCTTCCAGCCTCTGACGCATCCAGTCGGCCTTCGTACGCGCGAAGGCGATGACGTCGCCCAGCTTTCGCTCGGAAGGTGCGACCAGAACAGCTTCCCCCGCCCGCGCATCAATGCGGATCGACAGCCGCCGCGCGCGGGGGTTCACGGACAGCCGGACAGGGACCCCGAGGGCCTCAGGCGGCAGTCGCTGTCCGTTCCGGTACTGCACTCAGCGCCTCGTTGGCCGCGATGAAATCACGGACGCGCGGGTAGATATCGTCCCGGAACCGGCGCCCGTTGAAGACGCCGTAGTGGCCGACTTCCGGCTGGACGTACAGCACCCGACGCTCGTCCGGGATCGCGGTGCAAAGGCCATGCGCCGCCTGGGTCTGGCCGACGCCCGAGATATCGTCCCTCTCACCCTCGACGGTCATCAGGCCGATGTCCCTGATTTTCTCCAGATCGACCTTGCGCCCGCGATGCTCCAGCAGGCCGCGCGGCAGCAGATGCTGCTGGAAGACGATGTCGATGGTCTGGAGGTAGAACTCCTCGGTCAGGTCGAGAACCGACAGGTACTCGTCGTAGAATTCCTCGTGCTTCTGCGCGCCGTCGCCATCGCCGGACACCAGGTCCTGGAAATAACGCCAGTGGGCGTCGGTGTGCTTTTCCTCGTTCATCGACATGAAGCTGTAGAGCTGAACGAAGCCCGGATAGACCCGCCGGCCGAAGCCCGGATAGGGCCACGGCACGGTGTGGATCATGTTCGACTGGAACCAGGTGAACGGCTTCTCTTCCGCCAGTTCATTTGTCACGGTCGGAGACAGGCGCGCGTCGATCGGCGAGCCCATGAAGGTCATCGACGCGGGGCGGTTCGGGTCCTCGTCCTCAGCCATCAGGGCGCAGGCGGCCAGCACCGGCGGTCCCGGCTGACAGACGCCGACGACGTGGGCGCGTGGGCCGATCACGCCCAGCATGGACCGGACGTGATCCATGTAGTCGAAGAAGTCGAACCGGCCCTCGAGCATCGGCACCTGCCGCGCATTGGTCCAGTCGGTGACATAGACATCGTGGTCCTGAAGGAAGCCCTCGACCGTGCCGCGCAGCAGCGTCGCGTAGTGGCCCGACAGCGGCGCCACGATCAGCACGGCCGGCGCCGAGGTTGGCTTTCCCGCCCGCTTCAGGTCGCCGATATGCCGGGCGAACCGCACCAGCCGGCACCAGGGCGATGACCAGACGACCTGCTCCGTCGTGCGCACCGGCCGGTTGTCGATAGTGATGACGTCCAGACCCCAGTCCGGCTTGCCATAGCGGCGGGTGACGCTCTCGAACAGTTCCGCCGAGGCGAACGCCGTCCGGCCGAGGGCGGTGTCAGCAGCCGGATTGAACGGCGACGTCCAGAAATCCCGGGCCATCTGTGCCCCGATCCGGAAGGGAGCGGCCGATGCGTAGGCCAGCTCGTGAAGCGTATAGAGCATGAGTGTCCTGATACGGCCCCCGCCGCGAGAATGCGGCAGGGCACCATACAACGCATCGCACTGCAAAAAGATTATCGGCGATCACGTCGGTTTGAGGATGCTATCCCCGCGCCATCGCCCGTTCGATCACCTGCGCAGCGCGTTCGGGACCGAGGTCGTGCGCGACCGCGGTGCGGAACTTCCCGTCCGGTCCCATCAGATAGACGGTCAGCGAGTGGTTCATGGTGTAGCCCTCGCCCTCCCCGACCTTCTGGTACATCGCCCGGTAGGCGTCGGCGGCGGCGCGAACCTGCCCAGGCGTGCCGGTCAGGCCGATGACGCCCTGCGGGAAGCCGTCGGTGGACAGGTAGTCCTTCAGCGCTTGGGGCGTGTCGCGCTCCGGATCGACCGAGATGAACACGATCTGCAGATCGTCCGCCTTCGCCCCCATCTGCTGCTTCGTGGCCTCCAGCGATGTCAGGGTCGTGGGGCAGTAGTCGGGGCAGTAGGTGAAACCGAAGAAGACGAGGGACCAACGCCCGTCCAGCATCGTCTGATCGACGGTCCGGCCATCCTGGTTGACCAGCTGGAACGGCCCACCGACCTGCGGCTGGCCGGTGCTGCTGACGACGCCGGGAGCGGCGGCGTCCTGACGGCCGACGACGACGATGGTCACAACGGCCAGCGCGGCGGCGATGGCGACGCAGGCGCCGGCGAACAGGAGAATGGAACGGCGCGGCATCGCGACTCTCTCGAAAAGGTCCCCAGTGACCCGAACCGGTCTATAGAAGAGGCGTGAGCGTCACAGAAGACCATCCTTCGCCGCAGCCGTCGTCCCCGACGGCGAACGGCTGGCCCGCCGCCAGTCCGCTGGTGGGCTGGCGCAACATGCCCCGTCGCAGTCGCGGTCTCTCCCTGCGCACCCTGATCATCCTGCGCTGGATGGCGATCTTCGGTCAGAGCGCGACCATCCTTGTCGCCACCGCCTGGTTCCACTTCGACCTTCCGCTGTGGGGGTGTCTGGCTGTGATCGCGACCAGCGTGGCGATGAATCTGAGTTCCACCGCCCGGCTGAAGCGCGCCGATGCGCCGATTTCGGACGGCGTGCGCACGGCGGGACACCTGGGATTCGACATTCTCCAGCTCTCGATCCTTCTGGCCCTGACCGGGGGGCTGCAGAACCCGTTCTGTATCCTGCTGGTCGCTCCGGTGACGATCGCCGCGGCATCGCTGCCGGCCCGTCAGGCGGTGCTGATGGGCCTGATGGTGCTGCTGGCGACCGTCGGTCTGTTCTATTTCTCTCTTCCCCTGCCCTGGCAGCTGGGCACCGAGCTGGAGTTGCCGACGCTGTACAAGGTCGGCATCGGCATGGCGCTGACGACAGGCGTCGTCTTCACTTCGGCCTATGCCTGGCGCGTGGCCGCCGACGCCGAGAAGCTGGAACTGGCGCTCGCCACCACCCAGGACGTTTTGCAGCGCGAGCAGCGGATGGCGGCCCTTGGCGGGCTGGCGGCCTCGGCCGCGCATGAGCTGGGCACGCCGCTGGCGACCATCCAGGTGGTGGCCAAGGAGCTCCTGCGCGCCTCGACGCAGGGTGGTCAGGCGGCCGAGGACGCTGCGCTCATCCTGCAGCAGGCCGAGCGCTGCCGAGAAATCCTTAAACGCCTGTCGCAACAGCCGGAGGAGGGCGGCATCGCCTTCGCGGAGGTCGGGTTGAAGGCTTTGCTGGAAGAGGTCGTCGAACCCCACCGCGGCTTTGATCTGATGTTCGACGTCTCGGTGGGAACCGCTTCGGGCGAGGCGCCCCCGCGCGTGCGCAGGCTGCCGGAGGTGATCCACGGGCTCTCCACGCTTGTCGAGAATGCGGCCGACTTCGCCGCCAATCGGGTCCGGGTGCGGGCCACCGTCGACGCCGGCTTCATCGAGATCGAGGTGGTGGACGACGGCCCCGGTTTCCCGCCCGACATCCTGCCGCGTCTCGGCGAGCCCTATGTGACCAGCCGCCCCCACGGCAAGGCTCGCCGCGCGCTGGCTGCCCAGATCGCCGCCTCGGTGGCATCGGCGGCTCCCGGCCGGAAGGGCCGGAAGAATGTGACGCCGGAGCCTGAAGCCATTGCCCCCAGTCAGGGCGGGATGGGACTGGGCTTCTTCATCGCCCGGACGCTGCTCGAACGCACCGGAGGCAAGGTCAGCGCCGGCGTTGGAGACGGCGGACGGGGGCAGCCGAAGGGCGCGCGGGTTTCCGTGCGTTGGTCGCGCGCGTCTCTCGAAGTGGCGGCCTGAGGGATGGTCCGTGGTGTCGCACCCCGGGGGCTGAACCTTGACCGCAGCTGATCCGTTACCGACTTGAGCGGCAAGGAGAAGATGATGCCCGAGACTGAAGACCGCATCGCCGCGCTGCAAGACAAGACCCTTTTGCTGCTCGATGACGACAGCGCCTTGCGCACACGCCTCGGCCGCGCGCTGGAAAGTCGGGGTTTCGTCGTCACGACCGCCGGATCTGTCGCAGAGGCTGCCGACGCCCTGCGAACCTCCGTTCCCGCCTTCGCCGTGCTCGACATGCGGCTTGAGGACGGCAATGGCCTGAAGGTCGTCGAGATGATCCGGGATCGCCGCGCGGACGCCCGCATGGTCATGCTGACCGGCTACGGCGCGATCGCCACCGCGGTCGCGGCCGTGAAAGCCGGCGCGGTCGACTACCTGCAGAAGCCCGCCGATGCCGATGACGTCGTCAAGGCGCTGCTGATGACCGGCGAGGCTCCGGAACCGCCGGACAATCCGATGAGCGCCGACCGGGTTCGCTGGGAGCATATCCAGCGGGTCTATGAGCTCTGCGATCACAATGTCTCCGAGACCGCGCGCCGCCTCGGAATGCACCGCCGCACGCTTCAGCGAATTCTCGCCAAGCGCGCGCCGCGCTAGGATTGCAAGTCGCCCCGTCAGGCGCCAACCTGTGGTTGGGTCATGTTTCGGGGGCGAGTTTGAAGAAGTTGGTCTTGCCGGCGGCTGTCGCTGCGGGCTTCGTTGCGTCTGCGTTTCTGCTGGGGTGGCTTTCAGAAACCTATCTTCAGGGCATGAGCGCGGGGGCTGTCTTTTCGGACGCCAACGTCATCACCCGACTGGCCATGCTGGCTCTGATGATGGCCTATCTTCCCATTACAGGGCTGGCCACGGCGGATCTGGTGACCGGCAGGGGAGTCTTCCGCACGCCGCTGACCATACTCGGTCTCTTCAGCCTTGTGCTCGGCGGTCTGGGCGCCCTGTACGCGATCATGGTCATCCAGCAGGCCGTTGCGGCCGTCGGCCCTGTGTCGTTCGCGGTGACGGCGTCCGGCTATGCCGAAGCCGCCCTGTCCGCCGCCCTGGGTTTCGCCGGGGCCGCCTTCGCATTCGGTGCGCGCGCGTTCGGTGATCGACGTCCGAAGGTGTCCGTTCGCGAAGCGTGAACGGACGGCGCGGACCATTCGCGTAGTCGGACCGTCCGTTCCTGAAGACGACGTGGCGGGCCGTCTGATCGAGCGACAGGGTCAGGGCATCGGAGGCCCGGTGGTCGGGTTCTCCCTGTCCCGGAGCCTCGCCATGATCCGCCTCGCATCCGCTATCGCGGCCCTCACACTCATCGCTGCCCCCGCCGTTGCCCAGGATGGCCGGGCCACCGTGACCCTGACCTTCGAGGCCGGCGCACGGACCGGGTCGATCATGGTCGCACTCTACAATTCCGAAGACAGCTATCGGTCCGGCCCGGCAGTCGCCCAGACGATGGTCGACGCTTCCGGCCAGGCGATCGCGACCTTCCCGAACCTGCCGGCCGGGGACTACGCCGTGAAGGCGTTTCATGACGTGAACGGGGACGGGCGAATGAACACCAACCCCTTCGGCCTGCCGGTCGAGCCCTTCGCCTTCTCCAACAACGCCGTCGGCAATATGGGGCCGGCCAGCTGGGAGCGGGCGCGCTTCTCCGTCTCCGGCGACATCGCCCAGACCATCGTCATCCGCTGATCACGACGAAGGGGAGAACCGCCATGCTTGCCTCGCGCCGCAACTTTCTGATGGGCGCCGCCGCCCTGTCTGCCGCCGTCGTCACACCCGAGACCGTTCGCGCCATGGCCGCCATGCAGGCCTCGACCGACTGGGCGCTGGCCACGGCGGATCTGGAGGGCGACATCGCCCGGCGCGCCCTGCGTCTGGTCCACGGCCGGCCTCCTGTCGGCCTCGAAGGCGCACTCTTCCGCAATGGGCCGGGCAAGTTCCGGCGACCGGGCGGCTCGGCCACCCACTGGTTCGACGGCGACGGCCTGATGCGCGCCTTCCGCATCCGGGACGGTCAGGCGACGCTGGAAGCCCGCTTCGCCGACACCCCCAAACGGCGCTGGGAGAGCGAGATCGACGCCGTCGTAACCCCCGGCTTCGGCACAGCCGGAGATGTCCGCGCAAGGATCGGTTCGCCCGACGACGCCAACTCGGCGAACACGGCGGTCATGACGGCAGGAGACCAGGTCTGGGCGCTATGGGAAGGCGGCTCGCCGATGGCTATGGACGCCGCTGACCTGTCCAGCAAAGGCTTCGTCTCTCTGCGCGACGACCTGAAGGGAATGCCGTTCCAGGCCCATCCCCGCTTCGATTCCGACGGCACGATCTGGAACGTCGGCCTGTCCGGCGACCGCATGATCGTCTGGCGTCTGAACCCCGACCGCAGCCTGCACAGCGCCGAGGTCGTGGCCCTGCCGCGGGCGAGCTACATGCACGACTTCACCGCCTCGGCGCGCCATCTGGTGATCGTGCTCCAGCCCTGGGTCTTCGATCACCGGACCATGCCCTACGCGGCCCAATTCGCCTGGCGGCCGGAAATGGGGACGCAGATCATGGTCATCGACAAGGCGGACCTGACCCGCACGCGGCTCTTCGACCTGCCGGCCTTCAGCTACTTCCACCTGGGCGATGCATGGGAAGACTCATCCGGCGCCATCCGTTTCGACGTCGCCGCCGGCAAGGATGTGGCCTTCGCCGTCGAGGGCGCAAGGGTGATGGTCGAAGGGCGCGGGACCGTGCCGGGCGAACCGGCCCGGCTGTCGCTGATCACCCTGTATCCGGATGGGCGGGCCGACATGGTTTCGTCAGGCGTCACAGCCGAGTTTCCCAAAAGTGATCCCCGACGCCCCGGCCTTCCGCGACGCCTCACCTCCCATGTCGCCGGCGAGACGGGCGAGCGACCGTTGCCGACCGGTCTGGCGGTTCATGACTGGGAGAGCGGCCGTTCCGACGCTTTCGACTTCGGTGAGACGATGGTCGTGGAAGAAGCCGTCTGGGTCCCGAAGCCCGGGCAGGGCGGCGAGGCCGACGCCTGGCTGGTCGGTCCTGCAATCAACCTCGCCGAGGGCGTCACCGAGCTTCACGTCTTCGACGCCGCCAAGGTATCCGACGGTCCGGTGGCCAGCTGGCGGGCGGATGTCGCCCTGCCTGCCGGTTTCCACGGCGCCTGGGCCGGCTAGTACCAGCCGGCCTCGCGCAAGGCCCTTGCGTAGCGGCGGCTGACCGGAGCCTCGATCCCGCCGTCCAGCGTCAGCGTCGCCCGGCCCTCGCCGCGAGCGACATCGCGGACGGCGTCTTTCGCGACCCACCAGCTGCGATGGGTCTGGGCGCCTTCCAGTCCCTCCAGCTCCGCCAGCGCATCGGAGAAGCGCATCAGGATCAGATCCGAGCCCCGGTCGGTATGGATGCGCAGATAGTGGTCCTCGGACTCCACGGCGCGAATGACCGCGCCGCGTAGTCTGGGCGGCAGGCGGCCCGGAAACCGGGCAGGCGTCGCGTCGGCCGGCGCGGCGTGGGTCTGCACCGGCGTGCGCTGCAAAAATATGTTGAGCAGGCTCATCACGCCCGTGACGAAGATGACGGGCACGAAAAAGTGAATCAGGCGGCCTGCCGCCGGGTGACGGCCTTGCTCGAACCAGAACACGGTATAGCCCCAGACCACGAAGGTCAGCGGCAGTCCGATCGCCAGTGTCAGGACTACCGCGCCCAGCCACGGGCGATGATCATAGTCGATCCAGCGTTCGATAACGGTCGAGCACACCTGTCCCCACAGTGCGCCAACCAGCATGAGGGGCAGCCAGTAGATCAACCGATCGGCCAGGCTGGCGTCGGCCATGCCGAACGCGCCGGTGAACGCCAGGACAAAGCCCGCCGCCAGGGCGATGCCTGTGCCGTTGATCAGGCCCCGGTCAATGGCGACAGACAGGCGGACAGGGGCGTCCGTCATCCCGAGGCGCCCGGCGCGCAGACGGCGCGAAAGCCTGCTGCAGCGAAGCGGACCATATAGTCGCCCGCCGTCTCCAGATCGCCTGATCGACACAGTCCGCCCGACAGGCGGTCCAGACGTCCGGTCTCGCCGAGCGTCAGCGTCAGGGCGCCCGACAGGTTGTGGTAGGCCCAGTACAGGTCGACCTCCCGCGCATCAGGTAGCACCTGCCGGATCAGCTCGATCAGCCGCCGGATCGCCGGATCGAAATAACGCGCCATGGTCTCGCCGCCGAAGGCCGGGTTGGCGTTGGTCTGGGCGACGAGGGCCGAATAGTGTTTCCAGCCTGGCCCGCCCTTGAGCGACCACTGGAACGGCGGGCGCAGGAAGGCGTCCAGCAGGCCCTCCAGGGTCATCTCGCCCTGCGGCGTCTCGCGGGCATAGCGGTTGATGGCGTCGACCCGTTCGTTGTTCCAGACCTCGGCGCGGCGCAGAAACACCGCGTCGAACAGGGCACGCTTGGCGCCGAAGTAATAGTGGACGAGAGCCGTATCGACGCCGGCCTCGCGCGCCACCTCCCGAATGGTGACGCCGTAGAAGCCGTGTTTCGAGAACAGATCCTCGGCGGCGTCGAGGATCGACTCGCGGGTTTCGCCCGTGCCGGCGGCCCGGGCCTTTGGCGGCCGTCCGCGTCGGGCGGGGCGGGGTTCGTCGGAACCGGCGGCGTCTCTGATGCTCATGGGGCTGAGGCTAGGCCGTCCCGGGGCGACTGTGCAACGGCGCCACAGGTGATTGCGAACGGCCGCCTTACGGAAGTGCTGCCGTTTGACACAATGATGAAATCGGTTACGTTCCAAAAAAATCATTGAACGCTGAATAAAAGCGTCCATCGGAAACATCAGGATCGGGGACTCCCATGAACAGACTCGTGAAAACCGCCCTGCTCGCAGGGGCCGCCTGGACCGCCCTGTCGGGCGTGGCGCTCGCGCAGAACGCCCAGCCGGCCTCGGAAGGCCAGGAAGCCACCTCGCTGGGCGAGGTCGTCGTGACCGCCCGCCGTCGCGCGGAAGCGCTGCAGGACGTGCCGGTGGCGGTCACCGCCATCACGGCCGAGACGCTCGAGAACAAGGGCTCGGCCGACATCACCGAACTGGCCCGTTCGACGCCCAGCCTGACGCTGAACTCGGCGCGCGGCTCGAACTCGACCCTGATCTCCTTCATCCGCGGCGTTGGCCAGCAAGACCCGCTGTGGGGCTTCGATCCGGGCGTGGGTCTGTACATCGACGACGTCTATGTCGCCCGTCCGCAGGCCGCGGTCCTGGATATCTTCGACGTGGAGCGCATCGAGGTCCTGCGCGGGCCGCAGGGCACCCTGTACGGCCGCAACACCATCGGCGGCGCGATCAAGTATGTGACCCGCCGCATCGGCGATGAGCCCTCGATCTCGCTGCAGGGCGCCTACGGCAGCTACGACCAGTTCGACGCCATCGCCAATGTCTCCGGCCCGGTCAGCGACACGGTCGGCATCTCCTTCGGCGTCGCCCGCTACCTGCGTGACGGCTTCGGCACCAACCTGAACACCGGCACCGAGCACTACAACAAGGACGTCACCGCCGCCCGCGCCAGCGTGGAATGGACGCCGACGGACTCGCTGTTCTTCCGTGTGGCCGCCGACTGGGTGCAGGACAGCTCCAACGCCCGCCACGGTCACCGCGAGTTCGCTCCGATCCTGGCCAGCGAGTACGACACCCGCGCCGGCGCCGGCGACAAGAACGACGTGCAGACGCGCGGCATCTCGCTGACCGGCGAGTACGTCGTCAACGACATGCTGACGCTCAAGTCGATCACCGCCTATCGCGACGGCGAAACGCGCGGGAACATCGACTTCGACAACCTGCCGACGCCGATCCTGGACATCCCGGCCCAGTATGACGACGACCAGTTCAGCCAGGAATTCCAGGCGCTGCTGGACGGCGACAACTGGTCGGCGGTCGCCGGTGTCTTCTACATGGACGCCACGGCCTCGGGCGCCTTCGACACCGTCGTGGGCCTGGCGAACCTGACCACGCTCACCTCGGGCAGCGTCGACACCAAGAGCTGGTCGGTCTTCGGTGACCTGACCTACGACTTCACCGACCAGCTTTCGCTGTCCGTCGGCGGTCGCTTCACCAGCGACGAGAAGACCGGCACGGTCTTCCGCCAGCAGTACCTCGGCATCCGCAGCCCGTTCTTCGGAAACACGGCGGCTGTGCCGCTCGGCCTGCCGCGCACGAACTACACCCGCACCCGTGACTTCGAGGAGTTCACCCCGCGGGTCAGCCTCTCGTACGAGATCACCCCGGACCTGACGACCTATGCCTCGTGGGGTCGCGGCTTCAAGTCGGGCGGCTTCGACATGCGCGGCGACGCGGTGCTCTATCCGAACACCGTCGACGGCTATGACCCGGAAACTGTCGAGACGATCGAGATCGGTCTGAAGGGCACGCTGTTCGATCGCTTCAGCTTCGCCACCGCCATCTTCGACTCCTCGTACGAGGACCAGCAGATCACGACCCAGTATCCGGCCGGCGCGACCGTCGCCTCGGTGGTCGACAACGTCGGTTCGTCCTCGATCCGCGGATGGGAGTTCGAAGGCTCGCTGCGTGCGTCCGAGAACCTCGTGATCAACGGCATGGTCAGCTACATCGACGCCCAGTTCGACGAGTTCCTCGCCTACATTCCGACCGGTCCGCTCAACGCGACTTGCCCGACCCTGGTCGGCTGCTTCGTCGATGTGTCGAACCTGCGGGACTTCCAGAACACTCCGGAGTGGACCGGCTCGATCAGCGCGACCTACACCCACTGGTTCGAGGACGGCAGCGAGATTGCGTTCACCCCGTCGGCTGCCTACCGCGGCGCCTACCAGCAGTTCGAGACCGCCTCGCCGCTGCTCGATCAGGACGCCTACTGGATGTACGACGCCAGCGCCGTCTGGACCTCGGCCAGCGACCGCTGGACCGTCGGCTTCCACGGCAAGAACCTGTCGGACGAACGCTACCGCACGGGCGGCTATTCGTTCCCGGGCGCCCTGACCGGCGATTCGCTGATCGCCTTCTACGGCGCTCCGCGGACCTTCACCGCCCGCGTCGGGTACAAGTTCTGATCTCCTGAAGCCTGATCGCTTCTGATCATGGGCGGCGGTTCCGAGGAGCCGTCGCCCTTTTTTCTTCTGGCGTCGGACCACGGCGTCGCTACGGTCCGATCAACGAAAAGACGCAAGTCGAGGGAAACGCCATGACCACGGACGCTGCTGCGCCGGCATCGCCGCCTGTTCGCCCCGGATATCGCTACTACGTCCTGGCGATCCTGATCCTCGTCTACATGCTCAACTTCCTCGACCGGCAGATCATCGGCATTCTCGCCGCGCCGCTGAAGGAACATTTCGGCATGTCGGACACCGAGTTCGGCCTGCTGGGCGGGATCGCCTTCGCCTCGGTCTATTCGACGCTGGCGATTCCCCTCGCCTGGCTGGCGGACCGGTTCAGCCGCGTATGGATCATGACGGGCGCGCTGGCGGTCTGGTCCGGCTTCACGGCCCTGTGCGGCGTCGCCGGGTCGTTCACCCAGCTGTTCCTCTTCCGCATGGGCGTCGGCGTCGGCGAGGCGGGCGGCGTGGCGCCGGCCTACTCGCTCGTCGCCGACTACTTCCCGCCGCATCAGCGCGCCCGCGCCCTGGCCGCCTTCGCCTTCGGCATCCCGCTGGGCACGGCGGCCGGCACCCTTGTGGGCGGCCTGCTGGCGGCGACCTACGGCTGGCAGACGGCCTTCATCGCCGTGGGCGTTCTCGGACTTGCGATCGCACCGCTTCTGCGCCTCACGGTCAACGACCCGGTTCGAGGCGGGACCGATGTGGTCAAGGCGCCGGTCGATGCCGCCCCGGCCGCGCCCGCCGCGCCGGTGACCGGCGACGGCCGCCTCGGCAAGAAGGTCGCCCAGGTCCTGCTGGGCCTCGCCGCCGGGCTGCTGATCCTCGCCGCCCTCGCCCATTTCGGCGTCCTCGCCGCCAACGCGCTCGTTCTCCTCTTCGCCGGCATGCTGGCCGGCGTGATCGGCGCCTCCTTCATGATCGCGCGGATCACCGCCTCGGCCGTCATGCCCAAGCCGAGCTTCTGGCTTCTGGCGCTGGGCGCGGCCTCGTCGTCGGTGTGCGGCTACGGCGTCGCCGGCTGGCTGCCGCTGTTCTTCATGCGCAGCTTCGAGCTCAGCCTGGCCCAGGTCAGCTGGTACTATTCCGGTATCGCCCTGATCGGCGGCATCCTCGGCATCTGGGGCGGCGGCGCGATCGCGGACAAGCTGGCGAAGCGCGGCAAGGGCGCCTATCCGCTGACGCCCGCCATCGCCTTCCTGATCTCGGCGCCGTGCTTCATCCTCGCCATGAACTCGCCGTGGCTGATCGGCCTGATCTTCCCGGGCGGCGGTACGCAGTTCCAGCAACTGGCCGTGGCCTTCGTCATCTTCCTGATCCCGACCGGTCTGAACCTGGCCTGGCTGGGGCCGGTGACTGCGGCCGTCCAGCACCTGGCGCCCGCCCCGATGCGGTCGACGGCCTCGGCCATCTTCCTGCTGTTCAACAACCTGCTCGGCATCGCCGTCGGCTTCTTCTACTTCGGCTGGATGAGCGACCTGCTGGCCCCCCGTTTCGGCGACGAAAGCCTGCGCTGGGCCATCTATACCGGCATGGGGTTCTACCTTCTGGCGTCCATCCTGCTGATCGGCGCGTCGCGCACCCTGAAGAAGGACTGGGTCGACTAAGGTAGCGGGACGGTTGCACCTGCGAAGGGGAGGGGCCTATAAGCCCCGCAAATCTTCTGGCAGCGATCGCGGCGGACTCCCATGAACATTCACGAGTATCAGGCCAAACAGGTCCTGAAGGGCTTTGGCGCTCCGGTCGCGGCCGGTGTCCCGATCACCTCGGCGGATCAGGCTGAAGCCGCCGCCAGACAGCTGCCTGGCCCGCTGTACGTCGTGAAGTCGCAGATCCACGCCGGCGGCCGCGGCAAGGGCAAGTTCAAGGAGCTGCCTGCCGACGCCAAGGGCGGCGTCCGCCTGGCCTTCTCGATCGAGGACGTGGTCAAGCACTCGCAGGAAATGCTGGGCAACACCCTTGTGACCGCCCAGACGGGCGACGCCGGCAAGCAGGTCAACCGTCTGTACATCGAGGACGGCGCCGACATCGCCCGCGAGCTGTATTGCTCGCTGCTGGTCGATCGTGAAGTCGGCCGCGTCGCCTTCGTCGTCTCGACCGAGGGCGGCATGGACATCGAGGCCGTCGCCCACGACACGCCCGAAAAGATCGTCACCATCGCCATCGACCCGGCCACGGGCGTCACCGACGCTGATGTCGCCGCCATCAACTCGGCCTATGGCCTGACCGGCGATGCGGCCGAGGATGGCAAGACGCTGTTCCCGATCCTGTACAAGGCCTTCGTCGAGAAGGACATGGCGATGCTGGAGGTCAATCCTCTGATCGTCATGGAGAACGGCCACCTGCGGGTTCTGGACGCCAAGGTCTCGTTCGACGGCAACGCCCTGTTCCGTCACCCGGACATCAAGGAACTCCGCGACGAGACCGAGGAAGACGCCAAGGAGATCGAGGCCTCGGAATGGGACCTCGCCTACGTCGCCCTGGACGGCAACATCGGCTGCATGGTCAACGGCGCCGGCCTGGCCATGGCGACGATGGACATCATCAAGCTGTACGGCAAGGAGCCGGCCAACTTCTGTGACGTCGGCGGCGGCGCCGGCAAGGAGAAGGTCGCCGCGGCCTTCAAGATCATCACGGCCGATCCGGCGGTGCAGGGCATCCTGGTCAACATCTTCGGCGGCATCATGAAGTGCGACGTCATCGCCGAGGGCGTCATCGCCGCGGTGAAGGAAGTCGGCCTCAAGGTTCCGCTGG
The DNA here is from genome assembly GCA_052441165.1 of Caulobacteraceae bacterium. GTDB lineage: Bacteria > Pseudomonadota > Alphaproteobacteria > Caulobacterales > Caulobacteraceae > Brevundimonas. The sequence goes on along the minus strand of JBQVQW010000009.1, from coordinate 67,494 downwards.
TCGTTCGGCTGGAAGGCACCAATGCCGAGCTGGGCAAGCAGATCCTGAACGGCTCGGGTCTGGCCATCACGGCCGCCGACGACCTCGACGACGCCGCCCAGAAGATCGTCGCGGCGGTGAGGTGATGTGGGGTGCCGGTTGTATTCGGACCATAGTCGCGACGCTGGTTCTGTTCACCGCAGGTCAGGCGGTCGCCCAAAGTCATTTGGACGAACTTCAATCAATCTGCGTCGAAGCTGACGGTGACCGAGATTTGGCGATTTTCCTTGCGGAGCGCCAAGGATGGAAGCCGATTCCCACCGCTCTCTTGGAAAGTCTTTCCCAAAACATCCAGCTCGAGAACGCCTCTGGCCGTTTTCGCGTGGGCGGTTCGGGTGAAAACATTTTCCTCCTGGCGGGAACCGCTTCTGACCCCGATACAAGCTTGGTCACAAATGCCTGCAACCTCTTGGTCTCCGAAGAGTCACCCAACGCGCGAGAGGCTGTTCAGAACTGGATCGGTGTGCCGCCGATCCGACAAACGGACTTGATGACCAGTTGGCAATTCGAGGTTGTAGATGGTCGCCGAGTGCTTCAGTCGCCTAACGACGTTGATGGTACATACTACTGGACCCTCCTGCTGTCTGGTGAAGGGGTAACTCGGTATGAGTACTCGAAAATTAATCCGGGCAAAGCGCATGACGGGCAGGTAGCTGCTCCGGCCTCATCTACGGCGCTGCGCGTCCAATCCTTCGATAAGTTTGAACGTATTTGCTTGGCGACGGGTGGAGAAACCGGACGTGTTCGCACCTTGCTTGGTCAGCTGGGTTGGACCAGAATCGATCGCACATCTGGTATTTCGGACGGATCGCAGATCACCTTTATGAGCGATCCGGCTGAAGGAGATTCGCCTCAAGACATAGTGCTCTTCGGCACACTTCAGACGCCCGGTGATGTTGAAATGTCGAATTGCTCTGTCGCTGGGCAGGCGACATTGGATGTGTTGCAGGCGCACATGACCGAATGGGCTGGCTTTGAACCCAGGCGGAACGCCCAAGGCGTATGGATTTGGGCCTACACTCAGGATTCTGCGCAAATAACCCCTCAACACGACTTGGTTGATGCTGGTGACATTCAGGTCAAAGCCGCGGCGAGAACCAGAGGCATCATTCACTTGGTTCAAGTTCGAAATTCGCCAGCCGGCCAGCCATTTATTCAGCACTCAATCGTCACGCCCTGACGACACCCTCAAAATACCGCCCGCTAAGGTTATCCCATGTCCATTCTCGTCGACAAGAACACCAAGATCATCGTCCAGGGCCTGACCGGCAAGACGGGCGGCTTCCATACCGAACAGGCGCTGGCCTACCACGGCACCCGGATGGTCGCGGGCGTGCACCCGACCAAGGGCGGCACGAACTGGACCGGCTCGCACGGCGAAACCCTGCCGATCTACGCCTCGGTCGCGGAAGCGAAGGACGCCACCGGCGCCGACGCCTCGGTCATCTACGTCCCGCCGGCAGGCGCCGCGGCCGCCATCATCGAGGCCATCGATGCCGAGATCCCCTTCATCACCTGCATCACCGAAGGCATCCCGGTGCTGGACATGGTCCAGGTCAAGCGCCGCCTCGAGAACTCGAAGTCGCGCCTGCTGGGCCCGAACTGCCCGGGCATCCTGACGCCGGACGAGTGCAAGATCGGCATCATGCCCGGCAACATCTTCAAGAAGGGATCGGTCGGCATCGTCTCGCGCTCGGGCACCCTGACCTATGAGGCCGTGTTCCAGACCTCGAACGAGGGCCTCGGCCAGACGACGGCCGTCGGCATCGGCGGCGACCCGGTCAAGGGCACCGAGTTCATCGACATGCTGGAGATGTTCCTGGCCGACGACGCCACGACCTCGATCATCATGATCGGCGAGATCGGCGGCGGCGCCGAGGAAGACGCCGCCCAGTTCCTGATCGACGAGGCGAAGAAGGGCCGCAAGAAGCCGATGGCCGGCTTCATCGCAGGCCGCACCGCTCCCAAGGGCCGCACCATGGGCCACGCCGGCGCGGTTGTGTCGGGCGGCAAGGGCGACGCGGAATCGAAGATCGCCGCAATGGAAGCCGCCGGCATCCGCATGTCGGAATCGCCGGCCCGCCTCGGCAAGACCCTGGTCGAGGTCCTGAAGGGCTGATCCTGCCCCGGACAGCCATATTTTTGAGATGACGAAGGCGCCTCATCCGGAAGCGGGTGGGGCGTCGTCATTTCCTGCCACTCTGTCCCGGAGCAGGGACATGGCGCGTGATCCTGACGCGCTTTCGGGTGATGTTCCGCCTTCATCGACCCGCTCCAGGGACCGTGTGCGTCTTCACTTCCCCCGCGAAGACCGACCAAGGTCGAATTCCGCACCAAATGCCCCCATTTGGTCATGACCCATAAGGAAACAGCGCCTATATGAACGGCGCCGGTTCGCGCAGACGTGCGCGACCGATCTCAGGGACGTGACGAGAACAATGGCGGACGATGCCGGTGGGCTGAACCAGGTCTTTGCCGAGACCAGCTTCCTGTACGGCTCGAACGCCGCCTTTATCGAAGACCTGCACGAGAAGTGGGCCAACGATCCGTCGTCGGTCTCCGGCGAATGGCGCGCCTTCTTCGACCAGTTGCGAGACAACGCTGCCGCGGTTAAGGCCTCGGCCGGTGCGGGCGCCTGGGGCCGCCCGGTCACGACTGAGCCGACCGAAGCCACCGGCGTGTTCGACGGCCGCTGGCCAGCTCCGAAACCCGATCCGAAGAAGCCGGGCGCTGCCCCGGCTACGGCTGCTCCGGCCGCCGGAGTCTCGGCCGATGACGTCCGCGCCGCCGCCCACGACTCGATTCGCGCCCTGATGCTGATCCGCAGCTACCGTGTCCGCGGGCACCTGCAGGCCACGCTGGATCCGCTGGGCATCGAGCAGCCGGTGCACAATCCGGAGCTGACGCCCGAGTTCTACGGCTTCACCGCCGCCGACATGGATCGCCCGATCTATCTGGACGGCGTGCTGGGACTTCAGACCGGCACCCTGCGCGAGGTCCTCGCGCTGCTGAAGCGCACCTACTGCGGCAACATCGGCATCCAGTTCATGCACATTGCTGAACCGGAAGAGAAATCCTGGCTGCAGGCCCGCTTCGAGGGCGGCGACAAGTTCGAGCAGAACGCCTTCACGAAGGAAGGCAAGCTGGCGATCCTGAACAAGCTGATCGAGGCCGAGGGCTTCGAGCGCTTCCTGCACAAGCGCTTCCCCGGCACCAAGCGGTTCGGCCTCGATGGCGGTGAGGCCATGGTCCCGGCCATGGAGCAGATCATCAAGCGCGGCGGCGCCCTCGGTGTCGACGAAATCATCTTCGGCATGGCCCACCGCGGCCGCCTGAACATGCTCGCCGCGGTGATGGGCAAGCCCTATCGCGCGATCTTCCACGAGTTCCAGGGCGGTTCGACCGTGCCGTCGGACATCGAGGGTTCGGGCGATGTGAAGTATCACATGGGCGCCTCGTCGGACCGCGCATTCGACGGCAACAACGTCCACCTTTCGCTGACCGCCAACCCGTCGCACCTCGAGATCGTCAATCCGGTCGTGCTGGGCAAGGCGCGGGCGAAGCAGGCGTTCGACATCCGCGAGGCCAACGTCGGGGTGCCGGAGGAGCAGTGGGCGCTTGACCGCTCCAGGGTCGTGCCGCTGCTGATCCACGGCGACGCCGCCTTCGCGGGTCAGGGCGTGGTCGCCGAATGCTTCGCCCTGATGGGGCTGAAGGGCTACCGCACCGGCGGCACCATCCATTTCGTGGTCAACAACCAGATCGGCTTCACCACCAGCCCGCGGAACTCGCGCTCGTCGCCCTATCCGTCGGACGTGGCCCTGATGGTCCAGGCGCCGATCTTCCACGTGAACGGCGACGATCCCGAAGCGGTCGTTTTCGCCGCCAAGGTGGCCACCGAGTTCCGCCAGAAGTTTCACAAGGACGTGGTGGTGGACATGTTCTGCTACCGCCGCTTCGGCCACAACGAGGGCGACGATCCCACGTTCACCCAGCCGTTGATGTACGCGAAGATCCGCGCCCAGCAGTCGACGCGCGAGATCTACACGGCGCGTCTGGTCGCCGAAGGCGTGATCACCCAGGCCGAGGTCGATGCCGAGGTCGCGCGGTTCGAGAGCTTCCTCGACGCCGAGTTCGATGCCGGCAAGGCCTTCGAGGCGAAGAAGGCCGACTGGCTCGACGGTAACTGGCAGGGCATTGGCCTGGCGGAAGGCGAGGAGCGTCGGGGCGACACCGCCGTTCCCGCTGCGAAGCTCGCCGATCTGGGCCATCGCCTGACGACCATCCCCAACGCCGTGGACATCCACAAGACGCTGAAGCGAGTCATCGACGCTCGTCGCGAGATGATCACGACCGGCCAGAATATCGACTGGGCCACGGCCGAGAGCCTCGCCTACGGCTCCCTGCTGGAAGAGGGCTTCCCGGTCCGCCTGTCGGGTCAGGACTCGGTGCGCGGCACCTTCTCCCAGCGTCACTCGGGCATCGTCGATCAGACGACCGAGAAGCGCTACACGCCGCTGAACAACCTGTCGGAAGGCCAGGCCCATTTCGAGGTCATCGACTCGGCCCTGTCCGAAGAGGCCGTGCTGGGCTTCGAGTATGGCTACTCGCTGGCCGACCCGAACACCCTCGTCCTCTGGGAAGGCCAGTTCGGCGATTTCGTGAACGGCGCCCAGGTCGTGATCGATCAGTTCATCACCTCGGGCGAGCGCAAGTGGTTGCGCATGAGCGGCCTGACCATGCTGCTGCCGCACGGCTACGAAGGTCAGGGACCCGAGCACTCGTCGGCCCGTCTGGAGCGTTTCCTGCAGGCCTGCGCCGAGGACAATATCCAGGTCGCCAACTGCACGACCCCGGCCAACTATTTCCACATCCTGCGGCGGCAGATGCACCGGCCGTTCCGCAAGCCGCTGATCATCATGACGCCCAAGTCGCTGCTGCGTCACAAGAAGGCGGTCTCGACCCTCGCCGATCTGGCCGAGGGCAGCTCGTTCCACCGCGTGCTGCACGATGACGCCCAGACGCGTCCGGACGTCGCCGGCATCAGGATCAAGGCGGACAAGGACATCCGCCGCGTGATCCTGTGCTCGGGCAAGGTCTATTACGACCTGCTGGAGCGCCGCGAGAAGGACATGCAGGACGGCAAGCCGGTGGACGACGTCTACATCCTGCGGCTCGAACAGTTCTATCCGTGGCCGATGAAGTCGCTGATGACCGAACTGGCCCGCTTCCCGAACGCCGAACTGGTCTGGTGTCAGGAAGAGCCCAAGAACATGGGCGGCTGGACCTTCGTCGATCCGTGGATCGAACTGACGCTCGAGAAGCTGAACGTGAAGTCGAAGCGCGCCCGCTACGTGGGTCGCCCGGCTTCCGCCTCGACGGCGGCGGGTCTGATGAGCCGCCACCTGAAGGAACTCGACGCCTTCCTCACCGACGCCTTCGCCTGATAAGCGATAACGACAGAACCTGAACGAGACCCGGACCCTCCCCATGGCCGACATCCTGACCCCCGCCCTCGGCGAATCCGTCACCGAAGCCACGATCGGCAAGTGGACGAAGAAGGCCGGAGACCCGGTGAAGAAGGACGAGGTCCTGGTCGAACTGGAAACCGACAAGGTCTCGCTCGAGGTGGTCTCGCCTTCCGACGGGACCCTCGCCGAGATCAAATTCGCTGACGGCGACACCGTGACGCCGGGCGCGGTCCTGGGTGTGGTGTCCGAAGGCGGTGCGGCCGCTGCCGGCGCTCCGGCGAAGACCGAAGCCGCTCCGGCTCCTGCCGCTGCTCCCGCCGCCGCCCCGGCTGCTTCGTCGGGCGACGCGGTCGCCATCAACGTCCCCACCATGGGCGAGAGCGTCGCCGAGGGCTCAATGGGAACCTGGCTGAAGAAGTCGGGCGACACCGTCGCCAAGGACGAACTGCTGGTCGAGATCGAGACCGACAAGGTCGCCGTGGAAGTCTCGGCCCCGGCCGCCGGCGTCCTGACCATCTCGGCCGAGGCCGGCGCGAGCGTCACACCGGGCCAGCAGATCGGTTCGATCTCGGCTTCGGGCGCCGCCGCGGCCCCGGCTCCGGCCGCCGCCGCCCCGGCCAACACCGGCTCGGCCCAGATCGCCTCGGACGGCCCGCACCTGTCGCCTGCCGTCCAGCGCGTGGTGACCGAGAACAACCTCGATCCGAAGGCCATCGCGGCCACCGGTCCGAAGGGCAACATCACCAAGGGTGACGCCCTGAACGCCATCAACGCCAAGCCCGCCGCGGCTCCGGCCGCCGCGGCTCCGGCTGCGGCCCCGCGCGCCGACCAGCCGCGCGAGGAGCGCGTGAAGATGACGCGCCTGCGTCAGACCATCGCCCGTCGCCTGAAGGAATCGCAGAACACGGCCGCCCAGCTGACCACCTTCAACGAGGTGGACATGACCAACGTCATGGCCCTGCGCAGCCAGTACAAGGACGTCTTCGAGAAGCGCCACGGCGTCAAACTCGGCTTCATGTCCTTCTTCACCAAGGCCGTCGTCGCCGCCTTGAAAGAAATCCCGGCCGTGAACGCCGAGATCGACGGCACCGATATCATCTACAAGAACCACTACGACATCGGCGTCGCCGTCGGCACCGACAAGGGTCTGGTCGTTCCGGTTCTGCGTGACGCCGACACCCTGTCTCTGGCCGGGATTGAGAAGGGCATCGGCGCTCTCGGCAAGGCGGCCCGCGACGGCGCCCTGAGCCTCGATCAGCTGCAGGGCGGCACCTTCACCATCACCAACGGCGGCACCTACGGCTCGCTGATGTCGACGCCGATCCTGAACGCGCCGCAGTCGGGCATCCTGGGGATGCACAACATCGTGCAGCGCCCGATGGCCGTGAACGGTCAGGTCGAGATCCGCCCGATGATGTACATCGCGCTCAGCTACGACCACCGCATCGTCGACGGCAAGGAAGCCGTCACCTTCCTGGTCCGCGTCAAGGAACTGCTGGAAGACCCGGCGCGCGCGCTGCTGGACCTCTGATCGTCCGTGGCCGAACGGGTTCAGATCGCCCGGTATCTGGAACCCTCAACGGCGACTGCGGCCGCCTTCTTCCTGTCCCGCTGCGGGTTCGACGCTGTTGACCTCGACCAGTCCGGTAAGGGCAGCAGCGCCGGCGCCGTTCTGGTCGTGCGGGATCAGGCGGATGCCGCCCGTGCGGTGCTGGATGACGCCGTCCGGGGACGGTTCGCCGAGACTTCACCGCGCTGGTCCGAGGCCGCCGCGGCTGCGGCTGCCGATCTGGTCGAAGCGCTGCATGGTTCAGGGTACCGCGGCGCGAAGCGCGCATGGCTCGATGTGTTTCCGATCTTCGCGATCATCGGCGTCCTGATCGCTGTCATCATCCTGCTGGCGACCGTTCCATCCTTGGCCGATTTCAGCTTGTTCAGTTCTTTCCAAGCGCCGGACAGGTGATAGCCTTCCAGCCATGAGCCTCGCCGAGATCGCCCGCTTCACCGACGTCTATGAAGCCGACCTCGCCGCCGCCTTCCTCGAAAGCCACGGCATCCCGGTCTCGGTGACCGAACGCTACCAGACGACCGTAGACCCGTTGATGCAGCGGGCGTTGGGCATCCGGCTGATGGCTCCGGAGTCAGAAATCCAGCAGGCCCGCGCGCTGCTGGCCATGGCCCGGGCCGGCGAGTTCGCGACGGATGACGGCGATGACCTGGACGAGGACGACGGCGGTACGCGGACGGCCGGACGGCTGATGGCGGTTGCGGCCTTCGCCACCGGAGGCTTCTGGGGCACCAGCCTGCCGCGACGGATCCGGCCGGTTCCGTGGCAGGGAATGCTGATCTCCAGCGCCCTGATCCTGATGATCCTCGGCGCCGCCTGGGGCATCGGTCAGGTTCTGGTCAACCCGCCCTAGATCTCGTCGCCCAGCACCTCGTCCGTGTGCTCGCCCAGCGCAGGGGGGGGCCGATCATAGACGACCGGCGTCCGCGACATGCGGATCGGCGAGGCGACGGTCTTCACGACCCCATCCAGATCCCCGCGCGTCTGTTCGACCACCAGCCCGCGATGGACGGCCTGCGGCTCCTCGAACACCTGATCGATCGTGTTGACCGGCCCGCAGGGCACGCCGGCGGCCTCAAGCATGGCCATCAGCGCCTTCATCCCGTGTCGTGCCGTGCGGTCGGACAGGAGGGCGGTCAGCTCGCCCCGGTGCGCAATCCGCTGGGCGTTGGTGGCGAAGCGAGGCTCCGTCCCCATCGCCTCAATCTCCAGCGCGGTGCACAGCGACCGGAACTGGCCGTCGTTGCCGACCGCGATCACCACCATGCCGTCGTTGCAGGGGAAGGGCTGGTAGGGGACTAGGTTGGGGTGGGCGTTGCCCATCCGCGTCGGCGCCTGCCCGGAGACGAAATAGTTGGTCGCCTGATTGGCCAGCATCGCCGCCTGCACATCGAACAGGGCGATGTCGATGTGCTGCCCCTCACCGGTCGCCCTCGCATGCAGAAGGCCCGCCATGATGGCGTTGGAGGCGTACAGACCGGTGAAAAGGTCCACCACCGCCACGCCGACCTTCATGGGCTCGGCGCCCGGCGCGCCGTCCGGCTGGCCCGTGATCGACATCAGGCCGCCCATGGCCTGGATCATGTAGTCATAGCCCGCCCGGTGCGCGTCCGGTCCGGTCTGGCCGAAGCCGGTGATCGAGCAATAGACCAGCTTCGGATTCACCGCCGACAGGCCTGCGAAGTCGAGGCCGTATTTGCGCAGGCCGCCGGTCTTGAAGTTCTCGACCACCACGTCGCAGGTCCTGGCCAGCTCGCGCACCGCCGCGGCGCCCTCGGGCGTGGCGATGTCGATCGCAACCGACTTCTTGCCCCGGTTGGCGCACAGGAAATAGGCCGCGTCTCCGCGCGACCCGTCCGCCTTCGTCGTGAACGGCGGCCCCCACAGGCGGGTGTCGTCCCCTGCGCCGGGCCGCTCGATCTTGATGACCTCGGCGCCGAGGTCCGCGAGCGTCTGCGTCGCCCAGGGGCCGGCCAGCACGCGGGACAGATCGAGGACGCGAACGCCGGAGAGCGGGCCACAAGAATTGGCGAGTGGCGAGTGGCGAGTGGCTAGCACGTCGGTTTCCGGTTCAAGACATGGACAGCGACAGCTCTACCCCCGACCTGCCCCACTAGCCACTAGCCACTAGCCACTAGCCACTAGCCACTAGCCACTAGCCACTAGCCACTGGCCAACGGCTACAGGCCCGGATCCCAGACTCCGGCGTCGCGCATCCGGCACTCCCGCGCTTCCTCGGCGCGGACGCCCATGGTGCGGGCGGTCGCCTTGATCTCGTCAGACACGGTGGTTTTGAACACACCGGGCACCAGCGCGTGGCAGAAGGCGCACGCGGCCAGGCGCAGGAGCTTGAAGCCGAATCGCCCGGACGCGGCCATGTGCTCGAGATAGCTTTCCTCGACCTCGCGGGGATGGTCGACGAACAGGCGTTTCAGCGTGCGGCTCATCCGGTCAGTCTGGCATGTCGCGGGCGCTCCCTCTACCCGCGAGCGTCATTCTGGCCTAAACCGCAGCGCAGAACAGGGGGCCGATCGTCACGGATGCTGACGATCGCCTGAACCCCGCAGACGCTCAGGAAAGACGACCATGGCCGACGGACACACCGCCTCGCACAAGACCTTCAGCTGGGACGACCCGCTGGACCTCGACGGGCGGCTGACCGACGACGAGCGCATGATCCAGGAAGCGGCCCGCGCCTATGCGCGCGAGAAGCTGCTGCCGCGGATCGTCGCCGCCTTCAGGGACGAGGCCTTCGACCGCTCGATCATGACCGAGATGGGCGAGATGGGCTTCCTCGGCGCGACCCTGCCCGAGCAGTACGGCGGCGCCGCCGCCAGCCACGTCGCCTACGGCCTGATCGCGCGCGAGATCGAGGCGGTCGACAGCGGCTATCGCTCGGCCATGTCGGTGCAGTCGTCGCTGGCGATGTACCCGATCTACGCCTTCGGGTCGGAAGAACAGAAGATGCGCTTCCTCCCGAGGATGGCCGCCGGCGAGCTGGTCGGCTGCTTCGGTCTGACCGAGGCGGACGGCGGCTCGGACCCGGCCTCGATGAAGACCAGGGCGGTCAAGGTCGAGGGTGGCTATCGCCTGAACGGCGCCAAATACTGGATCACCAATTCGCCGATCAGCGACCTCGCCGTGGTCTGGGCCAAGCTGGATGACGTCATCCGGGGCTTCATCGTGGAACGCGGCATGGAGGGCTTCACCACCGACAAGATCGGCGACAAGCTTTCCCTGCGGGCCTCGATCACCGGCGATATCGGGCTGAATGACGTCTTCGTTCCGGAAGAGAACATCCTGCCGGGCGTCAAGGGCCTGCGCGGTCCCTTCTCCTGCCTGAACAAGGCGCGTTACGGCATTTCGTGGGGTGCGATGGGCGCCGCCGAGTTCTGCCTGCACGCCACCCGCGACTATGTCGCCGAGCGCATGCTGTTCGGCCGCCCGCTGTCCTCGCGCCAGCTGGTGCAGAAAAAGCTGGCCGACATGCAGACCGAAATCTTCCTCGGTTTCGAGGGCGCGCTGGCCCTCGGCCGTCGTCTCGACAACGGCGACTGGTGCCCGGAAGCCATCTCGATGATGAAGCGCAACAATTGCGGCAAGGCCCTGGCCATCGCCCGCGAGGCCCGCGACATGCACGGCGGCGCCGGCATCACCGGCGAGATGCACGTCATGCGCCACGCCATGAACCTCGAGACGGTCAACACCTACGAGGGCGCACACGACGTCCACGCCCTGATCCTGGGGCGGGCGATTACGGGTGAGAGCGCTTTCTAGGGCGCTAACGCTCGCGACGCGTCCCCGCTTCCGCGGGGATGACAGGAGCGGATTGTCATCCCGACCTGATCGGGGATTGAGCGCGGTGGGGGCGTAGTCAGGGAACGATGCCCTCGCAGCCGGTCGTGCGCTGCGTCCAGGTCAGATTGGCGATCTTCCAGACGCCGTCGCGGCGGACGAGGCCGAAATGGTTCACGCCGCAGTGGCTCAGCGTGCCGTCGACCCGGAAGACGTATCGCCCCCAGACCGAGGCGATGTCGCCGTCGATCATCACCGTCGGGGCGGGCATGATTTCCTCGAACCGTTCAGGGCCAGGGGTGAGCCCGGCCGCGAAGTCGGCGACGGCGGGGCTGCCGTAGCGGCGTGAGCCGTCGGGCCGCTCGACCACCACATTGATGCGTCCTTCGGCGTCCATCAGGGGCAGCAGCGCCTGACCGTCCCGCGCCGACAGCGCCGCGAAGACGCCGTTGACCGGGGCCATGACCGCCGCGCCTTCCGCCGAGGCGGGATCGACAGCGTCGGGCGCGGTCTGGATCGCGAGCGTGAGAAGGGCGGCGACGAGCATGGGGTGTCCTCTCCTGTTGCCCGGACGGTATCACGCGGCCCGTGCCCCGCAATCGACGTTCGATCAGGAAGAATCAGCCGCCATGCCTCGCGCGCGCGGGCAGGGTGAGCCGCCGTCGTCGACCATTGTCATTCGACCGGGGCGGCGTATCGTTGCGGGACGGGAGGCGGGGATGGACGGGGAACAGGTCACCAGCGGCGACGATCCGTTCGCCCAACTCACCGACGTCTTCGCCGGACGCATCGCCCTGCTCCTCGAGGACGATCCGGCGCTATCCGAACACGTGGCCGGACGCCTTCTTCAGGCGGGCTTTGCGCAGGTCGATCGCTTTGACGCGGGCGAGGGCGCCCTCGAGGCGGCCCGGACCAGGCCCTACGACGTCCTGATCCTCGACCGTCACACACGCGGCATGGATGGACTGGAAATGCTCAAGGCCGTGCGGGAGACGGCCGGGGCGTCCTCCGACGCGCCGGCGCTGATGCTGACGGCCATGGGCGCCGAACGACAGAAGGTGGAGGGTCTTCTGGGCGGAGCCGACGACTATCTGGCCAAGCCTGTCGGGGACGAGGAATTGCTGGCCCGCATCGCCGCCCAACTGCGTCGCGCCGCGCGCCGCGCCCGCCCCGCGTCCGCGGATCTCGTGAACGGCCCGTTCCGGCTGTCCTTCGGAGCGCGGACGCTGAAACTGGAGCTGGGAGAGGTCTCGCGCCTGATCGACCTCTCGCCGCTGGAGTTCTCGATCGTGTGCGAACTGATGACCGCGCGCGGTCAGCCGGTGACCAAGACCATGCTGTGGGACCGCTGCTGGGTGGAGTGGAAATTCCTGCCCGACAATTTCGTCAACATCATCGACGCCCGCATCAGCGCCCTGCGCCGCCGTCTGAAGGAGCAGGCTCCGGAGCTGGGCGAGGATCTGCATCCGCTGATCGTATCCGCCCGCAGCCAGAGCCTGATCTTCCGCGATCTGTCGGCGGCCGGCTGAGCGGATGCGCGGGACGTTCCGGCGGCTGCGCGCCTGGCTCAATCGGCTGACGACGACCCAGCTGGCGGTCGGCATCGCGGTCCTGTCGGCCATGGCCCTGACCGGCTCGCTGTTCGTGACGAGCACAGCTGTGCGGATGGACCAGCGAGAGAAGGCGGCGCTGGCTGCCCTGGCCGACTATGTGACCATGTCGGACAAGCTGGCCGCCGAGGCCAGCTTCACCCGCGAGAACATCTCGGCCGGCGATGCGGCCTATCTGTCCGCCTGGCTGACGGCGTTCCAGAGTGGTCCGGGGCGCATCGAAGATGCCCGCACTCTGGAAGATACGTGCCGTACGGGCCGGGGCGGCGCAGGCGTGCGCTTTATCCGGGCGCCAGTGGGCAAACCGGCTGGCCTTTCCGAACTGGAAACCGTGCGGGGTGAGCGGGCTCCGCGTCTCGGCGATGACGTCTACATCCTCCGGCTGGGCCAGGGCGTCCTCTGCTCCGGCCGGCCCGTCGAGGTGGTCGTGGTGCGCCGCTCGGTCGGGGCGCTCGATATCGCGGTCGGACGCGTGGTTGACGCCTCCGGCGACGCGTGGGGCTGGGCGGTGGCCGCGGTGGTCGGAGCCGGGGTCCTGATGGTGGCCATCGGCCTGATCGCCGCGACCTTCGCCCGCCGGCGCCTGACCAACGCCGTGGCTCAGGTCAGCCTGGCGCTGGATCGCGCCGCCGTGGGCGACTTCTCCCTGCGGGCGCCGGAGACCGCGCTGGCGCCGGAGCTGACCGAACTGACCGGCCATGTGAACCTGACGCTGGATCGACTTGAGGAGTTGTTGAGCTGGCTGCGGGATTCCGCCGACCAGCTGGCCCATGATTTCCGCACGCCCCTGGCCCGGGCATCGGCGCGGATGGATCGGCTGGCCGAAACCGCTTCCTCTCCGGAGGCCCGCGCCCTGATCGCCGAGGCCCGCGCCGACCTTGCCGGCATCAATCGCGCCATGACCGACGCCATGTCCCTGCGTGACGGCGAGGCGTGGTCGTTCGAGCCGGTCAGCCTGGACACGCTGGTCCGCCAGGCGGCCGAGCTCTACCAGCCGCTGGCGGAAGAGCGGGGGGTCGAGTTGAAGGTCGTCGCTGCGCCTGTGTCGGTTCTGGGCGTCCGCTCCCTGCTCCAGCGGGCTGTGACGAACCTTGTCGACAATGCCGTGAAGTACTCGCCCGACGGCGGGATGGTGACCCTGTTCGCAGGTCAGCAAGGCGGTCGTCCCGTTCTTTCCGTCACCGATCAGGGCCCGGGGTTCGCCGCTGCCCGGGCGCAGGCCGGAACGGACGGACGCGAGAGCCATGGCATGGGGCTGGCCTTTGTCCGCGCCATCCTGAAACGGCACGGCGCCGCCATGACGATTGATGACGCCGCTCCGGGGGCTGTCGTCACGGCGCAATTCTCGCGCTAGGGTCCACCCTCAGAACAGGGGATTGAATATGCGGCGGACCCTCTCCCGGTCGGGCGGTTTCTCGGTAGTGGCGCTGGCGGCGGCGGTTCCGCTGCTGATCGCCATGCCGGCTGCGGCCCAGTCGGCGCAGTCCCCGATGCCCTACGACGCCGAGCGTGGGGTCTTCACTTTCGCCACCGGCCTTGAGCAGGCGCTGCCCGCGGTGGTCCAGGTCACGACGCTGGGGAGCTCGTCAGGCCCCAGCTCGGGTGACGCCGAACCCCGTCCCATGTCCAGCGGCTCCGGTGCGATCATCGACGCGGCCCAGGGCATCATCGTCACCAACAATCACGTCGTCGAGGGCGGTCGCAAATTCACGGTCGACCTGACCGACGGTCGCATCTTCGAGGCGACGCTCATCGGCGCCGACAAGGCGACCGATCTTGCCGTGCTGAAGATCGAGGCGACCGGTCTGGCCCAGATCGAGGTCGTCAGCTCGGACACCCTGCGCACCGGCGATCTGGCGTTCGCCGTCGGCTATCCGCTCGGGCTCGACCAGACCCTGACCATGGGCGTCATCTCCGGCCTGGGCCGCTCAGGCATGGGCGACAGGATCGAGGACTACATCCAGACCGACGCGGCCGTGAACTCGGGCAACTCCGGCGGTCCCCTGCTGGACAGCCGCGGCCGGCTGATCGGCATCAACACCTCCATCCTGTCGGGCGGCGGCGGCGGCAATGACGGCATCGCCTTCGCGGTGCCCAGCCGGATCATGAACTATGTCGTCGCCCAGCTGCGCGAGCATGGTGAGGTGCGGCGCGGCGTGACCGGCGCCATCTTCGGATCGCTGAACGCCGAGCGCTCGCGCACCTTCGACATCGGCATCGTTCGCGGAGCCGTGGTCGAGGACGTGGCTCCGGGCTCGTCGGCGGAGCGGGCCGGCCTGCGGCGGGGCGATATCGTCACCCGCATCCAGAACCGACCTGTGTCCAACGCCGGCACGGTGCAGGCCACGATCGGCATCGCCGCGCCGGGCACGGAGCTGGCGCTGGTCTATCTGCGGGATGGCCAAGAGGGGCGCGCCACCCTGCAGGTTCAGGAACGCACCGAGCAGGTCGTCTTCGCCGGCTCGGAAGTCGTCGTCGCTCGCGGTGTCACGGCTCGCGTCAACGAGGGGGATCTGCAGGTCTCGTCGGTCGAAGGCGGCTCAGCCGCTGCGGCGGCCGGCATCCGCGCCGGAGACGTGATCGAGTCTGTCGATGGCGGCCGGGCGTCCTCCCTGACGGCCTTCACACGCGCCATGGAGCGCCGCGGCCAGCGCGTGGTCTCGGTGCGTCGTGGTGGAGAGAGCGTCCGCATCACCCTGCCCTGATCGGGCGGGGCACGCGGTCCCGGACAGCAAAACGCCCGCTCGGCCGGGAGGGGGAGGGTGGCGGAGCGGGCGTCTCGCTTTGGAGGAAGCATCGGCCCGCCGGAGCCCTTGATGGAACAATTCCAGGGGGCTGGGGGGGCTGTTCAGGATCCGGAACCGTTCCGAACTCCGACGAGCCGATGTATCCCGTGTCGCCCCCCAAGGGGGCGGGCGATGGGCGGAACGGAGGCGATTTCGTGTCTGGTGCGATTTCTTCGCATTGCGGCGTTCGCAACACGTTTCCGGGGGCTGGCGTACCGGCCGCAGAGGATTAGCTTGAAGGGATGACTGACGCCTTCGACGGCCAGCCCCAGGCAGGCCCGGTCTTCTTCGACCGACGCGAACTGGATCAGATCCTGAGGGTCTACGGCCGCATGGTCGCGGCTGGCGAATGGCGCGACTACGCCATCGTTGGCCACAGGGACGTCGCCGAGTTCGCCGTTTTCCGCCGCTCGGGCGACGCCCCGGTCTATCGCATCGAGAAACGCCCGGCCCTGCGCCTGAAACAGGGCCAGTGGGCGGTCGTGGGCGAGGGCGGCGTCGTGCTGCGTCGCGGGCGGGAGTTGCCGCAGGTTCTGCGCGTCTTCGACAGTCGCAAGTTCACGGTGGTCGAATAGAAAAAAGGCCCGGATCGCTCCGGGCCTTTTCCGTATCGGCTCTGGCTGTCGCCTATTCCCGGTTGCCGCCCATGAAGGCGAGCAGGAATTGGAACAGGTTGATGAAGTTGATGAACAGGCTCAGCGCGCCGAAGCCGGTCGCCACGCCCATCGCGGCGCGGTCGCCGCCCAGGTCGTAGTAGGTCATCTTCAGGCGCTGGGTGTCGTAGGCGATCAGGCCCGAGAAGATCAGAACGCCCAGACCGCTGATGATCAGGTACAGGGTGCCGCTGCCCAGGAAGATGTTGACGATCGAGGCGATCACCAGACCGATCACGCCCATGATCAGGAAGCTGCCCATACCGGTCAGGTTCTTCTTCGTCGTATAGCCGAACAGGCTCAGCCCGCCGAAGGCGGCCGCGGTGACGAAGAAGGTCGAGGCGATCGACTCGCCCGTGTAACGCAGGAACAGCAGGCCCATGCCGGCCCCGATGGTCGAGACCACGGCCCAGTACAGGAGGTTCACGCCGCCCGCCGTCGGGTTCTTCATGAAGAACATGGAGCCGAACAGGAGGACCAGCGGCGCAAACTGCACCGCCATGCCCAGCATGGTCAGGCCAACACGGCCGTCGGGGCCCACGGCGAACAGCAGTTGCTGAACGGCGGGGACGTTGCCGGTGACATAAGCCAGCACCCCGGCGACGACGAGGCCGAGGGCCAGCTTGTTGTAGACGCCCAGCATGAAGCTGCGCAGGCCCGCATCCACCGACATGTCGGCAGTCTGCGGGATGGAATATCCGTTTCGGAAATCGCTCATCGCGGTTTCGATCCTCCAGTAAGCCGGGCGATCCCGGCCTTTGCAGCAAATATCGGTCGCGCCAGACCCTTCCGCAAGGAAAACCGGACTTGGGAGATGGCTCCACAGCCGCTACCAACGGTCGCATGATCCGGCTGTTCACCGCCCTCTCCATCCCCTGGGACGTGGCCGGGACGCTCAAGCGTCGCCAGTCCGGCCTGCCCGGCGCGAAGTGGCGCAGCGAGGAACAGCTGCATGTGACGCTGGCCTTCTATGGCGAGGTCAGCGAGCGCACCGCCGATGATCTGGCGGCCGAGCTGGGCCGCGCAGCGACCGGCGGAGCCTTCGAGATCGAACTCGCCGGCGTCGGCGCCTTCGGGGACGCCCACCGCAGCCACACCCTCTGGGCCGGCGTGCAGTCGAGCGAGCGCCTCAACGTTCTTGCAGGGCGTTGCCGGTCCGCGGGAGAACGGGCGGGCGTCGCCATGGAGCGCCGCGACTACCGCCCCCACGTGACGCTGGCCTATCTCAAGCCCCGGACCAATCCGGACCGGATCGGCGCCTGGATCACCGGGCACAATCTGCTCCACTCGCCACCGATCCGCGTGGATCGCTTCGGCCTGTACTCCAGCATCCTGACATCCGACGGCAGCCAGTATCAGCTCGAGAGGGAGTATCTACTGTGACCGGACCCGTGCTGCACACGGAACGTCTGACCCTGCGGCCGATCGCGCTGGAAGATTTCCCGCGGTGGGCGGAGATGATGGCCGACCCGGAAGCCGCGAGATACCTCGGCGGCGCCCAGCCGGCGGCGACTGCATGGCGGGGGTTCATGACCATGGCCGGAGCGTGGAGCCTGACGGGCATCTCCATGTTTTCACTGGAACATCGCGAGACCGGTCTCTGGCTCGGCCGGATCGGGCCGTGGCGTCCACACGGCTGGCCGGGCAACGAGGTCGGCTGGGGTCTGCATCCCGAAGCCCAGGGCAAGGGCTATGGCGTCGAGGCAGCCACGGCGGCGCTCGACTACGCCTTCGACGTGCTGGACTGGCCGGACGTCATTCACTGCATCGATCCGGACAACACGCCGTCTCAGCGGCTGGCGGAGCGGGTGGGGTCGCGCAATCTGGGCCCGACCCGGATGCCGCCGCCGTTCGACCACCTGGCGGTCGACGCCTGGGGCCAGACCCGCGAGGAATGGCGCGCACGTCGCCGTTAGTTCGCGCGGCGCAAGGCCACGCTTTGCCCGACGCCCGACGTGAGCTACGCAGGTGACGGGGAAGTGATCGAGGATTCCATGCGCGTTATAATTCTGGGTGGTGACGGCTTCTGCGGCTGGCCCACGGCTCTGCACCTGTCCGCGCGCGGATGGGACGTGCTGATCGTCGACAATCTCAGCCGTCGCAACATCGACAACGAGCTGGAGGTCCAGTCCCTGACCCCGATCCGGACCATGGGCGAGCGCATCGCCGCGTGGAAGGAGGTCTCGGGCAAGACCATCGAGTTCGAGAATATCACCGTCGGCAAGGAGTTCGACCGGCTTGTCGCCCTGATCCGCGACTGGCAGCCCGACAGCGTCGTCCACTTCGCCGAGCAACGCGCCGCGCCCTATTCGATGAAGTCGGCCCGGCACAAGCTCTACACCGTCGACAACAACCTCAACGCCACCAACCACCTGCTGGCGGCGATCGTCGAGAGCGGCCGCGACGTCCACCTCGCCCATCTCGGCACCATGGGTGTCTACGGCTACACGACCGCCGGCCTGCGTATTCCCGAGGGCTACCTGAAGGTCACGGTCGACACCGATTTCGGCCCGGCCGAGCAGGAGATCCTGTTCCCGCCGAACCCGGGCTCGATCTACCACATGACCAAGACGCAGGACGCCCTGCTGTTCCAGTTCTACGCCAAGAACGACGGCCTGCGGATCACCGACCTGCACCAGGGCATCGTCTGGGGCGCCGAGACCGAGGAGACCCGCAAGGACGAACGGCTGATCAACCGCTTCGACTACGACGGCGACTACGGCACAGTCCTGAACCGGTTCCTGATCCAGGCGGCGGTCGGCTATCCCCTGACGGTACACGGCTCGGGCGGACAGACCCGTGCCTTCATCCACATCCAGGACACCGTCCGCTGCGTCGAGCTGGCGTTGAAGAACCCGCCGACGTCGGGTGAGCGGGTGAAGATCCTGAACCAGATGACCGAAAGCCGGCGCGTGCGCGATCTGGCCGCCATGGTCGCGGGCATGACCGGCGCCGAGATCCACAATGTCGCCAACCCGCGTCAGGAAGCCGACGAGAACGAGCTGGTCGTGGCCAACGACCAGTTCAAGGAGCTGGGTCTCAAACCGATCACCCTCGCCGAAGGCCTGATGCAGGACGTGACCGAGATCGCCCGCCGCTACGCCGACCGGGCCGACCGCACGAAGATCCCCTGCGTCTCCAGCTGGAACGGCAAGCGCGCCGAGGCGCTGAAATCCGAGCCCGCCCGCGTCGTCGAGACACCGGCTGAAGTTCTGTCTGCCTGAGGTTCGATGTCTGACGTTCCGCCGCCCGTCTCCCTGCTCGTCTTCGGCGGAGGCTGGCTGGGTCAGGCCGCCGCGCGCGAGGCCTTGCGCCGCGGCGGTCGGGCCTTCGCGACCTCGCGCGCCGCGGAGACGCGCGCCGCCCTGAAGGCGGACGGCATCGAACCGGTCGATCCGGCCGACCATGCGGCTCTCGCTTCGGCCGTCGAAAAGGCTGGCGCCATTCTCGTCACCGCCCCGCCGGAAGGCTCGGGTTGCCCCGGATTGAAGGCGCTTCTGCCGGCCATCACCGCCTCTGGCGCCTGGCCTGACTGGATCGGCTATGTCTCGTCGACGGCGGTGTTCGGCGATCGTGCCGGCGGCTGGGCCTTCGAGGACGACGCGCTGAACGCTGCGACCCTCGAAGGCGCCCGCCGCGTCAGGGCGGAGCGCGACTGGCTGGACGCCGGTCAGGGGATGGGTCTGACAGTCCAGCTGTTCCGCCTGCCGGCGCTCTACGGACCAGGCCGTTCGCCGCTGGACAAGCTGAGAGACGGCACCGCGCGGATCGTCCGCAAGCCGGGTCAGATCTTCAATCGCATTCATGTCGACGACGCCGTCTCGGGCCTGTTCGCCTCGATGGCGCGCCCGCATCCCGGCGCCGCCTACACCCTGTGTGACGACGAACCCTCGCCAGCCCATGTGATCATCGAGGGCGCCGCGAAACGCCTCGGCCTGCCCCTGCCGCCCGAAGTCGATCTGGACGACCCGTCGGTGTCGGACGCCATGCGCCGCTTCTACCGCGACTCCAAACGCCTCTCGAACGCGAAGGCCAAGGCCGAACTCGGCTGGCGGCCGAAGTATCGCGGCTGGCGCGAGGGGCTGGAGGCGATGATCGCCGACGCTGCCTGAGCGCCTTCGCGCTCAAGCAGCGAGCCTCCGCGAGGCGAACGATAGCGCCCTAGAAAGGCAGCAGATTCCGCTGGCGGCTGTACGACATGGTGCCGACGTTGGCGCCCAGACGCACGCCCACGCCGGTCCGGATCGGCGCCAGAACGATGCCGTCGGCCTGCTGGTAGTTCACGCCCAGACCGGCGATCAGATAGGCGGTGCCTTCCACGCCGGGGTAGCGGCGGTAGATCATGTCCGGATGGAACAGGCCGTACACCAGGGTGAAGACCCGGCTGCCGTTGCCGCCGATGTCCCAGCCGATCGAGGCGCCCTGCCAGAACACCTCCTGCGAGGCCGACAGGTCCTTCATGTGCAGGGCGCCGCGGCCGTAGCGGGCGCCGACGGCGAGGGCGGCCGAGGCTTCCTCCCCGGCGATGTAGGCGGTCGGACGGTCGCCCTGGTCGGCGAAGATACGCTCGATGGCGCCGCCGATGGCCTCCGCCGCGATGCCCAGCTCGCGCGAGCCGGCGGCGATCAGTTCTTCCGAGGTATAGGCCGGGGCGGTCTGGTCCGAGCGGATCGGGTAGTTCGGGTCGGCCGGCCCGCGCGCCGATGCGCAGGCGCCGAGGGCGGAGGTCGCTCCGAGGGCGATACCGGACTGGATCAGGTGACGGCGATGCATGGTCTGGCTCCGAAGGCGGGACGGTCCGCCCGACTCGCGCGGGCGCTGGGCTTCACCGTCGCCGGTCTTTGAGTCAGCCTTGCGGCGGCAAGGTTAACCAAACCTTGCCTAATGCTTGTCGGTTCTGGACGTCAGCCAGTCCATCAACGCCAGCAGGACGCCCGAGATGACGAAGGTCAGGTGAATGACCACGCCCCACATCGCCTCGGATTCGTTCAGCGCATAGCCGGGCTTGCCGATGTTCATGAAGGTCTTGAGCAACTGGATGCCCGAGATCGCCACGATCGAGGCGATCAGCTTCATCTTCAGGCCCGAAAAATCGACGGTCCCCATCCACGGCGGCCGGTCCGTCTCGCCCTCGAGATCGAGCTTGGAGACGAAATTCTCGTAGCCGGAGAACATCACGATCAGCAGCAGATTGCCTGCCAGCGACAGGTCCACCAGCGTCAGCACCGCCAGAATGGCGTCATTGGAGCTGAGGCCTGTGCCCGGACCCATCATGAGGGCCTTGGGCACATAGTAGAACAGGTCGCGCAGGAAGACGGCCAGCAGCATCAGGAGCGCCAGCGCCAGACCCGCATAAAAAGGGGCCATCAGCCAGCGCGACTGGAACAGCAGGCGCTCGAACGCAGTCTCGACCCTCGGCTTGATCCCCACGTCAGTTCCTCAGCTTCGCAGCGCCGCGCCGGCCTTCACGGCCGCGCCGACGACCTTGGCGGACAATGCCTCGATCCCGGCCTCGGTCAGCGTCGCCTCGACGGGCTGGATCTCGACCTCCAGCGCAACGGATTTCATGCCTTCCGGCACGCCGGTTCCGCGATAGACGTCGAACACCCGCACATCGGTGATCAGGGCCTTGTCGGCCCCGGCCACGGCGCGGACCAGATCGCCCGTCGCCTTGCCGTCCTCGACCACGAAGGCGAAGTCGCGGGTCAGGGGCATCAGATTGGCCAGGCTGGCCGCCCCACGCGCCTTGGACTTCGCGCCGCGCGGTTCGGGCACGGCGTCCAGCACGATCTCGAACGCCAGCATCGGCGCCTCGGCGTCCAGCGCTTTCAGCACCCGCGGGTGCAGGGCGCCGAACTCGACCATCACATTCTTCGGGCCCAGTTGCAGGCGGGCCGAGCGGCCCGGATGCCACCAGCCCCGGTTCTGGCCCTGAACGAGTTGAAGCGAGGCGACCGGCGCGCCCAGTTGCTCCAGAAGGGCCATCAGGTCGCCCTTGAGCGCGAACAGGGCGTCCTCCGCAACGCCGCCCCAGTGACGGGCGCTGCGCGGCGCGATCAGGCCGGCGATGACCGTGCGCTGGCCATTCGGCTGATCGTCCAGATAGATCGGTCCGATCTCGAACAGGGCGGCATCGGCATGGCCGCGGGCGGCATTGCGGGCGGCGGCCTGAATCAGGTTCGGCAGGACCGAGGGCCGCATGCAATCCAGATCGGCCGCGATCGGATTCTCCAGCACCAGCGTCTCGTCGCCGCCGCCGAACAGGGCTGCGATCGACTGCTTGGTGAAGGACCAGGTGACGGCTTCGGCATAGCCCATGGCGGCCAGCGCACGGCGGGCCAGCCTGACCCGGGCCTGACGCGGGCTCAGCACGCCGCGTGACGGCGCGCCCTGATCGGGCAGGGGCGTGGACGGCAGTTCGCCGAAGCCCTCGATCCGCGCGACTTCCTCTACGAGGTCGGCCGGGCCTTCCGCGTCGCGGCGCCATGTCGGCGGCGTTACAGACCACGGCGAGCCTCTGGCGACCTCGAAGCCGAGGGCCGTCAGGATCTCCGCGATCCGGTCGTCGGTCAGGGTCAGGCCGGTCAGCGAGCCGACGCGGGCCGGGTCGAAGGCGAAGGCCGACGGCGGGGCCGGGGGCTCGCCGACGATGGCGATCTCGGACGGCTCGCCGCCGCACAGATCGAGGATCAGCTTCGTCGCCAGCTCCAGCCCGTCGCGGACCGAGTGCGTGTCCACGCCGCGGGCGAAGCGATACTGGGCGTCCGAGTTCAGCGTCAGGGTCCGGCCGGTCTGGGCGATCAGGATGGGATCGAACCAGGCGCACTCCACGAAGACGTCCGTTGTCTCGTCCGAACAGCCGGTGCTCTCGCCGCCCATGACCCCGCCAAGGCCGATGGGGCGCTCGCCCGAAGCGTCGGAGATCACGCACATCGCTGGATCGACGGCATAGGTCTTGCCGTCCAGCGCAATCAGGTGCTCGGGCTCTCCCGTGTCTCTCGCCGCCTGTCCGGCGCGCACCACGATCTCGTCACCGACCAGCTTGGCGACGTCGTAGACGTGCAGCGGGCGCGCGCGGTCATAGGAGATCAGGTTGGTCACATCGACCAGCCGGTTGATCGAGCGCAGGCCGATGGCCTCCAGACGACGCTTCAGCCACTCGGGCGACGGGCCGTTCTTCACGCCGCGAATGAACCGGCCCCCGAAGGTGGGGCACATCCCGGGCGCGTCGATGCGCACGGTCACGGGCGAGACGAAGGTCCCCGCGATCGGTTCGACCTTCGGCGTCTTCAGCGTACCCACCCCCGCGGCGGCGAGGTCGCGAGCGATGCCGGCGACGCCCAGCCAGTCGGGGCGGTTCGGGGTGACTTCGAAGTCGATGACCGGCTCGGCGCCGAAGACGCCCGCGGCGGGCTCGCCGACCCTGAGGGTGTCGTCCAGCTCCAGGATGCCATCGCTGTCGTCGGCGAGCTCGAGCTCGGCGCCCGAGCACAGCATCCCGTTCGACACGACGCCGCGCACCGGCTTCTCGACCAGGGTCACGCCGAGCCCCGGCACATAGGCGCCGATCGGAGCGTAGATCGTGGTCAGGCCCGCGCGCGCGTTGGGCGCGCCGCAGACGATCTCCTTCATCCCGTCGACGGTTTCGACCTGACAGACCTGCAGGCGATCGGCATTGGGATGGCGTTCGGCCGAAACGATCTTCGCCACCGTGAACGGGGCGAGTGCGGCGATCGGATCGTGGACCTCCTCGACCTCGAGGCCGGCCATGGTCATGGCGTCGGCCACCGCGGCGACGTCGGCCTCCGTCTCGAGATGCTCCTTCAGCCAGGAGAGGGTGAACTTCACGAGTTGGGTCCCACCGCCGGGTTGGCCTCGCTCAGGCGCTTGATGCCGTGCTCCAGCTCCTCCAGCAGCTCGTCCGAGCCGGTGTAGCCGACCTGCACGAACTGGCAGCGCACGAAGCGGCAGTTCGACATCCCGATGACGCCGGCCATCTTCTCGCGGCTGACCGGGCGGTACAGCAGGGTGCGTGCATCGGTGGTCGTGCCCATGGCGCAGCTCTCGAACTGCGTGCCGTTCATCACGGCCATCACGGCGGGGCCTTCGATCACGCAGTCGGTGAAGGTCTTGCCCTCGATGAACATCTCGCCGGCGTTCCAGTGCTGGACGGCCAGAGACGGCAGCCAGATGGCTTCCTTCTCGAACGTCTTGCGGGCCACCAGCGCGCGGCCGGCTGTTTCCTCAGCGGACATCTTGGCGGTCTCGTCGGTCATCGTACTGTCTCTTGCTCTATGTCGGGCGTTCAGTCGGTCGTGGTGACCTGGTCGATCAGCATCTTCAGCAGCTCCTCGCTGCCCGTGATGCCGATCGTCTGGAACTCGCAGCGGTCGAAGGTGCAGTTGCGCACCGGGATGGCGCCAATGCCGACGTTGCCCATCGGCCGGAACAGCATGTTGCGCATGTCGCCGCCGGTGGGCCCGAAGTTGGTGGCGTTGAAATGCACCCCCTCGAGCACCAGCATGAGGGCCGGGCCGTCGATCACGCAGTTGGTGAAGGTCCGGCCTTCAAGCCGCACGCCTCCCCCCGACTGCACGCTGGCGCGGTACAGATCGAACAGCGACAGGCGGCCGCCCTCGAAGGTCGTGGCCAGCGGGTCGATGGTCCGGGTCACCGGGGGGGCGGGAGTATTGGTCATCAGGACAGTCCGCTTGCGGGATTGGGGGCGGCGA
Source organism: Caulobacteraceae bacterium (assembly GCA_052441165.1). Lineage (GTDB taxonomy): Bacteria > Pseudomonadota > Alphaproteobacteria > Caulobacterales > Caulobacteraceae > Brevundimonas. The sequence continues at coordinate 42,841 of JBQVQW010000009.1, read as the reverse complement.
AGGCCGAGAAGCCGTAGTGCGACAGCCACCGGGTGTCGGCCTCGAACATCGGCCGCAGGTCGGAAATGCCGTATTTCAGCATGGCGAGACGATCCACCCCCATGCCGAAAGCGAAGCCCTGGTACTCGTCCGGGTCGATGCCGCAGGCGCGCAGGACGTTGGGATGCACCATCCCGCAGCCGAGGATTTCCATCCAGCTGTCGCCGGTGTTCAGCTTCAGTTCGCCGCCCGAGCGGTCGCAGCGGATGTCCATCTCGGCCGACGGCTCGGTGAACGGGAAATGGTGCGGGCGGAAGCGGGCGTCGACGCCGTCGACCTCGAAGAAGCGCGCGACGAAGGTCTCCAGCGTCCACTTCAGGTGGCCCATGTGGATGCCCCTGTCGATCACCAGACCCTCGACCTGATGGAACATCGGCGTGTGGGTGGCATCCGAGTCCTTCCGGAAGGTCCGGCCGGGCGCGATGATCCGGATCGGCGGCGTCTGCGACATCATCGTGCGCACCTGCACGGGGCTGGTGTGCGTGCGCAGGACCTTGCGCTCGCCCGTCTCCGGGTCCGGCTTCAGGAAGAATGTGTCGTGCATCTCCCGCGCCGGATGCCTGGGCGGGAAGTTCAGGGCCGTGAAGTTGTGGAAGTCGTCCTCGACGTCCGGACCCTCGGCCACGGCGAAGCCCATGTCGGCGAACAGGGCGATCATCTCGTCCATGACCTGCATGGTCGGGTGAACGCTGCCCTTCCGGCGCGGGCGCGACGGCAGTGTCAGGTCGACGTGCTCGGCCTTGAGCCGGGCATCCAGCTCGGCGGCCTCAAGCTCGCTCCTTCGGGAGGCCAGCGCCGACTGAACCCGGTCGCGCAGACCGTTGATTATCGGCCCCTTCTCGCGGCGCTCGTCGGGACTCATCGCGCCCATGCCCTTCAGAAGGCCCGAAATGGAGCCGGACTTTCCGAGGGCGGCGACGCGGATGTCCTCGACGGCCGCGGCGGTCTCCGCCGAGCCGATGGCGTTGATCAGGTCGAGTTCGAGTTGGGCGAGATCGGTCATGTCGCGATCCGTCTAGCGGCTGGGGGCCAAAGCAAAAAGCCCCCCGGCGTGCGCCGGAGGGCTTTTGCGTCTTCCGTTGCCGGAAAAGTTTACGCCAGGGCGGCGCGGACCTTGTCGGCGACAGCCTTGAAGCCGGCTTCGTCGGCAGCGATCGAGGCCAGAACCTTGCGGTCCAGCTCGATGCCGGCCTTGTTCAGGCCGTGGATGAACTGCGAGTAGGTGAAGCCCTCCAGACGGGCGGCGGCGTTGATGCGCTGGATCCACAGGGCGCGGAAGTTGCGCTTCTTGTTGCGGCGGTCGCGATAGGCGTACTGGCCGGCGCGGTCGACGGCGGCCTTGGCCGTGCGGATGGTGTTCTTGCGGCGGCCGTAGAAGCCCTTGGCTTGCTTCAGGACCTTTTTGTGTTTGGCGTGGGACGTTACGCCCCGGGTGACGCGAGCCATGTCGCTATCCTTTCAAATTCTTCGGGAGATCAGTCAGATGCGCGCGCCAATCAGGCGTACGGCATGTAGGACTTGATCTTCTTGGCGTCGGCGTCGGCCATGACCGAGGTGCCGCGGTTCTGGCGGATGTATTTGCTGTTGTGGCTGATCAAGCGGTGACGCTTGCCAGCAACGCCGGCCTTAACCTTGCCAGTCGCCGTGAATTTGAAGCGCTTCTTGGCGCCCGACTTCGTCTTCAGTTTCGGCATTTTCACTCTCTCTTTTGAGCGGGTTACCGCGTCCCGGGCCCTGAAGCCCTCGACATGGTCGCCCTGATTAGGAACCGCCCAGGCATGCCTGTTCGCCCGACGGTTCGGTACGCGAAGGCGCGGCTTCTAGTCGATGTGGGGCTTCAGGGCAAGCAGAGTCTCGGTTTCAGGCCGATTCAGCCAGCGCCTTTGCCTGCTGTGCCCGGAACGCGCGACCCGCGTTGATCGCCATGATCGCCGCCGGGACCGTCAGGGCCGCGCCGACGAGGAAGGGCCAGTCGTGGCCGATCCCGGAGAACAGGGCTCCAGCCGCCATCGGCCCGAAGATCCGCGCGATCGAGCCCGAGGCCATGTTGAGGCCCAGCATGGCGCCTTGCCGGTCCGGCGGCGTCGAGCGGCTGATCATCGCCGAGATGTTCGGCATGGCCAGCGACATGCCGCAGGCTCCGACGGCCATGACGATCGGGATGATCCAGCCCTGCACGATCGGCAGGGTGAAGGCGCCGAGGTCCAGCGATACGGCCGGGAACCAGGCGGTCGGCGCGGCGACCTGGGCGATCAGGGAGGCGCCGAACAGCAACATGCCGGTGGCCAGCACCCGGGCCTCTCCGAACCTGCGCGCCAGCCGGCCGGCCAGAAAGCCCTGGTTGAGGGTCGAGACGATGCCCACGATCATGAAACTCAGCCCGACTTCGCGTGGGCCCCAGCTGTAGCGGTCTTCCGCCCACAGGCCGAACACGCTCTCCATCGCCGAAAATCCGGCCATGTAGACCAGCGACACCAGCAGCACTCGCGACACGACCGGATTCGCACGCGCGTCGCGCAGGCCCGACAGGAAGGCGGGACGCGGCGCGGCGGGATCCGCCCTGACCCGGCTCTCTCGCAGAAAGATCAGCACGCCCAGCGCAGCCAGCGCGGCCAGGCCCGCCGCGGTGAAGATCGGCAGCTGATAGCCGATCTGGCCCAACTGCGGCTGGGTGAGCAGGCCGCCCAGGCCCGGCCCGACGATAAAGCCCAGGCCAAAGGCAGCGCCGATCAGACCCATTCGCCCTGCGCGCTGCTCGGGCGGGGTCACGTCGGCGACATAGCCCTGCACCGTCGAGATATTGCCAGCCCCCAGACCGGTGAACAGGCGCACGGCGATCGCCAGCCAGATGTTCGGCACGAACGCCAGGGCCAGATAGCCGACGGCATTGGCCCCGACGGTGATCATCAGCACGGGCTTTCGCCCGATCCGGTCCGACAGCCGGCCCCAGAACGGCTCCGCGAAGAACTGCCCCAGCGAATAGGCCGAGAACATCAGGGTGATCTGCCATGGCTCGGCGTTCAGGCTCTGGGCGAAGAACGGCAGGAGCGGCACCACCAGCCCGAACCCGACCAGGTTGATGAACACGACCGCAAACAGCACCGCCAGCGCCGACGCCTTGGGTGCAACAGGGGACGGCGTGTTCGGCGTGCGCATGGCTCCGCTTCTATGACGGTCCCGGTTCGGCGTCGATGTCTCGATCAGCGGGCCGGGTTGTGCGTCTCGAGGAAACGGATGGTTTCGCCCAGCATCCGGCGTCGGGTCGCGGACTGCGAGAGCCAGTGGTCCTCGCCGGCCATCTCGATCAGCTCGACAGGTTTTCCGGCTCGTCTCAGGGCGTCGGCCATGAGGCGGCTCTGTTCGATGGGAACGACCGTGTCGTCCCGTCCATGGATCAGGAGCAATGGGCCGTCGATCCCGGCCGCGAGATGCGCGGGCGAACGATCATCCAGGGCGCGGTCGTTGAGCCGCGCGGCGCCCATCGACCGGTTCCAGTAGCGGACGGTCTGGCTGTCGCGGTTCCGCTCCTGGCGCGACTCCCGGTTGACCATCCGGCGAAGGTCCGACACCCCGGCGACCGAAACCCCGCAGCGATACACGCCCCGGTCCAGCGTCAGGCCGGCCATGGCAGCGTAGCCGCCGTAGCTCGCCCCGACGATGCAGACCCGGCCCTGATCGACGATGCCTTCGGCAGCCAGCCAGCGAACGCCGTCGGACAGGTCTGTCTGCATCTTGCCGCCCCATTCGCCGTAGCCCGCTTCGAGGAAGGCGCGGCCGTAGCCGGTCGACCCCCTGAAGTTGGCCTGCAACACTGCATAGCCCCGCGAGGCCATGGCCTGCGCCCACCAGTCGAAACCCGCGACATCCCGGGCGGCGGGTCCGCCATGCGCGAGGACGACCAGCGGCAGGCCGCGAGGATCGGATGCGCCGGGCGGAAGCGTCAGATAGCCATGGATGCGCTGTCCATCCCCGGCGAGATACTGGATCGGCCTGACCTGACCGACCTGTTCGGGGCCGATGCCGGGATAGGCGTCCGCGATGATGTCGGCTGCGCCGCGGGCGAAATCCACCAGATGAAACTGGCCCGCCTCACCCGCTTCGGTGAAGACAACGATCCGGCCCAGTCCATCGCTCCAGGAGATCAACTCAGGGCTGCGGTCCCTGAAGGCGCGCTCTACGACCTGCCATCGGGCCGCGGCGTCCTGATCGAGAAACTCGTATCTGACGCCGTTCTCCTCGTCGCGTCCGGCGCCGATCAGAAGACCCGTCTCCGGATGGTGGACCAGGAAGTCCGGATGATGTTCGAAGGGCAGTCGGGTCCAGGCGCCGCTGTCCACGTCGACCTCGAACCAGGTCTGCGTGTAACCGTCATCCCCGGATGAGAGATCAGGGCGGTCCGCGTTCACGATCACGGTACGCGGCGAGCGTCCCTGTCCGTGCAGGGTCGGGCTGTCCAGCGGCGCCTCGACGATCCAGGCGTCCCGGTAGTTCTGGCCATCGGGAAGACGCAGCGCCCACCGACCGGACCGGTCATCGTATCTCGAGATCGCGATGACCTTGCCGTCACCGTCCAGCACATGGTCCTCTGTGGTGTGGTCCATGTACGCCACGGTCCGCCCGCGACCGGTCCGAAGATCAATGCGGTGCAGGTCGATGTTCTCGGTGCGGAGATTGACGCCTCGCACGAAGACGGCGTCCCCCTGCGTTGTCGCCCGAACGGTTGCACGACCGTAGAGGACGGCGAGAACGTCCGGGGTCCGGTCGAGAACCTGTGCGATACGCCCCGTCGAGAGATCGATCAGTTGCCCGAAGAAGAGCTCGGAGCGGGGAATGCCCAGGGTCGGAACGTCGCGGGTCTGCGACGTGACCACGAGGATCCTCTCGTCGCCGACCCAGCGCAGATCGCGAACCTTGATCGTGCCCGCATCGCTGGCGAAGAGGCGCTCTCCGTTCGACAGACGGTTGACGACGATCTCCCGGCGTTCGTCCACGACCCGCACGCGTGCCAGCATCTCGCCGTCGGGTGAAAGCGCGATGTGCTCGATCGCGGGCGATCCGCCGTAGACCTCGAGGGGCGGGGCCTCCGACTGGGCCTGTACGATATCGGCGCACGAAAGCAGGCCGACGGCCAGTGCGACCCCCGCGATAACTCTTGCAAACACAGGCACTATCCCCCTCGGCCAAGCCTTTGACCGTGGCAAACTATTCCGGGATTATCGGGAGGATGCAAGCAAGGCGTGTCTTCGTGCGGGCTCGCCGCTCGTGAAAACGCCCCGGCCGTTTCCGACCGGGGCGCTTCTGGTTCTGATCGAATGGCGGGCCTATCTCGGCGCGAGGATCATGATCATCTGACGGCCTTCCATACGCGGGGCGTACTCGACCTTGGCGATTTCCTCGAAGTCCGCCTGAACCTTGTTCAGCAGCTTCATGCCCAGCTCGGGGTGAGCCATCTCGCGACCGCGGAAGCGCAGCGTGACCTTCACCTTGTCACCCTCGTCGAAGAAGCGGTGCATGGCCTTGGCCTTCACCTCGTAGTCGTGGGTGTCGATGTTCGGGCGGAGCTTGATCTCCTTGAGCTCGACGACCTTCTGACGCTTGCGCGCCTCGGCCTTCTTCTTCTGCTCCTGGAACCGGTGCTTGCCGTAATCCAGGATCTTGCAGACCGGAGCGTCAGGATTGGCGACGATCTGGACGAGGTCCAGTCCGGCTTCCTCGGCGGCCTCGAGCGCCGCGGACAGCGGCATCACGCCCTGCTTCTCGCCGTTCTGATCGATAAGCAGAACGCGGGTGGCGCGGATTTCCTGGTTGATGGGCGGCCCGTCCTTTACGGGCGGCGCTTGCATGGGACGGCGAATGGGCGTCGGTTCCTTATGTGGTCGGAAAAGTCTGAAGTTCTGTCAGGACGAAGCGCACGACGGATCGCGGTGTTCCTCCCAAGCGGTCCTATATGACCGCCAAAGCCCGTGTTTTCAAGGCTTCGCGGGCGATCCGGCGCCGATGTAGCTGTCGTGTAACGCGATGACCGCATCGAAGACGTGGTCGACGCTCAGGTCCTCGATCGGGGCGAACTGGCCGCGCGTTTCGTTGGACGCCGCCGTCCGCGTCCTCGGCCCCCACGGTCCGTAGAGCCACCACTCCGTGGGCCCGAACAGGCCCAGGGTCGGACCGCCCAGGGCCGCCGAGACATGCATCAGCCCGGAATCGTTGCCCACGAACAGGTCCGCCCGGTTGATCGCCGCCGCCGATGCCAGGATGTCGCCCTTGCCGACGAAATCGATTCCGCGCGGCCCGGCCGCTTCCAACGCCGGGGTTGCGGGCGGTCGGTCTCCGGGCCCGCCCACCGGCATGAAGCGCCACCCATCGAAGCGGGAGTCCGCCTTGAGGCGCTCGACCAGCTGGCCCCAGCGCTCTGCCGGCCAGCTCTTCCCCGGCTGGTGGGCGATGGGAGCGAGGGCGATGATCGGCCCGGGACCGGAACCGCCGGCCAGTTGCGGGTCGATCACGGCGGCCGCTTCGGCCCTCGCCTGATCGTCCAGCCAGATTTCCGGGTCCAGCGGCGTGTCGGAGCCCATCAGCCTGGAGACCATCTCGACCTTGCGCAGGCCCGTCTCCCACGAGCGATTATAGACCACGCGTCGTTTCGCAGGGATCAGCCAGGCGAGTGCAGAGCCGCGGATGTCTATGACCAGATCCCAGCGGCGACCGGCGACCTGCTTCCAGAGGTCGACCCAGTGCCCGGCCATCTTCTTCTTGTCGAGGATGATGGTCTCGACCACGTCGGGCGCGGAGCGGAAGAAGGGCGCGGGTGGACGGCCGCAGGCGACGGTGATCCGTGCGCCGGGCAACTGCCGCCCGATCTCGCGGATCACGCCGGAGGAGATCACGCAGTCGCCGATCCGGTTGGAGGTGACGAACAGGACCGTGGGTTCGGACACGCTTTACGCCTTCGCTTCTCAGTTCCGGTTTCGCTATCAGTCCCCGAATGATTTCGCGAGAGGCAGGCTGATGGATCAGGTCGAACGACTGACGCGCCCGGACGGCGAAACCCTCGCCCTGAAGCGGGTGCGCGGCGCGGGGCCGACCGTGGTCTGGATCGGCGGGTTCCGCTCGGACATGGAAGGGACCAAGGCGCTCGCCCTTGACGCTGCCGCGCGCGAGCGGGGCTGGAACTACGTCCGGTATGACCATTTTGCCCACGGCGTCTCCTCGGGAAACTGGCGACAGGCCACTATCGGCCGCTGGCGCGAGGATGCGATCGGCCTGATCGACAGCCTTGAGGGGCCGGTCATTCCGGTCGGCTCCTCGATGGGGGGCTGGGTCGCACTGCTGCTCGCACTGGCCCGTCCCGAGCGGATCACCGGCCTCGTGCTGGTGAATCCGGCGCAGGATTTCACGGAACGCCTGATGTGGCCGGGCCTTCCGGACCATGTGCGGCAGGCCATCGTCCGGGATGGCGAGGCCCTGATCGTCGAGGAAGGGCTGGGCGAATACATCCTGACCCGCAACATGTTCGAGGAAGCGAGAAACTGGCTCCTGCTCGACGGAGCGGTCGAGGTCGCGGCGCCGGTGCATATTCTCCAGGGACGGGCGGATGAAACGGTGCCCTGGCGGCACAACGCGCTGCTGGTCGAGCGCCTGACCGGCGGAGACATCACTCTGGACCTGATCGCAAACGGGGATCATCGTCTGTCCACGCCCGCCGACCTCGACCGCCTGGTCGATGCCGTCGAGCGGAACCGTCAGCCAGCGCCGACATTGTCCTGATATTCAGGGAGATCGATATGCTTATCCGTATTCTCGCCGCCCCGGTCGTTCTTGGCCTCGCCCTCGCGGCGTGCGCCTCGGATCCGACCGTCACCGACCGCTACAGCAGCGATTTCGATCGCCTGACCGAGCAGTGTCGCGCTCGCGGAGGCATCCTCTCGCCGACCGGCGGCACGACCGGCCGTCCGCAGACCGAGTACGTCTGTGAGGTTCGTGGCCAGACCGGACGCGCGCCCTCCGGTTGAATTTCCGGAACGGCTGTGACCTTCTGTCCGTGAGAACGGGAGAAGACCATGCGGGTGATTGCTCTGCTCATCGGGGTTATGACGCTTTCGGCCTGCGCGGCAGGCGCGCCCACGCCCGATGCAAACGCGCGCATTCAGCACATGTCCGAACTCTGCAGTCGACAGGGGGGCGCGCTGGTTCCGACAATCGGCGACAGCAACGCCCGGGGCTTCCAGTGCACCAGCGGGATGGCGCGCCCCGATCCGTGGATCAGACCTGCAGAAGCGCGCTGATCGCCTGACGCGCGGCGTCGCCGAGATCGGAGCGCTTGAGCGCGAGAGCGACGTTGGCCCGTAGCAGTCCGATCTTGTCGCCGCAGTCGTGAGTGACGCCCTCATACTCGTAGGCGGTGAACGACTGGCTGGCCATCAGACGCGCCATGGCGTCCGTGAGCTGGATTTCTCCGCCAGCGCCGCGTTCCTGGGTCTCCAGCAGGTCGAAGATTTCGGGCTGCAGGATGTAGCGACCCGAGATCGACATGTTGGACGGCGCGGTTCCCCGTGCCGGCTTCTCCACCATCCCCTTCATGGCGAACCGGCGTCCGTCGTGCGCTGACGGGTCGATGATCCCGTATTTGTGGGTCTCGCTCTCCGGCACCTGTTCGACGCCGATCACATTGCCGCCCACCTTGGCATAGACATCCGCCAGCTGCTTCAGGGCGCCCGGCGCCGAATCGACGATCACATCCGGCAGGATCACGGCGAACGGCTCGTCGCCGATGATGTCGCGGGCGCACCACACCGCATGGCCCAGGCCTTTGGGCTGCATCTGGCGGGTGAAGCTCATCTCCCCGGCCTCGGCCAGTTCGGCGTTCATCATCTCCAGGATGTCGGTCTTGCCCTTGGCCGCCAGCTGGGCCTCAAGCTCGATCTGGTGATCGAAATAGTCCTCGATCGCCTGTTTGGCGCGGCCGGTGACGAAGACGATGTGCTCGATCCCCGCTTCGCGCGCCTCCTCGACGATGTAGCTCAGGATCGGTCGATCGACGACGTTCAGCAGCTCCTTTGGCGTGGTCTTCGTGCCGGGAAGCACGCGCGTGCCCAGACCGGCGACAGGGAGGACGGCCTTGCGAAGGCGGCGGGGAGTTGCGGTCATCGGCGATCCTGAACAGCGAAGTCGGCCACCCTAACGCATCAGGCGGCCGATGCGATCACTCAACCGTCACAGACTTGGCGAGATTGCGCGGCTGATCGACGTCGGTGCCCTTCTGCACGGCCGTATAGTAGGCCAGCAGCTGGACCGGGATGGCGTAGATCAGGGGCGCGATGAGGGTGTGGCACTCCGGAGCGTCGACGCGGCGAATGCCGGCGCCGTGCGGATCCGGGGCCGACTTCGGGGCGATCATGATGACCGGCCCGCCGCGCGCGGCGACTTCCTGCAGGTTGGACGCCGTTTTCTCATAGACGTCGTCCATAGGCGCCAGGGCCACGATCGGCGTCAGCTCGTCGACCAGGGCGATCGGTCCGTGCTTCAGCTCGCCGGCGGCATAGCCTTCGGCGTGAATGTAGCTGATCTCCTTGAGCTTCAGCGCGCCTTCCATGGCCAGTGGGAACATTGAACCCCGGCCGAGGAAAAGGACGTCTGTCGCCTTGGCGAGATCGTGCGCGACGTCCTTTAGGGCGTCTTCCATCTGCATGGCCTCGGCGATCAGGCGCGGCGCCTCGAACAGCGCCTTGACCAGCTCGGCTTCACGGGTGGAGTCGATCGAGCCGCGCTGGACCCCGGCGGTTACCGCGAGCGCCAGAAGCGCGGCGACCTGTGCGGTGAAGGCCTTCGTCGATGCGACCCCGATTTCCGGGCCTGCGTGAGTGGGCCAGAGGTGTCCCGCCTCGCGGGCCATCGATGAGGTGTGCACGTTCACGAGCGCGGCGGTGTCGAGGCCCTTCTGCTTGCACCATGACAGGCTGGCGAGGGTGTCGGCCGTCTCGCCGGACTGGCTGACGGCGACGCCCAGCGTTCCGGTCGTCAAGGCCGGGTTTCGGTAGCGGAACTCCGAGGCGATCTCGACGTCGCATGGCAGGCCTGCCAGCTTTTCGAAGGCGTAGCGGCCGATCTGGCCCGCATAAAAGGCAGTGCCGCAGGCGATGATCTGTATGCGGTCGATCTTCGAGAAGTCGGTATCGCCGGCTTTGACCTTGCCGTTCACGAAGTCGAGGTAGTGCGACAGGGTGTGCTGAACGCTGTCCGGCTGCTCATGGATCTCCTTCTCCATGAAGTGCCGGTACTCGCCCTTCTCGACCAGTGCGGACGAGGCGGAGACCTGAACGATGGGACGGTCGGCCGGCGCACCCGAGGCGTCGAACATGCGTGCGCCGGAGCGGTCCAGAGCGACGAAATCACCCTCTTCCAGATAGCTGATCTTCTGCGTGAAGGGGCCGACCGCCAGCGCGTCCGAGCCAAGGTACATCTCGCCCTCGCCCCAGCCGACGACCAAGGGGCTGCCGCGCCGGGCGCCGAGGATCAATTCGTTCTCGCCCTCGATCAGGACAGCGAGGGCATAGGCGCCGGTCAGCTGGTCCAGCACGACCTTGAACGCCGCCAGCGGATCGTTGTGGCGCTCCAGCTCGCGGTTCATCAGATGGGCCACGACCTCCGTGTCGGTCTGGCTCTCGAAATCGCTGCCGCCCGCGACCAGCCCGGCCTTCAGCTCGGCGAAATTCTCGATGATGCCGTTGTGGACCAGCGTCACCCGTCCCGCCTTGTGCGGGTGGGCGTTGGCGGTGGTCGGCGCGCCGTGTGTGGCCCAGCGGGTGTGACCGATGCCGACAGTCGCATCCAAGGGCTGCTCGCTGAGCACCGTTTCAAGTTCCCGGATCTTGCCCTTGGCCCGACGGCGCTCGATGCGGCCATCGACCAGTGCGGCGACGCCGGCCGAATCGTATCCCCGGTATTCGAGGCGCTTCAGACTATCGATAAGACGCGGAACGGCCGGGCCGACACCCGTAACCCCAATAATGCCGCACATCCGAAACCCCCGAAAATCAGTATTTCCGCACTTCTCGCCACGGCTGTATGCCGATAACCGATCGCCGGCTCTCCGGCGATCTTCCTCTAGGTGAGACCGGTGGGCTATTACATCTGAAAAGCGGTTTCGCAACGTTACGGCGAAACGCCCGAGGGACCAGGATATTGGCTGAACGACGCTACTTCGGCACTGACGGCATTCGCGGTCAGGCCAACTCGCACCCGATGACGCCGGAGGTGGCGCTGCGCGTCGGCCTGGCCGCAGGCCGACTGTTCATGTCGTCGGACACCCGGCGACACCTCGTCGTGATCGGCAAGGACACGCGCCTGTCCGGTTACATGATCGAGCCCGCGCTCGTGGCCGGCTTCAGCTCCGCAGGCATGGATGTATTGACCTTCGGTCCTTTGCCGACCCCCGGCGTGGCGATGATGACCCGCTCGATGCGCGCCGATATCGGCGTGATGATTTCGGCCTCGCATAACAATTTTGCCGACAACGGCATCAAGCTGTTCGGCCCGGACGGCTACAAGCTGTCCGACGAGGTCGAACTGAAGATCGAGGCCATGATGGACGAGGCGCTGGACACCGGTCTGGCGGCTCCGGACCAGCTGGGTCGGGTCAAGCGCATCGATGACGCCCAGGCGCGCTACATCGAGATCGCCAAGGCCAGCTTCCCCAAACGCCTCAGCCTGCAGGGCCTGCGCATCGCCATCGATTGCGCCAACGGCGCCGGCTACAAGGTCGCGCCGACGACCCTCTATGAACTGGGCGCGGAGGTCTTCCCTGTCGGCGTCGACCCGAACGGCGTGAACATCAACGAGCAGTGTGGTTCGACGCATCCCGACGCCCTCGTCGAGGCAGTGAAGCGCTATCGGGCCGACATCGGTATCGCCCTGGACGGCGACGCGGACCGCCTCATCATCTGCGACGAAAAGGGCCAGATCGTCGACGGCGACCAGATCATGGCGCTGGTCGCGCTGGACTGGTCACGTCGCGGTCTGCTGACCGGTGGCGGCCTGGTCGCCACCGTCATGTCCAATCTCGGTCTGGAGCGCGCCCTTGTCGCGGAAGGGCTGACCCTGGAGCGCACCAAGGTCGGTGATCGCTACGTCATGGAGCGGATGCGAGAGGGCGGCTTCAATGTCGGCGGCGAGCAGTCGGGCCACATCATCCTGCATGACCACGCCACAACGGGCGACGGCCTGATGTCCGCACTGCAGGTGCTGGCGGTGCTGGTCGAGTCCGGCCGTCCGATGAGTGAACTGGCGCGCCAGTTCGACAAGGTCCCCCAGCTTCTCCAGAACGTCCGCTACACCGCAGGCAAGCCGCTGGAGGACGCACAGGTCAAGGCGGCCATCGCCGACGCCGAGGTCCGCCTTGCGGGACAGGGCCGTTTGCTGGTCCGTCCCTCGGGCACCGAGAAGCTGATCCGGGTCATGGCCGAGGGCGACGACGAGGCGCTGGTCAGGTCGGTGGTCGCCGATGTCGCCGCGGCGGTGAAGGCGGCGGGCTAGCCCGCCACCGGTTCCACAGTCAGGACGACCGGATCGGGTGCGCCCAGGCCGCCGTTGTGGCAGGTCGCGGCCCGGAACTGCAGATCATGGCAGATGCGCACCTCGCGCAGGCGATTGCCTGACGCGACGGCAATGAAGATGGCGTCGCGCGGAAGGCCCGGATTGGCGGTGACGAAGGCGTCTCGCAGGGCGCCGGCCGTCGGGTCGCGATCGTCGGCGCGAGGCAGGGCCATCGGGTCCGGGCGTCTCAGATTGTCGTAGAGAACCGCCGCCTGCCCGAAATAGGCCTCCGGCGATTCCCAGCCGCAGGTGCCGTGCGCGGCCCATTCATGCTGGACCAGATCGACCGATGGCGTGCGGCACAGATTGGCGCGGATGGTCGCGTCGCTGACCCGCGTCGCCGGCCGACAGTATCGCGGATAGGGGCGGCCGTCGGAGTTCGGCCAAAGGCCATGCAAGGTCCACCCGAAGCGGTTTCCGCCGCCGCAAGCCAGATCGCCCTGGCCGTCGCCACCCGCCTTGCAGGTCTCGGGCATCCAGGTGACGGCCAGCATGTGGAAGCGGATGGGGCGGTCTGCGACCACCTCGTCCGGCCTCACCGCCTCCATGTGCGGCGGAGGCAGGCGGTCGGGCAGGACGCAGGATTGGGCGACCTCGGTCCCGGTGACCGGCAGGGTGGCAGACGGTGCGCCTTCGCAGGCGGCGAGCGCCAGCAGCAGGCCGGCGGCCGAGATCTGTCTCAGGGTCATGTTGCCGTCTCCGCGCCCAGCGTCCGGGCCATGTCCTCGACCCGCTTGCGGATGTCGGGCACGGCGATGGTCTCCCAGAAGGCGGCGCGGGCGGGCGGACCCAGCACCAGAAGGCGCGGATCGGTCTGGCCGTCGGCGCCCAGTACGCGCCCCTGCGCATCCAGATCCAGTCCCAGTCGCAGCGCATCCAGCCTAGCCCGGCCCGAGATGAGCAGCGGTCCGGTCAGCGGGTCCTTCGCCGGATCATGCCCCGGCCCCGTGCAGTCGATCAGCCATCGGCCCGTCAGCGGCGGCTGCGCCGGCCCTGACCGGGGCCTGAAGCCAAGGGTGACGCCCTCGACGTCCTGTTCGATCCGGGTCACCCGCCCGGCCGTCACGGATATCCGGCCCGCAGCCTGAAGCACCGCAAGCGCCGCCGCGATGGTGTCGGCGATCCGGTGTCTGTGAACGTCCCACCACGGACGCAGATGCCGGACCAGCCGGGCTCGTGTGGGAGTGTCAGCAGCCTGCCAGAGGCCGGCGGTGATCGGGCGCAATCCTTCCATCACCCCGCGCCAGCCGCTGTCCCCGGACAGGCGGCGCGCCTCGCGCAGACGTCGCGAGGGCGAGGCTTTCAACAACGCCTCCGTTGGCGCGACCGGTGCGTCCGGCAGGGCCTCGTGCCCGCGCGGGGTCAGACCCCGACGCGACAGGGTCCTTGCCACGCCACGCCAGCCGCGCGCCTCCAGCCACAGCACGATGTCGACCATCGTCAGGCCCGTACCGACGACGATCACGTCGTCCTCCGCCCCGATCCGGTCCAGTGCGCCCGGCGCCCAGGGATCGCCGATGACCCGGCCCTCGAGCTCGCCCGACGAGGCCGCTTTGGGGGTTGGATTCCCGGTTGCCAGAACGACGGCGTCGCCATGGATACTCCGCCCGTCGGCAAGTCGGACCGAGGTCCCGTCGATGGTCGCGGCCTCGCCGATGATGCGGGAGATCAGTCCGGGATGCGCGGCATCCACTGACGCCAGCCGGTCCTGCACATAGAGGCCGTACAGTCGTCGAGGCGCAAAACCTTCCGGCGTCGCATGGGCCGGATAGTGCTTCGCCAGCCAGTTCACGAAGTCGTCCGGGCGTCCCTCGATCGCCGTCATACGGTTCGAGCGAACGTTGAGCAGATGCCCCTCGAAAGGGGTCGAATAGGCGACGCCCAGGCCGAAATCCCCGCCCCGATCGATCAGGGTGGAGGCGATCCCGCCCTCGGCCAGCCGCGCGGCCAGCATGGCTCCGGAGAACCCGCCGCCGATGATCGTCACGCGCTGGATCCTGCCGTCCATGTCGCCTCCCGGTTGCCCGCTTCTGGACCGGGCCGCCCCCGGGGTCAAACCCGGGGCGGTCAGGCTTCGATCAGATTTCCTGGTTGTAGGCGCCGATCTCTTCGTACTTCGCGAGGCGGGGCTTTACCTCGTCCCGGAACAGGGCGCGCATGTCGTCCTCGGAGCGCATGCTCTCGACCACGACCACCAGCTCCGGCTTGTTGGACGAGGCGCGGACCAGCACCCACGACCCGTCGTCCAGATGCACGCGCACGCCGTTGACGGTGATCGCCTCGACGATCTTGCGGCCCAGGATTTCGCCGCCGGCGTCGGCCAGCGCCTGATACTCGGCCACGATCCGCTCCAGCACCTCGTACTTCAGCTCGTCATCGCAGTGAGGGCTCATGGTCAGGGAGGTCCAGGCGTCCGGCAGGGCCGCCTTGAGCTCTGACAGCTGCTTGCCCGGGTTGCGGTCCAGCATCGCCAGCACGGCGCCGGCCGCGACAATGCCGTCGTCGTAGCCATGACCCAGCGGGGCGTTGAAGAAGAAGTGGCCCGACTTCTCGAAACCCGCCAGCGCGCCCAGTTCGGCTGTCTTGCGCTTGATGTAGCTGTGGCCGGTCTTCCAGTAGACGGTCTGCGCGCCATTGGCCTCCAGCACCTCGTCGGTCTTGTACAGGCCGGTCGATTTCACATCGACGACGAAGGTGGCGTTCGGGTGCAGGGCCGACAGGTCGCGGCCCAGCATCAGGCCGATCTTGTCGGCGAAGATCTCCTCGCCGGTATTGTCCACCACGCCGCAGCGGTCGCCGTCGCCGTCGAAGCCCAGAGCCAGATCGGCGCCCGTCTCCTTCACCCGGGCCGCCATCTGCATCAGCATGGCGTGGTCTTCCGGGTTCGGATTGTATTTCGGGAAGGTGAAGTCGAGATCGGTGTCCATCTCGATCACCTCGGCTCCCATTCGACGCAGGGCCTCGGGAGCGAAGGCGCCGGCGGTGCCGTTGCCGCAGGCCGCGACGACCTTGATCGGACGGCTCAGCTTCACCCGTTTCGACACTTCATCAAGGTAACGCTCGCGGAAATCGTCGATCCGGGTCAGCGTGCCGCCTGCGCGGCTGACGCCTTCGGCGTTCAACACGATGTCCTTCAGACGGCCGATCTCGTCAGGGCCGAAGGTCAGGGGCGGGTTGGCGCCCATCTTCACCCCTGTCCAGCCGTTCTCGTTGTGGCTGGCGGTGACCATGGCCACGCACGGGGCGTCCAGCTCGAACTGGGCGAAATAGGCCATCGGCGACAGGGCCAGTCCGATGTCCAGCACCTCCATCCCGCCTTCCAGCAGACCCAGCGTCAGAGCCTGTTTCACGGACAGGGAGTAGCCGCGGAAGTCGTGGGCCACGACGATCTTCGGCGTCTGGCCGATCTCGTGGATATAGGTCGCCAGACCCAGGCCCAGCGCCTGGATACCCAGAAGGTTGATCTCCTTCTCCAGCACCCAGCGCGCGTCGTATTCCCGGAAGCCGGTCGCCTTGACCAGGGGAATGGTCTCGTACTCCGCCGTGTTCGGACGAAGGTCGGCGCGGGGCTTTTGCATTGGATATCCTGGATGGCCTTCGGGGTGCGGTGAAGCTGGCCCGACTTGTAGCCGCGCCGCTCGCGAAGCCGCAACAACGCACGAGTCCGCCGGGAGGTCCCGGGGTCCGCCGAACGCGCGGAACCTTGACCCCTTTCGACCCCGGGCCTACCCCGGTTCGACGTTCACCGGAGACCTTCATGCCCCGCCTGATCCTGTTGCGCCACGGCCAGAGCCAATGGAACCTGGAAAACCGCTTCACCGGCTGGGTCGATGTCGATCTGACGGCCGAAGGCGAGGCGCAGGCCCGGCGCGGCGGCGAACTGATCGCAGAGGCCGGCTTCAGGCCTGCGGTCATGTTCACCTCGGTTCTGAAACGGGCGAAGCGGACAGGCGCGCTGGCGCTGGACTCTGCCGGTCTGAAGGACGTGCCGGTGGTCGAGGATTGGCGGTTGAACGAGCGCCACTACGGCGGTCTGACCGGTCTGGACAAGGCCGAGACGGCGGCGAAGCACGGCGAAGACCAGGTGAAGATCTGGCGCCGCAGCTACGACATCCCGCCGCCGCCTCTGGCGCCGGGCGGCGAATGGGATTTCACCGCCGACGCCCGCTATGCAGGCAAGGCCATTCCGGACACCGAAAGCCTGAAGACCACGCTCGATCGGGTTCTGCCCTACTGGAACGAGGCCATCGCTCCGCGCCTGCAGGCTGGCGAGGACGTGCTGATCGCCGCCCACGGCAATTCCTTGCGTGCCATCGTCAAGCATCTGTTCGGCGTGCCTGATGACCAGATCGTCGGCGTCGAGATCCCGACCGGCAATCCGCTGGAGATCGATCTGGATGCGGGCCTGAAGCCCACGGCCGCCCGGTACCTCGACGACGCTCGCGCCACGCCGCTGCCGGCGGTCGGAGCCTGATATGACGACCGCGCAGCAAGCCTCGGACGATATCCGTTTCATGGGCCGGGCCATTGCGCTCGCCAAGGCGCGGATGGGCCAGACCTGGCCCAACCCGGCGGTCGGCTGCGTGATCGTCAGGAATGGCGAGGTCGTCTCCGAAGCCGCCACGGCTCCGGGCGGCCGCCCTCATGCCGAGGAGCAGGCCGTGCCCGCCGCCGGCGACAAGGCGAGGGGCGCCACCGCCTATGTGACGATGGAGCCCTGCGGCGCGCGCTCGTCGGGCCGGACCTCCTGCTCCCACTTTCTGATGGACGCAGGCGTGACCCGCGTGGTGGTCGCCGCTGTCGATCCGTCCCCCTTCGCTTCGGGCCGCGGGGTGGAGCGCCTCCGGAAGGCAGGGCTGGAGGTCGAAACCGGCCTGCTCGCGCCGGAGGCCGCCGTTCTGTACGAGGGGTATCTTCACCGCGTCGAGACCGGCCGGCCGATGGTTCGCATCGACGAGACGGGCGAGGGATTTGACGCCCGGTTCGCTGCGTCTTCGCGTTCGGACCTGGCGACCGAACTGAAACGTCTTGGCGAAGCCGGCTACACTCGTGTCTGGGTCGGGCCGGGCGAACTGGCCGACGCGTTGAAGGACCAGGGCCTGCTGACGCTCTGATCGACCGCGTTTCGCGCGGCGCGTTCCACACGCTTTTTTAAGCGGCAGCGTGCCATTCTGGGTCAATGTCGGGGAACGCCGCCCAGCCCGCCGCCAGAAGGCGCATCGATCAGAACGAACTGGACGCGATCTGCGCCCGGCACGACCGGCTGTGGCAGGCCAGGCCCGGCGGCGCCCGCGCTGTTTTCGCATGGCTGGATCTTTCGGGCCTGAGCCTTGCCGGCCGCAATCTGGCCGACGCCGATTTCGCCGCATCGAGCATGATCGGCTGCGACCTGACCGGCGCGACGCTCGACAACGCCACCTTCTTCGGCGCCGACATGCAGGAGGTAGTTCTCAAGGACGCCAGTATGCGGCGGGCGGACCTGCGCGGCGCCTGCCTGCGGGGCGCCGACCTGACCGGCGCCGACCTGTTCGAGGCCGATCTGCGCGAAGGCACTATCGCCGCTTCGGACCCAAAGCTCGGCTTCCGCGTGATCGAGGCCCAGCAGCGCCACGACACCCGGGCCCAGGGCGCGAATCTGAGCGGCGCCAATCTGGAGCGGTCCAAACTGACCGGCATCGTCGCCGTTTCGGCCGACTTCTCCGACGCCATCATGAAGGACTGCAAGCTGGTTCGGGCGAACCTGAAGCACGCCAGCTTCCGCGGCGCTGACCTGGCCGGCGCCGACATGTCGGGCTGCGACCTCACGGGTGCGGATCTTCGGGACGCGGTTCTGGTGGGGGTGAAGGCGGCGATGTGGCGGACCGACGGCGCGGACATGTCCGGTTGTCTGACCGACCGTGCCTCGGGCTCCCCCGTGGACAGGATGCCGGCGGCGGATATGCTGGCGGAGCACGCCCGCTGGTGTGAGACCGGTGGCGGGGAGGGGCAGCCGTCGGTGTTTGACGGCGTCGACCTCCGATCGCTGCGCTCCATCCGCGGTTACAACCTAACCGCCCTGTCGGCCAAGGGCGCGGTCTTCTACGGCCTCGACATGGAGGGCGTTCAGCTTCAGGGCGCGCACCTTGAGGACGCCGATCTCCGTTCCGCCAACCTGAAGGGCGCGGACCTGCGTGGCGCACGCCTGGCCAGAGCCAGGCTGTCCGGCGCGGACCTGCGAGGCGCACAGCTCGGACCCCTGATGATCGGTCCCGAACGCCTGCTTCCGGCGGACCTGACCGGCGCCAATCTGAAGGGTGCGGATCTGTCGGGCGCGGACCTGAAGCGCGCCAACCTCAGGGACGCCGACCTGACCCGTGCCGTGATGCGCGGGGCCTGCCTTCGTCAGGCCGACCTGGATGGTGCGAACACCACCAGCGCGCGGGGTCTCGACCTCTCCTGAGCACGAAAAAGGGGCGACGCCGCGCGCCGCCCCTTCGTCAGACCAGGCCTGGGTCAGCCTTCAGGCCGCCTTCGCCTTCTTGCCCTCGATCAGCGGCTTGCCGGCGCCGATCTCGATGCGGCGAGGCTTGAGCGCCTCGGGCAGTTCGCGGGCCAGCTCGATCGACAACAGGCCGTTGACCAGATCGGCGGTCTTCACGACCACATAGTCGGCCAGCTGGAACCGCCGCTCGAAGTCGCGCTCGGCCAGGCCGCGGTGGAGATAGGTCCGCTCGGCGCCCGCATCGTCATTGGCGGTCTTGCGGCCGGTGACGGTCAGCAGGTTCTCCTTCACCTCGAGCGTCAGCTCATCGGGCTTGAAGCCGGCGACGGCGATCTCGATGCGATAGGCGTTCTCGCCGGTCGTCTCGATGTTGTAGGGCGGCCAGCCGTTTTCCTGGCTGGTGCGCGCGGCGCTTTCGAGCAGACCGGCCAGACGGTCGAAGCCGACGGCCGAACGGTAGAGCGGCGAGAAATCATAGGTACGCATGGTCATCCTCCTGGGATCAGCAAGGTGAACCGGTCCCGCGGTTTGGTGCCCGGACCGGCGGTGGGAATTCAGCCCGGTCGGCCCGTGATCGGCCCCGTCCGGTCTGGAGGCCCCGACATCGGCGGCCTCGGGAGAAGAGTTAGGAGGCGACAGAAGGCGTTCAAGGGGGCGTTCAAGGTCGCGTGAAATCGTCGCTTGTCGCCGAACCTCGCTTGCCCCTGCCGCCGGGTGCGGTCAGGGTCGCGTCCACTGAAGTCGACGCCATTCTGAAGGAAGACGTCCATGCGCCTTGTCGCCCTTGCCGCCGCTGCCGTCGTGCTGGCTCCCGCCCTTGCCTCCGCCCAGACCGTGCCGGCCATGCCGACGCTGGACGAGACCCCGGCCCAGCGCACCGCGCGCCGCGCCGCCATGATGCCTCCGGTGCATCAGGAAGACGCCGCCCTGCAGGCGGCTGTCGCCTCCGAAACCCGCCCGGCGGCTGACCGCGCCCGCGACCCGTTCCGGCATCCCTTCGAGACCCTGACTTTCTGGGGGCTGCGTCCGAACCTGACGGTGGTCGAGATCGAGCCGGGCCGCGCGGGCTGGTGGCGCAATATTCTCGAACCCTACGCCGCGGCGACCGGCGGAACCTATGTGGGGGTCAATCGCCCGCTCGAAGGGATGGGCGTGGCCGACGGCTCGGCCGATATGGTGGTGGTCGCCCGCGCGCTGCACAACTGGCACCGCGCCGGACGCACGGGCCCCTACATGGAAGCCTTCTTCAAGGCCCTGAAGCCGGGCGGCATCCTCGCCATCGAACAGCACCGCGGTCCGGAGGGGCTGAATCCCGACCAGACCGCCCCGACAGGCTACATGTCCGAGAGCTACGTCATTCGCGCCGCCCAGGCCGCCGGCTTTGTGCTGGAGGAACGCAGCGAGCTTAACGCCAACCCGAAGGACGATCACGATCATCCCTATGGCGTCTGGAGCCTGCCGCCGGTCCGCGTCAGCGCGCCTCGCGAGGGGAACGCCCTCGATCGCCCGACACCCCTCACCGAGGCGGAACGGGCCGAGCTGGACGCGGTCGGTGAAAGCGACCGTATGACCCTGCGGTTCCGCAAGCCGGGCTGACCGGTGCGGGCTTTGACCCCATGCGGGAACAGGGTTAAGCCCGTTTCGACCGGGGCGTTTGTCGACAAGCCGACACGCCCGACCGGGGGACGTGCATGACTGATGTGACGAAGGGCCGGCGGTTTGACCCGTCGCGCCGGAGCGTTTTGTCCGGCGTAGCGGCGGCGGCCCTTCTGGGCGTGTCGGCCTGTGGACGTCGTGAGCAGACCGCCGAGCCCGAACCCACGCCCGATGGGCCGGCCAAGGGCTCGCTCGAATGGGCGGTTCAGGGCCCATGGCGAGTCCAGGACGCCGGTCGCGACGCATGGCGTCATCCGATGGAGACCCTGCGTTTCTTTGGCCTTCAGCCGCGTATGAAGGTTGTCGAGTTCTGGCCCGGCAGCGGCTGGTACACCGAAATCCTCGCCCCCTATCTTGCCGAGGGCGCCGGAACCTACGTCGCGGCCGGCTTCCAGACCGGGCCCGGCGCCGATCCGGCGCAGGTCCAGCTGATGGCGGCCTTCCAGCAGCGTTTCACCAACGATCGTCGATTGTACGGCCAGATCGAGATCAGCGCCTTCGGCGCCACGTCCGGCCCCGTGACCGAGGCCGGCACGTCGGACATGGTCCTGTTCATGCGCAGCATCCACCAGTGGATGGCCGCCGGGATCGCCGAGAAAGCCTTCGCCGACGCCTTCGCCGCCTTGCGTCCGGGCGGCATCCTCGGCGTCGAGCAGCACCGCCTCGCGCCTGACGAGGATCAGGATCCGGCTGCCGCGAACGGATACGTCCAGGAAGCGTTCGTCAGACAACTTGCGGCCGAGGCGGGTTTCGCCTTCGTCGCCGCGTCGGAAATCAACGCGAATGAAAGGGATACCAAGGATCATCCGTTCGGTGTCGAGACCCTTCCGCCACGGCGCCTCACCGCGCCGAGCGGCTCGCCGCCCGATCCGACCTTCGATCGTAGCAAATACGACGAAATCGGTGAGAGTGACCGCATGACCTTGAAATTCAGGAAGCCAGAGTGAACCGAGCCGCCGCCTACGCCGCCAATGCGCCCCTGATGGGGGTCCCGGGCGCCTCTGCGCCCCCGGGCGGACAGGGCGAATGGTTCCGCGGCGCCGGCGGGCTGCGCCTTCGCGCGGCCTTCTGGACGCCGTCGGCGCTTGTGGCTCGCAAACCGCGCGGCACTGTGGTTCTGAGCCCCGGCCGGACCGAACCGATCGAGAAATATTTCGAGGTGATCGGCAACTTCCTCGCCCGCGGCTGGTGCGTGCTGGCCCACGACTGGCGCGGTCAGGGGTTGTCGGCTCGCCTGCTGCCCGATCGCCTCAAGGGCCACGCCCGCGCGGTCGAGGAGTTCCTCGACGACTACGCCCGTCTGCTCGACGCCTTCGAGACCCGTGCTCCCAAACCGTGGGTCATGGTCGGCCATTCGATGGGCGGCGTGCTGAACCTGATGACGCTGGAGAACGGCGAGACCCGCTTCTCGGGCGCACTCCTGTCCAGCCCCATGCTGCGCATCAAGACCGGCAAGCGGTCGATGTGGTCGGTGAAGCTGGCGGTGCGCTGGAACCTGCGCCACGGCAAGGCCGGCGACTATGTGCTGGACGATGCGGACGATCCCTTCGACCACACCTTCGACAAGGACGCCCTGACCTCGGACGAGACCCGCTACGAGCAATGGCGGCAGCAGCTGTTCGCCTGTCCGCACCTTGCGGTCGGCGGTCCGACCTGGGGCTGGCTGGCGTTCGGGCTGGATGCGGGCGAACGCTCGCTCAAACCCAAGGCTCTGAAGGCGGTTCGCATTCCGGTCGCCATCGTCCAGGCGGCGGACGACGACCGCGTCTGGAAGCAGACCAACAAATGGGCCGCCAAACGGCTGGGCCGCGGGCGCTACGTCGAGGTTCCGGCCTCGAAGCACGAGGTCATCATGGAGACGGACGACAAACGCGCCGTCTTCCTGGAGGAGTTCGACTCGATGGCGGCCTATGTGTCGCCGGTCGAGGATCTCGGCCCGATCGCTTCGCCGGCGGAAGAGGCTCCCGAGCCAGAGGCCAGGACCAGCGTCGCCTGACCGGCCCGGACTAGATGGCTGCGCGCTTCAGCGTGACGAGCGCCTGATCCCGAATGCGGACGTCGCCGACGGCCAGGATCTGTCCTGACCCGTCCGGCGTCTTCCCGCGCCAGTTTGTGACCTCGCCGCCGGCCGCCTCTATGACAGGGACGAGGGCCGACCAGTCCCAGACCTTCAATCCGCTTTCGGCGACCAGATCGATCCGCCCGTCCGCCAGCATGGCGTAGGCATAGGCGTCGCAGCCCAGGCGCGCCAGACGCGCTGCGGCCCGGACCTGCGTCCAGGCGCCCAGCTCCGGGCCCGTGAAGATGGCGGGGTCGGTGGTGGCGATGATCGCGTCGTTCAGCGTCTCGATCGGCCGGGTCTTCAGCGGCCGGGATCCGCCGCGCGCGATCAGCCGGGCGCCAGAAGGTCCGCCGAGAAACACCTCATCGAGATACGGCTGTGCGATGGCCCCGAGCACGGGCTTTCCGTTCTGACGCAGACCGATCAGTGTGGTCCACAGCGGCAGGCCGGCTATGAAGGCGCGGGTACCGTCGACCGGATCCAGGACCCAGACGAACTCGGCGTCCGGCCGGTCCTCGCCATATTCCTCGCCAATCACGCCGTGGTCCGGATAACGGGCGGCGATGACCTTGCGGATCGCGGCCTCGGCCTGTTTGTCGGCTTCCGTGACGGGATCGAAGCCTGCGGCGCCGCCCTTGTCGACATGCCCGATATCCGAGCGGAAGAAGGGCAGGGTGACATCGGCCGCGGCCGAGGTCAGCTCGACGATGAAGCGCTCAAGTTCGGTCATGACGGGCGGGATACCCACGCCCCGCCGTCATGTCACCCTATGACCGCGTGCAATCGGTCGAAGGGGTATCCGATCAGGCTGCGTCTTCGGCGTGCAGCGACTTGGCGAGGTCCAGCAGACGGCGGCGCGGCTTCTCGTCCAGCTGGTAGTAGGCCTGGATCAGGTCGAGCGTTTCCTTGCGGGAAAACATCTCGCCACCCTGGTTGGCGGCCTCCTTGCGTTCGATGGCCTCTTCCAGTCCGTCGTAGAAATAGCTGACCGGCGACTCCAGCGCCTCGGCCAGCTGCCACAGGCGGGCCGCCGAGATGCGGTTGGCCCCGCATTCGTACTTCTGGATCTGCTGGAAGCGGATGCCGACCTGGGTGGCCAGCTGCTGCTGGGTCAGGCCCAGCAGGCGACGACGGCGACGCAGGCGGCGTCCGAGATGAAGATCGATGTCCGAGGCCATGTCCCCGTTCCCCTTTGATCAAGCCTGTCCCGAAGCGGGACGTCTCCCCCTGCAAGCGGCAAGGGGCGTGCCGCGCTCGCGTGCGGGGGGATTGTCGTCGAGCGGCGTTCTGCGCCGCCGAGGCAACTGTTACGCTGGAGGGGCGTTTGGCCTGCCGAGCATCTGCTTATTCAGGAGAGAGACATGGGCTTGGGTATCATTGGCTGGATCGTCATCGGCATCGTGGCCGGCTGGCTGGCCGAACAGGTCATGGGCCGCAACCACGGTCTGCTGACCAATCTGATCGTCGGCGTGGTCGGCGCCCTGCTCGGCGGCTTCATCGCCAGCAACCTGCTGGGTATCGCGGTCGGCGGCTTCAACTTCGTCACCCTGCTGGTCGCCTTCCTGGGCGCCTGCCTGCTGCTGTTCCTCGTTGGTCTCGTCAAGCGACGCGCCTGATCAGGGCGACCTGGTACAGAGTCGGAAAGGCGGTCCCGTTCGGGGCCGCCTTTTCCTTTTGCGCCACAAAGATCCCGGGCACGAAAAAGGCGGCCTCCCGAAGGAAGCCGCCCTTTCCGATTCAAGTCACGTCAGCCGATCAGGCTTGCGGCTCGGCGGCCGGTTCCGGGGTCGGCTCGGCCATCGGCTCGCTCGGCGGCGTGGCCGGTTCGGCGGGCATCGGCTCCGTCGGGGTCGCCGACGGGTCTACCGGAGCCGGCGGAGCGGCGTCTTCTGCGGCTGGAACGCCCGTCTCATCGGCGATCGGCGGCGAGGCCTGGAATTCAGCGGCGGTCCAGCCCACGGCGACCTTCTCGCCTTGCTGGCTGATGCCGGTGGTCGGCACGGCGCGGACAGAACCGTCAGCGCCACGGACCGTCAGTTCCTGGCCGGCTTCGCCGTTGCGGGCGCCGACCAGCTGGCCGATATCCTGACCATCCGAGCTGACGATCGTCTGGCCGGGGTTGAGCGTCAGGCTTTGCGGAGCTTCCTGCGCGGGCTGCTCGGCCGGGGCGGGAGGCGTCTGCGGAGCCGTGCTGTCCTGAGCGAACGCGGGAGCGGTCATGAGGAACAGGCCGGCGACGCCAGTGAGAAGCGCGGTCTTACGCATGATGTCTACCTTGTCTGCGCGAGCGGGGAGAGCTCGCATGGATAGACAAACACACGTTGTGACCGAATGTTTCGTCCGCCACGAAATGACCTTGGGACCGCCCGGTTTGACCGATTCCGGGTCGATCCTTGCCCAGAAGTGAAAAAGGCGGACCATTCGGCCCGCCTTCGTCGCTTTTCACCGGCCGCTCGAAAGGCCCCTAGTCCTCGCGCACCCGACGCTTGCGGAAGCTGGGGTTCAGCACTTCCTTGCGCAGGCGGATCGACTTCGGCGTCACCTCGACCAGTTCGTCGCTCTCGATGTAGGCGATGGCCTGTTCCAGCGACGGACGACGCGGCGGGGTCAGGCGCACGGCCTCGTCCTTGCCGGCGGCGCGGACGTTGGTCAGCTGCTTGCCCTTGATCGGATTGACGTCCAGGTCGTCGGCGCGGCTGTTCTCGCCGATGATCATGCCCTGATAGGTCTTCTCGCCGGCCCCGACGAACATCACGCCGCGGTCTTCAAGGTTCCACAGGGCGAAGGCGGCGGTCTCGCCGTCCGAGTTCGAGATGAGCACGCCCTTCAGACGGCCCTCGATCGGACCCTTGTGCGGCTCGTAGTGGCTGAACACGCGGTTCAGGACGCCGGAGCCACGGGTGTCGGTCAGGAACTCGCCCTGATAGCCGATCAGCGAGCGCGACGGGCACATCAGCTGGATGCGGGTCTTGCCGGCGCCCGACGGGCCCATGTCCTTCAGCTCGGCCTTGCGGGCCGACAGCTTCTCGATGACCACCCCGGTGAACTCGTCGTCCACGTCGATGACCACGTCCTCGATCGGCTCCAGGCGCTCGCCGTTCTCGCCGGTCTGATAGACCACGCGCGGACGCGAGATCGACAGCTCGAAGCCCTCGCGGCGCATGTTTTCGACCAGCACGCCCAGCTGCAGTTCGCCGCGGCCGGCGACTTCATAGGCGTCGGCGCCCGGGGTCTCGGTCACGCGAATGGCGACGTTGGCCTCGGCTTCCTTCAGCAGGCGGTCGCGGATGACGCGCGACTGGACCTTGTCGCCTTCGCGGCCGGCCAGCGGGCTGTCGTTCACGCCCACGGTCATGGAGATCGTCGGCGGATCGATCGGCTGGGCGTCCAGCGGCTCGGTCACTTCCAGCGCGCACAGGGTGTCGGCCACGGTTGCCTTGGACATGCCCGCGATGGCGACGATGTCGCCTGCGACCGAGCCCTCGTCCAGCGGCTGGCGCTTCAGGCCGCGGAAGGCCAGCACCTTGGTGATGCGGCCCTGCTCGATGGTCTTGCCGTCGCGGTCCAGCGCCTTGATGGCCATGCCGGGGACGGCCTTGCCGCTCTCGATACGGCCGGTGAGGATGCGGCCCAGGAACGGATCGCTCTCGATCAGCACGTTCAGGATGCGGAACGGCTTGTTGACGTTCTCGGCCACCTTCGGCGGCGGGACGTGATCGACGATCAGATCGAACAGCGGGGCCAGGTTGTCGGACGGCTGGTTCAGGTCCAGCGTCGCCCAGCCATTACGGCCCGAGGCGTAGATGTGCGGGAAGTCCAGCTGCTCGTCCGTCGCGCCGATGGCCGAGAACAGGTCGATGGTCTCCAGGTGCACGCGGTCCGGGTCGGCGTGGGCGCGGTCGACCTTGTTGATGCAGAGGATGGGACGCAGGCCCATCTTCAGGGCCTTGGTCAGCACGAATTTGGTCTGGGGCATGACGCCCTCTTCGGCGTCCACCAGGATGACGCAGCCATCCACCATGCCCAGGATCCGCTCGACCTCGCCGCCGAAGTCGGCGTGGCCGGGGGTGTCGATGATGTTGATGCGGGTCTCGCCGGCCTTGCCGTTCCACAGCACCGAGGTCGCCTTGGCCAGGATGGTGATCCCGCGCTCGCGCTCCTGGTCGTTGGAGTCCATGGCGCGTTCGGTGGTGGCCTCGTTGGCTCGGAACACGCCCGACTGGGCGAGCAGTTGGTCAACCAGGGTCGTCTTGCCGTGGTCAACGTGGGCGATGATGGCGACGTTGCGCAGATTCATATGGGTATCGCGAAAGGGCGGCCGGAACGGTTCGGGCCGCGAACAGGGCGTAATTGCGGGAAGGCGCGCGCCTCATACAGGCCCGCACGCGGAAACGCCAGTGCGTGGGAAACACGCACTGGCGCAACTTCAGTCCGCTATCGCCCCTGAAAGAGGCGATCCGTTGACGATCAGACCTTGGCCGACTGGCCGCGGATCCAGTTGTACAGCGCGAACACGATCAGTCCGAAGACGATGATCCCGCTCAGCATGCCGCCGCCCTCGGGCCAGCTTTCGGCGATGCCGAACACGGCGAACGGGGCCTCGTTCTCGGTGCTGCCGATGACGCCGGCGTTCAGGACGCCGAACAGGCTCTCGCCCACGATCAGGCCCGAGGCCATCAGCACGCCCATCCGCTTGCCGACCTCCTCGAACGACTTGCCCTTCAGCGTGCGCTCGTAGAGCCAGCCGCAGATCGCGCCGATGACCAGCATCACGGTCACGGCCGCCGGCAGGTAGAAGCCGATGCCCACCGCCAGCGGCGGCAGCTTGATCTTGCCCTTCGACGACTTGTTCAGCACCGCATCCAGCACGATCACCACCACGCCGATCACCGCGCCGACGCCGATCAGGTCCCAGCGCAGGTCGCCGCCGATGACGCCGCGGGCCAGAGCCGAGATCAGCGTCGCTTGCGGCGCCGCCAGCGGCTCCGAGGCGATTCCCGCCGGGCCGCCCTCGAAGCCGAACGCGCGGTTCAGGGCGTTCAGCACGAACGGAATGACCACGGCGCCGGCGGCGACGCCGACGATCAGCGCAGTCTGCTGTCGCCACGGCGTAGCCTGAACCAGTTGACCGGTCTTCAGGTCCTGCAGGTTGTCGTTGGCGATGACCGCCACCGCGAACACGATGGCCGTGACGATCAGGGCATAGGCGATGAAGGCCGGATCGGCCGGGACGCCCGCCGCTGCGATGATCGCCAGCATGATCAGCGACGAGACGATGATGGCCAGGATGCCGACGCCCGACACCGGGCTGTTCGACGAGCCGATAAGGCCGGCCATGTAGCCGCAGATCGCAGCGACGCAGAAGCCGATGAGCACGACATAGACGACCCCGCTGGCGACCAGCATGGCGGTCGAACCCGCCAGCGCCGGCTCGGCCTGGGCGACATAGACCAGCAGCGCGCCAATCCCGATGAGGCACAGCACCGACAGGGCGCCGACCCAGCTGATCGGGATGTCCTGCTCGGTGCGATCCAGAACCTCACCCCCCTTGCGACGCGCCTGGGCCGACAGGGCCGAGGTCAGGCCGCCGACCAGCGGACCGGCCAGCTTGACCAGGGTCCAGATGGCGGCGACGCCGATAACGCCGGCGCCCATGAAACGCACCTCGTTGCGCCAGACGGTCGTGGCCAGCTCCGCCGCCGGTGCGCCCGCGGGGACGGTAGCCGCCAGCGACTCCAGCCCCATCCCGGCGGTCCATGCCACATAGTCGGGCGAGGTCATGATCGGCACGATGACGAACCAGGCGACCAGCAGGCCGAACAGCTGGGCCAGACCCACGGTCAGGCCGATCAGGTGGCCCGCGCCCAACAGTGCGAACTGCATCCCGGCGCCCAGGCCGGTCGCGCCGCCGCCGAGGGCCGCAGGCAGCTTGAAGAAGGCCGCGGCTTCGGCCGCGAATGCCCTCGCCGCCTGCAGGAAGGCGAAGCCTGCCGACGCCACCGCCGACCACACCACGACCCACAGGCCGATCTTGTTCTCGCGCACCGCGCTTTCGCTTTGTTCGGCTCCGCGCGAGCCGACCTTCAGCACCTCGGCCGCGGCGACGCCTTCGGGGTAGGGCAGGCCGCCGTTGACGACCAGCGCCCGGCGCAGCGGGATCGAGAAGGTCACGCCCAGCACGCCGCCAAGGGCGCAGATGGCGATCGATTCCCAGATCGGAAACTCGCGCCACGCCCCGACCATGACCAGGCCCGGCAGCACGAAGATGATGGCGCTCATCGCCCCGCCGACCGAGGCGACGGTCTGTACCGTCATATTCTCCCAGATGGTCGAGGTGCGGAACGTCCGCATCACCGCCATCGCGATCACCGCTGCGGGGATCGCCGAGGCGAAGGTCAGGCCGACGCGCAGGCCCAGATAGGTGTTGGCCGCCGTGAAGATCACGGCCAGAACGCAGCCCAGAACCAGCGCGCGCAGCGTCAGTTCGATACGCTTGCCGCCGCTTGAGGGCGGGCTCGCGGATGTATCGGTCATGGTGAATGTCCTCTCCCTGGGCGGGACCTAAGCTCAAGAACGTGCGGCTGACCAGAGGTTTGCGGCATCAGCCTTGCGCCGCCGCCGCTTCCGGGGTCAGGCTGGCGCTCATGACCGCCTCCTTCCCCGGCTTTGCCGCCGACGATCTGGCCTTCCTGACAGGCCTGGCCGCCAATAATGATCGCGACTGGTTCACCGCCAACCGCGCCGCCTATGACAACGGGTTGAAGCCTGCCCTGTCGGCCCTGATCGAGGGGACCTCGGCCGCCTGCGCGGCCCGCGGCGTGCCCCTGTCCGGCGACGGGAAGAAGAGCGTTTTCCGCATCCACCGCGACGTGCGCTTCTCGAAGGACAAGCGGCCCTACAAGACCCACGTCTCGGCCACCCTGACCCGGGACGGGCTGAAGATGTCGCCCGGGATGATGTACGTCCACATCGAGCCTGACGGCGGCAGCCGCCCCCGCTTCGATCCGGACAGCATCGATCCGCTGGATCCCTCGACCCACCCCTCCGCCGCCGCGCCGGCCTCGAACGAGGGCGAGGTGCTGTTCGGCGATGGCCCCTTCGCCGCCATCGGCTTCTATCTGTCCGAGCGTCTTGAGATCGACGCCATGCGCCGCGCCATCGTCGCCAACCCGGCGGCCTGGACCGCCGTCGAAACCGCGCTGGAGCGCGCCGACCTGCCCGTGCGCCCCGGCGATCCGGTCAAGCGGATGCCCAAGGATTTCGAGGCCCACGCCGGCGGCCCTCTGGAGACGACCCTCAAGCGCACCCGCTGGCTGGTCATCCGCCGCCTGGCCGGCGCCGACATCGCC
Source organism: Caulobacteraceae bacterium (assembly GCA_052441165.1). Taxonomy (GTDB): domain Bacteria; phylum Pseudomonadota; class Alphaproteobacteria; order Caulobacterales; family Caulobacteraceae; genus Brevundimonas. The sequence goes on along the minus strand of JBQVQW010000009.1, from coordinate 12,666 downwards.
TCGCCAACGCTTCCGGAACAACTCGCCGACTTCGCCGTAGCCGCCCGCCCCCTGCTCGACTTCGGCTGGAAAGCCCTGGGCCGCGCCGATGCCTGAGCTGCCCGAGGTCGAGACCGTTCGCCGGGGGCTGGAGCCGGTCCTGCAGGGCGCGACCCTGTCCCGCGTCCGCCAGAACCGCCCGGACCTGCGTTTCCCCTTCCCCGCCAACTTCACCGACCGCCTGGAGGGCGCAACCGTCCAGCGGCTGGATCGGCGCGCCAAATATCTGCTGTTCGCGCTCGACACCGGCGAAACCTGGGTCACCCACCTGGGCATGACGGGCCGCTTCACCCTTGACGGACGCCAGCTGGGCGAGTTCGAGGAGCCTGCCCCGATCGCCGGCAAGCACGAGCACATGAGCTTCTGCGCCACGCGCGACGGCGCCACCCACCGCATCGGTTTCGCCGACGCCCGCCGCTTCGGCTTCATGGGTCTGATCCCCACGGATCAGATCGAGCAACATCCGTGGTTCGCCGGCATGGGGCCCGAGCCCCTCGGCAACGCCTTTTCCGGCGCCCGTCTGGGCGAGGCGCTGGCCGGCAGGAAGCAGAACATCAAGGTTGCCCTGCTGGACCAGCGCATCGTCGCAGGCCTGGGCAATATCTATGTGTGCGAAGCCCTCTATCGCGCCCGCATTTCGCCCCTGATCGCCGCCGGCAAGATCTCGCGGGCCCGCCTTGAGACCCTCGCCGCCGTCATCCGCGACGTCCTGAACGACGCCATCACCGCCGGCGGCTCGACCCTGCGCGACTTCGCCAACGCCGAGGGCGGGCAGGGCTATTTCCAGCACCGCTTCGACGTCTACGGCCGCGAGAGCGAACCCTGCCGCGGCGAAGGCTGCACCGGCGTCGTCAAACGCATCGTCCAGGGCGGACGGTCGACCTTCTACTGCCCGAGCTGCCAGCAGCGCTGACATGACCCACCGCATCATCCTGTTCCGCGGCATGAACACCGGCGGCGTCCGCGCTCCGGTCGGCGAACAGCGCGAGATGGCCGAGGCCATGGGGCTGAAGAACCCGCGCACCCTTCAGGCCTCCGGCAACCTCGTGGTCGAAAGCAACATGGCGACCGACGCCCTCGAGACCGCCATCGAGAAGGCCATGCAGGATCGGTTCGGGTTGACTATCGCCGCCTTGGCCCGCACCCCCGGACAATGGGCGAAACTGGTCGCCGCCAATCCCTTCCCGAAGGAGGCCGCCGCCCACCCGGCCAAGGTCGTGGCTATGGTCATGAAGGACGGGATCAGGCCCGGCGCCGTCGAGGCGTGCCGCGCCTTGGCCGCCGGCGGCGAGGCGGTCGAGGCCGTGGACGACGTTCTGTATTTCTGGTTCCCCAACGGTCAGGGCGAGTCCGCCATCTTCAAGAAGGCGACGCCGCGTATGCTGGGCATGGGCACGGGCCGCAACTGGAACACTGTCCTGAAGCTGGCGGAGATGGCGGGAGCGAAGACATGAGCCTGCGCGAGAAGGAACTGTGGGCCAGCCTGATCGCGGGTCTTGTTGTCTGGGGCGCCTATGCGGTCTGGGCGGCGCCCATACTGCTCGGGCCGTATCATCCGCATCCTGTACGGACGATCGGGCTGGCCTTCATGGCCGCCCTTGTCGCTTTCGTGCTGGTCGAGGCGGGACTGGCCGGCGTCGTCGCCTGGTTCCGGCGCCGTCATCGTCCGGCGCAGGATCTCGCCCTGACCGAGGCCGGACTGGTTGCCGGACAGATCGCCTTTCTGGTGCTGATCGCCGGTGTCGTTCTGATGCTGACAGGCCTTTTCCTCGTCGCGGCGTCGATGGAGTGGGGCCAAGATCAGTACTCGGTCGGCGTCACGGTCCACCCCCGATTGCCGCTGCTTCTGGCCCACGCCGTTCTGGTGCTTCTGCTTCTGACCGAGGGCGTCCGCGCGGTCGTGACCCTTTTGCTGGTCCGCCGACGCCGCTAAACCCGCTCCGACACAGATGGAGCCCCTCATGTCCGACAGCTACGCCAACCTCCTCATCGAGCGTCACGCCGACGGCTATGCGGTGGTCACCCTGAACAGGCCGGAGGCGCTGAACGCGCTCAACTCGGCCCTCTTCAAGGACCTCTCCGACTTCCTCGACAGCGTCGAGCAGGACGACAGCGTCCGCTGCCTGATCCTGACCGGCTCGGGCGAGAAAGCCTTCGCCGCCGGCGCCGACATCAAGGAGATGGCGGACCAGTCCTATGCCCAGATGTACACGGGCAACTATTTCGCCCTTGGCCACGATCGCATCGTGCGCTTCCGCAAGCCGATCATCGCGGCGGTCAACGGCTTCGCCCTGGGCGGCGGCTGCGAGCTGGCCATGCTGTGCGACTTCATCCTCGCGTCGGAAAAGGCGAAATTCGGCCAGCCCGAGATCAACCTCGGCGTCGCCCCCGGCATCGGCGGCAGCCAGCGCCTGACCCGTCTGGTCGGCAAATCGAAGGCGATGGACATGTGCCTGACCGGCCGGATGATGGACGCCGCCGAGGCCGAGCGCGCCGGTCTGGCCTCGCGCGTCTTCCCGCACGACACCCTGCTGGACGAGGCCCGCGCCATCGCCGCGAAGATGGCGTCGCAAAGCCCGCTGGCCGTGATGGCCAATAAGGAGATGGTCAACGCCGCGCTGGAGACCACCCTGGCCCACGGCGTCCAGTTCGAGCGCCGCCTCTTCCACTCGCTGTTCGCCTTCGACGACCAGAAGGAAGGCATGAGCGCCTTCGTCGAGAAGCGGAAACCGGCCTTCACGGGGCGGTGACCCCTCCGTCCCGGCGCGCCAGCGCGCCGGGCCACCTCCCCACTGCGTGGAGAGGTGAAACCGTGTCCGCTCACCTCTCCCCCGAAGGTGGGGAGGGGGACCGCCGCCGCAGGCGGTGGTGGAGGGGTCGTTTCCGAACTTTCTCGGAACCCAACCGCCACAGCAACGCTTGTGGCCCATGCTGACCACAAAGATGAACCCCCGGGTCTTCTGGGGCGCGAGCCTCATCATCGGGCTCCTTCTCGTTGCCGCCATCGCGGCGCCCGGCCTTTCCGACCGCTTCTTCCAGACGGCCCAGGGCTGGGTGATCGACACCTTCGGCTGGTTCTACATCGCCGCCGTCGCCGGCTTCCTAGGTCTGGTCCTGATCCTCGCCGTCGGCCCGACCGGCGCCCTGAAGCTGGGCGCCGACGACGCCGAGCCCGACTTCCCCTACCTGTCGTGGATCGCCATGCTGTTCGCGGCCGGCATGGGCATCGGCCTGATGTATTTCGGCGTCGCCGAGCCCATCCAGCACTACATCAGCCCGCCGGAAGGCGAGGGCGGCACCTTCGCCGCCGCGCGTCAGGCCATGGGCATCACCTTCTTCCACTACGGCGTCCACGCCTGGGCCATCTATGCGCTGGTGGGGCTCAGCCTGGCCTTCTTCGCCCATCGCAAGGGGCTGCCGCTGACGCTGCGCTCGGGCCTGTCTCCCCTGCTGGGCAAGCGCACCAACGGGCCTCTGGGCGACGCTGTCGACATCTTCGCTATCTGGGGCACGGCCTTCGGCATCGCGACCTCGCTGGGCTTCGGCGTATCGCAGATGAACAGCGGCCTGTCCTACCTTCTGGGCATCCCGAACAACGCCTGGGTTCAGGTCGGCCTGATCGCCGTGGTCATGGCGGCGGCCACGGTCTCGGTGACGACCGGTGTCGGCAAGGGCGTGCGCCGGCTGTCGGAGCTGAACCTGACGCTGGCGGTCCTGCTGCTGCTCTTCGTCCTCGCCGTCGGCCCGACCAACTTCCTGTTCAAGGCGCTGGTCCAGAATTTCGGCTTCTATCTCGACCACTTCTTCGAGCGGACCTTCACCCTCTACGCCTATGAACCCCGCGCCTGGATGGCCGACTGGACGCTCTTTTACTGGGCGTGGTGGATCGCCTGGTCGCCGTTCGTGGGCATGTTCATCGCCCGCATCTCGCGTGGCCGCACGGTGCGCGAATTCATCCTGAACGTCTTGCTGGTTCCCTCCGGCTTCACCTTCCTCTGGATGACGGTCTTCGGGAACACGGCCATCACCCTGGACATGACCACGGCCGCCGGCGCGATTTCGCAGGCGGTCAGCGCCGACCTGTCGACCGCCCTGTTCCACTTCCTCGAACAGCTGCCGGGCGCCGCCTTCACCTCGGGCCTGGCCATCCTTCTGGTGGCCGTCTTCTTCGTGACCTCGGCGGACTCCGGCGCGCTGGTGATCGACACCATCGCCTCGAACGGCGCGGACGACACGCCGCGCTGGCAGCGCCTCTACTGGTGTCTGCTGCTGGGCGCTGTCGCCGCCCTGCTGCTGCTCGCCGGGGGACTGGGGGCGTTGCAGGCCGCCACCCTGGTGGCCGCCCTGCCGTTCACCGTCATCATGATCCTCATTTCGGCCGGCCTGGTCCGACAGATGAACGCCGACCTGTCCGGCCAGACGCTGGAGACCGAGGCCCCGCCGCTGGGCGAGCAGCTCAAACGGATCCTCTCGCCCGCCAGCCGACGCGAGATCGATCGTCAGATCGAACGCTCGGGCGTCCCGGCGCTCGAAACCGTCCGCGCCGCGCTGGAGGGCGAGGGCCTGGTCGCCCGGGTCGCCCGCGATCCCGATGGCCTGACCCTTACCGCCCCCAGCCTGCACGCCTCGGACTTCCACTACCGGCTGACGGCTCACGAACGCCCCCGCCCGGCCCTGACCGCGCTGGAGGCGCCCGAGCGCCGCCGCACGATGGAGTGGCGGCTTTCGGCCCGCTCCGACGACGCCCGCCGGGCGAGGGACGTCACGGGCTTCACGAAGGACCAGCTGGTCGATGACGTGCTGGACCATCTGCAGAGGTGGCGGGCGGGATAAGGGCGCGGCGTCCTACTGCGCCTGTGCGGCGCGGCGCTCGTTGGCGAACGGAGCCCGGCGCTGCGGATGATCCGGCCGCGGCCAGCCGGGGGTCTGCAATCCACGCTCGGACAGGTTCACCCGGGCGGCGTTGCGGGCTTCGCGCTGACGCTGAAGGAAGTCGCGTTCTGCTAGAGGCGACTGACGCGTCGCGGGGGGCACGACCTGCGGAATGGCGGCCGCCTCGGGCGCCGCTGACAGCCCGGCCAGCGCGGGCGCTGCAACCGGCTCGACCATCGCCATCGTCAAGGCCGGGGCGGCCGGGGCGACGACGATCGCCGGCTCCGAAGGGACCGGTCGATTGCTCGCCGGCGCCGGCTGCAAGGCGGACCGGGGCGCGGCGCACGGATAGGCCGCCCGCAGGGCGCGTCCCGAATATTCATAGGCGCCCTCGTCGGTTCGCGGGGCGAGGCGCGCCATCTGGGCCTTGCCGCGGCTGACCAGGGCTGCCAGCTCCCTTGCGCCGTCGTCAGGAATGGCCGGCAGACACAGATCGTCGGACGCGCGGTTCAGGTGGGAGAACATCACGCCGGAGCAGAAGCCGTCATCCACAGCATCTGCGGAGGCGCAGATGTCGCGATAGTCTGCGGCTGACACGTTGCGATAGCGCGCCTGTTGCCGGGGTGTGAGAACATTTGCAGCCGCGCGATGCGCTTGCCGCGCGGCCGAATGGGCGGACGCGTCTGCAGGCGGGTCCTGTTTGAGGATGACGTTCAGGCCGCGTGACGTGCGTTCGATGCGCTCGACGGAGTCAGGCATGAAGAAATCGGTCGTCACGCCCCGAGGCAGGGGCGCGCCCTCAAGCGATAGAGGAGGGGCGTTCGGCGACAGGTCGACCTTGAAGTCGATCCACGCCGGCGCCTCTCCGGCGGCCGTCGGCGGCGTCACCACCTCCCGAGCCTGGAAGCTGAACATTTTGCCCGCCGGATCGAAGGCGATGCGCTGGCCGTTGATCCGATACTCCCCGGGCGTCGGGAAGGCGGGGCTCCAGTCACCCGGTGCGGCTTGCGCCACACGGACTTCCGGCTCTCTCTGTCCCGCCAGGGCCGCCGTCGCGCCGCCGATGGCGGTCAGCAGGGACAGTCCGGCGACGCCGGCGATCAGGCGGGTGCGGCGTCCGGCCGGGGCGGCCGGGGTCATGACGGCTTTCAGGCGACGCATGGCGGTAGTCCTCCCCGCGCCGGTGAAGGTCAGGGCGGGCGACTGCGAACCGGCGCGGTTCCGCAGGGCCTCGATCAGGGTTTGCGCATAGATGCGTCGGACCTCGGGCGCGGCGTCGCCGAGGGCCAGGGCGTCGCAGGCTTCCTCCCGCGCCCCGTCCCGCCGCGCGCGGATCAGGGGGATGACTGGATTGAAGGCCAGCAGGACGGCGGCGAGTTCCTCAAGCCACAGCAGGCGATGATCGCCGCGCTTCAGATGCGCCAGTTCATGCCGGATGACGGCGTCTGCGGCGTCCGGCGCGAGGCTTTCCGGCAGGATCAGGCGCGCGCGCCCCAGTCCGGACAACAGGGCTTCGGTGGCCTTCGCGCTGACCATGGTCGTCGGTGCGGCGACGCCCAGCGCTGCGGCGGCCCGCGCCACCTGCCGCTCGACGACGGCATCCGCAGGCCCTGCTTCGCGCAGGATGAGGGCCAGGCGCACAGAGCGCAGCGCCAGGCCGATGGCCCTGAGGCCGACCAGCGCGGCTGCGGCCCCGAGCACGACGAGAGCCAGCAGACCGAAATCGGGCGCGATATCCGCTGTCCCGACGGCGGCCGGCGTTGCATCGACCATCGCGGCAGCCGGGATCGGCACGAGAGTCGGAATCGACACCTCCCGGACCGGGGCGGGCGTCAGCAGCAGGATCGCGCCCGCCAGAACCGGCGTCAGGCTCAGGATCAGGGCCGCGCCCCAAATCCGGTCTCTCAGCGTCGGATCACTGCTCCGCGCCTCGATCAGCGCTCCTGCCGCGAGGGCGAGCGCCGACACGGCGACGGACAGGCCCATCGACAGCGTCAGCAGTTCGACCGGGCCGATCACTTCGCCTTCTCCTCGCCGGCGTCGGCTTCCAGCGATTTGTCCAGCGCCCGGATGTCCTCGGCGGTCAGCAGCGAGCTGCCCGAGAAGGCAGAGGCCGGCAGCGGGCCGTCCATCTCCAGCATCGCAGACAGGCGCTTCATCATGCCGCCAATGACCGCCACCTTGGGCTGCGTCGCGGAATAGACGGCGATGCCGTGCACCTCCTTGCGCGCCAGCAGACCCTTCCCCCGCATGCGCTCGAGCACGGTCCGCGTGGTGGATGAGGTCCAGCCCAGTCCGTCGGCGATCCGCGTCTGCACTTCCCGGGCGCTCAGGTCGCCGTCGCGCCAGAAGCATTTCAGCAGATCCATCTCGGCGTCGGTGGGGGCCACGGGCTCGGTCATCGAACAGTCCTTGCGATCAATGTCGCAGGTACGCTACAATTGTAACCAATGAGCGTCAACTGTCGCTTTTCGCGACAGCCATGTCCCTGTAGACGGGGTGAGGGCCGCACCCGGTCTCGCTCAAAACGAGTCAGAGTCGGGTTGAACCGCCTGAGGCTTTCCGCTATAGCCGCGCGCTCTTGAGATTTCCGCGCCGTGGGATCGTGTTCCGCGGCGCTTTCCGTTCGAAGGTTTGACTGATGGCCAACAATGCCGGCGCCAAGAAAGCGATCCGCAAGATCGCTGCCCGCACCGAAGTGAACAAGGCGCGCCGCACGCGCGTCCGCACCTTCCTGCGCAAGTTCCAGGAAGCGGTCACGGGTGGTGACGCCGGCGCCGCGAAGACGGCTTTCGTCGAGGCTCAGTCGGAACTGATGCGCGCCGTTTCGAAGGGCGTGGTCCACAAGAACACCGGCTCGCGCAAGGTCTCGCGCCTGGCCGCCCAACTGAAGAAAATGTCGGCCGCCTGACATAGGGCGACCGGACGGCCTTTCACGGGCCTGTCATGGTAAATTCGAGCGATTTCAACGGCGAGGGCGCGCAGGCTCCCTCGCCGTTTGCACGTGCGCAGCTAACCGCTGTGACGGGAATTAGCGCTCGCCCCGGTGGCGAAATTCGGATTTTCCAAGGCGGCGGCGGCCTTTAGCGGAGTCAACATTTTTAACTTCAAATCGACTCTCGAATCAGCGTTGACGGCCGGGTCGCCGGGCGTAAGTTTGGGCCTCTAACGCACTTCCATCCCCACACGGATGAAGACGGCGCGAGGCCCCGGTGTCGCGTCGACGCGGAATGTCTGAGTGAGAGAATGACCCCACCCGGGTGGCGACCAGCTGCACCGGACAGGAGAAGTCGTCCCCGCTTCAGGCCTCCGGAAGTACGTCAGGTGATGGAACTTCAAGGCGGGTGGCTGACCGATGATGGGGAGTGCGGGGATGGCGGGCATGACGGATCCGGATCGTATCTGGACCGAGGCGGCGGGACGCCTGCGCGGCGAGATCGGTGAAGGCGCCTTCAGCTCCTACATCGCCCCGTCGGCCGTGCGCGTCGACGGCGCGGGCCAGCTGATCCTCGTCACTCCGACGGCCTATGCCCGTGACTGGGTGCGCAAGAACGCCCTGCGTCGCATGAACGAGCTGTGGCTGGGCATCGACGGCCTGAACCGTCGTCTGGACGTCCGCTGCCGCGCCGAGATGGGCTCGACCCCGCCGGCCTCGCAGGTCGCCGCCGGCCGCGCGGCCCCGGTCGCCGCCCCGTCCAACGTCGTCGCCATGCCTTCGGCCACGGTGGGCCCCAGCGCTGACGGCGCCCGCGCCGTGCGCGCCGCCGGTCTGCAGGAACGCCTGACCTTCGACAGTTTCGTGGAAGGGCAGGGCAACGCCTTCGCCCTGGCGATCGCCCGTCAGGCCGCCGCCTGGGCCGACGGTCACTTCAACCCGATCTTCTTCTGCGGCCCCTACGGCTACGGCAAGACCCACCTGCTGAACGCGATCGCCTGGGAGGCCCAGCGCCTGCGCCCGGATGCGAAGGTGGTCTATCTGACCGCCGAGCGCTTCCTGTCGACCTTCGTGCGGGCCATGCAGGACCGCTCGACGGCCGCCTTCAAGGACAGCCTGCGGAGCGCCGACATGCTGCTGATCGACGACGTCCAGTTCGTCGGCGGCAAGGCCGGCACCCAGGAAGAACTGCTGTCGACGCTGACCGCCCTGATCGAGGACGGCAAGAAGATCGTCCTGTCGGCCGACCGCGCTCCGATGGCCCTGACCGAGATCGAGCCGCGCCTGCGCAGCCATCTGGCCTCGGGCCTGACCTGCCCGGTCGAGCCGGCCGACCGTTCGCTGAAGCTGGCCGTGGCCCGCAATCGCATCGAGGCCCTGTCGAAGCTGGGCGTCGTCTCCGGCGAGGTTCGTCCCGAGGTGCTGGAGCATCTGGTCGACCGTACCCCCGGCTCGATGCGTGAGCTGGAAGGCGCCGTGAACACCCTGGCCGCCGTCGCCGCCACCCGTCTGTCCGCCCTGACTGTCGACGAGGCGCAAGGTCTGCTGGGCGCCGCCCTGCGCGGTGGTCCCGAACGCCGCATCACCGTCGACGAGATTCAGAAGACGGTCGCCGAGCACTTCACCCTCAAGCAGGCCGACCTGCTGTCGGAGCGCCGCACCCGCTCGGTCGCCCGCCCTCGCCAGATCGCCATGTACCTGTGCAAGCAGCACACGACGCGCTCCTATCCGGACATCGGCCGTCGCTTCGGCGGTCGCGATCACACCACGGTCCTGCACGGCGTGCGCAAGATCGAGGAACTGATCGCCCAGGACGAACAGATCGCTCGCGACGTCGAGGCGCTGACGCGCAAGCTGCGCGGCTGAGCGCCTTCGGCGCGTGACTGGTGATTGGTGATTGGTGATTGGTGATTAGTGGTTGGCGGATCGCCATTCCGCCTGAGTGGGCGGGAGTCGGCGTTCGCCACGGCCAATCACTAACCACTATCCACTAATCACTTTCCACGGTCCGCCCGCCCCCCGTTGCCCCCACGGCCCAATCCGCTAGTGTCCGTAGCCCATAGTTTACCGGCGGCTCGGTGAGTCGCTGCGGGGCGAGACGACATGCAACTGACCATCGAACGATCCGCGCTTCTGAAGGCCCTCGGGCACGTCCAGAGCGTCGTCGAGCGTCGGAACACCATTCCGATCCTGTCCAACGTCCTGCTGTCGGCGGGCCGCGACAAGCTGAGCTTCGCCGCCACCGACCTCGACATGGAGATGGTCGACGAGGCCGAGGCCACGGTGAACGTCGAGGGCCAGATCACCGCCCCGGCCCACACCCTGTACGAAATCGTCCGCAAGCTGCCGGACGGCGCCGAGGTCTCGCTCAGCTATTCGGGCGACGATCCCCGCCTGCTGGTCCAGGCCGGCCGGTCCAAGTTCAACCTGCCGGTCCTGCCGGCCGGCGACTTCCCGGTGATGTCGACCGACACTTCCGGCGCGCGCTTCACCCTGGCCAAGGAAGATCTGGCCCGTCTGATCGACAAGACCCGGTTCGCCGTCTCGACCGAAGAGACCCGCTACTATCTGAACGGCCTGTACCTGCACACGGTGGCCGAGGCCGGCATCCCTTTGCTGCGCGCCGTCGCCACCGACGGCCATCGCCTGGCCCTCGCCGAAACTCCCGCGCCTGAAGGCGCTGCGGGCGGCCCCGGCGTGATCGTGCCGCGCAAGACGATCGATCAGGTCCGCCGTCTGCTCGACGACGGCGCCGGCATGGTCGAGGTGATGGTCTCGCCGCAGAAGATCCGGTTCGAGTTCGGCCAGGCCAGCCTGACCTCCAAGGTCATCGACGGCGCCTTCCCGGACTATATGCGCGTCATCCCCAAGGGGAACGACAAGCAGGCCGACATCGACAACGCCGTCTTCGCCTCGGCCGTCGATCGCGTCGCCACCATCTCGGCCGAGAAGAGCCGCTCGGTGAAACTGGCCTTCGAGCTGGACCGCGTCACCCTGACCGTCCGCAACATGGAAGCCGGGCAGGGCGTCGAGGAGGTCGAGATCGGCTACTCCGAAGAGCCCTTCGAGATCGGCTTCAACGCCCGCTACCTGCTGGACGTCGCCGGCCAGATCACCGGCGAGACCGCCAGCTTCAAATTCGCCGACCCGGCCAGCCCGACCCTCGTCCTCGATCCGGGCGATCCGGGCGTCCAGTATGTGCTGATGCCGCTGCGGGTGTAAGGGCGGTGGTTGGTGGTTAGCGGTTAGTGGCTGATGCGTCGCCGTCGCCGGCCATACGGCCGCCGTTCGCAAACCAGCCGCCACCAATCACTGGCCACCAATCACCAGCCACTTCCCTGATCACCGCCCTCACCCTCACCGACTTCCGCTCCTATGCGGGCGCGACCCTGCCGATCGCGGCGGGGTCGGTCGTGCTGCACGGGCCGAACGGGGCCGGGAAGACCAATCTGCTGGAGGCGCTCAGCCTGTTCACGCCCGGCAAGGGGCTGCGCGGCGCCTCGGCGCCCGAGATGGGTCGGCGCGAGCCGGGCGAGAGCGGCGGCCGCGCCTGGGCCGTCGCGGCGATCCTGACGGGAGACGGCGACGAGATCCGGTTGGGCACGGGCGTGCAGACCCCCGGCGCCGCCCGTCGCATCGTCCGCATCGATGGCGAGACCGCCCAGCCTGGCCGTCTGCTCGACCATCTGCGTCCGGTCTGGGCCACGCCAGAGCAGGATCGCCTGTTCTCCGACGCCCGCGCCGAGCGGCTGAAATTCTTCGACCGGCTCGTCTTCGCCGCCGATCCCGACCATGCGGCCACTGTCTCGGCCTACGAAAAGGCCCTGCGCGAACGCCTGCGTCTGCTGGTCGACGGCGCCGAGGGGCGCGAGGCCGATCCGATCTGGCTGGATGCGCTGGAGGTCCGGCTCGGCGAGGCCGGCGCCGCGGCAGCCATCGCCCGCGCCGCCGCCCTGACGACGCTTCAGTCGGCCATCGACGCCCGCAACGACCGCCCCTTCCCGCAGGCTGATCTCGGCCTGACCGGCGAGGCCGAGACCATGGCGGCAGACGGCGCCGATCCGGACGCCATCGCCGCCGCCATCCGCGAGGGCATGGTCCGCTCCCGCCCCCGCGACGCCGCCGCCGGCCGATCCCTGTTCGGCCCGCACCGCTCGGACCTGACCGCCCTGCACCGCGAGAAGAACCGCCCGGCGGCCGAGGGGTCCTCCGGCGAGCAGAAGGCCCTGGTCCTCAACCTGATCCTCGCCCAGATCACCCGCCTGTCGGGCCAGGCGGCCGCGCCCATCCTCCTCCTCGACGAGGCCCCCGCCCACCTCGATACCGCCCGCCGCGCCGCCCTGTTCGACGAGATCGAGGCGTTGGGCCTCCAGGCCTTCATGACCGGCACCGAAGCCGACCTCTTCGCCCCGCTGCAGGGACGGGCGCAGTTCGTGAAGGTGGAAGCCGGCGGGTTCGGTTAGGGGGCCACTTCACCTCTCCATTCCCCCAGGAATGGAGAGGACAGATCGGCGCGCAGCGACGATCAGGTGAGGGCGACGCTGGCGGGGGTAGTCGGAGCTCCGGTGACCACGGCCACCGTCGCCCTCACCTGACCGCTACGCGGTCTGTCCTCTCCATCGCCTTGAAGGGCGATGGAGAGGTGACGCTACTGCGCGCACTATTTTCCGATTGTCAGCCATCCCCCGCCGATCAACCCGCTGAGATCGCGCCGCTTTCAAGAAAAGTAGCGTCCCCAGCCGTCCTGACCTGGGACCGGCCTCATACTCAAGGCCATCCCGTCGATGGGGAGGGCGTCGGATCCACGCTTCTCGACGACG
>JBQVQW010000008.1:0-119081 GCA_052441165.1 Caulobacteraceae bacterium | reverse complement strand
CTTGCGGGCGGCGCCGGTGCGCCCGCTCTCGCGGCGGTCGTCGATGAACTGGTCGTCGCGCGGCTTGTAGGCCCGCTTCGGCCGCTCGCCGCGCTCGTCGCCGTCGGTGCGCGCCGGAGCGGTGCGCTCGCGTGGCTTGAAGGTCCTGGTGTGCTCGAACTTCGGTTTGGCTTTCGCCCAGCCCTCCTTCTTCGGCGCGCGGCGGCCGGTGTCGCCGCCCTCGCCCGAGGCCGCCTCCGCCGCGCGGACGCGGCTCGGCTTGCGTGACGGATCGGACATCGCCGAGCCCGAGCTGCCCTTGACGATCGGCGCCGAGGTGCGGCGGCCGGGGATCGGCGCGGGCGTGGCGACCGAGTTGCCGGTCGGCAGGTTTTCGGGGCGGATATGCTGGGCCAGCAGCTCGCGGATCACCCGCGGACCGACCTCCTCGACCGAACCCATCGGCAGGGTGCCGAGCTGGAACGGGCCATAGGCCAGACGGATCAGGCGGTTCACCGTCAGCCCGATGCTTTCCAGCACCTTGCGGACCTCGCGATTCTTGCCCTCGGTGATCGAAACGCTGATCCAGAGATTGGCGGGGCCGCGCTCGCCCGCCTCGGTCTTGTCCTTCGCCTTGTCGAGCGTCGCTTCCATCGGGCCGTAGTGAACACCGTCGACGGTCACGCCCTCCTTCAGCCTGTCCAGCTCGGCCTGGGTGACACGGCCACGAGCGCGGGCGCGGTACTGGCGGACCAGCTCAGTCGACGGCAGCTCCAGCGCCCGACTCAGTTCGCCGTCATTGGTCAGCAGCAGCAGCCCCTCGGTGTTCAGGTCGAGACGACCGACCGAGATCACGCGCGGGAGGCCGCCGGGCAGGGCGTCGAACACCGTCGGGCGGCCCTGCGGATCGCCATGCGAGGTCACGAGGCCGGCCGGCTTGTGATAGCGCCAGACGCGGGTCGCCTGGGCCGAGCCCACCGGCTTTCCGTCCACCGTGATGACGTCGTCGCGGGTCACCAGCGTGGCCGGGGTGTCGAGGATCTTGCCGTTCACCGCCACCTTGCCCAGACCGATCAGGCGCTCGACCTCGCGGCGCGAGGCGATGCCTGCGCGGGCCATGGCCTTCGCGATCCGCTCGGTGCGCTTCGGCTCGGCGGCTTCGGCCCTGGGCTTGCCGCCGGGCTTGCCCGCAGGCTTGTCACCGCGCGGCCCCCTGGCGAAGGGTTTGGCGCCCTTCGGCGGACCGCGCTCGCCGTCCGCGCTCTCGACGCGTTTTACGTAGGGTTTGCGGGGGCCGTCGCGGTCGCCGTCTTGACGCGGGCGCGGCTTCTTGTCGTTGTCTCGGGGATGGAAGGCCATGATGAGCGGTTCATGCGCATGGCCTTGGCCTGCGCGCAAGCGGCGGCGGACGCGGGAGAGACTCCGGTCGGCTGCGTCATCGTCGATGAATCGACAGGAGAGGTGGTCGCCGAGGGCCGCAACGGCCCCATCGGCGGGCACGATCCCACCGCCCACGCCGAGATCGACGCCATGCGTCGGGCTGCGGCGAAATTGGGGAACTACCGGCTTACCGGGCTGACCCTCTATGTGACTCTGGAGCCCTGCGCCATGTGCGCTGGGGCCATCAGCCACGCCCGGATCGGCCGCGTGGTCTGGGGTGCGGACGATCCCAAGGGCGGCGCGGTCGCTCATGGGCCCCGCTTCTTCGAGCAGCCGACCTGCCACTGGCGACCGGCCGCAGAGGGCGGACTGCTGGCTCGGGAAGGCGGCGACCTGCTGCGATCCTTCTTCCGCGCACGGCGCAAAGGAACGCCCGCCGACAGCGCGCGTTGATGCGCCGTTCCCACGGCAAGGCTTGTTTCCGAATGAAGACCCTGATCGCCCCGGCCCTGATGGTTCTTGCGCTGGGGGCCTGCGGGCGTCAGCCGGCGGAAGCCCCCACTGACGGCGATGCGGTGCGTGAGCGGGCGGAAGAGGCCCAGACCGCCCGCCGTCGAACGGGCGCCGAGCTTCAGGACCGCGCCCTGAACCGCGTCATCCGGGCGGTCTATCTGTGCAATGACAGCGAACGCCTGTCGGTCGACTTCGACAACCCGCGGCAGATGGCGACGGTCCGCAACTCGAGCGGTCAGGCCATCGACCTGTTCCAGGAGCGCGCCGCCGACGGCATCTGGTACCGCGCGTCCGGCTACGAGCTACGCGGGAAGGGCGTTCAGGCGACCTGGAGCGCGGACGGCCGCCCCACCACCGATTGCCGCGCCGTCGACTAGACGAAGGGCGCCAGTCGCGCGTCCAGACGATCGCGCACCTCCGGCCAGTCCTCGTCGAGGATGGCGAACTGGGCCGTATCCCGAACCCGCCCGGTCCAGGTGATCTTGTGCTTGCGAAGCACGCCCTCGTCCCGCGCGCCAAGCTTGCGGATCGCCGCCTGACTGCGCGGATTCAGGGCGTCGGTGACGATCTCCACCCGCACCGCGCCGTGATCAAATGCATGACCGAGAGCCAGCCGCTTGCAGGCCGGGTTCAGCGTGCCGCCACGGACTTCGGGTCGATAGAAGGTCGAGCCCAGTTCGCAGCGCCGGTGCTCCGGCCGGATTTCGTAAAGACTGGTCGTACCCACGACGACGTCGGCCTGCCGGACCGCCCACGCAATGCGGCTGCCCCTGGCCATCGCCGACATGGCCGATACCCACCAGACTTCGAACTGCTCGCCGTACGCCGATCCGACCATTCCCTGCCAGGCGTCCGGATCACAGTTCAGCGCATCACGAACCTCATTGCGCAGCGCGTCCGTGAATGGCTCCAGCCGGACGAAACGGTCCTCGATAACAATGGCCGGCAGGTCCATTTGGCTCACGCCGCGCCCTCAGCCATGAGGAATTCGATCACAGCCGTTCGATCCACGTCCCTCGCCACAAAGGCCTCGCCCACGCTGTGGGCGAGGATCAGGGTCAGGCGACCGCCCTCGGCCTTCTTGTCTCCCTCCATTCGCTCCACCAGCGCCTCCGCGCTGAAAGATCCAACAGCGTTGAGCCGGACGGGCAGGCCCGCCGAAACAAATGCCTGTTCGGCCATGGCGGACGCCCCGGCGCTGCACAGCCCATGCGTCGCCGAGAAGCGGAAGGCCAAGGCGCAGCCCAGCGCAACGGCCTCGCCGTGCGTGAGCTTGGTCTCGTCAAAGCCCAGTTCCGCCTCGATGGCGTGACCGAAGGTGTGGCCGAGGTTGAGCAGGGCGCGACGCCCGGCCTCCTTCTCGTCCTCGCCGACGATGGCGCTCTTGATCTCGACCGAGCGCACGACGGCGCGATGCAGGGCTTCGGGGGCGCCCGAAGCCCCCGCGGCGCCCTCTCCCGACAACCAGTCGAGGAAGGCGGCATCGCAGATCAGCCCGTGCTTCAGCACCTCGGCCCATCCGGATCGGAGCTGGCGTTCCGGCAGGGTGGCGAGCACATCGATGTCCGCCAGCACAAGGCGGGGCTGATGGAACGCGCCGACGAGGTTCTTGCCGCGCGGCGTATCGATCGCCGTCTTGCCGCCCACCGAGGAATCGACCTGGGCGAGCAGGGTCGTGGGCGCCTGCACGAAGTCGATGCCGCGCATATAGAGGGCTGCCGCCAGACCGGCCAGGTCCCCGACCACGCCCCCGCCCAGGGCGACCACCACATCCCTGCGATCCAGCCCCAGCGCCAGCAGCTGGTCGAGCAGCTGCTCCAGCCCGGTGAAGGACTTGGACGCCTCGCCCGCAGGCACCGCAACCAGATCCGCCGCCAGCCCCGCAGACTTCAGGGCGGCGAGCGCCTGCTCGCCGTACAAGGCGGCGACGGTCTCGTCCGTCACGATGACGGTCCGCCCTTTCGCCAGTGGCGCGACATACTCGCCCAGACGCGCCAGCAGGCCGCGCCCGACGACCACATCATAGGGTGTGAAGCCGCCGCCGCTGACGGGAACCGTGGTGATCATGTCTTGGCCTTCCAGAACGTCTCCAGCGCCCGAACGATCGCCTCGACCGCCTGGGCATGGGCGCCGCCCGCGACGTCCACGACGACGTCAGCCTCGCCATAGATCGGGTATCGCGCCTCGGCGAGCGTCTTCAGGGTCTGAAGCGGATCCTTGCCCCGCAGCAGCGGCCGGGTGTCGCGGCGCTGCACCCGTTCGACGATGGTCTCCAGATCGGCGCGCATCCACACGGTGACCGCTCTCGCCTTCATCACCGACCGTGTGTTCGGGTTCAGCATCGCCCCGCCACCGGTCGCCAGCACGAGGCGCGGACCTTCCAGAAGGCGGCGCATCACCCGCGCCTCGCCGGCCCGGAACTCGCCCTCCCCCATGCTGGAGAAAATATCCGAGACCGTCATGCCGGCGGCGTCCTCGATCTCGATGTCGCCGTCGGCAAACGGCAGGTTGAGTCGCCTGGCCAGCCGACGTCCGACCGTGGATTTCCCCACACCCATCAGCCCGACCAGCGCTATGCTCCGCTGATGGACGGGAATCGCCTCGACATCGGTCATCGGTCGCCTCGCGGAGGCGTCTCGTGGGTCGGCAGGGAGCAGGTCAGGCACGGCATGGTCCCCCCACCCTGTACACCAAGCCGGGCCTGGCCCAAGGGGCCGTTGCGATGACGACGCCCCAGATCGAGGCCTTTCTGGAGATGATGGCGGTCGAGCGCGACGCCTCGCCCCACACGCTGTCAGCCTACGGACGCGATCTTGCGGACGCCGAAGGCGGGGTCGAAGGCGGGTTGATGGCGGCCGACGAGACCGCAGTCGAAGCCTGGTACGCCTCACTGGGCGCTCGCGGCCTTTCGCCGGCAACCCAATCCCGACGTCGCGCAGCGGTGCGCCAATTCTACCGCTTCGCGCTTGGCGAGGGATGGCGCACGGACGATCCGTCGCGTCGGCTGGATGCGCCCAAGGCCGCGCGGAGCCTGCCCCGGACGCTGGGTGCGGATGAAATCGAGCGCCTGCTCGCGGCCTCCGCAGCGCGAGACGGCGCGGCGGGCATTCGTCTGGTGGCCCTGGTCGAACTGGCCTACGCGTCAGGTCTTCGGGTCTCGGAACTCCTGGCCCTGCGGGTCGAGGCGGTGCGGCGCGATCCGGCCTGGCTTATCGTGCGCGGCAAGGGCGGCAAGGAGCGGCTCGCACCCCTGAACGGGTCGGCGCGTGAGGCCGTAAGGGCATGGCTGCTCGCTCGCGATGCGGGCCGGAAGGTGGCCGCGCCAGACAGCCCGTGGCTGTTCCCCTCCCCCGTCGGCAAAAGCCACCTGACGCCCCGACGCTTCGCCCAGCTTCTGGACCAGGCGGCCATCGACGCAGGCATCGACCCGGTCCGGGTCAGCCCTCATGTCCTGCGCCACGCCTTCGCCACCCACCTGCTGGAGGGCGGCGCCGACCTGCGCATTGTCCAGACCCTGCTGGGCCACGCCGACATCGCGACCACCCAGATCTACACCCATGTCGCCACCGACCGGCTGGCGAAGATGGTGAGATCGAAGCACCCTCTCGCTCGGGACGACTGAACCCCGCTTGCCCCTTGGCGTTGACCTGACTAGGTTCCGCCGCCTTCCGATGCGCCACCCGGCGCGCCTGTACCGGACGCCTTCATGGCCACGCACTATCTCGATTTTGAAAAGCCGATCGCCGATCTGGAGGCGAAGATCGAGGAGCTGTCCCTGCTCTCCTCCACGGCCGGATCGTTCGAGTCGGAGATCGAGGGCCTGCGCAAGAAGGCCGAGAACCTGCGCAAGAAGACCTACGCCAGCCTCGACCCGTGGATGAAGACCGCTGTTGCGCGCCACCCGCAACGCCCGCACTTCGTCGACTATATCGGCGGTCTGTTCACCGACTTCGTCGAGCTGAAGGGCGACCGCCAGTTCGGAGACGACCAGGCCATTCTGGGCGGCCTCGCCCGCTTCCGCGGCCAGTCGGTCGTCGTCATGGGCCACGAGAAGGGCCACGATACCCAGACCCGCCTGACCCACAACTTCGGCATGGCCCGGCCCGAAGGCTACCGGAAGGCCGTTCGCCTGATGGATATGGCCGAGCAATACGGTCTGCCGGTTCTCAGCTTCGTCGATACCGCCGGCGCCTACCCGGGCCTCGGGGCCGAGGAGCGCGGCCAGGCCGAAGCCATTGCTCGTTCGACCGAGCGCGGCCTTACGTTGGGCGTGCCCTCGATCGCCACCATCACGGGCGAAGGCGGCTCGGGCGGCGCCATCGCCATCGCTTCGGCCAGCCGCGTGCTGATGCTGGAGCACTCGATCTATTCGGTCATTTCGCCCGAGGGTGCGGCCGGAATTCTGTGGCGCGACGGTGCGCGGGCCAGGGACGCCGCCATGGCCATGAAGATCACCGGCCCGGACCTGATGGAGCTGAAGATCGTCGACCGGATCATCCCGGAGCCCATCGGTGGGGCCCATGCCGATCGGGAGGCCGCCATCGGCAAGGTCGGTGATGTGCTGGTCGAGGAACTGAAAGCGATGCTTCCCCTGTCGCCCGATCAACTTCGACGTGATCGGGCCGAGCGCTTCTACGCGATCGGCCGACTGGTTTAATTCATTAACCAGTCCGACACCGCTTGCTGACAGCGTCCCGTCTGGCGCGCGTTCCGGCAGGATTCGCGCAAGGGATGAAGAGTATGAGTCAAGTCCTGGCTGACACGCTCCGCGAGAGTTCGGTCGTGAATCTTACCGGGGCCGTGACCATGGTGGTCGACGATTCCCATTTTGGCCTTGAGATCACATCCAGCGCGCTTCTCGGCTTCGGCATCAAGACCCGCTACGCCTGCCACAGCGCCGCCGAGGCGATGGAGATTCTCAAGGACCATCCCGTCGATCTGCTGGTGGTCGACAGCGAGATGCCGGATCTGGACGGCTATGGCCTCGTCCGATGGCTTCGACGGTCCGGTCTCGACCCCAATGCGTTTGTGCCGGTCATCATGACCGCCGCCCATGTGCGCCGCTCGAAAGTGATAGAGGCGCGGGATTGCGGGGCGAACTTCATCGTCACCAAGCCCTTCAGTGCGACCAGCCTGCTGGAGCGGATCGTCTGGGTGGCTCGCGATTCACGCCCCTTCCTCGAGGTCGGCGACTATTTCGGGCCTGATCGACGCTTCCGGGCCGGAACGGCTCCGGGCGAGGAACGCCGGTCAGACATGATCCGGAAGGCCCGGTTCGACGCCGAACAGGCTGTTTCAGGCGAGAGGGCCGAACCATGACGGTCATCACTCATGCCCGTCGCAAGTCCCGCCTTTCCCGCCTCATCGATGAGGCGGGCGGGATGAGCATCGGCGTCGCCCTGACCCAGGCGAGGGCGAACCTCGAACACCTGCGGCCACGCAGTCTCGCCGAGATCGCATCGCAGACCAGTGAGCTGGCGACCATCACGAGACCGGCCAATGATGCAGATCTGCAGGGCGCGCTGAAGAAGGTCTACTTCCTCGCCAATGGCGTGATTGACGCAGCAGGTCCGTTCGAGATGACGGATATATGCGACGTCGCGTCGGTCCTCTGCGACCTGATCGATGCGGCCGGACCGGACAGGCCATTTGACTGGCGGATCATCCCCGTTTGCTCAAACGCCATCCAGCTGCTGCTGACGCTGCCGGAAGACGCCGTTGAAGAACGCGCAAGGATCCACGAGGGCCTCGACCTGCTGGCCGCCCGCAAGCTGGGACCGGGGCCGGTCGAGAGCTAGTCGGTGGAAGGCGCGCTCCGCGCCCCCCGGGTCTGCTTCCGCCAGAGCGCCGCGTACTCGCCGCCCAGCCGGGCGACCAGCTGATGGTGGGCCCCGCGCTCCACGATCCGGCCGGCCTTTAGCACCAGAATCTGATCGGCGTCGGCGATGGTGGATAGCCGGTGCGCCACCACGAGGGTCGTCCGTCCCGCCCGCGCCTTGCGCAAGGTCTTCTGGATCGCCGCCTCGGTCCGGCTGTCCAGGGCGCTCGTCGCCTCGTCCAGAATGAGCACGCACGGATCAGCCAGCAGGGCCCTGGCGATCCCGACCCGCTGTCGCTCTCCGCCTGACAACTTCAGGCCGCGTTCGCCTACGACGGTCTCCAGACCATCGGGCAGCTGGCCGAGGAAGGCGGAGAGCTCGGCCGCCTCGGCGGCGGCGAGAATGTCCGCCTCACTGGCGTCAGGTCGGGCGAACCCGATGTTGGCGCGCAAGGTGTCGTTGAACAGGGCCACATCCTGAGGCACCAGCGCGACGGCCGAGCGCAGCGAGGCCTGGGTCACGCCGCGGACGTCCAGTCCGTCGATCAGCACGCGCCCCTCCTGCGCGTCCAGAAGACGCAGCGCCAGCTTCACTATGGTCGACTTGCCCGAGCCGGACGGGCCGACAAGGGCTGTCGTGGTCCCCGGCGCCGCATCGAAGCTGACGCTGTCCAGCCCGTTCGCACGGGCGTCGTGGCGGAAGCTGACATCCTCGAACCTCAGGGAGGCCCCGCGCGCATCGTTCGACCGGGGAAGTGGAACCGCATCCGCGGCATCGGCCACCTGCGGAGTCTGCCGCGTCACCTTCAGCATTTCCTCCATGTCGATGAAGGACTGCCGGATTTCGCGGTAGGCAAAGCCGAGGATGTTCAGGGGCGCATAGAGCGAGATCAGGATCAGCACCGCTGCGGTCACATCGCCGGGTCCCATCCGCCCGGCCGCCGCCTCGTATCCGGCCATGACCGCCATGACGGCCAGACCGACATTCATGATCACGGCCTGGATGATGTTCAGAAGGGCAAGTGAGCTGTTCGCCTTCAGCGCTGCCCGGGTGTAGTCGCCCAGAGCCGCGTCATAGCTGCGCGCCGCCCGCGCCTCGGCGCCGAAGGACTTCACCGTCTCATAGTTCAACAGTGCGTCCACCGACACGCCGGCGGCCTGTGTGTCGGCGGCGTTCATCTCTCGCCGATGCTCGATGCGCCAGTTCGACAGGGCGAAGGTGGATACGGCATAGATCGCCACCACCGCCACGGCGACCGCACCGAAGCGCCAGTCGTACTTGCCCGCCAGCACCCCCGCGGCCAGCACCAGTTCCACACCGGTCGGAACGAGGTTGAAGGCCAGAATGCGCAGCAGGAAATCAACGGCGCGGGAGCCCCGATCCATCGTCCGGGACAGCGAGCCCGAGCGCTTGGTCTGATGGAAGTCCAGCGACAGGCTCAGCGCATGCGCGAAGGTCTCGGTCGCCGCGGTGCGTTGGGCCGCCGAACGCACGGGCGCGAAGACGACGTCCGACGCGTTCGGCGCGATCGCCGAGATCAGCCGGACGACCGCCCAGCCGACGGCAAAGCCCGCGAAGCCGAGTCCCAGCGCAACCCCGGCCCCCTGCCCCGCCGCCAGATGATTGACCGCCGCGCCGAGCACCAGTGGAGCCAGTACGCCCAGGGCCTTTCCGGCCAGGGTCATCGCAATGGCCGCAACGAGGCGGAGCCTGAGCTGCGGCGCGCCGGACCGCCCCACGAGCCGGATCAGATCGGCGAGACCCTGCCACGTCGGCGGTCCATCGGCAGGTATAGAGAGCCCGGCCTGGGCCGCCTTCGCTACCGGATCGCGTCGTCCGGTTCGTTCACCACGCATAGCCATGAGTCCGCATATGGACCTGTGGCGCGCGGGCGCAACGATTCTTCGTCAGCCCCCTCGACCGCCATGCCTAGCGTACTCGAGGCGGGCGATCGTCCGGTTGTGGACCTCGTCCGGTCCATCGGCCAGTCGCAGGGTCCGGACGCCGGCATAGAGCTCCGCCAGCGGCGTATCGCCGGAGACGCCGGCGCCGCCGAACGCCTGGATGGCGTCGTCGATGACCTGCAGCGCCATGCGCGGGGCCGCCACCTTGATCTGGGCGATCTCGGACTTGGCGTTCTTGGCGCCGCCCTGGTCGATCATCCAGGCCGCCTTCAGCACCGACAGACGACACATCTCGATGTTGATGCGCGCGTCGGCGACGCGCTGTTCCCACACCGAGTGCTCGGCAATCTTCTTCCTGAAGGCGGTCCGGCTCAGCAAACGCTCCACCATAAGGTCCAGAGCCCGCTCGGCAGCGCCGATCGTCCGCATACAGTGGTGAATGCGGCCCGGCCCCAGGCGGCCCTGGGCGATCTCGAAACCACGACCTTCGCCGGCGATCAGATTTTCGGCCGGCACTCTCACGTTTTCCAGCACGACCTCGGCATGGCCAATCGGACGCTCGTCATAGCCGAACACCGACAGCATCCGTTCGACGCGGAACCCCGGCGTATCGACAGGCACCAGTATCTGAGACTGCTGCTGATGAGTGGCGGCGCCGAAGTCGGTCTTGCCCATCACGATGGTGATGGCGACGTTCGGATGACCCATGTTCGTCGACCACCATTTGCGTCCGTTAATGACGTAGTGGTCGCCGTCCCTCTCGATCCGGGTCTCGATGTTGGTCGCATCCGATGACGCGACAGCGGGCTCGGTCATCAGGAAGGCCGAGCGGATTTCGCCGGCCATCAGGGGCTTCAGCCAGCGTTCCTGCTGTTCCGGGCTGCCATACATGTGCAGCACTTCCATGTTGCCGGTATCCGGGGCGTTGCAGTTGAACACCTCGGCCGACCACAGATGGCGGCCCATGATTTCCGCCAGCGGCGCGTATTCCAGATTGGTCAGGCCTGCGCCGTGGTCGCCTGGCAGGAACATGTTCCAGAGCCCGGCTTCGCGGGCCTGCGCCTTCATCTCTTCCATCGCCGGAGGCTGGCGTGTGTGGTCCTCGCGAACCTGGGCCCAGTACTCCGCCGATCGCGGCAGCACCTTGTCGTCCATGAAGCGCTGGAGACGCTCCTGCCAGTGCAGGGCCTTGTCGCTGTGGCGGAATTCCATGGAGATCCTCGTCGATATGCAAACGGCGCGACGTCCGTGACGCCGCGCCGTTGAAAAGGTCACGTCTTCGTCTGGCTCAGCGCTTGAGAAGCGGGGCCAGCTTCTGGGCGATCATCATGTCGCCCGCGATCTTCAGCTTGCCCTGCATGAAGGCCATCATCGGGTCCAGCTTGCCTTCGGACAGAGCCATGAAGTCGTCCCACGAGATCGAAACCGTGGCGTCGGCCGGCTTGTCCTCGTTGGTCACGGTGTTCGGAACGGAGGCGCCGTCGATGAAGATCTTGCCTGTGTCGCCCAGATCGACCTTCACGGTCTTGCCCAGACCCGAGTTGTCGCCGACGGCGCCGCGGATGTGTTCAGTCACAGAAGCCAGATCGGCCATGAGCGTCTCTCCCGGAGATGGTTTGATCTAACGACCTAGACCGCTCGAGAACCTCTGCCAAGATCACGCCGGGTCAAGTTCGCGTGGCGCTCGCCCCGCTCAGTAGAAAGCCGAGTCGGACGACAGTCGGGCGCCGGAGGGAACTTCGCGCCAGCCCTCGGCCTGCATTCGCTCCAGCCGCTCGCGTCGGGCCGCGCGCTCGGCCTCGAAATCGCGCCGTGGCGCGTCGAAACCGTAGGGATTCCGGGGTGGGTCGCGAGACTCGGCCTCTGCGCGTTCCTCGTAGGGAACGGGCCTGTCGTCCTCGCGATCACGCCACCGCCACGAGCGGGGCGCCGGCTCGTAATCAGGCTCGACCCAGGCGTCGGAGAAGTCCTCGCGGTAGAGTTCGGCATCCTCAGTGACGGCGACGGGAATCGTTGACGGAGTGAACCCGTCTGTCAGTTCGCCGACTTCCATGCGCCCGCCTGGATCCACCTCGGGTTCGACTGGCTCGACAAGACTGATCTGCATGGCGCTGGCCGGATCGATCGCCTCGACGCCCGGCAGAGGGATGCGCTGGATGGTCGCCGCGCCCGCCGCGATCACGACAGCGCCGACGCCGACCGCGATCATCCAGACCGGAGTCCGCCGCATTCGTGCCAGATGACGTTTCCAATCCGGCTCGGGCATGACGTCCTCCTTCGTGATCATCAAGGCCCGACCAGAGCATTGGTTCAACGTAAACCGGCGGTCAGTCGGCCGCCGTCTCCCAGACCGTCTTCAGTGACCTGCGGATCGACCGGCCGTCCAGCGCGGCCGAGACTTCCTGGATCGTGTACTCCGTCTCAAGCGCCCGTCTCAGGCCCATCAGGGTCTGGTATCGCCCGGTCCGTGCCAGTTCATAGGCCCGTTCGGTTACCGACATTCGCCTCATCGCCTCCAACCTCGGGCATCGCCCGCTCGTCCGTTGGCGTGTGAATGTCTGGAAGGGCCCGCCGTTCCTGTGTCGGAAAACGGACAAGCCGTACAATCGATGCGGGAAGGGATCTGGCGGAGACGGAGGGATTCGAACCCTCGGTACCCCTTACAGGGTACGACGATTTAGCAAACCGTTGCCTTCAGCCACTCGGCCACGTCTCCGGCAGGCGGC
The DNA here is from genome assembly GCA_052441165.1 of Caulobacteraceae bacterium. Classification (GTDB taxonomy): domain Bacteria; phylum Pseudomonadota; class Alphaproteobacteria; order Caulobacterales; family Caulobacteraceae; genus Brevundimonas. The sequence goes on along the minus strand of JBQVQW010000008.1, from coordinate 106,760 downwards.
GTGCTTAGCGGAGCGAGCGAGGTCGCGCAACGGGTCTTGAGCGCGTCCCTTCCGTTAACGCGACAGTGAGGGGCCGTATGCATACTGATCCGGAACTATCAGCGGGCCCCATGACCGAAGCCGCCAGCCGCATCATTCGCGACGACGTCTCCGCCACGGGCGGCGCGGGCGCAGCAGGGCTGTATGCCTGGGCCGCCGCGGCGATCGGTGAACCGGCGAAAGCCGAGGGCTCGGCCCGTCGCGGCCCGTTCCGGCCGGAGGTCTGGCTCAACGCGCGCCAGCGCCATGCCTCCCGACTGGCCGCGCACTATTTCCGCGCGTTCGACGTCCTGGCGGTTGTCGCTCTCTCGCTCCTCTGCGCGTGGGCCGCTGCGCCGGGCCCGCTGCTCCATACCGAGTTGTCGCGGATCGCCCCGTTCGCTGTCGGTGCGTTCGCGATCCTGGCCCTGATGCGGTCGCTGGGGCGCTACCGGTTCTCGCGGGGCCAGAGCACCGCACGCCATCTCGTCTCGGTCGCTGTCATTGTCCTGACAGGCACGCTCGCCGCGCTCGGGACCGCGGCGGTCATCGGGGGCGCACAGACCCACTGGTCGGCCTTGCTGGTCTGGGCAGGCCTCGTGCTGATGACCCTCAACGCCCTGCACATGGGCTGGAGCGACCTCGTCTCGCGCTGGCGGGCTTCCGGCGCGCTGACACCGAACATCGTGCTGGTGGGAGCCACCCGACACGCCGAAACCTTGATCAAGGAAGCGCTGAAGCGCCGCGATCTCAACGTTCTGGGCATCTTCGACGATCGTCTGGCCCGTAGCCCCCGCGCCATCGAGGGCGTGCCGGTTCTGGGTACGGCGGCCGACCTTCTGACCCACAAGATGACCCCTTACGTCGACAAGGTTGTTCTGGCCATCGACCCCAGGGCCGAGGCTCGGGTGAGGGAACTGAACGCCCGCCTGCGGACCCTGCCGAACGAGGTGACCCTGCTGGTCGAGCCGAACGGAGCCGAAGAAACCGCCAGCGCGCTGGACCGGCTCGCCGCTGCGCCGCTGGCGGATGTGCAGGGTGCGGTTGACGAGGATCGGCGGGCCTTCAACAAGCGCCTGCAGGACCTGCTTGTAGGCCTGGTCGCCCTGCTCGTCCTCGCGCCGGTCATGGCGCTGATCGCCCTGGCCGTGCGGCTGGACAGCCCCGGCCCGATCTTCTTCCGGCAGCGCCGTCACGGCTTCAACCAGGAAGAGATCGTCGTCTGGAAGTTCCGCTCGATGCGGCAGGAGACCGCCGATGCGACCGCCAGCCGACAGGTCACGCACGATGATGACCGGGTCACAAAGGTCGGAAAATTCATCAGAAAGACCAGCTTGGACGAACTGCCTCAGCTGCTGAACGTCCTCACCGGCGAGATGTCTCTGGTCGGCCCCCGGCCCCACGCCATCGGCATGAAGACCGGCCATGTCGAGTCGGCCCGGCTCGTCGCCGAGTATGCCCACCGGCACCGGATCAAACCGGGCATGACCGGGTGGGCCGCGGTGAATGGCTCGCGCGGACCGCTGCACACGGCGCAGGACGTGCGTCGCCGGGTGCAGCTGGATATCGACTATGTCGAACGCCAGAGCCTGTGGATGGACCTGTGGATCATGGCCATCACCCTTCCCGTCCTGCTCGGCGACCGGGCGGCGATCCGGTGACCTGATGTTCTGGAAGGGTGTCTGGGGCTACCTGCCCGCCAACATCGTGCAGGGGGTGGTCGGCTTCCTGACCATAGTGCTGTTCACCCGCTTGCTGACGCCTGAGGACTTCGGGCGGTACGCGCTGGCCTTCTCGGTGATGACGATGGCCCATGTGGCGGTCTTCAGCTGGCTGGAGGCTGCGATGGCGCGGTTCTGGGCGGCGGAGAGCCCGGGCCCGGGCATGGCCGGGCATTTTGCAAGCCTCTACCGGGCGGCCTTCGCATTGAGCGGTCTGTTCCTTGTCGTCGCGGCGGCGGCGCTGTGGGTCTGGCCGGGGGACCCCTTGTTCAAGATCGCACTGGCGGCCGGTCTGGCGGGAGCGCCGGCGCGGTGCATCCTGAAGCTGGGCCAGGAGCGGTTCAGAGCGGCGGGCGAGGTCGGCAAGGCGGCCGGGCTGGACATCGCTGTGGCCATCGGCGGCCTGGCCATCGGCGTCGGCTGCGCCCTGCTGGGACTGGGCGGCGCGGCTCCCTTGCTGGGCATCGGCCTGGCGCCTCTGGCCGCCCTGCCCTTTGTACTGCCGGGCGAGCTGAAACAGGCGGGCGGCGCGCGGCTGGAGCCTGCGCGGGTCCGGACCTACGCGGCCTATGGCTATCCGATCGCAGTGTCGCTGGCGTTGACGGTGATCCTGTCGTCCACTGACCGTTTCCTGCTGGCCGCCTTCATCGATGAGGCTGCGGTAGGCGCCTATCACGCCGGATACTCCATCGCGAACAGGACCCTGGACGTCCTGTTCCTGTGGCTGGGATCCGCCGGGCAGCCGGCGCTGGTGATGGCGCTCGAGCGCGGCGGCGCGCACCGGCTGAAGGTCGCGGCGCGCGAACAGTTGTCGACCTTCCTTCTGATCGGCCTGCCGGCGGCGGCGGGCGTGGCCCTGGTCGCGCGACCGCTCGCGGAGGTGCTGATCGGCGAGGATCTGCGGGTCGCCGCGGCGACCATCACGCCGTGGATCGCCCTGTCGGCCCTGCTGTACGGCCTGACGGCCTACTATTTCGGGCAGGCCTTCACCCTGGGCCGCAAGACGAAGCTGCTGCTGGTCGCCATGTCGATCCCGGCAGGCGCGAACGTGGTCCTGAACGTCATCCTCGTCCCGCGCTTCGGCGTATCGGGCGCAGCCTGGGCGACGGCGATCAGCTTCGGCCTCGGATTGATCACCACCATGCTGATCGGCCGCAGGGTGCTGCCGCTGCCGGTGCCGTGGGAGGCGCTGGTCCGGTGCCTGATCGCGACGGCGGCCATGGGACTCGTGGTGTTCAACCTGCCTGCCATCGGCGGCTTCATGGAGCTGATGCTGGACGCCACGGTCGGCGGGCTGGTCTATGCCGCGGTGGCGCTCACGATCAATGCGGCGGGCGTTCGCGATGTGGCCGCGAACCTGCTGGTGAGAATCCGCGAACGGAGGGCCGCTGCATGAGCGCCATCGTCGTCGAGAATGCCGCATGGGCGAAGGCGAAGCCGATCCTGTCGGTGCTGATGCCCTTTCTGCGCGATGATCCGGAGCAACTGCTCAAGCGTCTGGACGCCGGGGCCTCTGCACTGGACGGCGCCGTCGAGATCGTGGTGCTGGACGACGGGACCCGGGATGCGGCTCTGACAGAGCGGCTGACGGGCCTGGTCAAGTCCATGGCCCTGCCGGTCCGACTGATCACGCTCCCGACGAACGAGGGGCGGTCCGGCGGTCGCAACCGGCTGTCGACCGCCGCGCGGGGGCAAAGCTTGCTGTTCCTCGATAGCGACATGCTGCCGGACACCGATCGCTTCCTGAAGATCTGGGCGGATCTGGCGGCAAACGAGAACCCGGCCGTCGCCTTCGGCGGCTTTTCCCTGCTGCAGGCTCCTGCGGATGCACGTTTCGCGGTGCACCGGGCTATGGCGGCGAAGTCCGACTGCGTTTCTCACGACGAGAGAGCGAAGCAGCCCGAGAAATACGTCTTCACGTCCAACCTGCTGGTGCGCCGCGATGTGTTCGAGGCCGAGGCCTTCGACGCCGGGTTCACCGGCTGGGGCTGGGAGGATGTCGAATGGGCGATCCGCGTCTCGCAGCGGTTCCCGATCACCCATGTCGACAACGCCGCCACCCATCTGGGTCTCGACACGGTCGGGACGCTGGCGCGCAAATACGAACAGGCGGCGCCGAACTTCGCCCGTATGGCGGCCCGGCATCCTCAGATCGTGGCCGCCTACCCCAGCTACCGCGCGGCACGCCGGCTGAAGGCGCTGCCGGGCCTGCCCATGTGGCGCAGTCTGGCGCGCAAGGCGGCCGGGACCGAGGCTCTGCCCGTCGCCGTCCGCGCCTTCTCCATGCGCCTCTATCGCACCATGCTTTACGCGGACGCTGTCTGATGGGGGACGTGGCCATCCTGATTCCGACGCTGCGGCGACCGGACAGCCTGGAGCGCGCCCTGCGCTCCCTGTTCGCGCAGACCGGCGTGTCCGATCGCATCGAGAAGATCGTTGTGGTCGATAACGACCCGGCGGCTTCGGCCCGCGAACGGGTCGCGATGCTGCAACCTGCGTGTCCGTGGCCACTGGTTTACGTCAGCGAACCGATCCCGGGCGTGGCGCGGGCGCGCAACGCCGGCCTTGCGGCCACGAATGCGCCGCTGGTCGCCTTCCTCGACGACGACGAGGCCGCCTCGCCCGGCTGGCTTGCGGCGCTGCTGGCGGCGCAGGTCGAGACGGGGGCGGATGCCGTGTTCGGGCCGATCACCGGACGGGCGCCCGGGGCCGCCGGGTGGCTGAAGCCCTATCTGGAGCGGTTCTTCGGCCGCGAGGGACCGGCGAGCACCCGCGTCGTCGATACACCCTGGGGCTGCGGCAACTCCCTGCTGGTGCGCGCCACGGCCCTGCCCGGTGCGACGCCGTTCAACACCTCTGCAGACCAGACCGGAGGCGAGGACGATCTGCTGTTCTCCGGTCTGAAGGCGCGCGGAGGCTCGTTCGGTTGGGCCGCAGAGGCCTGGGTCGAGGAGTTCGCCCCGCCGCATCGCGCGACGCTCGCCTACACCCTCGCCCGGGCCTTCGCCTATGGGCAGGGGCCCAGCCAGACGGCCGCGCACGAGCGCAACTGGCCGGGCGTCCTGCGCTGGATGATCATTGGCGCAGGTCAGTCGGTCGTGTTCGGCGCGATCTCGCTGGGCCTGACGGTCATCGGCAGTCCGAAGCGGGCAGAGCTCTACGACCGTACAGCGCGGGGACTTGGAAAACTCTTCTGGATGAAGGGCTTCGAGCCGCATTTCTATGGCGCGCGCGAAGTGGCCAGACTGGATGCGTTGGCTTCTTCACGCACCTGACGTCCCTAATCTGTCGGGTTTTTCACTGGCGGAACCCGAGCGAAGGGCGCTTGATCAGCGTGCATATCAGGACTGCACGATGACCAGAGCCCCGAAGAAGAGCGAAACGCTCGAGATCCGCCTGCCCTATGAGACCAAAACCGCATTCATGGCGCGTTGCCGCGACGAGGGCAGGACCGCGAGCGACGCGCTGCGCGTCTTCATCGACGGCGAGGTCGAAGGCCGGCCGACGCGGTCACGATCGCGCATCTGGATCGCTGCCGCCGCCGCGCTTGGTCTGGCCATCGGCGCGGCCGCGGCGCCCTCTCTGGCGCAGACGACGCCGGATCACGCCGCCTTCCGCAAGCTGGATCGGAATGCCGATGGCGCGTTGAGCTATGAGGAGTTCAGCGCCCGCTAGCTTATCGGCAGCAAGAACCGGCCCGGCCGGACGTCGAACCAGGTCCAGGGCCTGAAAAGGCCCGCGCCGGGGTTCCAGGAGGCGATGACGATCTCCGCGCGGCCGACGATGTTCTCCGCGGGCAAAAGGCCCACGCCGCTGTCTGCCGGCCAGCGGCTGTCCAGCGAGTTGTCGCGGTTGTCGCCCATGACGAAATACTGTCCCTCAGGCACGACGAAGACGTCGGTGTCATCGCCCTCCCCGCCCTGGAAGGCATCGTAGGTGACGTAGCTATGTGCGCCCTGGGTCTCGCGATGGCGACGGACGGCCAGTTCGGGCTGGTCGGGATCGACAGTCAGACCCAGCGGCTGTCGGGCCAGCGCAGCGTCGTTCACATAGACCACGCCTCCACGGACCTGCACCCGGTCACCGGGCAGGCCGATGATGCGCTTGATCCATGTCGCCTGTGGATCGCGCGGCAGGCGGAAGACGACGACATCGCCGCGCCTTGCGGTCCTGCCGAACAGACGCCCATCGGACAGAGGCGGGTTCATCGGCAGGGACGCACGGCTCCAGCCGTAGGCGAATTTCGAAACGACCAGGTAGTCACCGGTCACCAGACCCGGCTTCATCGACGATGACGGGATGGTGAAGGGCTGGAACAGAACCGTCTGGATCGCCACGGCGGCGGCGAGACCTGCGCCCACCGTGCGCAGGACGTCGAGCGATTCTGCAACGGCGCCGCGGGGGCGACGGGAACGGGAGGTCAAGGCGGGGCGATCTGCGATGGCGTCGGTCATGCCGTCAGGAAGCCTGCGGCGGTGGAACATACAAACGGGAAACTGTCCGGACAGCCCTGAAGCGTGTCCGGACAGCGAGCCTCCTACTGCGGGGCGCCGACCGACGCCTGGATTTCGGCCTGGAGCGTCTGCATCTCGGTGTTGATGGCCTGAATGCGCGCCATACACTGGTCCTGGGTGATCGTCGCGGCCTCGGGAGACGCCTTGCCGGCCTCGTAACTGGCCATCAGGCGCTGCAGCGCGGCCTGCGCCTCGGCATCCTCTTCATCGGCGACGCTGGCGCGCAGTTGCTGCGCCAGTTCCGGCGGCATGACCCGGTCACAGGTCCCCAGCGTGCCGAACATCCGGTTGACCAGCCCCATGACTTGCTCGACCTGCGCCATCTGCGCATCGGACGCCTGCGGCGCGGATGCGGGCGCCGTCTGGGTCAGCAGCGCACCGACCAGGGCGATTGAAATCATGAACATACAGGTGATCCGGCAGGTTGTGGAGACAATGTCCCTGGCGCGCCCTGCAGGATTCGAACCTGCGACCGTCCGCTTAGAAGGCGGATGCTCTATCCATCTGAGCTAAGGGCGCCCGGGCTGCAGGCGGCCGGGCAGGACGCTCAATGCGTCCAGGGCTGCTTGCGGAAGGTGGCGAAGTTGTCGGCGTAGGCCTTGATGATCACCGGCGGCTCCTGCGGCTCGTGCAGGCGGAAGGCGATGCCGTGGCGTTCGGCGTAGGCGATCGCCTCTTCCTTCGTGTCGAAGGTCAGGCGGACCTGGCCGTTCATGTCCGAGGAGGAGGTCCAGCCCATCAGCGGGTCGATGGTGCGGGCCGAGGCGGGCTCGAACTCCAGCCGCCAGTCTCTCGACTTGGCCTTGCCGGACTGCATCGCTGTCTTGGCGGGGCGGTAGATGCGGGCGATGGCCATCGGAACCTCGTTGTCGGCCCTGCCGGTATAGCGGCTCAAGGGGCCTTCGCAACCCGATCGGTCGGGGTTGCGTCGGGAGAAACTCTGGTCGGGGCGAGAGGATTCGAACCTCCGACCCTCTGCTCCCAAAGCGTAGTGAAATCCCGTGGTAGCGGGAATGCCGCTGTAAAACACCCCCGCAACTGCATCAACCCCTTCGGGGATTTGGTGCAGGCCTGTAAAACCAAGCCTCACCGATGAACCGGATCGGCGGCCGCTTTCGGACCTGTCGGGTTTCCGCTTTCGACCCCTTGCGGACCTAGTACGCGTTGCGAGCGCGCGCGCTTTCGAAACAGCCGCTGCACACCATCGTCACCTCGGCAAACGCCTCAGACTTGTCGTTCCAGCCGCAGTGTTGTTGACGAACTGCTTCACAGTCATGGCACCACGCGGCTAGTTCGTCTGACGCGTCAGGCGCTTGTTCACCAATGGGTTCGACGAAACCGAGCCCCGTTCCACCCAAGAGATGCTTGCAAACGAATGCAGGAGCGCGCTCGCCATGAGCGGGGCAGAGAACGAAGCCGAGCATACCTTCTCCATCTTGGCCAGAGGATCGGCAGCTAGCTTATCGACTGATCAGAAGTGGTCCAGTGTAAGCCCGCTTGCCACCTTCAGGCGAAGTTCGGCTCTCGACCCATTGCGGACGTTAAGGCTGACGGTGGACGCGGAACTCGACGAAAGTGGCCCTCGCCGAGACCGGCCGATCCGATGGGATTTGGAATCCATCGCCTCGCTTCACGAAGATCGGGTTGAGAGTCTGCTCTGGCCCTTCACCGGTGAGGTAGCCGACCACAATGCCAGACGTCCCGTTGGCGAACGGTGCGTCGCAACTCGTCTCGATAGCGGTTCTTAGGGCGACCTCTGTGCCTTGAAAACTCCCCTGTATCGTCCGGCGGACGCGCACCCGAAGCCCGGAGCCATAGAGGCTCGAAGGGTCACCAGTATCGATCACCACGTCTAAAGCGATAGCGTCAGACGGCAGGTGTGACGGCAGAGCAGAGTGGATCAGTGCTTCCTGGCTATCGGCTATCAGACATGCCGACGCTGGTTCCGCGACCACCATCAAACCGGCGATCAAGGCGACCTGGCATCGCTTCATGAACTGGCTCCCCCTGCTGACGCACCCTACACGCAAAATTCCGCTTACCACCCTCTGGGAACTGCCCGCTTCCGACCCATTGCGGACGTTGCTTAGAGCCCGCGCAACGAGCCCGTGAACTTTCCGCAGTCGCACTCGTGGGTCGCTGCGCTGCCTGTGATGGCCTGAAAGCGGATGGGGCTATAGCAAACGTCGCACCGCTCTACGACGTCACCGGTCGCTGCCCAGCACTCCAGAGCGCGCATGAATCGGGTCCGATCAGATTGAGTTAGCTCTCTTGCCATCTCGCAAAGCCTTAGCTTGGGCGATGTCTACTTTTCACTATAGGCGAAGTTCGGCTCCCCACCCCTAGGCGAAGTTCGGCTCCCGACCCATTGACGACGTTCAGTCAGGCAGAATGTAGGGCGAAGAGAAGACTGGGATAGGCACGCCTGAGACTGCGAGCCTCGTGGGCACTGGCTCGCTGTTGCCATTGCAGTCGATGTCTATACCAGAAAGGTTACCGTCCTTGTTGCAGAAAACGAGCAACTCGATTTGGCGACCATCGTCTAGGGAAAGATCGGTTTCGAAAATCATGCCTCCTTGCCTTTTCGGCAAAGCCAAGGGACGCAGGCGCTCTGAAGACTGAACTTCCACGTCAAAACTATTGCACCCGCAATTGCACAGGCGCGTAATGTTCGAAGCATTGAACTGAGCTTCGAGACGTGACGGAGCCGGATAGCCGCCTGCTCCAAGCAGCATCCTGATCCAAGGCTCAATATGAGGTGGGCAGTTCTCCATGGCGCAACTTACCCTGGCGCGTGAAGATCGACTAATGTCCGCTTTCCACCCTTAGGCGTCGGTCGGCTTCCGACCCGTTGCGGACATTGCGGGTTCAGGCAACTATTTCGCTCGCGAGGGATGGGAGATCGGGATGCGCTGGATAATCCTTGCATTGATGACGGCGACCTCGGCGTGCGCGAGTGCGGGGCCGCAGCGCACCACCGCTGATCTCAAGACAGCCGTGATCTTCGGCACTGTCGGTCACTCAGAATGGTGTCCAGCCGGCAATGTGAGAGTGGACCTCGTAACTGGGCGGTACGAACTCACCCCTAGGGCTCCGCGCGCCGTCTGTTTGGACACTGACCTTGAGCGACGGAGCTTCGAAGGTCGATTGGAAGGTTCGCGGCTCCGCGCACTTCAACAGGCTTCTGAGCACGCGCTGGCGGACGGGTTTGATAAATGCAGAGCGGGCATGAGATCCGACGAGATTGTTGTCAGCAATGGCGGGGTCCCGGTGCTCGTCGTCACAGACGGGCGAGGAACAGCTTCGGCTCCTTCGGACCTCAACTGCTGGACTGATGCCCTTTGGGAGTTGCACCGGACGCTCGATGTCTCATTCCCGCCAGCGAGGTGACGGCAGATTAGTTTTGAAAGTGTTGGAGAAGTCCGATTCCCACCCATAGGCGAAGTTCGGCTTTCGACCCATTGCAGACCTAAAAAGCGCGGGCCAACCTCGCCCGATGAGCTTCTTCGTCTATCATCGCTCCGGCGCCTGTGAGCGCGACCCCGCGTTTTCGACTTTTCCCTCGCTGCTCGACGAGTTGAATGAGCGGCCCGAGGACCAAGAGCATATGTCCGTGTCGCTGATCCATGAAAGCGAATGGGGACTGGGCTTTTACCTTGGCGGATATGTCACCTTCGAAAACGTGGAAGGCGAAGGCGAACCGCGCCACATGACCGACATAGCTCGCCCCAAGCTGATCGAGATGATGGAAACGCTTGCGCGAGGCGATTTGGACGCCTTGGAGCGCGAGCCGTGGCTATCAGGCTACTAACGTCCGCTCGCCACCCTTAGCGGCGGTTCGGAAATTCTGGTCTCCGCAGGTGCCAGGAAACTCCCAAGCAAATGAACCTCGATCGCGCGCCCGCCAGCTTCAGTTGCTTCGGCAGCGCGGAGCTCGGTTCCCGCACGCCCCGAGTGCGGGCAAGGCTGACGTCAGGCTACAGGACGGCTCAAGCCGCCAAAACCGTGCAGAACCCGGCGCAGGACTGGCGGGCCTCCGGGTGTAAAATTTTTGGCCCGCTGTAAAATCATTGCGGAAACCACGGGCGAAATATCCCCGTAAACTCTGGTCGGGGCGAGAGGATTCGAACCTCCGACCCTCTGCTCCCAAAACAGATGCGCTACCAGGCTGCGCCACACCCCGATCCAGAGCGGGGCGTCTTGCCACGCGTCGCCCCGCGCCGCAATCGCCTTCAGTGCTTATTCGGCGAAGAAGGGGTGTCGAATGATGTCGCCCGGCTTTGCTCCGATCTCATCGGCGCGGCCGGCGCGCAGCTCCAGAACGCCCATGGCCGGTCCGTTTGACGGGATGATCTCGTCCGAGTTGGGTGCGGCGTTCTTCGCGATCGAGACGATGCGGCCACGCGGATCGATATAGATGATGTCGAGCGGGCTGGGCGTATTGTGCATCCAGAAGCCGCGCTCGGCGACGTCCGGGAACTGGAACAACATGCCGCGATCGTCAGCCAGAGGCGGGCGCTCCATGAGGCCGCGCTGACGTTCGGCCTCGTCGTCGGCGATTTCCACCATGAACCGGTGGGTGCCGCTCGACGTCGTGATGCGCAACTCTTCGAGCGGATTGCCTTGGGCGTCCTTCGGCGTTCCGGCGCCCGCGCAACCCGCAACGAAGGTCAGGGCCGCGACAGCGCCCAGAAATCCACGACGATCAAACATCCGCATCCGCCCTCGTTGAGGCGACGCTTCAGCCGCCCGGTCTGATTTCAGCGACCACCAGCCCCTTGGGACCTTCGGCGAATCGCACCGACACGGTTTCGCCAGGCAGGAGGTCCTCCAGCCCGCAGCGGCGCAGCGTCTCGACGTGGACGAAGATATCGCCTGCCTGACCGTCGCGCACCACGAAACCGTAGCCCTTGGTGCGATTGAACCATTTGACGACGGCCGGCTCCATCGAGCCCCCCGCCCCCTCGGCGGCGGCGAAAGGCGAGCCATGGGGCGACGGGCGGCGCGCGGGGGGCGCCAGGGCCGGGTCGCCTTCGCCCACATCGTGAACGGTGACAACCTGCCAGCCCTTTGGCCGACGTACGCAGTCGCATTCGATCGGCGCGCCTTCCGGCGCCGTCTCCCGACCGGTTTCCCTCAGGCTCGTGACGTGCAGAAGAACGTCTTTCAGGTCGGTCATGCTCGGGTCGTCAGGGACGATGAACCCGTAACCCTTGCCCGGATCGAACCATTTTATCCGACCTGCGATGCGAACTGCAGTCGCCGCCTCAGCGCCCTCGAAATCAGACACAGCCTTCCCCCTGCCCGCACGCCTTGCGAGCACCGCCGGTTTGATTAACACGGTTCTGTGAAAGGCTGTGAAGCAAAAACGTCCGTTTCTCAGAGTTGCGGTGAAATTTATTGCAACCCGCTCACCCCGCGGACATCCCCAGCAACTCACTGACCCTGGCGACCAGATCGGCCTGCCTGTAGGGCTTTCCTATCAACGGCAGACCAGACGATTTCTGGCCCTGGACCTGGTCCGACCATCCGGTCGTCAGCAGGACGGGAAGCATTGGACGCAGCCGCGATACGCGTGCCGCAAGCTCCAGGCCGTCGATGCCGCCGGGCATGATGATATCGGTGAACAGCAGGTCGCAGGGCTCGCCAGCCATGATGGCGACCAGAGCCTCGTCGGCGGTCCCGAAGGCAGTGACGGAAAAGCCGGCATCCTCCAGCATCTCGCGACCCAGATCGAGCACCTCGGGATGGTCCTCGACCATGATGACGACGCGATCAACAGCGGCTCTGGTCAACCAGGATCCTCCGAGTGCGCAACGACGCAGGAAGCAAACGCCCGGGACACGAAATCGCACCGTAGCGGTCGTTCAACGATGTGGGAGGAAAGCCCCGCGTGGCAGTCCCTAGGGGAATCGAACCCCTCTTTTCAGGTTGAAAACCTGACGTCCTAACCGATAGACGAAGGGACCGCTGCGCGGGGAAGCGGCGATATAGCCGGGGCCTCCGAAGGCTGCAACGCCTTTTTTCGAGAATCTTGAAACCGGCGTTACGGTCAGGCCATGCGCGGGTCAGCGACGTCCTCGAGCTCGAGCTGGACACCGCGGCGGCCGTTCCAGTCGTCCGCCTTCAGACGGCCTACGACGCTGAGTCCGCCTTGCCCCGACAGCAGCATCTGGCCGGTCGACAGGTCGGCGCATCGCCACATGATGGCCTTCACCGAAGCTCCGTCCGCGCCAACCAGCCGGCAGCGGACGTGTCCACCGTTCATGGCGACAGGTTCGCGCACGCCGACATGTTCCATGGCGAACAGGGGCTCGGGATTGGCCGGGCCGAAGGGGGCCAGGGCCTCGAACTGATCGAACAGGGCGCGGGTGGCGGCGCGAGGTTCCACCAGGGCGTCGATCTCGACGGCGTCCAGCGCCTCGGCCTGCGCCTGCTCGCCGGAGAGGCGGTCGTTCAGGAAGTCACGCAGGCGGTCGATTCCCTCGGCGCGGACAGTCAGGCCGGCCGCCATGGCGTGGCCGCCGCCTGCAATCAGGACACCTTCCTCCCACGCGGCCTGCACCGCGCGCCCGAGGTTCATGCCGGGTTGGGAACGGCCGGAGCCCTTGCCGAGGCCGTTCACGGCATCCACGCCGATGACGATCACCGGCTTGCGCCAGCGCTCGCGCAGGCGGCCGGCGACGATGCCGACGACGCCGGGGTGCCAGTCCTCGCCCTCGACCACCACGACGGCCGAACCGTCGTCGTGGGCGCCGGAGTTCTCGACGCGGCGAATGGCCTCGTCGGAGACCTGACGCTCAACCTCGCGGCGGGCGACGTTCAGTTCGTTGAGTTCGGCGGCCAGTGCCCGCGCCTCGGCCGGATCGTCGGTGGACAGAAGACGCGCGCCGAGATCGGACTTGCCGATGCGGCCGCCGGCGTTGATGCGGGGCCCGAGAATGAAGCCGGCGTGGTTGACCTTCGCAGGGCCGGGCTCGCTTCCGGCGGCTTCGAGCAGGGCGAGCAGGCCGGGATTGGCCCAGTCCGACATGACGCGCAGACCGAGGCTGGTCAGGGCGCGATTGAAGCCGGTCAGGCCGGTCACGTCGCAGATCGCGCCCAAGGCGGCGAGGTCCAGCCACTGGCGGATATCCGGCTGGTCGCGGTCGGCGAACAGCCCCCTGCTCCGCGCCTCCCGGTTCAGGGCGGCGAGCAGGACGAAGACGACGCCGGCGGCGGCGAGGTTGCCCTGCCCCGAGTTGCAGCCAGGCCGGTTCGGATTGACGACCGCCAGACACTGCGGCGGGTGCTCGCGCATCAGGTGGTGGTCGATGACGACCACGTTCAGGCCGATGGCGGCGGCGTGCGCCACGGCCTCATTGGCCGCCGCGCCGCAATCCACGGTGACGACCAGATCCGCCCCGGAAGCCTTGAGCGTGTCGAAGGCCTTGGCGCTGGGGCCATAGCCTTCGGTGATGCGGTCCGGGACGTAGATCGGGAGCTCGGCCCCCATGGCCCGGAACCAGCGCACCAGAAGGGCCGCGCTGGAGGCGCCATCGACGTCATAGTCGGCGAAGACGTGGATCGACTGCCCGGCCTGCAGCGCATCAACGATGGCCGTCGCAGCGGCGTCCATGTCGGTGAAACTGGACGGGTCCGGGAAGAGGGCCTTGAGCGTCGGCGTCAGGAAGTCCGCCCCCTGGTCGCCGCGCACGCCACGGGCCGCCAGCGCGCGCGCCAGCGGCTCGTCGAGGTTCAGCGCCTGCATGTGGGCGCGGATCAGGCCCGCATCGGCGGGACGCTGACGCCAGACGCGGCCGGACAGCGAGCGGGAAACGCCCAGAAAGGCGGGCGCTGCGCCGCCGTCGGCCATCAGAAGGGGCGCGTCGTGCGGATGCGCTGGACTGTCCGCGTCGAGGAATCCATGACCAGCGTATGGGTCGAGACGAAGCCGCCCTTGACAACCACACCGTCCAGCATCGCGCCCTTGGTCACGCCGGTGGCGGCGAAGACAGCGTCCTTCGAGACGAGTTCGTGGAGATCATATTTGCGGTCGAAGTCGGTCACGCCGGTGCGTCGGGCGCGCTCGCGCTCGTCGTCGTTGCGGAAGACCAGACGGCCCTGGAAGTGGCCGCCGACGCATTTCAGCGCCGCCGCCGCCAGCACGCCTTCCGGCGCGCCGCCCTGACCGAGATACAGATCGATGCCGGTTTCCGGCTCTGCTGTGTGGATCACGCCGGCCACGTCCCCGTCGCTGATCAGCAGCACCTTGGCTCCGACCTCGCGCAGCGCGGCGATCAGCTCGGCGTGGCGTGGGCGGTCCATGACGCAGACGGTGATGTCGCGCGGATCGACACCCTTGGCCGAGGCCAGCGAGCGCACGTTCTCCTGCGGGCTCATGTCCAGATCGACGGTGCCCGGCGCGAAGCCCGGCCCGATGGCGATCTTGTCCATATAGGTGTCCGGGGCGTGCAGCATTCCGCCGCCTTCAGACAGGGCCAGGACGCACAGGGCGTTGGCCATGGCCTTGGCGGTCAGGGTCGTGCCTTCCAGAGGGTCCAGGGCGATGTCGATGGCCGGGCCTTTTCCGGTGCCGACCTTCTCACCGATGTAGAGCATCGGCGCCTCGTCGCGCTCACCCTCGCCAATGACGATCTTTCCGTCGATATCCATGCCGTTCAGGGCCGTGCGCATCGCGTCCACGGCCAGCTGGTCGGCGGCCTTCTCGTCGCCCCGGCCAATGCCCGCGTAGGAGGCGATGGCGGCCAGTTCAGTCACCCGGGCGGCGTCTGCGGCCATTGTGGAGGCGTAGGGGGCCGAACCGGCCATGGGCATTCTCCTGAGCGAAATGTCCCCGGATTCTGTCGTCCGGGCGATCCTGAAACGGTTAGCGCCGGTCGATCGGCGGCGGGGCGCGGCCGCGCTCGCGCGCCCGGCGGGTGAACTCCTCGATCTCACGCAGGCTCTCCGCGGTCACCGGCGCGACCGGCACGGCATTGACGCGGGCCCGGGTCTCGGCGGCGTAGGCGGCCGGATCGCCTGTATCGGACCACTGAAGACGGGAAACCTCGCCCGCCAGAGCGGCGCCGCTGACCTTCAGCGTGTTGACCTGAACGGCGAATTGCCGGGGCGGAATGGCGGCCGAGGCGCGCGGGAAGTCCTCCCAGCGGGGATACTCGCGATTCGCATCGACAAGAGCCTGGACGCGCGGCGCGACCGGCGAGGTCGTGTCCGTACGCGGGTTGAAGGCGTTGGCGCAGCCCCCCAGACCGGTAATCCCGGCTGCGGCGACAAGAAGCGCAGCAATTTTCGTGATCGGCGCGTTCATTTCACCGGCGGTCATATGCCATGATCGTGACAGGCGGAAGGGCGGCCGCGCCCTTGCGATCGCCGCAAGACCTCCGATGGAGCCCCGCACATGGCCAGGCGCCCAACCGAACCGCCCGCCGACGCCGCGCCACGCGCGCCACGGCGCTCCGGCCGTCCGACCTCCGCCAAGCCGCCGCGGCCACGCGCAAAGGCGACTACGAAGGACGAGGACGCCGTCCCCCCTCCTCCGCCGGAGCCCAAACCCGCGCCGGAGGCCGAATCGGTCGCTTCCGCGGCGAACCCGTTCGACTTCCCCGGGGCGGATCAGCGCCAGGCGCTTGAGACCCTGTCGCTGAACCTCGCCAAGGCAGCCATGACGGCGCAGGCGGCGATTGCTGAAGCGGCGCTGAGTCAGGCGGACCGGCCGGCGGCCCTGTCGCCCGATCCGTTCAACGTCGGTCCGGCCATGACCTCGGTGATGTCCAGCCTTGCGTCCCGTCCCGACCGGCTGTTCAGCGCCCAGGCGGACCTGTTCAACCGTTACATGGACCTCTGGGCCTCGACCGCACGCCGTGCGGCTGGCGAGGAGGTCGCCAGTGGGCCGGTGAAGGACAAACGGTTCAAGGACCCGGCCTGGGCCGAGAACCCGATGTTCGACGTCATGCGCCAGTCCTATCTTGTGACCGCGGACTGGATGAATGGTCTGGTCTCGTCGGTGGATGACGTCGATCCGCGCACCAAACGCCGGGCCGAGTTCTTCACCAGGCTGCTGACCGACGCCTTCTCGCCCTCGAACTTTCTCGCCTCCAACCCGGTCGCCCTGAAAGCGATGGCGGAGACGAACGGCGAGTCGCTGGTCCGCGGGATGCAGAATTTCGCCGCCGACATGGAGCGGGGCGCCGGCAAACTGAAGATCAGCCAGGCCGACTACGGCCGTTTCGAGGTCGGGGTGAACGTCGCCACGGCGCCGGGCCAGGTCGTCTGGCGTGACGAGCTGTTCGAACTGATCCAGTTCGATGCGGCGACGGACAAGCAGCGGGCCGTGCCGCTGCTGATCTTTCCGCCCTGGATCAACAAATTCTACATCCTGGATCTCCAGCCCGAGAACTCGATGATCCGCTGGCTGTCAGCCCAGGGGTTCACGGTCTTCGTCTGCTCGTGGATCAATCCAGACGTGGACAAGGCAGGCTTCGGCTTCGACGAGTACCTTGAGAAAGGCATCTACCGCGCTGTCGAAAAGGTGCTGGAGCAGACCGGCGTCAGGCATGTGAACACCATCGGATACTGCATCGGCGGGACGCTGATGGGAGCCGCGCTGGCGCACATGGCGGCCAGGGGCGACGACCGGGTTTCTGCAACCACCTTCTTCGCCGCCCAGCACGACTTCGCCGAGGCCGGCGACCTGCTGCTGTTCACCGACGAGCACTGGCTGAACGAGATCGAGCAGCAGATGGATGCCGCCGGCGGCGTGCTGCCCGGCGCGGCGATGGCTGACACCTTCAACGCCCTGCGCGCCAACGACCTGATCTGGTCGTTCTTCGTCTCCAACTACCTGATGGGCAAGGCGCCGCCCGCCTTCGACCTTCTGTTCTGGAACGCCGACCAGACGCGGATGCCGAAGGCGCTGCACATGAGCTATCTGCGCTCGATGTACGGCCAGAACGCCCTGACCAGAGGCGAGTTCGAGATCGGAGGCCTGAAGGTCGATCTGTCGAAGGTGAAGATCCCGCTCTATTTCCAGGCCAGCCGAGAAGATCACATCGCGCCGATGAACTCGGTCTACCGATCGGCCCGCGCCTTCACCAATGCCGACGTCACCCTGACGCTCGCCGGCTCGGGTCATATCGCCGGGGTCGTGAATCCCCCGTCGGCGAACAAGTATCAGCACTGGACCAACCCTGCCCTGCCCCTCAACTTGGCCGAGTGGCAGTCGGAAGCGGTGGAGCATCCCGGCAGCTGGTGGAACCACTGGGCCGCGTGGCTGCACGACAGGTCCGGCGAGTGGGTCGCAGCGCGTGACCCGAAAAAAGGCCCGCTTCCGGCGATAGAACCGGCGCCGGGGTCGTATGTGAAAGTGAAGTCTTGAAGCGTCTGGAACCCAATCTGCTACTGGCCATCTCGACCGCCTTCGCAGTCGGCCTCGTCCTCGTGACGACCAGTCTCTACGGGCCCGAGAGCTCGGGCCTGCGCAATATCCTGATGGTGATCATCTGCGCCGGCGCCTTCGTGCTGCTGAACCCGATGGTCCAGCGCCTGATGAAGATGCCGAAGCGGCCGCCGATGATTCATCCCGACAGCCCCGGGACGGCGATCTGGGCCGCGCTCTTTCCGCTGGCTGTCATGATCGCGGCCGCCGTTCCGGTGTTCTGGCCCGGCAACGACTACGGCCTGCTGGTCATCATCGTTTCGATCTGGTTCGGCGTGACGATCGAGTCGGCCTTGAAAGCGCAGGGCCTGCGCTGAGGTTTGGCGGGCGTCGCCACGCAAGGTAAAGCTTGCGCCATGAACCATCGCCTCGTCGCCCTGACTGCCGCGCTCGCCGGCGCCCTGGCCCTTTCGGGAACCGCTTGCGCCCAGCAGCCCACGCCCGAAACCGCGCCCGCGAGCGTGCTGTTCTGGTCGCCACAGGACCGGGAGCGGGTCTTCCGCTCCATGGAGACGGTCATGCCTCACGCGCTGGTGTCGCGCGGTGCTGGCCCTGTCCGCGCCCTGCCCACCGGCGAGCCGATCACGGTCGATCCGACGGCCTATATGGCGGCGCAGCGGGTCGCCGGGGTGCTGGTGATCCAGGACGGCCGCATCCGGCTGGAACGCTACGGGCTCGGGATCGGGGAGACCGACCGCTGGGTCTCGTTCTCGATGACCAAGAGCCTGACCTCCACGCTTGTCGCCGCCGCCATCGCGGACGGCAGCATCGGCGGGCTGAACGATCCGGTCGTGCGCTATCTGCCGGGGCTCGCGGGCGGCGGTTACGACGGCGTCACCCTGCGTCAGCTTCTGACCATGACCTCCGGTGTCCGCTGGGACGAGGACTATACGGATCCGGACTCGGACGTCGCCCGCTTCCTCTCCGAACCTGTCCGCGACGGACGGAACCCGGTGGTCAGCTTCATGAGCCGCCTGCCGCGCGAGGCCGAACCCGGCACGCGCTGGAATTATTCGACCGGCGAAACCAATCTGGTCGGGACGCTGGTCGCCGCCGCGGAGAACAAGCCGCTTGCGCAACTGCTGTCCGAGCGGATCTGGTCGCGCGCGGGCATGGAGGCCGACGCGTTCTGGGCGCTGGACCAGGGCGGGCGGGAGATCGGCGGCTGCTGCGTCTCCGCCGTCCTGCGCGACTGGGGCCGCGTGGGGCTGCTGGCCCTGGAGGACGGCATGATCGGCGGCGAGAGGATCACGCCGGACGGCTGGTTCGCCGAGGCCGGATCGAAGCAGGCCGACACCGGCGCGCCAGGCGAAGGGTACGGCTACCAATGGTGGACGCAGGACGACGGCGTATTCAACGCCTATGGCATCTTCGGCCAGACCATCCGGATCGATCCGGAGCGCCGGCTGGTGATCGTCATCCTGTCGGCATGGCCGAACGCGACGGGCCGGGCGCACTCCGCCGCGCGCCGGGCCTTCATCGCCGAAGTGGTCGCAGCGGTCGACGCCGCGCCGCAGGCCTGACCGGTCAGCTCAAACCGGCGGCCTCGTCCAGACCCAGCATCAGGTTCAGGTTCTGAACCGCTGCGCCAGACGCGCCCTTGCCGAGGTTGTCCAGCAGGGCGACCAGACGCACCTGCTCGCCGCCGCGATCGCCGAAGACGTGCAGGCGCATGCGGTTGGTGCCGTTCAGCCCCTCGGGGCTGATGCCCGTCATGGCCTCGGTCGCCTCCAGTTCGGCCACCTCGACGAAACGCTGGCCGGCATAGGCCTCGGCGAGCGCGCCGTGCACCACCTCAACCGACGGCGAGCCCGGCAGGGCCGAGAGATGCAGCGGGACCTCGACTAGCATGCCCTGGCGGTAGGCGCCGACGGCGGGAGCGAACAGAACCGGACGCTCCAGCCCGGTGTGTTTCGTCATCTCGGGCACATGTTTGTGCTTGAGCGTCATGCCATAGGCGCGGAATGGCGGAGCACCCTCGCCATCCTCGAACTCGGCGATCATGGCCTTGCCGCCGCCCGAATAGCCGCTGACGGCATTGATCGTCACCGGCCAACCGGCGGGGATGATGCCGGCGCTGACCAGCGGACGCACCAGGCCGATAAAGCCGGTCGGATAGCAGCCGGGGTTGGACACCCGCGTCGAGCCGGCGATGGCCTCGCGCTGGCCGGGCGCCATCTCGGCGAAACCGTAGGTCCAGTCCGGATCGACCCGGAAGGCGGTCGAGGCGTCGATGACGCGCACGGCCGGGTTCCCGATCATCGACACGGCTTCCCGGGCCGCATCGTCCGGCAGGCACAGGATGACCGCATCGGCGCCGTTCAGCGCCTCTCGCCGCGCCTCGACATCGCGCCGACGGTCGCCCAGCAGCATCAGCTGCAGATCGGCGCGCGCCTCCAGCCGCTCGCGGATCTCGAGCCCCGTGGTGCCGGCCTCGCCGTCGATGAAGATGGTGTGGGTCATGCGTCAGCCCTTCGCCCGGATTCCGGACAGAAAAAGGGCGCTCCGGGTTCTCCCCGAAGCGCCCCAGATCCAAACCGCGAGAACGCGATTAGCGCTTCGAGAACTGGAACGAACGGCGAGCCTTGGCGCGGCCGTACTTCTTGCGCTCGACGACGCGGCTGTCGCGGGTCAGGAAGCCGTGCGGCTTCAGGACCTTGCGCAGTTCCGGCTCGTAGTGCGTCAGGGCGTGCGACAGGCCGTGGCGGATGGCGCCGGCCTGGCCCGACAGACCCGAACCTTCAACGGTGCAGATCACATCGTACTGGGTGGTGCGCTCGGTGACGGTCAGCGGCTGGGCGACCATCATCTGCAGCACGGGGCGAGCGAAGTAGGCGCTCACGTCCTTGCCGTTGACGGTGATCTTGCCGGTGCCGCGCTTCACCCACACGCGGGCGATGGCGTTCTTGCGCTTGCCGGTCGAGTAGGCGCGACCCAGGGCGTCCAGCTTCTGGACGGCGACGGGGGCTTCGCCCTCGGCCGAGGCCGAGAGGCCCTTCAGGGCGTCGAAGCCGGTGGCGGTTTCGGTGTTGGCGACGTCGGTCATTCTCAGACGCTCCGGGTGTTCTTGGCCGACTTCGAGGCGAAGTCGATGGTTTCGGGCGACTGGGCGGCGTGCGAGTGCTCCGCACCCGAGAACAGGCGCAGGTGCGTCATCTGCTTGCGAGCCAGCGGGCTCTCTTTCGGCAGCATACGCTCGACGGCCTTCTCAAGGACGCGCTCCGGGAAACGACCGCCCAGCACCTTGGCCGGGGTGGTTTCCTTGATGCCGCCCGGGTGACCGGTGTGGCGGTAGTACACCTTGTCGGTGTGCTTCTTGCCGGTGAACACCACCTTGTCGACGTTGGTGACGACGACGTAGTCGCCGCAATCAACGTGCGGGGTGTAGTCCGGGCGGTGCTTGCCGCGCAGGCGATTGGCGATGAAGGTCGCGAGACGGCCCACCACGACGCCTTCGGCGTCGATGTGGATCCACTTCTTCTCGACCTCGGCCGGCTTCAGCGAAGCCGTGGTGCTCTTCAGCATAACGAGGAGTCCTTGGGAGACGGGCGAAACTGGTGCTCTCCCGGCGGGCCGGATGAGCGGAAGGCGCGCTAGTACTGGAAGCGGCCGTGCGCGTCAACGCCGCTTGCACGCCCTATTTCTGCCTATGCTTCTGAAAAAGTTCGCTTTTTTAAATGCGGTATTAAAATACCGCACAAATGACACCTAGAAGCTGCGCGATCGGGGTCCGGAGACGAAGAGACGCGCCTGCGAGCGGCGCACAAGCCACAGGTTCACGGTCGCCACGGCCAGCACCAGCGCCGCCCCTGCCTGGTGCAGCGCGCCGAGCCACAACGGCACCGCGTGCACCAGCGTGACGATGCCCAGGAGCGCCTGCAGCCACAGGGCCGCGGCGACGGCGAAGGCCGACACGCCCAGCCCCTCCGCGAGACGCCAGCGCCAGGCCTGCACGGCGTAGACCGTCCCTCCGATGAGCAGGGCGTAGGCGACCATGCGATGATTGAACTGCACCAGCGCTTGATCGTGCAGGAAAGCCAAAGCCCCCTTCCCCCAGTCGGCCGGCGGGAAGAAGGCGCCGCTCATCAGCGGCCAGTCGGTATGGACAAAACCGGCCTTGGCCCCGGCGACCAGACCGCCCAGCAGACACTGGAAGAAGACGGCTCCCAGCAGGACGCCGGCGGCGCGGCTCCAGCCGGCGGGGTGGCGCGCATGGTTTTCTCCGTTCCAGGCTTCGAGCCCGGTCCAGATCAGACCCATGAAGATCAGGAGGGCGAGGCCAAGATGTGTGGCCAGCCGCTCCGGGGCGACGTCAACGCGCTCGCTGAGGCCGCTGGTCACCATCCACCATCCGATCAGTCCCTGAAGTCCGCCGAGACCCAGCAGGATCACGCAGCGCCCGATCAGGCGACGGGGCGTCTTCCGCATGAGCAGGAAGACCGCGAACGGCAGGGCGAAGGCCACGCCGATGACGCGACCCAGCAGACGGTGGAACCACTCCCAGAAGAAGATGCCCTTGAACTCGTTCAGGGACATGCCGGCGTTCACCTGCTGGTACTGCGGGATCGCCTTGTATTTCTCGAAGGCCTCGTTCCAGTCGGCGGCGTTCAGCGGCGGCAGGGCGCCCATGATCGGCTTCCACTCGGTGATCGACAGGCCCGAACCCGTCAGGCGGGTCACGCCGCCGACCACCACCATGGCGAACACCAGCGCCGCCACCGACCAGAGCCAGATCGCCACGCCCCGGCTCTGATCACCCCCGCCAAAACGCTTCATTCGACGCCCGCCGTTCCGACCGCTACAGTCCCGGAGCGTCACTGGTCGCGCCGGGTCCGGAGCGGTATGCCTCCGCTTGAAGGCGAGATCGAGTCGCTTTTCGGCGCGAAGACGCCGCACCTGTTCGGAGAGGCTTCTTGCAGTACGCCGATATCGCCATTGCTGTCCTGGGCGCCTTCGTCCTGGCTTGGCTGGCCGACATGCTGGGCGGTCGCCGCGGGCTGTTCGCGACCTCACTCGTATCGGGTGTCGCCGCCGCCGCCGGCTGGTTCCTGGCCATCCGCGTGTTCGCCGTCTCCACCATGGAGCAATGGACCTGGGTGATGTGGTCCATGATCGCCTCGGTCATCGCCCTGGCCGGCTTCTTCCTGTTCAGAAGCAAGCGCTGATGGGGCCGCGCACCCGGCGATTCGTCGCGATGATCGGCGTCATCGTCTTCCTGTGCGTCTGGATATGGGGCGCGATCGCGCTGCGTGGCGTTCTGCCGCCGGGCCAGCTGATCGACCTTGTCGTCTTCGCCGTCGCCGGGATCGGCTGGGGTGTGCCACTCTACCCCCTGTTCAAATGGGCGGAACGCGGATAGTTCGTCGAAAAGTTGTAGCGAAAGCGGTCGACCGACGATAGGCGGGAACTGCTGGCTGCATGGCTTACCTTCACAGTCGAGTCCGTATGTTCCGAGCTATCCGCAAGATGTTCCGCCAGTTGAGCTGCAAGCGCCACCGGTGGCGCCCGGATCGTCGCTACGACGGCAAACGTGAGTTCTGTGATCTGTGTGGTGCGAAGCGCGAAACGCCAGCCCGCTGAGGCCAGCGACAAAAGAGAAAAAGGGCGTCCGGTCGATGACCGGACGCCCTTTTCACGACCATTGAAAGCAGGCTTTGAATGGTCGGAGCGACAGGATTCGAACCTGCGACCCCTTGACCCCCAGTC
Source organism: Caulobacteraceae bacterium (assembly GCA_052441165.1). Lineage (GTDB taxonomy): Bacteria > Pseudomonadota > Alphaproteobacteria > Caulobacterales > Caulobacteraceae > Brevundimonas. Next base: position 83,364 of record JBQVQW010000008.1, on the reverse strand, counting down.
AAGTGCGCTACCAGGCTGCGCCACGCTCCGAGAGGCGCTCCCTATAGACGGCGTCGCGCCCGGCGCAAACCGAAAAGATAGCGGATCAGGACGATCGCGACAGGACCGCATCGAGGCGCGCCCGCGCACCTTCCAGTTCAGCGAGAACCTGCCGCAGACGAATGCTCGAAACGGCCGTCGGAGGGACCGCCGCAACGGGAGCCGGATCGGGGAGGGCCGCGGCGCCGTCGGGCTCGAACGACACCAGACCGTCGGGATCGCCCCAGGTCGCCAGCTTCTTAACGCCCTGTTCCCTGAACAGGCGCTGGACGCCCTTGATGGTCAGCCCCTCGTCATGCAGCAACCGGCGCACCGCCTTCAGCAGGACCACGTCCTGCGGGCGATAGAACCGCCGCCCACCGGCGCGCTTGAGCGGCGCGACAAAGGAAAACTTCGTTTCCCAGAAACGCAGCACATGTTGGGGCGCGCCGACTTCCTCGGCCGCTTCCGAAATCGTGCGAAAGGCGTTGGGACTTTTGGCCACGGTCAGTCGGCGACGACGGCGTCGTGCACCCGGCCCTTCATGATCTGCGACGCACGGAAGCTGATCACCCGGCGCGGATTGATGGCCGCGGGTTCGCCGGTCTTGGGATTGCGGCCCATACGCGCCCGTTTTTCCCGGACCTGAAATACGCCGAAGCCCGACAGCTTCACTGTCTCGCCCCGCTCGAGCGACTCGACGATCAGTTCGAGCGTGCGCTCGACCATGAGCGAGCATTCCTGTCGCGAGAGGCCCACCTCTTCGTGAACGGCCTCGCAAAGGTCGGCACGCGTGAGTGTCTGCGTCACGTTGGGCTCCCCGGGTTTGATCCGTTCGACCCATAAAAGGGCAAGCGTCGTCAAATGGAAAGGCCGATTTACGCCTCAGAGACGAAACGCGCAGGCGCCCCAGGTCAGACCGCCGCCCATGGCCTCGACCAGAACCATATCCCCTCGCTTGATCCGCCCGTCCTTGATGGCGGCGTCCAGCGCCAGAGGGATCGAGGCCGCGGAGGTGTTCGCGTGCATCGCGACTGTCGAGATCACCTTATCCTCGTCGAGCCCCAGTCGGTCGCCCACGCCCTTGATGATCCGTTGGTTCGCCTGATGCGGCACGAACCAGTCGATGTCGGCGATCTCCAGCCCGGAGGCCTCGCAGGCGGCTGTGATCGCCTCGGCGATATTGACGACCGCGTGGCGGAAGACCTGGTTGCCGGCCATGCGCAGGTGGCCGACAGATCCGGTTGTGGCCGGGCCGCCGTCCACATAGAGCAGGTCCGTCTTGTTGCCGTCGCAGCGAAGGGCGAACCCGAGAACCCCCTGATCCGCGGCCGTTCCCTGCCCTTCACGCGGCTCCATCACCACGGCTCCGGCCCCGTCGCCGAACAGAACGCAGGTGGTCCGGTCACTCCAGTCCATCAGGCGCGTCATTTCCTCGGCGCCGATGACCAGGGCGCACCTGGCCATCCCGCGGGCCACGAAACCGTCGGCGACGCTCATCGCATAGACGAAGCCGGAGCAGACGGCCTGGACGTCGAAGGCGATGCCGACCGGCGCGCCCAGCTTGCGCTGCACAATCGAGGCTGTGGCCGGGAACGTCATGTCCGGCGTCGTGGTCGCCACGATGATCAGGTCGACATCCTCCGGCGATCTGCCTGCATCGACCAGGGCGCGCCGCGCCGCCTCGACGGCGAGATCGCTGGTCGGCTGGTCATCGCGGGCCTTGTGGCGCTGCTTGATGCCGGTGCGCTCCTGGATCCATTCGTCGGAGGTGTCGACGATCGCGGCGAGGTCGGCGTTGGTGACGACCTGTTCCGGAAGGAAGGAACCGACGCCGGTGACGGCGCTGCGGGTGACGCTCACTGGGAAGTCTCCATCTCCGCCGCCGGGGGTGCGGACGGATGCTCAAGGACGGCGGTCAGCCGCTGCAGGCTGGCTCCGACCTTGGTCATATAATCGCTGCGGCCCAGATCGACAGCGATCCGGATCGCGGCGCCGAAGCCGGCGGCTGTGGCCCCGCCGTGGCTCTTCACCACAATGCCGTTCAGCCCCAACAGGGGTCCGCCGTTGATCGCATTGGGATCGATCTTCGCGCTCATGGCCTTCAGCGCGGGATACGCCAGCGCGGCGCCCGCCTTGGCCAGCAGGCTCGACGTCAGGGCGTCTTTGGTCAGCGCGCCGATGAACTTGGCCACGCCCTCGGCGGTCTTCAGGGCGATATTGCCGGTGAATCCGTCCGTGACGATCACATCGACCGTTCCCTTGGCGATATCGTCGCCCTCGACGAAGCCACGGTAGTCCAGTCCGAAGCCGCCTTCACGAAGCAGGCGCGCGGCCTCACGGACTTCCTCATGCCCCTTCATGTCTTCGGATCCGACATTCAGGATGCCGACAGTCGGTTTTTCGACGCCATGAACGGCCGCCATGAACGCCTCGCCCATGATGGCGAACTCGACCAGTTGCGCAGCGTCGCTCTCGACATTGGCGCCGACGTCCAGAACTGCGGTGATGCCCTTGAAGGTCGGCCAGCTGGCCACGATCGCCGGGCGCTCCAGCCCCGGTGCAGACATGCGCAGCAGCAGCTTGGAGATCGCCATCAAGGCGCCGGTATTGCCCGCAGACACCACCGCCGCGGCCTCGCCGGTCTTCACCGACTCGATCGCGTTCCAGACGCTGGAGCCCTTGCCGCGCCGCATGGCCTGGGCCGGCTTCTCGTCCATGGCCACGACCTTGTCGGTGTGTCGGACGTCGCAGATGTCTTCGCCGAGACCACACTTCGCCATCTCGGCGCGGATCACGGCCTCGTCGCCATGCAGCAGGAAGCGGACGCCTTCGCCGCCGTGACGCGTGCGATAGTCACGCACGCCGCCGACGACCACGGACGGACCGTGATCTCCGCCCATGGCGTCGAGCGAAATCAGAATGGGGGATGGCAAGTCGTTTCGACTCCGTCGCGCCACTCCGGGCGCTTGTCAGGCGGACGATACCGCCGCCTCGGGGGGATGCAACCGCGTGAACGCGACGTCAACCTTCGTTGGTGGGACGCAGCGCTTTCAGAATCGCGAAGGGCGAGATTTCGGTCGGTTCTGCAGGCTGCACGAACTCCGCGCCGGGTTTGCGCGGGAACGGGTCCAGCTGCAGCGCCAGCTGCTCCACTGCGTACTGACCGAGGTCGACCACGCCGTTCTCGATCAGGTCAGGCGACTCATCCTCGAGCGTGATCTCGATCTCTTCGTCTTCGCTGCGAGGCTCTTCCGACTCCGTCAGGGCGATGGAGAAGGCCTCATCGATGTCGACCGGCAGGGGCTCCAGCGTCAGTCCGCAGGTCTGCACCGCGTGCGCCCTCACGCGTCCGGAAAGGGTCCACCCGCCAGCAGAGGGCTCCAGCCGGACATCGGCCTCGAAACTGTCCAGCGAGGCGAGATCCAGCGCCTTGGCGATCCTGCCGCGCTGGGCGTCATCGGGCGTCAGGGTACGGCTGATTCCGGCGCCGACCTGATGCAGGCGGACGGGGTCGCTGTAGGCGAGCGAGGATGCGGTCATCAGGCGATCTCCGACCATGCGGGCTTGGAAACAACGTCCTCGAAAGGTTGGGCGGCCAGGTTTCGACGACTGGAGATGGCGTAGGCGGCCAGGTCGCCGCCAACCTCGGCATCGTCGCTCTCATAGATGTTGCGGGCCACACTCGCCTTCAGCGCAGCCTCATCCCCGGCCTTGAGCGCCGCCTCCCAGGCCGTCATGCGGCCGTAAAGCGACTCGCCCAGCTTGCGCATCTTCTTGCCGACCGAAATGTCGCCGACGCCCAGCTCGCGAAGGGTGTGATCCAGTTGCGAGACATAGATATCGAACATCTGCTGCCCCGCCTCGGCGCCGCGCTCGCCTTCGTCGCGAAGCCGCATGTTCAGCAGAAGGACATGCAGGGTGTAGAGCTCGAAACGCGCGTCGATCCGGTCCGCTACGCCCAGCTGCATGTAGAAGCGAGGGTCGCGGGCCTGTTGCACCGCGAGTTCGTAAAGCGGCTGACCAAGGCGTTCGCGTCGGGTCCGGAAGAGATTCTGAAGCATTTCATACGGCCCCTTTTCCGCCGCGCCGTTGAACTAAGGCTCGGGTCCGGCTAGGTCAAAGACCTTGTTTATTCGCAGGCGCCCTGAATGCACCGCACGAAACTCCTGATCGCGGCCCTGGCTGTCGCCGCCACCACCGCGGCTTGCGCCCCTGTCGTGGGCCAGAACGGCTTTCAGGCCATCGATACCCGCCCGACGGATATCGTCGCCGGCACGGACACCCGCCAGACCGTGCTGACCAAACTCGGCAGCCCGTCGACGACCTCGACCTTCGAGAGCGACACGATCTGGTACTACATGAGCCAGGTCACCGAGAAATATACCTACAACCGCCCGCAGGTGACCCAGCGGGCGATCACCCAGATCACGTTCAACGACGCCGGCCAGGTGTCGGATGTGACCACCCTGGGCCTTTCCGACGGCGAACGCGTCTCGATGAACGGGCGGGAGACCCCGACCCGTGGTCGCCAGCTGACGATTCTCGAGCAGCTGCTCGGCAACGTCGCGCGCGGCCAGCTGCCCCGGACCGACGAGAACGAGCCCGGCCAGCGCCGTCCGGACTAGCGTCGAGACCACCGCCACAGAAATACGCCCCGGAGATTGCTCTCCGGGGCGTCTTCATGTGGGCGGTGAGCCTGATCAGACGATCTTGCCGCTCGCCAGCACCGCCAGAAGCAGCAGGGCGACGATGTTGGTGATCTTGATCATCGGGTTCACGGCCGGACCGCTGGTGTCCTTGTAGGGATCGCCGACGGTGTCGCCGGTAACGGCGGCCTTGTGAGCCTCCGAACCCTTGCCGTGGACAACGCCGTTACGGTCGGTGAAGCCCTCTTCAATGACCTTCTTGGCGTTGTCCCAGGCGCCTCCTCCCGAGGTCATCGAGATGGCGACGAACAGGCCGGTGACGATCACGCCCATCAGCATGGCGCCCAGGGCCGCGAAGGCGTTGGCCTTGTCCGGCTGGATCCACAACACGACGGCGAACAGGACGATCGGCGACAGCACCGGCAGCAGCGACGGCACGATCATCTCGCGGATCGCGGCGCTGGTGAGGATGTCGACGGCCTTGCCATACTCCGGCTTGACCTGGCCGGTCATGATGCCGGGGTTCTCGCGGAACTGACGACGAACCTCGGCCACGACGGCCTCGGCCGCACGACCGACGGCGGTCATCGACATGCCACCGAACAGGAACGGCAGCAGGCCGCCGAACAGCAGACCGACGACCACGTAGGGGTTGGCCAGATCGAATGCGACCGTACCCAGACCGTCAAAGAAGCTGCCTGGAAGGGCTTCGGCCGAGAAATGCTTCAGGTCTTCGGTATAGGCGGCGAACAGCACCAGGGCGCCGAGGCCGGCCGAACCGATGGCATAGCCCTTGGTGACAGCCTTGGTCGTGTTGCCCACGGCGTCCAGCGCATCGGTCGAGTGACGGACTTCCGGCGGAAGACCGGCCATCTCGGCGATGCCGCCGGCGTTGTCGGTGACCGGGCCGAAGGCGTCCAGCGCCACGATCATTCCCGCCACGCCCAGCATGGTCGTGGTGGCGATGGCGATGCCGAACAGGCCGGCCAGCTGATAGGTGACCACGATGCCGATGATGATGGTCAGCGCCGGCAGGGCAGTCGATTCCAGCGACATGGCCAGACCCTGGATCACATTGGTGCCGTGGCCCGAGACCGAGGCGTTGGCGACCGACTTCACCGGACGGAAGCCCGTGCCGGTGTAGTATTCGGTGATCACCACGATGGCGGCAGTCACAACCAGACCGACGAGGCCGGACAGGAACAGTTGCATCGGCTCGATCTGCAGGCCGCCCGAGGTGACGACCGGGCCGGTGACCAGCGTATTGATGATCCACCAGACGGCGCCGACGGACAGGACGCCGGTGACGATCAGGCCCTGATACAGGGCGCCCATGATGTTCTGGCTCTTGCCCAGGCGGACGAAGAAGGCGCCGATGATCGAGGTGACGATGCAGACGCCGCAGATGGCCAGCGGCAGCAGCATCATCACGTCGACGTAGGGCTGGCCGCGGAAGAAGATGGCCGCAAGGACCATGGTCGCCACGATGGTGACGGCATAGGTCTCGAACAGGTCGGCCGCCATGCCGGCGCAGTCGCCGACGTTGTCGCCCACGTTATCCGCGATGGTCGCGGCGTTGCGGGGGTCGTCCTCGGGAATCCCCGCCTCGACCTTGCCGACCATGTCGCCGCCGACGTCCGCGCCTTTGGTGAAGATGCCGCCGCCCAGACGCGCGAAGATCGAGATCAGCGACGCGCCAAAGCCCAGCGCGACCAGGCCGTCGATGACCGCGCGGTCGGTGCCGGCCATGCCGAGACCCTGCGTCATGAAGGCGTAGTAGCCCGCCACGCCCAGGAGGGCGCCGCCGGCCACGAACATGCCGGTGATGGCGCCGGATCGGAAGGCGAGGTCCAGCCCCTTGGCCAGACTCTCGGAGGCGGCCTGTGCCGTGCGCACATTGGCGCGGACCGAGATCAGCATGCCGGCGAAGCCGGCAGCGCCGGACAGGACGGCGCCGATCAGGAAGCCGAGCGCGGCCCATTGGCCGATCAGCAACCAGGCGGCGATCAGGATCACGACCCCGACAACACCAATGGTCATGTACTGGCGACGAAGATAGGCTGAGGCCCCTTCCTGGATGGCGGCGGCGATCTCGCGCATCCGCTCGTTACCGGTCGAGGCTTTCATCAAGGCGGCGGTCTGGATGGCCCCGTAAAGGACCCCCAGCGCGCCTGCGGCTATAACCAGCCACAGATAGTTACTCATGGCGTTTCCAAACCCTGTGTATTGAGGCGCCCGGCCCCTTGGCGCGGCGGGCTTATGCCTCTGTCCGCCTTCCGGGCCCCCCGTGCGCGACGGACGCGGGTTGCGTCCCTGGGGTACAGGGGAAGCGTGCCAAATGGTCGCGGATCACGCAACCGGCTTGGTGAACAGTGGTCAGCCAGCCCTGACGCCGGTTCGCCGGCGGGGCGCCTGGGCAACGATCTCGACCCGGGTCACGGCGCCACGGCCGACGATGGCGGTGGCCGAGCGCATCAGGCTCGCCGACAGGGCAGCGGCGTCAAGGCGGGTCCAGTCGTTGGCGACCGTGAATGGCGTGCGGTGCCCGGCCCGAACCAGGGCGTCGCGCAGATAGGCCTCCTTCGGGCGCACGGATTCAGGCGTGGCTGACCCGCCCAGATGCAGGCGGAGGGAGACGAAGACGTAGTTCTGGATCCGGCCGTTGGCGATGACCGGCAGGCCCACGCCCGAGATGTTCAGAACGGCGCCGGCCTGGGACGACTTCTCGCTGGCGGCCGTGGGAGTCGCCAGGGCGGCAGGCAGAAGGGCGGAGGCGGCGATGAGGTCACGACGGCGCATGCCGGCTTCATCCCACATGGGCCTTGAGATTTCGTTGTCAGCCGTGAGCGAAGCCCGGGGCAGCGATCTCTACAGGCTGGCCTGCGAATCGGACGGTCACCCCCTGCCCCGTCGTGACCTTGCCGATGCAGGTCAGCGGAACGTGGCGGCGGTCGGCCTCGCGGCGCAGGGCGGCCTCGTCCCGGGGCGAGGCCGTGAACGCGATCTCGTAGTCGTCGCCGCCGGTGACCAGCTTCTCCAGCGCGGCCTGCTCGTCGACACGGGTGTCGAACCAGGCCTGTCCGGCCAGCGAACGTGGCGTGACCTCAAGGTCAATGATGATGCCGACACGGCTGGCGGCGGCGATGTGGCCCAGGTCGGCGACGAGCCCGTCAGAGACGTCCACCGAAGCGGAGGCCATATCCCGGACCGGGATCGCGAAGTCGAGACAGGGTTCGGGCGCGCGGTAATGGTCGACCAGGGCGATCAGCCGCTCGGTCTCAAGGCTGAGCTTCTCCTGCGCCGCCTGCAGACCCAGCCACCCGTCGCCGATGTAGCCGGTGACGAAGACGAGATCGCCAGGTCGAGCCCCCGCTCGCGCCACCGCCCTGCCCTTGGGAACCCAGCCGAGTGCAGTCAGGGTGAACGACACCGGCCCCGGCGTCGACACGGTGTCCCCTCCCAGCAAGGAGACGCCGAACGCCCTCTGGTCAGCCTTCAGGCCGGCGGCGAAGGCCTCGCGTTCGGGCCAGCCGCAGCGCTCGGACCAGTGGCAGGACAGCAGATAGCCGAACGGCTCGGCGCCCTTGGCGGCGAGGTCCGACAGGTTCACGCGCAGCAGCTTCTGCGCCACCGTGTCCAGCGGATCGTTGGCGAGGAAGTGCACACCCTCGACGACCGCGTCCTTGGTGAGGACCAGATCGAAGCCCGAGCGCGACGGCAGGACCGCCACGTCATCCATCAGGCCCCGGGCGTACTCCGGATGGGCCAGCGGCGCGAACAGTCGCCGGATGGTCTCGAACTCTCCGGCGACATCGATCGAGGGCATGGCGTCAGCCGCGGGCGTCCCGCGCCACGCCGTCCAGCGCAGCATTGACGAACTTCGCCTCGGCGTCGTCGAAGAAGGCCTTGGCCAGCTCGACATACTCGTCGATGACGATTTCGCGCGGCACGTCCTGACGCTCGCGAAGCTCCCACGCGCCGGCGCGGAGCAGGGCGCGCAGGGTCGAATCCAGTCGCTCCATGCGCCAGTTGGACGCCAGACGGGCCTTCACGGCGGCGTCGATATCGCGCTGCTTGCCGACCACGCCGCGCACGATGTCGGCGAAGTACGCCTCATCGGCCTCGGCGAGCATCTCGCCCTCGATATCTGCGTCGAAGCGGTGGTTGGAGAACTCGGAGATGACGGTGTCCACCCCCTCGCCGGCCAGCTCCATCTGATAGAGCGCCTGCACGGCGGCGAGGCGCGCGACGGTGCGCGCGCGGCGTTGGGGGCCGGTCAGCCGGGACTCGCGAGCCTTGTCGGCTTCGGCCAGCTGTTCGAGGACGGACTTGAGGCTGTTGGGTTCGGTCACGCGCCCAGTCCTACGCGCAGCCGCTTGCGCAAGGCAATGAGGTCCAGGCACGCGCGCGCCGCGCCGCCGCCCTTGTCCCCCTCGCTGATCCGGGCGCGAGCCCAGGCCTGTTCCTCGTCCTCGGTCGTGAGGATGCCGTTGCCGATGGCGAGGCCCCTGGTTCCCAGCAGGGTGATGCCCGCCGCCGACTGATCCGACACGATCTCGAAATGATAGGTCTCGCCACGGATCACCGTACCCAGTGCGACATAGCCGTCGTAGCGAGGCGCGGTCGGATAGCGGCCGGCCTCCTCGGCCATGGCGATGGCGGTCGGGATCTCGAGCGCGCCCGGCACCGAGATAACATCGAACTCCACGCCTTGCGCGCGCAGGGCGTCCTTCGCCCCTTCCAGAAGGGCGTCGGCCAGGTCGTCATAGAAACGCGCCTCGACGACGAGAACGCGGGTGGGCATCGTTACGATTGGTCTTCTCCGTCCATGTCGCGCCAGCCGACGATGCGCAGGCCGTAGCCTTCAAGCGCGGTCGGATTGGGGCGCGTCGAGCTCATCACGATCATGTCCCGCACGCCGAGATCCAGCAGGATCTGCGCGCCGACACCGTAGTTGCGGATCGAGCGGTCCACAGCGGCCGGTTTCGGCACGCCGGACAGGCGCTCGGCCAGACCTTGCAGGTCCGGATCGCGCAGGAAGACCGTGACGCCTGCGCCGTCGTGGGCGCTGATCGCCTTCAGGGCCTGCGGCACATAGTTCTGGCGTGCCTCGACGTGACCCAGCATGTCGGCGGCGAAGTCCACCTGGTGCATCCGCACGAGGGTCGGCTTGCCCGGCTCGATCTTGCCGTGAACGAGGGCCACGTGTTCCGCGCCCTCGATGATGTTCTTGTACAGCATCAGGCGGAAAGGCCCGCCGTGGATGCTCTCGAACGGCGTGTCCATCACCCGCTCGACATAGCGTTCGGTGCGACGACGATAGGCGATCAGGTCGGCGATGGTGCCGATCTTCAGGCCATGCAGCTGGGCGAAGGCGATCAGGTCCGGCATCCGGGCCATCTCGCCATCATCCTTGATGATCTCGCAGATCACGGCCGCCGGGGTCAGGCCGGCCATGCGGCTGATGTCGACCGAAGCTTCGGTGTGGCCCGCCCGGACCAGAACGCCGCCGTCGCGGGCGACCAGCGGGAAGATGTGGCCCGGGGTGACGATGTCATCGACGCCCTTCGTCGGATCCGTGGCGACCTGAATCGTGCGCGAGCGATCGGCCGCGCTGATGCCGGTGGTGACGCCATCCTTCGCCTCGATCGAGACGGTGAAGGCGGTCTTCATGCTCTCACGATTGTCCGCGGCCATCGGCGGCAGTCGCAGCTGGCGGGCGCGATCGGCGGTCATGGCGAGACAAACGAGACCGCGGGCCTGTTTGATCATGAAGTTGATCTGGTCCGGCGTCGCGAACTGGGCCGGGATGATGATGTCGCCCTCGTTCTCGCGATCCTCGGCATCGACAAGGATGTAGGGGCGCCCGTTGCGGGCGTCCTCGAGGATGTCCTCGATCGGGCTGATCGGGCTGTCGTTCATGTTGGCCGCCAATTGCATCAGGCCGTCTCCTGCCACCGCGCGAGGTATCGCGCCAGCATGTCGATCTCGAGATTCACCGGATCGCCCACTTTCAGGGACCCGAGCGTGGTCACCTCCCAGGTGTGAGGGATGATGTTCAGCTCGAAACGATGACCCTCGACGTGGTTCACGGTCAGGGAAACGCCGTCGACCGTGATGGAACCCTTGGATGCGATATAGCGGTGCAGGGGCGAAGGGGCCTCGACGTGCACCCGGTGCGAGCCGCCCTCGGGCTCGATGGCCACGACGCGGCCCAGGCCGTCGACATGGCCCGAGACGACGTGGCCGCCCATCTCGTCGCCGAGTTTGGCGGCGCGCTCCAGATTGACCCGACGCCCTTCGCCCCAGTCGCCCAGCGTCGTCTTCGAAAGGGTTTCGCCCGAGACCTCGACCGCGAACCAGCCCGGCCCTTTTTCGGTGACGGTCAGGCAGCAGCCGGCGTGGCTGATCGAGGCGCCGAGGTTGATGCCGGCCGTGTCCCAGCGGGTTTCGATCTCGTACCGGCGATCCCGCTCGGTCTGCTCGACCTTACGAACGCGGCCGATGTCGGTGACGATGCCGGTGAACATGACGCTCCGGTCCCTCCCGGAACCCAAAAACACAGATCAGATGCAATGAATGCAATGGACAAGTTTGACGCCTGCGAGGCGTCACGATCGCTCGTAGCGTTCCCACAGGTCGTCGCCGACCGGTTCGGCCGACACACGGCGGAACTTGGGGGCGTCGGCCAGCTTTGCAAGCGCGAGCGCGGCGATACAGGGCCTGCCCTCCCCGCCCAGCAGGATCGGCGCGCGGAACCATTCGATCCGGTCCACCAGTCCGGCGCGCAGGAAGGAGGCCGCGACCTGCCCGCCGCCCTCGATCATCAGGGAGCGTGCGCCGGCGCGGCCGGTAGCCGCCAAAGCCGCCATGGCCGTCGGTCGCCCGTCTTCGCTGTCGATCCGCTCGACCCGCGCAGAACCGATGACGACAGGTTCAGCCGCCGTCAGGATCAAGGTGTCGGCGCCAACCACCCTTGCGGTCGCCGGCGTCCGCAGGCGGCTGTCCAGCACGACGCGCAGCGGCTGATCGACCGAACGGCCCGGCAGGCGGACGGTCAGCTCGGGATCGTCAGCCAGGACGGTCTCGATGCCGACCAGAATGGCGTCGTGGGCCGCGCGCAGGCGGTGGCCTTCCAGCCGCGCCGCCTCGCCGGTGATCCATTTGCTTTCGCCCGATCGGGTCGCGATCCGCCCGTCAAGGGAGGTGGCGACCTTCAACGTCACCGTCATGGAAACGGGGGGGCGCATCAGCCCTTGCCGGGTTCGTCCAGGCCTTCGTCGCCGAGGAAGCGGGCGAAGTCGCCGGTGTGACGGAAGTCCTTGTAGACCGAGGCGTAGCGGACGTAGGCGACCTCATCGACCGACTTCAGCGCCTTCATGATGAAGTCGCCGACGGTCGAGGACGGGATCTCGGTCTCGCCCAGGCTTTCCAGCTGGCGCGTGATGCGGCTGACCAGCTGTTCGATCTGTTCGGGCTGAACCGGGCGTTTGCGCAGGGCGATGCCCAGCGAGCGCTCCAGCTTGTCGCGGTCGAACGGCGTGCGCCGCCCGTTCCGCTTCAGGATCACCAGCTCGCGCAGCTGGACCCGCTCGAAAGTCGTGAAGCGCCCGCTGCACTGCGGGCAGGACCGGCGGCGCCGGATGGCCGCGCCGTCATCCGACGGCCGGCTGTCCTTCACCTGGGTGTCCGGATTACCGCAGAAGGGGCACTTCATCGCTTCAGCCGTAGATCGGGAACCGGTGCGTCAACTCGCGCACCTCGGCCGCCACGCGGGCCTGAACGGCGGGGTCCGCCTCGTCCGTGCCCTTCATGCTGTCGATCACATCGGCGATCCAGTGGCCGACCTGCCGGAACTCGGCCACGCCGAAGCCGCGCGTGGTGCCGGCCGGCGTGCCCAGACGGACGCCCGAGGTCACCGTGAACGGCGCGGTGTCGAACGGCACGCCGTTCTTGTTGCAGGTCATCAGGGCGTGCTCCAGCGCCGCCTCGGTGGCCTTGCCGGTCACGCCCTTGGGCCGCAGATCGACCAGCATCAGGTGGCTGTCGGTGCCGCCCGAGACGATGGCCGCGCCGCGCTCGACCAGCACGGCGGCCAGGGCCTGGGCGTTCAGGACGACCTGTTTCGCATAGGCCTTGAACTCGGGCTTCAAAGCCTCGCCGAAGGCCACGGCCTTGCCGGCGATGACGTGTTCCAGCGGGCCGCCCTGCAGGCCGGGGAAGACCGCCGAGTTGATCTTCTTGCCCAGCTCGATGTCGTTCGACAGCACCATGCCGCCGCGCGGGCCGCGCAGGGTCTTGTGGGTGGTGGTGGTGACGACATGGGCGTGCGGCAGCGGGTCCGGATAGACGCCGCCGGCGATCAGGCCCGCATAGTGGGCCATGTCGACCATCAGATACGCGCCGACGCTGTCCGCGATCTCCCGGAAGCGCTTGAAGTCGATGTGACGGCTGTAGGCCGAGGCGCCGGCGAGGATGAGCTTCGGCTTCTCCTGCTCGGCCATCTGGGCGACGTGGTCGTAGTCGATCAGGTGATCGTCCTCGCGGACCTTGTAGGTGACCGGGCGGAACCACTTGCCCGACTGGTTGGCCGGCGAGCCGTGGGTCAGGTGACCGCCGCAGGCCAGATCCATGCCGAGGAAGGTATCTCCCGGCTGCAGCAGGGCCTGGAAAACGGCCTGGTTGGCCTGGGCGCCGGAGTGCGGCTGGACGTTGGCGAAGGCGCAGCCGAACAGCTCCTTGGCCCGGTTGCGCGCGAGATCCTCGGTGATGTCGACGTACTCGCAGCCGCCATAGTAGCGACGCCCCGGATAACCCTCGGCGTATTTGTTGGTCAGGACAGAGCCCTGCGCCTCCAGCACCGCCCTGGAGACGATGTTCTCGGAGGCGATCAGCTCGATCTGCTCCTGCTGGCGCGCCAGCTCGCCCTGGATGCCCCTGAAGATATCCGGATCGGCGTCCGCGAGCGTTTTCGAGAAGTAGTCGGCGTGGGTGAAGGCGGTCACTGGCAGGTCCCCGAAGCGATGCGGCGCTCTTTCTAGGCCCGCACCGCTCCGACCACAATATGTGGTGACGTGAGCCCTCTCAGGCCGCCCCTGCCCCAGATATCGTGGCCGTCACCAATTGTTCCGCCCGTCCATATGCGTAAGGCTGATGGAGGCCGGATCGAAGTCGTCGATCATGCGCAGATTGACCGAGATGCGCCGGGCTTCGTCCGACATGTCCAGCTCGACGCCCTCTTTCGGCGTGCCGTCCATGTTGAAGGCCTTGCTGTAGTCCGGGGCGTAGCCGTGGGTGTTGCCGCCGCACCGGCCGCAGAAGTGATGCGCATTGGCCGGGCTGTTCGGCGAATAGATCGAGGTTGAGTCAGCGACGACCTTCACTTCGGACTGGTCGTATGAGGCCCAGACCGCGCCGGTGCGGTTGCAGAAGGTGCAGTTGCACACCCCGCCCTCGGTCGGCATGTCCGGAAGCGTGATCTGCGTGGCGCCGCAGTGGCAACGGGCAGTGACGGTCATGACGATCTCCCTTTCGCGGCCACCCTGCCCGACCGGAGTGTCACCAGCTGGCAGCAGCCTGCTTCAGGAGCGTTCAAGAGCTCGCTTCAGTTTCGCCAGAGCGACGCGTTTCAGGGCTTCGGGCTGCAACGCCGGCCCCATCGCCGAGACCTCAAGACCGGTGGCGACGTGGATGGCCGAGCATTTGAGGTATGCGCCGGTGCGGGTCATCTCGAAGATGACGTCGCCAAGACCGGGATCAGGCGACGGCAGGGAGGCGCGCCACGTTGCAGTGGGTCCACAGGGCGTCCATCGCCTTGACCAGATCGTCCATCATGGCGTCGGTGTGGTTCGGCGAGGGCGTGAAGCGCAAGCGCTCGGTGCCCTTGGGGACGGTCGGATAGTTGATCGGCTGGACGTAGACGCCGTGGTTTTCCAGCAGCATGTCCGAGATCATCTTGGTGTGGACCGGATCGCCGACGAACACCGGAACGATGTGGCTGACGCTCTCCATCACCGGGATGCCGGCGGCGGCGAAACGGGCCTTCAGGGTGGCAGCGCGCTCCTGATGAGCCTCGCGCAGCTCCGGATGGGTCTTGAGGTGACGCACCGAGGCCAGGGCGCCGGCGGTCAGGGCGGGCGGCAGGCTGGTGGTGAAGATGAAGCCCGAGGCCCAGCTGCGGACGGCGTCCACGATCACCGCGTCGGCGGCGATGTAGCCGCCCATGACGCCGATGGCCTTGCCCAGGGTGCATTCGATGATGTCGATCTGGTCCAGCACGCCGTCGCGCTCGGCCACACCCGCGCCGGTCGCGCCGTAAAGGCCGACCGCGTGGACCTCGTCCAGATAGGTCAAGGCGCCGTACTTCCTCGCCAGGGCGATGGTGCCGGCGAGATCGGCGATGTCGCCGTCCATCGAATAGACGCTCTCGAAGGCGATCAGCTTGGGCGCGTCGGCCGGGGCCGCGGCCAGCAGGGCCTCGAGGTGTTCCAGATCGTTGTGCGCGAAGATGTGCCGCTCGCCGCCGCCGTTGCGGATGCCGGCGATCATCGAGGCGTGGTTCAGGCTGTCCGAGAAGGTGATCAGGCCCGGCAGGATGCGCTGCAGCGTCGTCAGCGTCGCCTCATTGGCCACATAGCCCGAGGTGAACAGCAGGGCGGCGTCTTTCTGGTGCCAGCTGGCCAGCTCGGCTTCCAGATCGACGGCCGAACGGGTCGTGCCCGAGATGTTGCGCGTGCCGCCGGCGCCGGCGCCGGCCGCGTCGATCTCGACCTTCATCGCGTCGAGAACGACCGGATGCTGGCCCATGCCGAGGTAGTCGTTCGAGCACCAGACGACGACGTCCTGCTCGCTCCCGTCCTCCCGTCGGCGCTTCGCCAGCGGGAACTGACCGCGCACCCGCTTCAGGTCGGCGAAGACGCGATAGCGCCCTTCGCTCTTGACCCGCTCCACAGCGGTTTCGAATGCGGCCTTGTAGTCGAACAACCGGTCAGCTCTGCGCGACGGAAAACTTTCGCCGTTTACTGCTCCCCGAAGACCGATTTGTCCACTGAACGCAGGTTACAAATCACTTCAGCGACAGGATTGATAACGGTTCGCAACAAACTTGCCCTGAGGGGACGGTTGCCGAACCCCGCCAGCAGCAGGGGTTGGGCGCCTTTCGCCCGGGCGAGTCGCAGCGGCGCGGGTCTCAGTCCCTGGACAATTCGTCCAGCTTGCCGCGCAGCATCTGCAGGATGGCCGAGAAGTCGCGGTCGCCGTAACCGAGGCCGTTGAACATCTGGAACAGGGCCTCGGTCTGGGCGCCCAGCGGAGTCGAGGCGCCGGATTTCGCGGCGGCGTCCTGGGCCAGCTTCAGGTCCTTCAGCATCATGGCGGCGGCGAACCCGCCCTCGTAGTTGCGGTTCGACGGGGCGGTCGGGACCGGGCCGGGCCAAGGATAGTAGGTCGTGGTCGACCAGCTCTGGCCCGAGGACTTGGCGACGATGTCGAACATCTTCACCGGATCCAGGCCCAGCTTCTCGGCCAGACCGATGGCCTCGCAGGTGCCCAGCATGGTGATGCCGAGGATCATGTTGTTGCAGATCTTGGCCGCCTGCCCCGCCCCGTGGTCGCCGGCGCGGAAGGTGGCGCGGCTCATGGGCTCCAGCGCCGCCTCGATGCGCGCGAACTCGGGCTCGTCGCAGCCGACCATGAAGGCCAGCGTGCCGGCGTCGGCCGCCATGGTGCCGCCGGACACCGGCGCGTCGGCGAAGGCGTAGCCGGCGTCCTTCGCCAGACCGGCGACCTTGCGGGCGGTGTCCACGTCGATGGTCGAGCAGTCCAGCAGCAGGGCCTTTGTCGGCGCGGCGCCGATGATCTGCTCGGAATAGACCTTCAGCACGTGCGGACCGGCCGGCAGCATGGTGATGACCACGTCGGCTTCCTTCACCGCCTCGGTGACCGAGCCGACCGGGGTGCAGCCGGCGGCAGCCGCGCGCTCCAGCGCCGCCTCGGACAGGTCGAACGCCAGAACCCGGTGACCGGCCTTCGCCTGGTTCGCGGCCATGCCGCCGCCCATGTTGCCCAGGCCGATGAAGGCGACGGTGGTGGTCATGGCGTACTCTCCCGTTGTTTTGCGGGAGGGTTAGCGGGCGTCAGCGGCGAACGCCAGTCACGATGCGATGGATCACTCCGGCTTGCGGAAGCTGATCATGAACTGGCTGGTCCGCCCGCGGATCGAGGCGTCGAAGACGTTGGCGGTGCGGGGATCGTCGTCGTTCCACAGCGCCGGGCTCATCTGCGACAGGACGAAGCCGGCGGCCTCGACCTCGCGGATCACGCGCTCGATGTCGATGCGATGCAGGGTATGCGGCGTCGAGGCTTCGGCGCCGTCGACGGCGTAGTGGTCGATGATGACATACCGGCCGCCGGGCTTCAGCGCCGCGAAGGCGCGGGCGTTGACCCGTTCAGCCGTGTCGTCGGCGAACGGCTCCAGATGGAGGTCGTGATAGTTCTGGGCGGTGAAGATCAGGTCCAGACCCGACGGGAAATCCGGCGCGCCGATCGGCGAGCGGACCGCGGTCACATTGGGCAGGGCCGATGCGGCGGTCAGGGCCTCGCCGTAGGAGGCCTGGAAGGCGATGAACTCGGCCGGCTGCCAGGCCGTCACGTGGCCCTCGGGGCCGACGGCGGCGGACAGCATGCGGGTGAAGTAGCCGCCGCCCATGATCATGTCCGCGACCTTCCAGCCCGGCTGGACGCCCGTGAAGTCCAGAGTGATCAGGGCCTGTCGGGCCTCGTCCTTCGCCCGGTCATCATCCGTGCGGATCGGCGACGCAAGCACGGCGGCGTAGTCTGGCGCGTCCGGCGAGGCCATCACACTCGGGATGTTCATCCGCGACAGGTCGAGCGCCGGGATCTGCTCCTGCGCCTGCGCCTGAGCAGAGCCTGAGATGGTCAGAAAACCGGCAAAGGCAGCCAGCGTGAAACGGAGCATGACGGCTTTCCTCCTGATTTTCCGGCTCAGGCTGCCGGCTTCCTGAAGCGATAGACGAACCGGTCGGTCCGGCCGCGGATGCTCTCGTCGAAGACGCTGAGCGTGTGGTTGTCGGACGGGACCCGCACGGCGTCGCTCTCGCCGTCGAAGACGAACCCCGCGGCCTCGACCTGGCGACGCAGTTCGGCGGCCTCGATCCGGTGCAGGCTGCCCGCCACCGAGACGCCCGCGCCGTCGGCCGCCTGATGGTCGAGGATGACGTAGAGCCCGCCGGGCTTGAGCGCGGCGAACACCGCCGCGTTCATCCGGGCCACGTCCACGCCGAACCGGGGGATGGTGAAGTCGTGGTACTCTTCGCCCATGAAGACAACGTCCAGCGGACGGTCGAAGGTCATGGTCTCCAGGGCGCCGGTCACGCGGCTGACGTTCGGGTACGTGGTCGAGAGGGCGTCGGCGTAGGCGTTCTCACGTCCCGCAGTCTGGTTGGGCACGAAGGCGTAAACGTGTCCCTCAGGGCCAACCACCGGCGAGATCAGGCGGGTGAAGAAGCCCTCTTCCGGGCGGATGTCGGCGACCACGTCTCCGGGCGACAGCCACATGAAGGCCAGCATGTCCGCCGACTTGCGCAGGTCGTCGCGCGCCACGTCGGCGGCCGGACGGCGCGGGTCGGCCAGGGCGGCGGCATAGGGATTGGCCGCGACCGCCTCGGCCGGGGCGGCGTGCACGACCGTCCGCTCCCCGCCGTCGCTGGCGATGATGACGCAGCCGGACAGGCCCGAGAGACAGACGGCGGCGAGCAAGGCGGTTCGGAACATGGATGACCCCTGATTTTCGGGGCCGAAGCTACGCTTCGCCGTTGGCTATGCAAGCGGCTTTCGACGCTGTTCGTCCCGTCAGTCCAGCGGCGTCCACCCCTCGCCGGGCGGCAGCGGCGCAAAGAAGGCCTCGATCTCGGCGTCCGACACCTCGGCCGGCGTCGCCGCCGACCATTTGGGCGCGTTGTCCTTGTCGACGATGACGGCGCGCACGCCCTCCTGGAAGTCGTGAGTGCGCACGACCCGGCCGCCCAAGGCATATTCCATCGCCATATTGTCGGCGAAGGTTTCCAGACCGCGGCCGATGCGCAGCTGGCGCAATGACACCTTCAGCGACTGCGGCGACTTGGTCTTCAGGGTCGCCAACTGGGCCAGGGCCCACTCCGTGCCCTCGGCCTCAAGCGCCGCGAAAATCTCCTCGACCGTATCGAAGGCGAACAGGCGGTTGATGTCGGCCAGATGGGCCTCGACCGGCGGTTCGCCCGCGTCGTCCTCCAGCCCGTCCGCCACATCGATCGGGAAGGCCGGGTCGGCGGACAGGATGGCGCGGAAGGCGTCCAGCGCGTCGGTCGGCAGGTAGTGGGTGTGGATGCCCAGGAAGACCGTGTCCGCCGCCTTCAGCCGCGCGCCGGTCAGCGCCAGCCAGGTTCCGGTCTCGCCGGGAAGGCGCGGCAGGAACCAGCCGCCGCCGACGTCGGGGAACAGGCCGATGCCCGTTTCCGGCATGGCGTAGGTCGTCCGCTCGGTGGCGATGCGGACATCGGCGGGTTCCGAGATGCCGACGCCGCCGCCCATGACGATGCCGTCGACGATGGCCGTGACCGCCTTGGGATACTCGAACAGCAGATGGTTCAGCCGGTATTCGACGGCGAAGAAGGCCTTCGCTTCCGACGCGTCCCCTGCCCCGCTTTCGGCGATCATGCGGATATCGCCGCCGGCGCAGAAGCCGCGCTCGCCGGCGTGATCGATCAGGATCGACTTCACCGCGTCGTCGTCGCGCCAGGCGACCAGCGCCTCGATCATCGCCTCGCACATGGCGCGGTTCAGCGCGTGCAGCGCCTTCGGCCGGTTCAGGGTGATGCGGCCGATGCCGGATTCGATGCGGGCGAGGACTTCGGGTTCGGTGGTCATAGGCCGGGGATTAGCCGCGAAGATCGAAGACGGAAAGACCGGCGTTGGCAGCCGCTGTAAGAAGCTGGCCGTCTCGGGACGCCAGCGCCGCGCCCCTTTCCATCGCGAGGGCGAGATAGGCGACATCGAACAGGCTGACGCCCGATATCGCCGCGACGTCCACCAGCTGACGGATTTCGTCTGCTGTCAGGGGTTCATCGAAAACGATCTCGATCCCTGCGAGTTGGTTCAAGGCGTCGTCAACTGCGAGGCTGCGCCCTTTCGCCTTGATCATCAGGATGTTGGTGACTTCCCATGCAAAAATATCCGGCGCGATGAAGATATAGTCGTCCGCCTGCTTCAGCAGCGCGTCGGCGGAGACGGTGGCTTGCGATGGCAAGAGCCACGCAAGCGCCGCGGACGCATCAAGCACGACCGTCGTCATTCGCGAGCGATTTTCTTGAGCTCTTCCCAGCTCATTCCGTCAAAAGCCGGATCAGGCTTCTGGCTATCGCGAAACTTGAGAACACTCTCCGCCAGTTCACGGCCAGACAGACGGCGTCGAGACGCCGGAAATCCGGTCTCCGGCGACAGTCGCGCGACGGGCTTACCGTGACGGGTGATCACGATAACCTCGCCAGTAGCCTCAACAGCGTCGAGCAGCGAGGAGAGGTTGGTCTTGGCTTCAAGAACGCCTACGGACCTCATGGCAATCTCCTGACCACAATTCTGGTCAGAATAGCATGAGATCGGTGGAGCGCCTACTGCCGCATCATCTCCCGGGCGGTGATCACGCGCATGATCTCGTTGGTGCCTTCAAGGATCCGGTGGACGCGCAGGTCGCGCAGGATCCGCTCCAGCGGGTAATCCTTCAGATAGCCGTAGCCGCCGTGAAGCTGCAGAGCCTCGTCGACGATCTGGAAGCAGACATCGGTGGCCATCCGCTTGGCCATGGCGCACCATTTGGTCTTCTCGGGGTGTCCGGTGTCGATCGCCCAGGCGCCGCGCAGCACCATCAACCGGCACGCCTCCAGCTGGGTCGCCATGTCGGCCAGCTTGAACTGGGTGTTCTGGAAGTCGCCGATCGGCTTGCCGAACTGCTTGCGGGTCTTCACGTACTCCAGCGCCGTCTCCAGCGCGAGGCGGGCGCCGCCCAGCGAGCAGGCGGCGATGTTCAGGCGCCCGCCGTCCAGACCCATCATGGCGTAGCGGAAGCCGTCGCCTTCCTGCCCCAGCAGATTGGCGGCCGGGATGCGGCAGTCGTCG
This sequence comes from Caulobacteraceae bacterium, assembly GCA_052441165.1. Classification (GTDB taxonomy): domain Bacteria; phylum Pseudomonadota; class Alphaproteobacteria; order Caulobacterales; family Caulobacteraceae; genus Brevundimonas. The sequence goes on along the minus strand of JBQVQW010000008.1, from coordinate 62,530 downwards.
AAGCTGACGATGGCGGTGGGCTGGCTGTTCCAGCCCATCTTCCTTTCCTGCGCGCCGAAAGACAGGCCGGGGGTGCCCAGGTCGACGACGAAGGCGCTGATGCCCTTCGGTCCCGCCTCGCCGGTGCGCGCCATGACGACATAGACGTCGCTGGTTCCCGCGCCCGAGATGAAGGCCTTGGAGCCGTTCAGCACCCAGTGGTCGCCGTCGCGCGTCGCCGTGGTGCGCATGGCCGCGGCGTCCGACCCCGAGCCCGGTTCGGTCAGGCAGTAGCTGGCGATCTTCTCCATCGTCGTCAGCGACGGGACGTAGCGGCCGCGAAGATCGTCCGAGCCGAAGCTGTCGATCATCCAGGTCGCCATGTTGTGGATCGAGATGAAGGCCGCCGTCGACACGTCGCCGCGCGACAGCTCCTCGAAGATCACCGCCGCCTCAACACGACCCAGGGCCATGCCGCCATGCTCCTCGCCGGCGTAGATGCCGCAGAAGCCCATCTCCGCAGCCTGACGCATGACGTCGACCGGGAAATGTTTGGTCTCGTCCCACTCGGCGCTGTGCGGCGCCAGCTCGGCCTCGGCGAAGGCGCGGGCCGCGTCCTGGATGGCGCGCTGATCGTCGGTAAGGGCGAAGTCCATGTTTGTTTCCTCGAGTCTTTGAGGTGGCTTCTAGAGGCGCGAGCGGCTGTCGTCACCTCATCGAACCCAAACCCCGTCACCCTCGGGCTTGACCCGAGGGCCGGGCGCCGGTTCGACCTGTGCCTGTCCCGTTAAGCAGAGATCGCTGAACGTCCGGCCCTCGGGTCAAGCCCGAGGGTGACGGCGGAGGGGTGACCCGCTAAATCCCGCCCATGACCCAGCCGTTCGCCCCCGCCGCCTACCCCTATGCCCGCCCGCGCCGCCTGCGCAGCCAGCCGTGGGTGCGCCGGCTGGTGGCGGAGACGACGCTGACGCCGGCCGATCTGGTCTGGCCGCTGATCGTCCACGACGGCAAGGAGGACCGCGTGCCGGTCACCTCCATGCCGGGCGTCTTCCGCCTGTCGCCCAAGGCCGCGGCCGAGGCGGCGAAGGAGGCCCGCGATCTGGGCATTCCGGCCGTCGCCCTGTTCCCCAATGTCGATGGCGCTTTGAAGGACGCGGTCGGTACGGCGGCGACCGATCCGGACGGACTGGTCCCCGACTGCATCCGCGCCATCAAGGACGCGGCGCCCGAAATCGGCGTCATGACCGACGTGGCGCTGGACTGCTACACCGACCACGGGCACGACGGCGTCGTCGAGAACGGCAAGGTGCTGAACGACGCGTCGCTGGAGCGGCTGGCCGAGCAGGCCTTCATCCATGCCCATGCCGGGGCGGACATCGTCGCCCCTTCGGACATGATGGACGGCCGGGTGCAGGCCATCCGTGATGCGCTGGAAGCCAACCGCTTCGAGGACGTGATGATCCTGTCCTATGCGGCCAAATACGCCTCGGCCTTCTACGGCCCGTACCGCGATGCGGTGGGCTCGGCGAAGATGCTGACCGGCGACAAGAAGACCTACCAGATGGACTACGCCAACTCCGACGAGGCCCTGCGCGAGGTCGCGATGGACATTTCCGAGGGCGCCGACGCCGTCATGGTCAAGCCCGGGACGCTGTATCTTGATATTGTTCAACGCATTAGCGAGACTTTTAAAATCCCGACATTCGCCTATCAGGTGTCCGGCGAATACGCGATGATGAAGGCCTCGATCGCCAACGGCTGGCTGGATGAGGACCGCGCCATCCTCGAGAGCCTGCACGCCTTCAAGCGCGCGGGCGCGGCGGGGGTGCTGAGCTATTTCGCCCCGCAGGCGGCGCGGCTGCTGGGCGCCTAACGTTCCGAGCGGGCCAGAAGCTCGATCAGATCCTGCTTCCAGAAGCTGGCCGCGGTGTGCGTGCCATGGCCACGTCCCTCGGGGCTGTTCGGGATCAGGCGATAACGGCCGTGAGCGATGCGGGGCGCGAACTGTTCCGACAGGCCGAGTTCCGGCGGGTTGATGAAGTCGTCCGCCGAGTTGATCCAGGTCACCGGCACGCGGATGTCTTCCAGTCGCGACGACGGGTCGTAGTCCCACGAGGCGTTGACCTGATACCAGAGATCGTTGGCGTCCAGCGGCGGCAGGCGACGCGCGATCTGGGCCTGCAGCCACTCGTCCGCCACCCGTTTGCTGTCCAGCTGGTTCTGCAGCGGGATCGGCGCACCGCCGGCGAGGATCAGCAGGTCGACGGCCGTGCGCAGACCCTGAAGCGGCTGGGTCTGGTAGTCGCCGCCCATCCACGCCGGGTCAGCGCGGATCGCATCCTGAAGCATTGCCCGCCAGAGGCGATTGCGACCGACGATGGCCGTCGGCTGGCAGGCCAACGGCATCAGGGCGTCGGCGAACTCCGGATGGGTCTCGCCCCAGACGAAGGCATGCATGCAGCCCATCGACGTGCCGAGGATCAGGCGCAGGCGACCGACGCCGAGCCCCTCGACCAGCAACCGCCGCTGGGCCTCGACCATGTCGGCGTACCCATATTCCGGGAAGCGGGCGCGAAGGCCATCCGAAGGTTTCGACGAGGCGCCATGGCCCAGATTGTCGGGCATGATGATGTAGTAGCGACGCGTATCCAGCGGCTGGCCGGGGCCGAACAACTCGCCGGCGAACAGGGGCGAGAGGAACTGGGCGCCCGAGCCGCCGGTGCCGTGCAGCAGCAGGACGGCGTTCTCGATCCTGCCGTCCGCGCCGCGGCGGGGCTGTCCGAGGGTGCGGTAGTGCATCCGCAGCTCGGGCAAAACCGAGCCGGCGACGGGGAAGGCTGCCGTGCGGAAATCGCCTTCGGCCGGAACGGGGGCTGTCTGGGCGAGCGTCGCTGTGGCCAAGGTCATGGCGGTCAGGCCGCCGATCAATGCTGCAAGCCGTTTCATCGCAATACCCTCTTCAGCCCTTCAGTCGCGCCGTCCAGCCGTCGAACCCGACCTCGACATTGTCCGGAACAATCTCCGACAACGTCCTGTAATCCATAACGATATGCAGGTTCGTGAGGACGGCCTTGCGCACGCCCGAGCGCGCGATCCAGTCCAGCGTCCGTTCCAGATGCGCGTGGGTCGGATGCGGCGTGTAGCGCAGGGCGTCGACGATCCAGAGGTCGCAGCCGCGCACCGCCTCGATGGCCGCCTCGTCCAGATCGGAGACATCGCTGGAGTAGGCGACGGGCCCGCAGCGATAGCCGACCGAACGGATCGGACCGTGGGCCTGATCGAAGGTCACGACGGGAACCGGCCCGCCCGCCCCGTCGACCGCCCAGACCTCGCCATGGGGCGAAATGTCCCGCGCCTCGACGATGGCCGGATAACCCAGCTTGCTCTCGAAGATGTAGTCGAACCGGTGCGTCAGGGCCTCCCGCGTCGCCGCGTCCATCCAGGCCGGGATGCGCTGGCGGGTGCGGATCGCGAAGACCCGCAGGTCGTCGATGCCGTGGGTCTGGTCGGCGTGATCGTGGGTGAACAGCACCGCGTCCACATGCCGGATGCCCGCCGCCAGCGCCTGCTCGCGCAGATCCGGCGAGGTGTCGATCAGCACGCTGGTCATGCCGTCCGGGCCGTGGCGGCGGATCAGGGCCGAGCAGCGGGTTCTGCGGTTCCGGGGTTCCGAAGGATCGCAGGCGCCCCAGTCGCCGTCCCCGCGCGGCACGCCGCCCGAGGAGCCGCTGCCCAGGATGACGACCTCCAGCTCCATCAGGCGCCGTCCGGTCGGGGGATGCGGTCGAACAGGGCGAAGAACGCGTCCGTGGTCCGCGACTCCGCCTCGTCCCGCGACCAGCCCCGGATCTCCGCCAGCTTGTCCAGCACATGGCCGACATAGGCGGGCTCGTTGCGACGCCCGCGATGCGGGATCGGGGCGAGGTAGGGGCAGTCGGTCTCGACGATGATCCGGTCGGCCGGCATCCGGGCGATATTGTCCCGAACATCCTGCGCCGCCTTGAAGGTGGCGATGCCGGAGACGGAGAACCACGCACCAAGTTCTGCTGCCTTCTCCGCCAGTTCCGGGCCGCTGGTATAGCAGTGCATCAGGAACCGGAACGGGCCTTCCGCCTGTTCCTCGGCGAGAATGCCGGCCATGACGTCATCGGCCTCGCGGGTATGGACCACCAGCGGCAGGCCGGTCTCGCGCGCCGCTGCGATATGCTGGCGGAACACCGCCGCCTGCGCCTCGCGCGGGCTGAGGTCGTAGTGAAAGTCCAGGCCACACTCGCCGATGCCGACCACGCGGGGACGCTGCGACAGTTCGATCAGCCGCGCAGCGGTCAGGTCGGTGTGATCCTTCGCCTCGTGCGGATGGACGCCGACGGTGCACCAGATGTCCGGATGCGCCATGGCCAGGCCGTGGGTGGCCTCGAAGGTCGAGAGCTTGTCCGAGATCTCGACCATCATCTGCACGCCGGCCTCGCGGGCGCGGGCGATGACGGCGTCGCGGTCCTCGTCGAACTGGGGGGCGTGCAGATTGACGTGGCTGTCGATGATCATCCGCGCGCCGCCTTGGTGCGTTGCAGGTCGGCCAGGGCCCCGGCCAGCACGTCGGACCGGTCGAGGTTGATGGCCGCGGCCCGGTCGGGCAGTTCGGACAACCGCTCCCACAGCTCAGCCCAGCGGGCGCCCCCGCCCTTGAGATTCCGGGCCCCCTCTTCCAGCGCCCTCACCTTCACGGCCGCGATCAGGCGGTCCATCAGGGTCTCAAACCGCTCCTGCCCTTCGGCCCCGCGGAACTTGTCGGCGACGGACATGGCCTCGGCGCGGTCGACGGTTTCGGCGTTCACCCACGCCTGAGCCAGCAGGTCGGCCTCCAGCGTCGCGCCGGAGGCCAGCGCCAGGGCCTGACCGGGCGAGCCGGCGGCCATGGCGGCGATCCTGGACGCTTCGCCCGAGGAGACGCCGGTGCGGTTGCGCACCAGCTCTTCCAGCGCATGTTGCGGCCAGACCGGGAAGGCCAGACGGCGGCATCGCGAGCGGATGGTGGCCAGCAACCGGCCGGGCGCATGGGTCACGAGGAACAGCACGCCATTCTCCGGCGGTTCCTCAAGAACCTTGAGCAAGGCATTGGCGGCATTGAGGTTAAGGTCGTCAGCAGCGTCGATGATCGCCACCCGCGCCTGCGCCTGCGACGGGCTCTTGGAGAAGAACTCCGGCAGTTCGCGAGCCTGATCGACGGAGATCGATTTCTTCGTCTTGCCGCCCTCGATCGCCCGCTCCAGCACCAGCAGGTCCGGATGCGACTGGGCCGAGATCATCCGGGCGACGTGATCGTAGGGGTCGGTCCCCAGCAGTCCGCGCGACGGATCGGGCCGCGCGCCCAGCAGCCGTCGGGCCGCGCGATAGGCGAAGGTCGCCTTGCCCGAGCCCTCGACCCCGCACAGGAGCCAGGCGTGATGCAGGCGTCCACGCGCCTGGGCGTCGAGGAAGGCGGCTTCCGCCTTCGCATCGGGGATCAGGTCGAACCGGTCGCGCGGATGCTCGCTCACAGCAGGCGCGCCTCCACGGCCGCCCAGACCCGCGCCTCGATGGTCCCGATGTCGCCCACCGCGTCGATGACCACGCAGCGGTCGGCCTTTTCCTCCGCGATCTGCAGGAAGCGGGCGCGCAGTCGTTCGTGGAAAGCGACGCCCTTGGACTCGAAGCGGGTCTCGAAGAGGCCGCGACCGAAGGCGCGCTCAAGGCCCACCTCCACCGGCAGGTCGAAGATCAGGGTCAGGTCCGGCTGGGTCTCGCCGACCACCGCGGCGTCGAGCGACTCGATGAATTCGGCCGGCGTCCCGCCGCCGGCGCCCTGATAGGCCCGGCTGGAATCAGCGAAGCGATCGCACACCACCCAGCGGCCGTCGGCCAGGGCCGGGCGGATAGTCTTGTCCAGATGGTCGCTGCGGGCGGCGAACATCAGCATGGTCTCGGTCATGGGCGACCAGCGGCCGGCATCGCCGTTCAGGGCGATGGCGCGGATTTCCTCGGCGCCCTCCGAGCCGCCGGGCTCACGCGTGCGCATCACATCGACGCCGCGCGCACACAGCCGATCGACCAGCAGGGCGACCTGCGTGGATTTGCCGGCGCCCTCGCCGCCCTCGAACGTGATGAATCTGCCCTGGGTCACCGGGGCACAATGGCGGCGCCGCCGGTTGAGGCAAGCCTTAGCGGGCCGATATCAACAGGGCGTCGGCATATCCGCGCGCAACCACCGCCTGACGCGCCGTCTCCGCCGCGTTGGGATCGGGCCAGGGGCCGACGAGAACGCGGTAGAGGGTCGAATCGCCGCGGCTGGCCACATCCACCGTCGCGCGGTCGCCAAGCCGGTCCGCGACGTTGCGCGCGGCGTTGCGGTCGGAGAAGGCTCCCGCCTGGACCCAGTAGCTTCCGGTCTCCGAAGACGGCTGCGGACGAGGGGCCGGCGACGTCGGGGCCGCCGCCGCGTACTGCACAGGCCGGCCGGCGCCCAGTCGCGGCGCCCGACCCAGATAGCGCACCCTCACCTCGCCCACGCCGCGCTCCAGCAGGCCCAGGGCCTCGGCCGAGCCCCGTGACAGGTCGATGATCCGGTTGTCGACGAAGGGCCCGCGATCATTGACGCGCACCACGATGCTGCGGCCGTTGGCGGTATTGGTCACCTCCACCAGACCGGGGAGCGGCAGCGTCTTGTGAGCCGCCGTCAGGGCGTTCATGTCGAACCGCTCGCCGGTCGCCGTCGGACGGCCGTTGAACTGGGCTCCGTACCAGGAGGCAAGGCCCGTCTCGTCGTAGTTCGGCTGCTCCTCCGGACGGTACCAGCGGCCGCGCACCTGGTAGGGCCGCATGGTCCCCGACACGATCGGCGCCGGGTCTGTCACGACCGGCATCCGGACGCCGCCGGACCTCGCCCCGCCCGCGCACGCCGCCAGCAGCGACATCATCGCCGCCGCCATCAGAATCTTCGCAATCCGGCCCGTCATCGCCCACCTTCGAGAGGCGGACAGAATGAACCCGTCGATTTCCGGTTTGGTTAACGCCCGATATCGGCTATGCGGCCCCTCCGCTCGATAGACACGGACAGGTGGCCGAGTGGTTTAAGGCAGCGGTCTTGAAAACCGGCTAAATGCGTCCCAAGAAGTGGCGCGAAAAACGGGTGGTTGGCAGAGCGGTTTAATGCACCGGTCTTGAAAACCGGCGAAGTTGCAAGACTTCCGAGAGTTCGAATCTCTCACCACCCGCCATTCCCGCTGTGCAGCAGCGGTTTTTATTGCAGTATTCGGGACAATATGGGACAAATAGACATATTTGGAGTCTCATTTTGTCTAACATCATTCGCATCGAGAAGGGCATCTACAAGCGCGGCCCTTATCAGTTTCAAGTCAAAGTCCGTCGCAACGGCGCAAACATTAACGCGACCTTTGAGACGCTTGCTGCCGCCCGCAGGTTTCGGGACGTGCAGACCGGGAAGGTGGTTGCTCGCGAGTATGTCGATACTCGTGCCGAACGCCGCACAACATTGCGTTCGCTTCTCGAACGCTACCTCGCTGAAGTCACGCCGACGAAGAAGGGGTGGTCCTCCGAGACCAATCGGATCAAGGCTTGGATGCGATCTGATCTGGCATCCTATTCCGTTGCTGGCATTGAGCCGAAAGACATCGCTGACTGGATCAGCGCGAGGAAGGCAGAGGGCAAGGCGCCGACAACCATCAGCAACTCGGTGAACCTCTTGTCCGCCGTCTTCAAGAAGGGCCGCGAGTGGGGCCTAAAGATCGACAACCCCTGCGCCGGTGTCTCTCGTCCGACTGCGCGCCCGGCGCGCTTCGCGGCGATGACTGCCGTGGATCAAGCGATGCTTATCCGGGCGTGCGCGCGCGGTCCCGCATGGTTGCCGTTTGTGGTCCGCATCGCTCTGGCGACCGGCATGCGGCAGGGCGAAATCCGGCGCCTCCACTGGAACCACATCCACGATACCCACCTCCACCTCCCGCTTACCAAGAACGGCGATCCGCGAGATGTGCCGCTGACTCTGGCCGCCTCTGCCATCATCGACGAAATGCGTCAGGCCCTCCCCCGGCGGCTCGACGGCTGGGTCTTCGGAGACCCCGACCTTCTGGCAAGGGACGGCGGCTTCACCCAGTATCAGGTCCAGCAGGCGTTCCGCCGCGCGTCGGGATACGCCGAGGAGCACTTCGGCGTGAAGCGGTGCACGTTCCATGACCTTCGTCATATCGCACTCACGGAACTGGCCGACATCCATACGGATGTCATCGACCTCCAGAAGACCAGCGGCCACAAGACGCTGGCCGTGCTGTCGCGATACATCAACGAGACGCCCGAAGAGCGCAGCCGGAAACTGCGCCAACGTGAAGCAGCCAAGATGGCAAAGGGCGCGGCTTAAGCCGCGTCCGCCCGGCGGATTACCGCGCCGTCGATGAACATCTTAAACATCAGTGCGTCCGGGTATCGGGCGAAGCTGAACACGGCTCGCGCTTCCCGCTCGATCAGCCGCCAGCGGACATCCTTGCCGAACCGGCCATATGCCCACGACTTCGCGTCGATGTATTCAGCGACACCGGAATCTGTGTCGAAGTCGAACGCGACATCGACCTCGCATTCTGGCCGAAATTCGCCAGACATCATCGCGCTTGCATTTGCGAAAAAGGCGTCTCGGCCACAGTTATACATAGTAGGAAATCCGATAAATCAGAACGTGACAGGCATGGCCCCGTAGTCCACGTCTTCGACAACACAGGCGACAGCAGGAGCGCGAATAGCCTTCTGTGCCTTGCCCGGTCCGACACTAACCTTGAGAGATTGAAAGCTCCGCGACCAACCAGCCGTCCAAGTCTCAAACTCCAACAGCCACGATGTCGGCCAGATATGTTCACCACCGAAAAGAGACTCAGTGCAGGTGCGCTTCATCGCATAACGAATGACGCAGCCGAGGCTCTTCTCGACGGGCTGGTGGCCGTAGAAGGGCCTCACATCCACCTGCCTCGCCGCCGTCCACTTCTCGCTGAAGGCGTCCCGCACCTGCTGCCAATCAAGGCCGTCATGAGCGACGATGGCGTGAAGCGTCGGCAGGTAGGTGGGACGTTCGGATCGAAGCTGCACACCCATCGCATCAAGCAACCCTGCGCGCTCGCTTCCGAGACCCGGCACGTCCTCGCCGCACAGCGCGTCCACCTCGATCCAGCCGAGAAGCTGCGCCCGGCGCCAGTGACGACTTGACCTGCGTTGCTTGGCGAAGATGTTGCGGATCGTAGGCCTGGCGCGCGACACCACGCCCCCGATGTCGGCGACATCGTAGGCAGGATCGAACACGACGGTCACGAACGCGAGATCGGACTTCCTGCACTGGGCAAACCGCTCAATCGCAGCCTTGGTCTGTCTGGCGACGTATCGGCGCCGACAGTGAAAGCACGCGGGCTGGCGGCAGGTGTAGAAGTAGCCGGGGCTGTCCGTGCCGCACATGTCCAGCTTGGCGCGAAGTTCGGAGTCGGGCGGCAAAGCGGCCATCAGGCGCCTATGCACTTGCCGATTGATGTTCTTGATGTTGTTGACCATCGGATACTTATCCGAGGGCGAGGTTGAACCCGGTTCAGGTGAGGTCGCGGGTCGCGCGAGCGATGGCGTCGTTGGCCGCCGTCATCGCCGCTTGATGTCTTGCAGCCGCGTCCCGGCGGGAACGCTCGGCCCGCTCGGCACTGGCGCGAGAGGCGCGAAGCGCGTCCTCCGACCGCCGGATCGCATCTTGTTGACGACGGCTTGCCTCGGCCTTTTTCGCGCTGGCATCTGCGATGCGGCGGCGAGCATTTGCCTCCCGCTCACGGCGTCGTTGGGCCTCCTGCGCCAGTCGCGCGGGATCAGCCGCGTCCGTTATGACTTCCCACCATCTCACCGGGTATTTAGCTCACCCGGCGGATGCCCTCCGAGCGATCTCTTGCGCCTTCGTCGGCCTACCCTTCTGAACCGCATTCAGTGAATCGTTCCGCGTCGTTCGCCCGTGCGTAGATCGGAGAGTTTCGATCCACGACAACACATCGGCTCTTCGGTAAAAGACTTTTCGCCCTCGACGGAAGAACGGCGGACCTTCAATGGACGCCTCAACAGTTCTGGCCTTCTTAAGAAACGAAGCAGAGAACACGGTTGGAAATTCGCGAGCAAGATCATTTGTAGTGAAGTATTCAGTCATAGTATTCAGTCGAATAAGTTATGACTTATAATACCCCTCGCTACGCAGTTCCGGCGATTTCTTCCCACCGCTCACAGGTGCGACAGGATGTCGCACTCAAGGCTTAAGGAAGCCATGCTGCTGGACTTGAGTTTCTCGCCGACCACTCTCGGGACGTGACATCCTTCGATTCGGTCCGCGCTCATGATTTCAGCCCCGACCGCTGCTTCCTGTGCGCGACTGCGCTCACGGGCGACAGTCGCTCTGAAGAGCATGTCTTCCCGCGCTGGCTTCAGAAGCAGTTTGGTATAAGAGATAGAAAACTCGAACTCTTAAACAGAGTTCCTGTAGCCTATCGCAAGCTTACCATTCCGTGCTGTCGGACTTGCAATAATGGCGTTCTTGCAAATCTTGAGCGGAGAGTCCAGAAACACTTACTGGGCAGCCCAGCGAACCTTTCCGTCGAGGCGCGAACAGACCTGTTTCTCTGGACCTCTAAAATTCTATTTGGCCTTCTCTATAAGCAAACTTCCGTGTCCCTCGATCCAGCACATAGGTCAGGGCCAACAATCCTCGACCGGACGGATATGCGGCAGTTCAGCTACCTACACATGTATCTTCAGGGAATTCGGAAGGGCTTTCAGTATTGGGGGGAAACGCCACTCCCAGCCACGCTATTCGTTTATGATGTCGAGTGCCCCATAGACCCATACTACCACTTCGATTGGCACGACATACCGGCTACTTCAGCCATCTATCTGCGCCTTGGACATAAGGGGATTGTGATGTGCCTCGACGGCGGGGCACAGGAAATAGCGGTCGGCAATCTGTTGCGTCGTTATCAGCATCGCACGTTGCACCCTCTACAGTTCGAGGAAATAGGGGCGAAGGTCTTATACAAGTCTACTATTGCGACTCGATCCGCCTTCATTTCGTTTCTGGACGGGGCAAAATTGTTCTGTAGCCATCTGGGGTTCGATTACCCGGAGGCTCCGATATTTTATTCCACCACAAGGCTGGACGAAGACCGAACCCAGATCGTGACCATTCCGAATCCATTGGACGATGGTCGGCCACTGTTCGGGGATTGGGACAAAGCCGACTATGCGGAGAGATTCTCACGCATGACCGGCATCCCAGTCGAACAGCTACTCACAGAAGATGGGACAGGAGCCACATGGCTGATCGACCTCGACGACCGGGACATCGTGTTCTCTTTGGAGACGGTCCCCTATCGAGGCCAATGCGGAAGCCTCCCAAGGGCGCCGGGCGCCTGACTGTCCCGAACAGGACCGGAACGTGCCGCTGTCGGTTTGGGACAGTATGGGACGCTCCATCTGGAACCGGGCAGAACTTCTCGGAACCTCAAGAGCCAGTTTAGCCTTCTGATTCAGAGGCTAGATGCATGCTCGCGCGGCTGTGACGGGTCATGTCAGCGGTCTTGAAAACCGCCGTAGGTGAAAGCCTACCGTGGGTTCGAATCCCACCCTGTCCGCCACCCACCCCGGCTCCCAGCCATAAGGCCGCAGCCCGGCGCCCTCGACATCGGTCGCCACCGCCGCGTCGTATTGCATCCGTTCGACCTCTGCTACGGTTGCGGGATGGCCCGGCTTCCCCGCATCGTCGTTCCCGGCTGCCCGCACCATGTGACGGCCAGAGGCAACCGGCGCGAGCCCATCGTCTTCGAGGATGGGGACCAGGACATCTACCTCGACATCCTGTCTGAACAGATGCTTCGCGCGCGTGTGGAAGTCTGGTCCTACTGCCTCATGTCCAACCACGTGCACCTCATCCTGACGCCGCAGGACGGGGCGGGCATGGCCCGCGCCATCGGCGGGGCGCACCGGCGCTGGGCCGGCTTCATCAACGCCCGGGCGCGGTGGAGCGGCCATCTGTTTGACAGCCGTTTCGCCTCCGTGCCGATGGACGAGGCGCACCTGATAACGGCGGTTCGCTATGTGGCGCTCAACCCCGTGCGGGCGCGGCTGGTGCAGAGCGCCGAGCACTGGCCTTGGTCCAGCGTGCGGGCTCATCTGGCAGGACAGGACGACGGCCTGGTGCGGGTCGCGCCTGTGCTTGAGCGGGTGGAGCGGTTCGCTGACCTGATCGCGGGCGACGCCGACGACCCGGCCTTCGCCGCCCTTCGCGCCGCCGAGGGCATCGGCCGCCCCCTGGCCAATCCTGACTTCATCGCAGGGCTGGAAGGAGTCATCGGAAGGCCGGTCACGCGGCGAGCGCCGGGCCGCAAGAAGAGCGAAGCGGTTCCGCACCAGCCGGCGCTGTTCTAGGAGGACGTCGGACGGTGGGGAGCTGGATGGGGAATACTCAACCTGTTACCGTATTTGAGTATTTGAGAACTCACTCTTATAGGATACGATAGTGATCAAAGCCTACGGCGATATATTTTCTGATGTCTCCAGAGTCTTAGAGGGCATGGGGATGGGTTTATCGAAAGACAGCGATTATTCCGCTGTGTTCGCCGATCTTGATGGCCGCTCTGTTGCATTGCTGGGCGATGACCGAGGTCACCCCGCTTATCAGCTCAGGGTTCTGTCTGGGACAGGTGGTAGGTCTTATGGTGAAGGCTTTGCTATAGATATACTTATGGATGTCTGGCCTAAAAGGATTGAAAAAGGGAAATCGGTCGCAACATTGTCCAATCAACTATGGTTTATTGAGAAATTTGGCAGTCAAATATTTTCCATAGTTCCGGGAGGTAAAATCTCTTTACTGTATGATCGTGCGAATCGCGGTTATCAGAGTGCCTTTCTGTAAGAGCTAGTCTTGCAGAAATTTTGAGATGAAAGCCCACTTCATCGGCCCGTGCCGCCAGTGCTGTCAACTTAACTTCCCTCTCCGATTGAAATGAAGAGCACCGATCATGACGCCACGGCCTCATCCCAGGCCTGGTGCGCCTGCGCCCGGAAGGTGCGCAGAGCGCCCCGGCTTATGAGATGCCGCTGGGTGTAGAAGGTGATGTAAACGGCGGCGTGCACGGTCAGGAACCGCTGAGCGGAGACGGCAGTCTTGAAGCCAAGCATCTGCCGCTCGCGCTTGCGAATGGGCAAATGCGAGTTCTCCGCCCGATTGTTTTCCCGAAGCCGACCTGGCCGGTGGCGGTCGCCGAGACCAAGGCGAGCCAGGGCGGTTTCGTAGGAACCGAGCACGACCGTGACGATCGCTTCGGGCACAGCGGGCTGATCACGCAACAGCTTTTGGAGGAAGCTCTCCGCTGGCGCGGCATCTCTCAGTCGCTCCACGGCAGAGCCCAGCACCTCGCCCTCATCGTCAACCGTGCGCCAAACGAACATCTGCCGGCCACGAACGAGCTCACCATCCCGTCGAGATGCCAGCGCGGCGACGGCGTCGGTCGGCGGCGTTTCAGGTTCCGAGCGATCTGCATGCCAAACTTCCGGCACCAGTCGCGGATGGCCTCGTAGGAGACGTCAATCCCGCGCTCGGCGAGGATCTCCTCCACGTCGCGAAGGCTGAGATTGAAGCGGTAGTAGAGCCAGACCGCACGCTTGATCACGTCGCTCTCGAAGCGATGCGGCTTAAAGCTGAGCTTCGCCATAAGTCCCTGCCCCGCATACACTTTTCAGCATATCAGTAGAGAGGAGTTTGGGTTAGACTGCCCCCACCGCCATCACCTTGTCCGCCAGTCTTCGCAGCTGTCCGCTGCGGTCGTTTCTTCACTTCTATTTCAACGACCCGCACCAGCCTCTTGTTCGCCGGCGCTTGCCGCCGTGGTTGTCAATCCGCTATGCCTGCGGGGGTAGAGGCCGGGGTGAACAATGCCAATGATCCATCGGCTTAAGGCGCTCTCTGTCGAGCGCCTGGCTACGCTTGGCATGTATCCTGACGGCGCCGGGCTGTATCTTCAGATAGCCCGCGGCGGCTCGAAGTCTTGGATTTACCGATACCGTCTCAACGCGCGTGAGCAAGAGATGGGTCTCGGACCGCTCCATACAGTCTCGCTCGCAGAGGCCCGCGAGGCAGCGTTAGAAGCGCGCAAGCTGAAACTCAAGGGGATCGATCCGATCGAAGCGAAGCGGTCGGCGGCAATGGAAAGGCGGATCGATGCGGCGCGGGCCATGACTTTCGACGGCGCTGTGACGGCCTATCTGAAAACGCGGGCAGGCGCCTGGGGGAACGCCAAACACTCGGCGCAGTGGGAAAGCACGCTTCAAACCTACGCCTCTCCACATTTCGGCAGCGTTTCAATCGACCGGGTAGACACCGCCTTGGTGGTGAAGGCGCTGGAGCCCATCTGGGCTACGAAGACGGAAACAGCGAGCCGGCTTCGCGGACGTATCGAGAACGTCTTGGACTGGGCGGCGGTGAGCGGCTTTAGGACAGGTGATAATCCGGCGAGGTGGAAGGGTCATCTCGACAAGATTCTCCCGGCAAAGGCTGCGGTCGCCAAGGTCGAACACCACGACGCTTTGCCATTCCGGGAGATTGGAGCGTTTATGGCCGATCTCAAGGGTCAGCCAGGGCAGGCCGCTAGGGCCTTGGAGTTCACCTCTGATTGACCTTTAGCGACGCGAAACGGCGGTCACACGCGCGAACTGCGCTGTGTCTCCGCGAGCTGTGATCGGCGGAAGGATTGCCGGAGCTGCAACGCGCGCGCCGACCGCCTTCGCGTCGCCGCAGAAGATTTCGTAGAGCATGCCCATGACCGCCTGCGCCCGCTCGTCGGCGATCGAATAGAAGATCGAGCGCGACTGACGACGCGTCTTGACCAGACCGTATTGGCGCAGTTCAGCCAGTTGCTGGGAGAGGGCAGGCTGCTTGATGCCGAGGTCCGCCTCAAGCTGGCCGACCGAGCGCTCTTCCTCGGCGATGTGACACAGGATCAGCAGCCGGTTGGCGTTGGCCAGCTGGCGCAACAGCTCTGCGGCCTCGGGCGCCTTCTCCTTCAACCGCTCCATGGCGGCGGCCTGTTCGTCAGTCATGGGCGACGCTCGCGATAATACCAGGGCGCGTCGCCGCCACCGTCGGCGATGGCCGCATCGAGTGTGGTGGCGGCCGGCTCAAGCAGGGCGTCGCCCGGCGCCCAACCCGCCGGCGTGGAGGCCGCCTCACGATCCGCCGTCTGCAAGGCGGTGACCAGCCGCAGCAGCTCCTCGACCGAGCGGCCGACATTCATTGGGTACCAGCTGATCGCACGCACGACGCCGTCGGGGTCGATCACGAAGGTGGCGCGCACCGTCGCGCTGTCGCTCGACCCGGCGTCCACCATGCCAAAGGCGTGGCCGATGGCCATGGACGGGTCCTCGATGATGGGGAACGGCACCTTCACGCCAAAGCGACGGTAGATGTCCTTCAGCCAGGCGAGGTGTGAATACAGACTGTCCACGGACAGAGCTATCAGATCGCAGTCGATCGCCACGAAGGCGTCGGCCTGCCGGGCCAGGGCCACGAATTCGCTGGTGCAGACCGGCGTAAAGTCCGCCGGATGCGAGAACAGGACAAGCCAGCGTCCGCGATAGTCGCTGAGGCGCTTTTCGCCCTGGGTCGTGCGTGCGGTGAAGTCCGGCGCCGTGTCGTTGATACGCAGGGGGCGCATCGGGGACGGATAGACGGTCGTCGCAAGATCGGTCGGTTCCATGCCTGCAAGCTAAGCGCTTTTCCCGGTTTCCGCCAGATTAAAATACATACTTGCACGAACTATGAATATGTATATGTGTTGAGTCATCGAAACGGAGACACATCATGTCCTCGCCAATTCCCGACCCCGCCCGTGACCACGCCGCGGACATCGTCCGCGCCGCGCTCGGCGATCCACGCCAACCCCCTGTTGTAAAATCGTTCTTCGACGAGGCGACCTTCACCGTCAGTCACGTCGTGCGTGATCCCGCCTCTAACGCCTGCGCCATCATTGACAGCGTGCTCGACTATGATCCGGCGTCAGGCCGCACGGCCCATGCCTCGGCCGACGCCCTTATTGATTACGTGAAATCCGAAGATCTCACGGTCCAGTGGCTGCTGGAGACCCACGCCCATGCCGACCACCTGTCGGCGGCCCCCTATCTTCAGGAAAAGCTCGGCGGGCAGCTGGCCATCGGCCATGAGATCCTCACCGTCCAGGCGGTCTTCGGCAAGATCTTCAACGAAGGAACCGACTTCCGCCGCGACGGCAGCCAGTTCGACCATCTGTTCAACGACGGCGACCGGTTCGAGATCGGCGGGCTGAAGGCCACGGTCCTGCACGTGCCCGGTCACACTCCGGCCTGTCTGGCCTATGTCATCGGTGACGCCGTCTTCCCCGGCGACACCATGTTCATGCCCGACTACGGCACGGCGCGCTGCGACTTCCCCGGCGGCGACGCCCGGACCCTGTATCGCTCGATCCATCGCCTGACCTCCCTGCCGGACGAGGCGCGGGTCTTCCTGTGCCACGACTACAAGGCGCCCCCGGGCCGGACCGAGTTCGCCTGGGAGACCACCATTGGCGCCCAGCGCACCGGCAACATCCATATTCGCGATGGCGTCAGCGAGGACGAGTTTGTCGCCATGCGCACCCAGCGCGACGCGACGCTACCCATGCCCAGGCTGATCCTGCCGTCGGTGCAGGTGAACATGAACGGCGGTCGCCCGCCCGAGCCCGAGGACAATGGGGTGCGCTACCTCAAGGTCCCGCTGAACGCGCTGTGAGGCGAGCCCGGCATGCTTGAGCCCCTCCCCTTCGTCTGGCCGCTGGGCGGCGGTCTGCTGGTCGGCCTGTCGGCCGGTCTCTATCTGTTGCTGAACGGACGCGTGGCCGGGATCTCCGGCCTGACCGCGGCCGCGACCGGCCTGTCGAGAGGTGCGCCGCGCACCCTGGGCCTGCTTTTCTTCGCCGGCCTGCTGGGCGGCGCAGCCCTGGCCTCGGCGCTGATCCGCAGACCCGAACTACAGATCACCTCGGACCTCTGGCTGCTGGTGCTCGGCGGACTGATCGTCGGCTTCGGCACCCGCTGGGGCTCGGGCTGCACCAGCGGCCACGGCGTCTGCGGCTTGGCCCGCCTGTCGCCCCGCTCCATCGTCGCCACCGTGGTCTTCATGGTGGTCGCGGCCCTGACCGTGTTCGTCACCCGTCACCTGCTGGGAGACCTGGCATGAACCGGCTGATCGTCGCCGTTCTGTGCGGCCTGCTGTTCGGCGCCGGCATGGTCATATCCGACATGATCAACCCCGCCCGTGTCCTGGCCTTCCTGGATGTGACAGGCGCCTGGGATCCTTCGCTGGCCTTCGTCATGGGCGGGGCGCTGATCCCGTCCGCCATCGCCTATCTGATCCGTCGCCGCATGGAGACGCCGGTTGCGGCCGACACCTTCCATGTGCCTGAGAGCCGCACCATCGACACACCCCTGGTCGGCGGCGCTGTCCTGTTCGGCCTGGGCTGGGGGCTGGTCGGCCTGTGCCCGGGCCCGGCGTTGGCGGCCCTGACGACCGGCGCCTGGCAAGCCTTCGTTTTCGTCGGCGCCCTCTTGGCCGGCATGGCGCTGTTCCGCCTGACCCTCGACCGAAACGCCTGAACCAGAAAAAACATAGGGAGACTAAGCCATGGATATCCGCCCCCTGGACGAGGCCCTGTCCGCCTCGCCCCAGATTGCCCCCGAAGACCTGCCCGCCATCGCGGCGAAGGGTTTCCGGTCCATGATCTCCAACCGGCCCGACGGCGAGGAGCCCGGCCAGCCCAGCGCCGAGGCTCTGCGCCAGGCCGCCGAGGCCGCCGGCCTGGCCTTCGCCCATGTTCCCGTGGTCGGTGGCGCCATCTCCGAACAGGATGTGGCGGATTTTCGCCAGGCTCTGGCTGATCTTCCCCAGCCCGTGTTCGGCTTCTGCCGCACCGGCACGCGCACGACGACCCTGTGGGCGCTGGCCAACGCCGGCGCACAAACCCCCGATCATCTGATCGACCGCGCCAAGAACGCCGGCTACGACCTCAGCGCCCTGCGGTCCCGTCTTGAAGGAGCTATGTCATGAGCGCCCAATACGCCCCGCTGGAGTCCTGCGACGTCCTGATCGTCGGCGGCGGATCCGCCGGCATCGCCACGGCCGCCAGCCTTCTGCGCCGCCGCCCTGACCTCGACGTCCGCATCGTCGAGCCGTCCGACCAGCATTTTTATCAGCCCGGCTGGACGATGGTCGGCGCCGGCATCTTCACGCCCGAACGGACCCGGCGCCGCACCGAGGATCTGATCCCAAACGGCGCCCAATGGGTGCGCGGCGCGGTCGCAGCCTTCGACCCTGTGCACGATCGCGTCGAACTGACCGACGGCCGCTGGATCGGCTACCGTATGCTGGTCGCGGCGCCGGGATTGAAGCTGGACTGGTCGGCCATCCCGGGCCTTGCGGAAACGGTGGGGCGCAACAACGTCACCTCCAACTACGGCTACGAGAGCGCGCCCTACACCTGGAAACTCGTCCAGGCGATGCACAGCGGACGGGCGATCTTCACCCAGCCGCCCATGCCGATCAAATGCGCCGGCGCGCCGCAGAAGGCCATGCATCTGTCGGCCGACCATTGGCGTGATCACGGCCGTAACGACATCCAGATTGAATTCCACAACGCCGGCCCGGTGCTGTTCGGGGTCAAGGAGTATGTCCCGGCCCTGATGGAATATGTCCGCAAATACCGCATCGACCTGAACTTCGGATCGAAACTGGTCGCCGTGGACGGTCCGGCCCGGATCGCGACCTTCGCCGTGACGGGCGCCGACGGCGAGGCCAGTCAGGTTCGCCGCGAGTTCGACTTCCTGCACGTCTGCCCGCCGCAGACCGCGCCGGACTTCATCCGCGAAAGCCCACTGGCCGCCGAAAGCGGTTGGATCGAGGTGGATGACGCCACCTTGCGCCACAAGCGGTTCGAAAACGTCTTCGGCCTCGGCGACGCCTGTTCGGCGCCGAACGCCAAGACCGCAGCGGCAGCCCGCAAACAGGCGCCGGTCGTGGCCGAGAACGTCCTGTCGCTGCTGGACGGCCAGCCGATGCGTGCGGTCTATGACGGTTACGGCTCCTGCCCGCTGACGGTCGAGCGCGGCAAGATTGTGCTGGCCGAGTTCGGTTATGGGGGCAAGCTCCTGCCCAGCTTCCCCAAATGGCTGCTGGACGGCACCAAACCGAGCCGCTTGGCCTGGCTGCTGAAGTCTGAAGCCCTGCCGGAAATCTATTGGTCCGCCATGCTCAAGGGGCGGGAATGGATGGCGGCTCCCGAGCACGTCGAACCCGCCCGCCAGCTTCGCCCTGCTGTCGCCTGAGCCTGACGATGGACCTGTCTCCGCTGCAATACGGCCTCGGCGCCGGCGCCGGCTCGCTCGTCGGCTTTACTCTGGGCCTGGTCGGCGGCGGCGGGTCCATCCTCGCTGTGCCGCTGATCGTCTATCTGGTCGGGGTCAAGGAGCCCCATCTGGCGATCGGCACCAGCGCCTTCGCCGTGGCGGCCAATGCCTTCGCCAATGTGATCAATCATGCCCGTCATGGCACGGTGAAGTGGAAGATCGCCAGTCTGTTCGCGGTCGCCGGGGTGCTCGGCGCCTTCCTCGGCTCGAGCCTCGGCAAGGCCGTGGATGGCCAGAAGCTGCTGGCCTTGTTCGCTGTCCTGATGCTGGTCGTGGGCGTGCTGATGCTGCGGGGCCGCTCCGCCGGCGGCGACCCGAACGTCGAGCTTGATCGCCACAATGCACCCAAGCTCGCGGGCACCGGCCTGGCCACGGGTGTGATGTCGGGCTTCTTCGGCATCGGCGGCGGCTTCCTGATCGTGCCGAGCCTGATGTTCTCGACTCGCATGCCGATCTACTACGCCGTCGGCTCATCTCTGGTCGGCGTCACCGCCTTCGGCCTGACCACCGCCTTTAACTACGCCCTGGACGGCTGGGTCGACTGGCCATTGGCCGCGGTTTTCGTCGGCGGCGGCATTCTGGGCGGCCTCATTGGGGCCCGGTTGGCCAAGGCGCTGTCGGGACAAAAAGGCGTCTTGAACACCGTCTTCGCGGGGCTGATCTTCGTCGTCGCCTTCTACATGCTTTACCGCAGCGCCGGCGCGCTCGGCCTGATCGGTTGAGACCCCACCATGGAATTTGACGCCCTGATCCTGGCGCGCATGCAGTTCGCCTTCACCGTCGCCTTTCACATCGTCTTCCCGGCGTTCTCGATCGGCCTGGCCAGCTATCTGGCCGTGCTGGAGGCGCTGTGGCTGAAGACGGGGCGCGAACTCTATCTGAACCTGTTCAAATACTGGCTGAAGATCTTCGCTGTCGCGTTCGGCATGGGCGTCGTCTCGGGCCTGGTGATGTCCTATCAGTTCGGCACCAACTGGTCGGTCTTCTCCGACAAGGCCGGACCGGTCATTGGCCCCTTGATGGCCTATGAGGTGCTCAGCGCCTTCTTCCTCGAAGCGGGCTTCCTGGGCGTCATGCTCTTCGGTCTGAATCGGGTCGGCAAGAAGCTGCATTTCCTCGCCACGCTTATGGTCGCCATCGGCACCTTCGCTTCGGCCTTCTGGATCCTGTCGGTCAACAGCTGGATGCAGACGCCGCAAGGCTACGCCATCAACGAGGTCGGCCAGTTCATTCCGGCCGACTGGTTCAAGATCGTCTTCAATCCCTCCTTCCCTTACCGCCTCGCCCACATGCTGCTGGCGGCCTATCTGACGACCGGCCTGGTGGTCGGCGCGGTCGGCGCCTGGCACTTGATGAAGGAGCGGACCAACAAGGGCGCGCGCAAGATGTTCGCCATGGCCATGGGCATGATCCTGGTCGCCGCTCCGGTGCAGATTTTCATCGGCGACATGCACGGGCTGAACACCCTGGAGCATCAGCCCGCCAAGGTCATGGCGATGGAAGGCCACTTCGAAAGCCACCCGGACGGCGCGCCGCTGATCCTGTTTGGCGTCCCCGACCGGGACGCCGCCACCGTCCACCGCGCGGTCGAGGTTCCGAAGCTGTCGTCCCTGATCCTGAAACACGATCCGAACGCGCCCCTCGCCGGTCTCGACACCATCGCCCGCGCCGACTGGCCTCCGGTGGAGATCGTCTTCTGGTCGTTCCGCATCATGGTGGGGCTGGGTATGGCCATGCTACTGCTGGGCCTTTGGGGTCTGTACGCCCGGCTGCGCAAACGCCTTTACGACGCCCCCTGGCTGCATCGCTTCGCCCTGATCATGGGGCCGATGGGTTTCGTCGCCGTGCTGGCGGGCTGGATCACCACAGAGGTCGGTCGTCAGCCCTGGACCATCTATGGTCTGCTACGCACTGCTGACAGCGCCGCGCCCTTGGCCGCGCCAGCCGTAGCAAGCTCTTTGGCCGCCTTCGCCGTGGTCTATTTCACCGTCTTCGGCGCCGGCGTCTTCTACATCCTGCGTCTGATGAGCCACGCGCCTCATCCCGGCGAGCCGGGCGTCGCGGAAACGCCGATCCGCACCGCAGGCATCACGCCTGCGCCCGCCATCGACCCCGACCGTCCCATCCCGACCGGCGAGGAGACCGATCATGAGCGTTGATCTGACCTTGGTCTGGGCCGGTCTGCTGGCCTTCGCCGTCTTCGCCTATATCGTCATGGACGGGTTTGACCTGGGCGTCGGCATTCTGTTCCCGACGCTCAAGGCCGGCGATCAGCGCGACAAGGCGATGAATTCGATCGCCCCGGTGTGGGATGGCAACGAGACCTGGCTGATACTGGGCGGCGGGGGCCTGTTCGCCGCCTTCCCTCTCGCCTACGCCGTGCTGATGCCGGCGGTCTATACGCCGATCATCGCCATGCTTCTGGGTCTGGTCTTCCGCGGCGTCGCCTTTGAATATCGCTGGCGCACAGTTCGGGCCAAGCCCGTCTGGGACGTCGCCTTCTTCGGCGGCTCCCTCTTGGCCGCCTTCTCCCAGGGCGTCACCCTGGGGGCCATCCTGCAGGGGGTCGAGGTGTCCGGCCGCGCCTACGGCGGGGGCTGGTGGGACTGGCTCAGCCCCTTCAGCCTTTTGACCGGCGCCGCCGTAGTCGTCGGCTACG
Source organism: Caulobacteraceae bacterium (assembly GCA_052441165.1). GTDB lineage: Bacteria > Pseudomonadota > Alphaproteobacteria > Caulobacterales > Caulobacteraceae > Brevundimonas. The sequence goes on along the minus strand of JBQVQW010000008.1, from coordinate 40,377 downwards.
CCCTACTTGGGGCCACTTGGCTGAACATGAAAACGGAAGGCGCGCTCCAGGCCCAAGCTCGCTCCCAGGCCTGGAAGCTAGGTCCGGCGACTCTGGTGATGATCGGCGCGGTCAGCCTCGCCACGCCCTTCCTTGACGGCGAATACGCCCGCCGCTGGTTCGACTGGCCCGGCGTGCTTCTGACGGCCCAAGTGCCGTTGCTCGTCCTAATCGTCGCGGCCGCCTTCTTTTGGACGATGCGTCAGAAGCGTGAGGTCTGGCCCTTTCTGCTTTCGTTGGGCCTATTCGCTGTCACCTTCGCGGGGCTGGGCGTCAGCGTCTTCCCCTATGCCGTGCCCGACGAAATCACGCTCTGGCAGGCCGCCGCTCCGGCCTCCAGCCAGTTGTTCATGCTGGTCGGCGCGCTGATTCTGATCCCGATCATCCTAGCCTACACCGCCTATGCCTACTGGGTGTTCCGCGGCAAGGTCGGCGACGACGGTTATCACTGATGCATCGCGGCTCCACAAACGGGCTCCGGCAGGGCCTCTGGTTCGTCGCCCTCTGGGGGCTGGGCGTGGGCGTCCTGGGCGTCGTCGCCTATTTGCTGCGCGGCGTGCTCAAACTGGCCGGCGGGTGATGCCGCAAGCGCCGAACCGCTGGCCTTGGCCGCCGATCATTATGGGCGGCACCATCCTCATCTCAGTCCTCGCGGCCCGTCTATGGCCGCCTCCGGCTCTATTTCCCCGCCCCTTCGCCTAGAGCCGTAACCCGCTCTACCTCGTCAACGGGCTGCTGCTGCTCGGTCTCCCCAGCCTGACAAATGCCTGGCTCATCGTGGCGACTTCCGTCGCCGCCTTGGCCACGGACCGTCTCGCCAATCGGCGCGAGGAACTACACCCTGCGGCTCTCTTGGGGGCAGACTGGTTCGCCTACGCCGATCGAATGCACCGCTGATTTGGGCGGCGGATGACGTCGCCTTAGGGTTGGCTTTCGTTTTCACCACCGCCCTACAAGCGGCTCCTGTTAAGGTCCGCAATGAGTCAGAGACGGACCAACGCGCCGGGTCGTTGGCGAGCGTCCGGTTATGGCGCGAAGTTGCCCCTGCCCGGCCTGTTCCCACCTCGTTGGCGTAACGCGAGTCACGGAAGTTGCGCGAACCTGACTGCTAGTTTGCCGGCTGGCAGCAACTACAAACGTTCATACAGGCGCGGTGGCTGCAGCGTTCTGCGATCCACGTTCACTTCCCCGGCCAGCACGGGGATTCGGGCCGCAGCTGACGCCGCGGCCCTGTCTCCTACCAGCCGTACTTCAGCGTGATGTCGAGGCCGTGACTGGTGCTCGCGTCTCCCAGCATCCCGCGATAGCCGAGGCTGATCATGAAGCGATCGGTCAGGGACCATTCGCCGCCCAGGTCCAGTCTCAGAGTGTCACGCGACCAGGCGTCCAGAGGGACCAGATAGCTCGGGCTGGCGACCCAGTCCGCGTAGCGGACGCCCTGGGCGCCGATGTCCTCGAACTCGTGCGACCACTCGACCCGGGCGGAAGGCCGCAGTACGCCGAGGCGGCGGTGTTGCATCCACCAACGCAGGCTGGCGCCCAGGTTCGCGGTCAGGCTCTCCTGATCCACACCGTCCCAGATCAGGGACGCAAGTCCCGCACCCGTTTCGGTGAACCCGTCCAGCGAGATCGAACGCGCGTCGACGCGGGCGTAGAGCTGGCTGCTGAGAGCCTCGCTGCGCACGACGCGGCCGAAAGAGGCCGTGAGGAAACGAGCATCACCGGAGCGGTCGCCCGAGGCATAGGCGTCGGGATCGCGGCCAAGGCCTTCGGACCAGCGGCGCGACCGGAAGTCCAGATCGGACCAGCCCACCACGCCATCGACGTAGAAGGTCCCCGCCGGACGCCAGCTGGCGTACAGGGCGCCGGTCAGCCCGCTGCCGTTCGACACCGAGCCGTTGTCCCCGATCCGGGTCTTGTCCTCGCCGTAGCCGAGACCCGCCCCGACGATCAGCTGATCGTTCAGGCGCATGTCGACGCCGGCGGTGACGCCTTGGGTGGTGAAGCGATAGTCGCGCTGGCCACCGGCGTCCTGACGACCCCAATCCACAGAACCGGCGGTCCAGAAGCCGAGAGCCGGCGCGTCCCCGGTTTCGTTTGAGGCCGGAGCGGCGCTCAAGCCTTTCGCGCCAGAGTCAGCCGCGTGGGCGGCGGTCTGACGACCGACCCAAAGATCCAGGCCCAGCATGTCACGCTCCCGATCCACCCCGCGATCGTCGGGATCGACCATGTCGCGGCCGCCGGAAACCTGACGGCGCAGCGCGGTCCGGGGATCGTTGTCCGCTTCGCCTTGGGCGCCGAAACCCAGGTTCAGGCTGGCGCCATTGGACGAGCGGTTCTCCCCGTCGTGCAGGTCCTGCAGGCGGCGCTGGAAGTTGTTGATCTGGGCGTCGGCGAAGCGGCGGGCGGTGTTGACCTGGCTGGACGCCACGCCGCGCACCTCCGCGTCGAGGGCCGGGTCCGGACGGGCTTCGACCGTCACCACCAAGGTGCTCGACGTGGTCCCCGCCGCGTTGGTGAGGGTGAAGTTCACCGTCGCCGTGCCCGTGAAGGTCCCGCTCGGGGCGAAGGTCAGGTCATAGACCCCGCCAGCACCGTCGATGATCGCCGTGCCCGCGGTGCTTGGCGAGACCGACACAACCGCCGCGCCGGTGAAGGGCCCGCCCTGTCCATCGCTGATCCGTGTCGTGACCGGACGGCCCTGAACGGTGGCCGCCGTCAGCGCCAGCTGTCCGGGCACCACGTGGGAGACCAACGCGATCCGCCCCGCCGCCGAGGCGCCGAACGGCAGGTCGATGACATAGTCCAGCGAGGTGGAGCCGCCGTTGGCGGCGCCGGGCGTGAAGACGATGTCCAGTCCGTCGACCGTCGCCGTCCCGAATCCGGGCGCGTGGGTGATGCGGACGCCCTGGAACGGACCACCCACCAGGGTCGAGGTCGGGCTGAACGTCGCCGAACCGTTGGACGGCGTCGATCCCGAAAGATCCGGCGCTTTGCCCGCGACCTGGAAGGTGAAGGTCAGCGGCGCGGAGTCGCCGCCAGGACCATAGGCGACGACGGTGACCGTGTCGGTTCCCATGAAGTTGGCCGCCGGCGTGTAGACCAGCTGGTAGTCGCCAAGGCCCGCTCGTGGCGAGGCCCCCGGTTGCGAGACCCAGTTGGCCGTCAGCGTCGCACCCGTATCGACGGTGATGCTCGCCGTCCCGTAGCGGGCTGTCGTCGTGATCCGGAAGCCGTCGACCTCACCCGTCGTCCAATCGCCGAGGCTGACCGTCACCGGCTGCGCCGGACCGGCCGGCGTGGGCGGCACGACAACCGGCGTGCCCGGGGGCGTCACCACGGGCGGCGGCGGGGCAGCCACCGTCAGGCTGATGGTCGCCGGGGCCGAGGTCCCGCCGGGCCCCGTGGCCGTATAGGTGAAGCTGTCCGCGCCGGAGTAGTCGGCGGCCGGCGTGTAGGTCGCCGTAGTCCCGCTGAGCGTCACTGCGCCGTGGGCCGGGGCCGATGCGACGGACAGGCTCGTGTAGACCCCTGAAGGCTGCAGCGCGATGGTCGCGCCATTGCTGGCGTAGGGCACCGCGACGCCGGTGATGGCCGTAACGGTCGGCGCAGCCGGGGTCGCCACGGTCAGGCTGACCGCCGCCGGAGCCGAGGTCCCGCCCGGGCCGTTGGCCGTGAAGGTGAAGCTGTCGGCGCCGAAGTAGGTCGCCGCCGGGGTGTAGGTGACCACCTCGCCCGCGACAGTCACCGTCCCGTGGGCTGGCGCCGAGGCGATGGCGATGGACGAATGGACGCCGGTTATCGAGGTCGAGAGATCGATCACCGTGCCCGAGCTGGCGTAGGGAACCGCCACGCCGGTGACGGCAGTCGCCGTCGGCGCGGGCGGGATGGCCACCATCAGGCTGACGGTGGCCAAGTTGGAGGTCCCGCCCGGGCCGGTGGCCGTGAAGGTGAAGCTGTCGGCGCCGAAGTAGGTCGCCGCCGGCGTGTAGGTGACCACGTCGCCCGCGAGCGTGACGGTCCCATGAGCCGGAGCCGTAACGATGGCGACCGAAGTATGGTCGCCGCCGGTCAGCGAGCCCGACAGGTCGATGGGTGTGCCAGAGCTGGCGTAGGCCACCGCCACGCCGGAGAGATCCGCTGCGATGGGCGGATTGGCAATGACGGTGAAGCTCTGCTGCACCTGGGCTGCGGCGTTCCAGTTCGGATCGCCCGGCTGGTTGGCGTTGATCACGCAGGTTCCGGGAGCGGTGAAGCCGACCGTCGCACCGGAGATCACGCAGCCCGCGCTGGAGGCATCCAGGGTGAAGATCGCGCCCAAGCCCGAGGTGGCCGAGGCCGTCACAGTGTAGAGCGGACCCGCCGCCACGGCGGAAGGCGCCGTCGAGGTGAATGCGAGGGTCTGGTCGCCCTTGGCGATGGTCACCGTCGTGACCGGCGTGTCGGCGGACAGCGGCTGGCTGTCCGTGACGCGGATGATGTAGCTGAACGACCCCGCCACGGTGGGCGTGCCTGCGACCTCGCCTGTCGCCGTGTTCACGGTCGTGCCCGGCACGAAGGCGCCTGCGCCCAGGCTGTAGGTGTAGGGCGTCACACCGCCGGTGGCCGGGTTGGCCTGGCTGTAAGACCGGCCGACCTGCAGGCCGGTGGCCGGAGCTGCCGAGATGGTCAGATTGGCCGGCGTCACCATAAAGCTCTGCGAGACCGAAGGCGCGGCGGCCCAGCTGCCGTCACCTGCCTGTTCGGCGCGGACGGTGCAGGTTCCGGTCTGGATGAGGGTCAGGCTGGTTCCCGAGACCGTACAGATCGCGGTCGTGTCGGAGAAGAAGGTCACAGACAGGCCGGAGCTGGCAGAGGCCGGGAGCGTCAGCGGCGAGGCCGACAGCGAGGCGTTCGACAGGGCGCCGAAGACGATCGTCTGTGTGCCCTGCCCGATCGTCAGCGCATAGGCGCGGCTGACCGAGAATGGCGCGCCGGCGCCGGTCGAGCTGTCGGTCGTGGTGAGGGTGAAGTTGAAGGCTCCACCTGCCGTCGGCGTTCCGGACAGGATACCGGCGTTTGACAGGGTGAGACCAGCCGGCAAGGCCCCGGCGGTAACCGCATAACTGTAGCCGGCCGTGCCGCCGCCGGCTGAGATCGTCTGGCTGTAGCCCGCGCCGACAGTCGCCCCCGGCAGGGACGTCGGCGAGACGATGATCGTCGGGGCGTTGACGGTCAGCGTATAGGCCGCCGAGCCATTGTATTGGGTCAGCGCGCTGTCCGTGGCCGTGATCGTGAAGGTCCAGGCGCCCGCGCCGGTCGGCGTGCCGGTGATGACGCCGGCCGGCGACAGGGTCAGGCCCGGCGTCAGTGAGCCCGAGGTCACGGCATAGGCGTAAGCGCCCGTGCCGCCACCGGCGCTCACCGCCTGGCTGTAGGCAGCGCCGATCGCCGCTTGAGGCAGGTTGGCCGGGCTCAGCGTGATGGTCGGCGGAGAAACGGTGATCGAATAGGTGTTGTTCACCGTGTACGGCCCGCCGCTGCCGGCGGACGAACTGTCCGTGGCGCTCAGGGTGAAGTTGAAGGTTCCGGCCGCAGTCGGCGTGCCGGACAGCGTGGCGCCCGTCAGGGTCAGGCCGGTGGGCAGAGCGCCGGACGTGAGGGTATAGGCGTAGGGGCTCGTGCCCGCACCCGCCGTGAAGCTCTGCGAGTAGGGCGCGCCCGCGGTGGCCCCAGGCAGGACGCCGGCGGCGGGCGACAGGGTGAGGGTCGGGGCCGCGACCAGCAAGGTCAGGGCGCCGCTGGTCCGGGTATAGGGCCCGATGCCGGTCGAGCTGTCGGTGACATTGACCGTGAAGTTGAAAGTTCCGCTGGCGGTCGGCGTGCCGGTGATGGTGCAGTTGGCGTTGATCGAAACGCCGGCCGGCAGGGCGCCGGATGCGAGAACAGAAGAGCAGCTGTAAGGAGTCTTTCCGTCGGCGACATTGACAAGGACGCCGCTGAGGGCCGTGCCGCGCGTCCCGCTGCCGGTCAGCGAGACCGACAGGTTCGGATTGCCGACCGTGATGGTCGTGGTCGCCGGCGACGACGTTCCCGATCCGTTGGTCGCGGTCCAGGTGAAACTGTCGTTGCCGCGGAAACCGATCGGCGGCGTGTAGGTCGCCTGCCCGCTGCCGTCGACGATCACTGACCCGCCCTGGGCTGTCGTGGCCGAGCCGACCGAATAGGCGGTCGGGCTGTTCTGGACGTCTCCGCCCAGCGCAAGATCGATCGGCGTGGTCTGGTTCGCGCCGTCGTTGTAGGCCACGATCGAGCCGTAGGTGAAGCTGCTGACGGTCGGCGCGGGCGAATTAACGGTGACGCTGGCGGCGGACGGAGGATTGAAAAAGCTCGAGGACCCGCCGGAGAGCGAATAGGTGATCGTCTTGGCGCCCAACGGCGTTCCCGCCGTTACGGTGAAGGTCTGCGACACCGCGCTGTTGAAGGTCAGCGTGTTAAGGCTCGTCGTCATACCGGCCGTACCGGCAAGACCCAGATTGACGACGAGCGAGCCGTTGGGCGGCGCCATTGAGGGCGTAACCGTCGCGGTGACGGTCTGGCCTGAGGTCATGGTTGCAGGAATCCCGGTGATGCTCACGGCTCCCGGTGTGATGTAGGTGAACTGGTTGGCGGCGCTTATCGCGCTGGTCCCGCCAGCAGTCTTTACGGTGATGTCATAGGTCCCGGCGGCATTGGCTGGCGCAGTGGCGGTGATCTGGGTGTTGCTGTTGATGGTGTAGGTCGCGTTCGTCAGGCCAAACTTCACCGCGCCGGTCGGGTTCGCCGCCGCGAAGCCCGTACCGGTGATGACCACGGTCGTGCCGCCAGCGGCCAGACCAACCGTCGGGGTGACCGACGTGACCGTCGGTGCGGAAGCAACCGGGGCGCAGGTCACAGACATCCATAGCTGACCGGACGGCGTCGTGCCGGTGGTTCTGACGGTGCGCACCCCGATCGACGTCTCGGAGCCTGTGACCGTGTAGGTTCTGGTTAGCGTGCCGTCGGTGTAGACAGCAGCCTCGGTCCCCGCCACGTCTGCGGCCGAGGTTGCCGTGGTCCCGACGCGAAAGCGGGGCGTGACCGTCCCGGTGGTGATGTTCTGGGCCAGCACGGTCATGGTGAGAACTTCGCCTGCGGCAAAGGCGAAACTGCCGCCGGTGTCGTAGTGGGCGGTGCCGCCGGTCGGGTCGCTGGTCGCGGTAATCCGGATCGAGTTGTAAGCTTGGTCGCTGAATGTGTTCGAGTAACGGGCGTTTGTGGAGCTAAGATCGCCGGACGAATAAAATGCCCTATAGTCGAGGCTGCCGGCGTTCACGCGCGCGCACCCCGCCGACTGCGCTGCGGCAGCGCCCGGCGCCATCGTTGCGACCGCGACGGTCGCGACCAACACCGCCAGCTTCACCTTGACGGCGGTTGCCTGAAAGGCCGACCACAGCTTCAACATCTTGAATATTTTCCCCGACGCCACGCCCCGTAACGCCCCTCCCCGCTATCCGCGCGGGACGGCGTTCGACTGGAGGTTTCGCGTAACATCGGCGGCGAGACCGGGTGAATGCCTGCCAGTCTCCGGCGTCTGCGACGCACAGACATGCCTGTCACGTCCGGAACGGGAAGCACGGCGCTTCTGTTTCCTCTAAACGCTTCAGGGACTTGTTGTTGAGGATCGTTGTTGGTGAGTCTCTCCGCGTTAGAAACCCCGCCGCCGGTTACCCGGTCGGTCGCCTGGGATGTATCCACTGCAACCGTACCGGACGCTCTCGATCGCTATCTGGTCGCAATGGCGGATTTCTACGAGGTGTCGGGCATCAGCGCGCTAGATCAGGCCCGGTTTTTCAACCGAACGCGATCGACCCTGAGCGCCGTCGGCGGGATTGGCGAAGGCCATTCGGTTCGGCAAACCCTGACCCGCAGTTCCAACGTCCTCAAGCGGTCGGACGTGGACGGACTGAACCTTGTCATCAACCACGCGGCGACCGTGGGGGACTACGACGGTCGCGACGGTCGGGCCGAGCCCGGCGCCGTCCAGTTTCGCGATATGAGCCGTCTGTCGGCAACACGGCTGGACGTGGTCGATCTGATTTCCCTCATGGTGCCGCGCAATTTGGCGCCGCCGGCGCTGCTTGGTCCGAAGATGCATGGTCTCATTCTGCCGCCGATGACGCCCGGCGTGCGGTTCATCCAGTTGCAAATGACGACACTGGCCGCAGAGGCTGAGCATATGCCGGGCGACGTTCTGGATACCGCCATTCAGGCCCTTCTGCTGGTGGTGGCGAGAACCGCCGGCGCCGATATGGTGATTGGCGCGCCCGAGACGTCGGCGCTGCAAGGCACTGTGCGTCGGGTCGCGGTCGATTTCATCGAACGTCAGTTGAACGCACGGAACACAGCGACCGATGTCGACTCCCTCGCAGCCATGGCCGGCGTTTCACGCGCCACCCTCTACCGCGCTTTTGACGGCGAAGGCGGCGTAAATCGCTATATCCAGGATCGGCGTCTCCACCACGCCCGCGAGGCGATCCGCCGGCGGACGGGATCCAAGCCGACCATCGCGGACATCGCCTGGGACTTCGGCTTCGCCTCCCAAAGTCATTTCAGCCGGCTGTTCCGCGACCGGTACGGATACCCGCCGTCGGAGGTCGCTTCAGTTGGCACTCCAGTGGAGATCGTGCTCTCGGAGGGCCCCATCCGCCACGATATACTGAGTGCCTGGATCAGTGAGATCGGGAAGCACTGATCCAGCGAATGGCGGTCCGATCGCAGTTAAACAAGGCGCCACAAGCAGAAGTCGGCTGACAGCCGGACAAAGGACATTCGGGCATGGACCGTTGCTCTGTCGCCAGCACAGGCATCATGCGTGACCCGATTCAGAGAAGAGCGGCGGAGCCGTCAGTGCGCGGCTTGGCGACCGTGTCAGTGGCCTGTTTTGGCGCGATGCAATACTTGCAGAGGCGGGTAGCGTCGTCTTCTCCCCCCGTCGGCATGTCTGCTCCCCCTGGTCACCGAGCTTCGCCTCCCCGACTGGACTTTTTGCTCGTGGCTCAGATAGTGGCCTGCACTGGCTACGCTTCTAGGGCTGGCTGACTGGCTGGGGCCATGGATCAGAATTTCTTCCGGCGAGCAGCTTGGCGTGGCTACATGCTCGCAGTGATCGCTTTTGGCGTCGCCTTTGTTGCCCGTGTTTGGACACAGGCTTGGCTGCCGCCAGGTTTCCCATACCTCACATTCTTTCCTGCTGTTGTTCTGGTCGCCTACTTTGCCGGTCTGCGACCGGCCATCGTCACTGCCACCCTCTCCGGCCTGTCAGCCTGGTGGTTCTGGATCGGCCCGCCGGGCTTTGATCTCGCGTTTCCGACCTTGGTCGCGCTCGGCTTTTTTGTCTTCGTCGTAGCTGTCGACATCTTTTTCATCACGGGCATGGATGTCGCGTCTCGCCGACTGGCGGATGAAGTCGCACGTAACCAAGCGCTCGCTGAAAGCCGCGACGTGCTCCTTCGGGAGGTACAGCACCGCGTCTCAAACAATCTGCAGGTCGTGAGCGCGCTTTTGAACCTTGAGGCGCGGGGTTCTGTAGACCCCGGGGCGCGCAGAGCCTTGGCCGACGCCTCCGCCAGAACGGCTCTGGTTGCCCGCATCCAGAGAAGTCTCGCGGATGCTGATCAGCAGGAAACCGCATTCAACGCGCTGGCGCGGTCAATCGTCGATGACGCGCTGAGCGCGGCCGCCCGCGACGACGTCACTGTTTCCATTTCCAGCGGCGAGGTCGCGCTGTCGGCGGAAGAAGCTACGCCGGTCGTGCTGATCTTGCTGGAGTGTGTGAACAACGCCTTGGAGCACGCCTTCCCGGGCCGCCCGGGTCAGATCATGATCGCCCTGTGCGACGACGGTTCGTTCCGTACACTCACGGTCTCGGACGATGGCAAGGGGCTCGGCGAGATCCCGACTGGCGAACCGTCAAGTTTGGGATTGAAGATCATCTCGTCGTTGGCCCGACAGCTCCGCGGCGAGTGGGTACTACAGCCCGCACAAGGCGGAGCCTGCGCTCGACTGCGCTGGCCGAACCCCGGTCGATAGCCGCTGGCATCTGATCGCCCACACCGGCAGGCGAATGCCGGGTCCGCTGCGCGAAACCCGGCCGTCGTCAGAGATCGATCTGCTCAGATAGCTCCAAGGCGTCGTCAACTTCGATGCCGAGGTAGCGGACGGTGCTCTCCAGCTTGCGGTGACCGAGGAGCAGTTGGCAAGCGCGCAGATTGCCGGTCTTCTTGTAGACCAATGAGACCTTGGTGCGCCTGAGGCTGTGCGTGCCGTAAGCCGCAGGCTCAAGATCGATCAGGCGGATCCATTGATCGACCAGTCGCGCGTACTGCCGTGTACCGATGTGGTGCCCGGCATGACTTCGGCTTGGAAACAGCCAGTCGTCTTCACGCTGCCCTCGAATTTCCAGCCAGGCCGCAATGGCATCGCGGGCCGGCTCTGTGATCTCGAAGGGAACCGGGCGTCCGGTCTTCTGCTGGATGACCGTGGAGCGGAGCCTCAATGAACCGCCAGGCGCGACGTCGCTCACCCGAAGTTCTACGAGGTCACACGCTTTGAGTTTTGCATCGAGCGCGCAGTTGAACATCGCAAGGTCGCGGACGCGCCTGGCGACCTTGAGCTGCTGTCGGATCGCCCAGATGTGCTTCGGCTTCAACGGAGCCTTGGGGCCGATGAGACGGCCCGCGTTCCAGGGGCGTCGAGGGATGATGAAAAGGTCAGACTGGCGCACGGCCAACCTCCCACGGATGGCCCCTGTCCCGGAAGATTGTACTCCTGTTCCGTCAGGCCTGCGCCAGCAGCGGAACGTGGCACCGCCACAGAATGCGGAAAATCATTGACCCGTCCCTGATCCAGAGACGGGCGTCGATCGCCCGATCCCCAAAGTCCGGGACGGCGAACGCGCGGTCCCGAAGCCGCTGCGGCGGTGACTGGCCGCGAACGAGTTCAGCACTCATGCAATCGACGAATTTGGTCGGACCGCCGGACCGTGTTTGCTGCTGTATCTGGTCCGTTGGCTGAGGTTCGGAACGGGGAAGCTACCGCCAGCCTGACGCCCAGTGGCGACGGGAAAGGAGCGTTTCTCGGCTTGCCGAGTTAAGAAGCGTTACCGTTGCCGTAGCAACGGAAAAGGACGAGGTCTTTGCGCTGCTCGCACAGCCTCGGCGGACGCAGATTGATGTCAGATCGACCCCGATTCACCGACGGCCCGACCGGCTATGAATTCAAGCCGCATGAGATGCCGATCCTCCCGGGATCGCCCGCCAATCCGGACCATCCTACGGCGCGAAAGATCGCCTATCTGGTGATCGGCGTGTTTCTCGGGCTGGTCGGCGGTGCGCAGAACGGTTTCTTGCTCGCGAACACCGCGGCGCTGCAGGGCGATATGGCCCTGACACCGGTCGAAGCGGGATGGATCAGCGTCGCCTTTTACGCAACCTACACCTGCATGAGCATGCTGCTTTTCCGGGTTCGCCAGGAGGCTGGCGTCCAACCTTTCGTCCGCTATGCGATGCTCGGCCTGGTCGCCGCCAACCTGGTGCAACTGCTCGAGCCAGGCTATTCGGCGGAACTGGCGGCGCGCGCTGTCGCCGGCATAGCCGCCAGCGGCCTGTCCGCCCTCTCTATCTACTATCTGATGCAGGGCCTACCGGCCGCCGCCCGTATTGGTGCCTTGATCCTCGGCATCGGGCTTGCCCAGACCGCATTTCCGCTGGCGCGGGCCATGTCTCCGTATCTTCTCATCGACGGGGATATCAGTCGCGTCTTCCAGCTGCAGTTCGCGCTCTCCCTCGTCGCGCTCGGCGCGGTGACGGTGTTGAGGCTCCCGCCGGGTTATCGGTCGAAGACCTTCGAAATACTCGACCTGTTCAGCTTTACCCTGTTCATGGCCGGGGTCACCGCCTTGTTGGCCTTTCTGATCCAAGGGCGGATCCAGTGGTGGGACACGTCGTGGCTGGGCGGGGCGCTGGCGATGTCGATCCTGTGCTTGGGCAGCTGTTTTCTGATCGAAAGCAACAGGCGGCGACCGATGCTCGACACGCGCTGGCTGTCGAGCCGCGCCATCCTCGCGCTCGCAATCACCGGCGCCACGGTCCGGATACTGGTTTCCGAGCAGAGCTTTGGCGCCACGGGTCTCTTTTCGGCCCTTGGGTACGGCAATGACCAACTGACCGGCTACTATATAGTTCTTGCCGGAGCCACGATCGCGGGCAGCATCCTTTCGCTGGTGCGGCTGGATCCCAGGGACCTGACCCGCCCGATCCTGTTCGCGATCCTGGTTATCGCTGTTGCGGCCTTCGCGGACACCCGAACGGGCATCATGTCCCGGCCGGGCGACCTGTACCTGACCCAAGCGGCGATCGGGTTCGCCGCCGTGTTTGCGATGGGCCCGGTGATGATGGAGGGAATGCTGCGGGCCCTCGCCGCGGGTCCTGCCTATGTGGTCAGTTTCATCGCCGTGTTTTCGCTTTCCCAGACGCTGGGCGGTCTGGCCGGAGTCTCGGCGCTATCGGCCTTCCACACAATCCGTCTGAAGGCCCATCTGATCGACGCCGGCTCCACGCTCACCGCCGCAAACCCCCTGCTAGCGCGCGAATTGGGCCAGGCGACCGCGCGTTTTGGAGCCACGATCTCCGACCCGGCGCTGCAGCAACAGGCGGCCGTGGCCCGCATCGCCCAAGCGGCCGCCCGCGAGGCGGCGGTGCTGGCCTTCAATGACGTCTTTTTCCTGATCGGCTCGCTGGCGTGCATCGCTTTTGTCGTCGTCCTGGCGCCATGGCTGATGAACCGCCTGCGCGGCCGCAATCCTCTCAGCAAGGAACTGGCCCTCCTCGAAACAATGCGCCCAGGGAACAAATGATGGTTCAGACCGACACGAATGAGACAACAGGCGCGCCCCGGAAAGCGGCCGCACCCGAGACGGAAGGTCCGGCAGTTGAAACGGGTGACAGCGCCGATCAGCGCGGCTGGGCGCCGAATGTCTCCCGCAGGAAGATTGCGCTCGGCGCTGCCGTGATCGTGGCGGGCGTTCTGGCGGCTCTTTATGCCTGGGGCCTCACGCCCCTGAACAGCGGCGTCCAGACGACGAACAATGCCTATGTCCGCGGTCAGACCACGGTCATCAGTCCGCAGGTCGCCGGCTATCTGGTCGAGGTTCTGGTCAGGGATTTTGACCGTGTCCAGCAAGGCCAGTTGCTGGCCCGCATCGACCCGGCCCCCTATCAGCAAAGGCTGCAGCAGGGAGAGGCGAACACCGCCGCCCAGCGGGCGACGCTGGCCAATAGCCAGCAGAGTCTGCGCTCGGGCGAGGCGCAGATGCGCTTGCAGGACGCCACGGTCGCGATCGCCAATGCGGGCCTGGAAAAGGCGCAGGCGGATATGCGCCGGATCGATGAGTTGGCGGACGAAGGGTCGGTCTCGCTGCGCGAACGCGACCAGGCGCGCGCCGCCCTTCAGCAGGCGCGGGCCGGGGTTCGACAGGCGGAGGCCCAGCGGGCGATCGCCGCCGAGCAGTTTCGTTCGGTCCAGGTCGGGCGCGGCGCGCTTCAGGCCCAAGTCGAGGGTGCGAACGCCTCTTTGGAGCTGGCTCGAATTGAGCTTTCCCGCACGGAAATCCGCGCGCCGCGCGCCGGGCGCCTCAGCGAAATATCGGCTCGTGTCGGCCAGCTCGTCACCGCCGGATCACAGCTGATGTATCTGGTGCCCGACGATCTGTGGGTGACGGCGAATTTCAAGGAAGCCCAGACGGCTGAAATGGCGGTCGGCCAGCGCGCGACGCTGAGGGTCGACGCGCTTGGCGGAGCGGAATTGAGCGGGACGGTGCAAAGTATCGCCCCGGCGGCGGGCAGCGAGTTCAGCCTGATCAAGCCCGACACGGGGGCCGGCAATTTCGTAAAGGTGCCGCAGCGGATCGCGGTCCGGATCCGACTGAACCCCGACCAGGTGCTGGTGAGGCGCTTGGGCCCCGGCATGTCGGTCGTCGCCACGGTCCACACCCGGGGAGGCCGATGACCATGGCCCGCCTTTCCCGGCCTGCCCTGGCCCTTGCTCTGGCGGGCGTGCTCGCACTCGGTGGCTGCGCGCCCCACCTTCGGCAGCTTCCCGCCGGAGCCGCCATCCAGCCTCCATTGGAATGGCGCACGACCTTGCCGGATTCCGCCCCTGTGGACCGGCGCTGGTGGGAGGGGTTCGGGGATCCTCAGCTCGCGGCGCTGGTCGAACGCGCCAGAGCCGCCAATGCGGATGTCCAGCTCGCGGCCGCCCGGGTCGAGGAGGCCCGGGGCGCCGAGGCAGCGTCGCGCTCACTTCTGTTTCCCACGCTCGAGGGTGGACTGACTGCGGGCGCGCGGCGCGAGGTTTCAGCTTTCGGGCAGGGCCAGGATTCGCTGGTCGCCCAGCCGCAGTTCCGGGCCTCTTACGAGATCGACCTTTTCGGTCGGAACCGCGCCGGAGCCGAGGCGGCGCAGGCCGGCGTCGCCGCCAGCGAGGCCACTGGGGAGGCGGCGCTTCTCTCGGTGAGCGCGGCGACCGCCAGCGGCTATGTGACCCTGATGGCGCTCGATGCGCGCCGGGACATCTTGCGCCGCACGCTTGAAGGGCGGGGACTGGCCCTGAAGTTCGCGCGAGACCGGGCCGAGGTGGGTTACACGTCCGAGCTGGAACTGCGCCAGGCGGAAGCGGAGTATGAGGCGACGGCGCAGCTGTTGCCCCAGGTGGAGGCCCAGATTGCGCGGCAGGAAAACGCCTTGTCCGTCCTGATCGGCGAACCCCCGGGAGGTATTGTTCGGGGTGGTTCGCTCGCTGCTCTGCGCCTGCCGCCGCCCCCCGCGGTTCTGCCGTCCGAACTGCTGCGCCGACGCCCCGACATCGCGGCCGCCGAATACCGGCTGGCGGCGACTGATGCCCAGATGCGGGCAGCCCGGGCGCGTTTCATGCCCACGCTGGGCATCAGCGCGACGGCGGGCGCCGCCTTTTCCGATCTCCTAGCTGATCCGGTCGCCCTGTGGTCGATCGGCGGCAGCCTTCTGGCGCCGATCTTCGACGCCGGACGACTGCAGGGCGGGTTGGCTGTCGCGACGGCGCAACGCGATCAGGCGGCGTTCGCCTATCGCGGAACGGTGCTGAACGCGTTTCGCGAAGTCGAGGACCGTCTGGCGCTCCTGTCCCGGCTCGGCGATCAGAAACGTGCCCTGGAAGCCCAGCGCACCGCCGTCGCTGACGCCGTTCGGCATGCCCGGAACCGGTATCGTGCGGGATACACACCCTATATCGAACAGGTCGATGCGGAGCGGAGCCTGCTGGCGGTCGAGTTGTCGCTCGTCCAGCTGAACGCGGACGAGCTGAACGCCATGATCGGTCTTTACCAGGCGGCGGGGGGCGCGCCCCAAGGCTGACTGCTCTGGTTCCGACGCCGTGCCAGACAGTCGCGCCAGCGATCGCCGGCGAAGGCCGAGGCCCGACGATGCCCTAACGCCAGAATTCCATCGCTCACGTGGCTGCCGAAAACAGACGCTGCGGACGTCCGCCATGGGTCGAAAGCGGAAGCATCGCCCGCTGGCCCTCGAACGTGCGCTTCCGGGCGGTCAGCCATTTCCGCTGGCGCGACGAAGCTACTCCTCCGCCCTTCACCCTGTCGTGTTCGCGGGACGGATTGAGGTCACGTTTGGGCGGCAGCCGCTCCGGTTATTCGCAGGGTGAAGAGCACGCACTTGGACTTCACCAGAGTGCGCCCAGGACGAACCGCTACAGATAGTTGAAGCTGCCGAACTCCCCTAGCGTTGCGTGGGTAAGTTTGTGGGTAACTACATCCACTCTTCGGCAAACCGCTTTGCTTACGCCTTGTTCGGCGGACACCCTGTCCGCCACACACGTCCCGGAACGTATCGAAGCCCCCCTCGCGGGGAAACGCCGCGTGTTGGCCCTCTGTCCCGCTCGAACGCGTGCGATGCAGCGGTAGACACCTTCTCTGGTAGAAACTGCCAGACAGGCGGCGGTATGACAGACTTCAGGGCCCCGGGGTTCAGGAGAGAGAGCGGTAATCATGGCTCACGGAGAAGCTCATCGGGTTGATCGTATCGGCTGGCTACGGGCCGCGGTGCTCGGCGCGAACGACGGACTGGTGTCGACCGCCAGTCTGGTCGTCGGGGTGGCCGCCGCGGCGGCCGGACACGGCGCCATTCTGGTCGCAGGCGTTGCCGGGCTGGCCGCCGGCGCGATGTCGATGGCCGCCGGCGAATATGTCTCGGTCAGCTCGCAGTCCGACACCGAAAAGGCCGATCTCGCCCGGGAAGCCTCGTAACTGGCCGGCGATCAGGACGCGGGACTGCGCGAGTTGGCCGGGATCTACGTCGAACGCGGCGTGACGCCGGAACTCGCGACGGAAGTCGCGCGGCAGATGATGTCGCACGACGCCCTGGGCGCCCATTCGCGAGATGAGCTCGGCATCTCCGAAATCACAACGGCGAGGCCCATCCAGGCGGCGTTGACCTCGGCCGCAACCTTCTCGGTCGGCGCGGCCCTGCCCCTTGTCGTCGCGGCGGTCGCGCCCCTGGACGGGCTGGCGCTCTGGGTTGCGGCATCAGCCCTGATCGGCCTGGCCCTGCTGGGCGCACTGGCCGCCCAGGCCGGCGGTGCGCCGATTGACCGCTCCGTCGTGCGCGTGGTCTTCCGGGGCGCGCTGGCCATGGCCGTCACGCCCGGGGTGGGCCGGCTGTTCGGCGTCGCCGCCTGATCAGAAACGGGCCGTGAGCGACAGCCGACCGGTGATCGGACGCTGCGGCGTGCTGATGTCGTCCAGGTCGTAGAACGGATTGCCGAAGCTGAAGGTGTCGTCATCCCGGTCGAAGAGATTATCGACCGACGCATGGACGCCCCATCGGCCGATCTCGGCGCTGAGACTGACCTGGCTGGTGAGATAACCGGCGGAGCCGCCGGTCGATGTCGGAGACAGGGCGATGTTCGTCGGCCCGACATAGCCGAGACGCAGTGCGGAGAGCACCGTTGCCTGCGCCAGCCGGGCCTCATGCACCAAACCGCCCTGCACGCTGAAGTCCGCCACCGCGGGCAGACGGCTGTCGGAACCCAAGGCGTAACCGGGATCGGGTCGCGTCAACTCCGGGTCGTTGACGACTGCGTGCGCATCGAAGGTCCAGCTGCCGACCCGCCATTCCAGCTCGCCTTCGATCCCGCGGTTCCTGCCGTCGCCGAGATTGGCGGTGAACGGCACGCCGCGTTCGTCAAAGCGGTCGGACTGGATGTCGCGCCAGTCCGCCACGAAGACGGCCGTGCGACCCCGCAACCGACCGTCCAGAAGCGTGAAACGGGCGCCGGCTTCGCCGGCCACGATCTCATCGGAGCGCACGGCGCGGAACGGCTGCTGGGCGGCTGCGCCGACGCTGCCGGCGTTAAATCCCGGCCCACGATAGCCTTCGGTCGCCAGCGCGTAGAAGACAAAGGGGCCCTGGCCGTACTCGACGACCAGCCGCGGCGCGACGCCGACCAGCGCGTCGTCTCCCTCAAGGGCGCCCGGGAAGCCGGTGGTCTCGCTGCGGTGTTCGACCCCAATGCGGAACAGACGCGCGCCCAATGTCACCTTCAGGCGGTCGTTCAGGGCATAGGCGGCGTCGCCGAACAGAGCGGCCTCGTCGACGTGATCGCGACGATGTTGCAACAGCACCGCCGCGCCCCCCGATCCATCCGAGACCGCGACTGTCCGATTGTGCGTGTACTCGGAGAAGAACAGACCGGCGCTCCAGCTGACCCTGCGTCCAAAGTCCCCGCTGAGACGGATTTCGTGGACCGCGGCAGACAGATCGTCGGCCTGATCCATCGCGGCCGGGCCAGTCAGACCGAAGACTGCGGCCGAAGGCGTCGCATCGTAGCGGGCGTCCAGGCCGTGAGACTGGACACTCGACGATCCACGCAGGCGCGCCCACCCGAGATCGCCATCGACCGAGGCCCAGAGGCCATCGAAATCGTTTCGGCTGGGCTCGTCCAGGCTGCGGCGGCGCGCATGGGGGGCGGCAGGCCCCAGGGTCGCATACTGGGTGTCGTCGACGCTGATGGTCTGGGCGAGAAAGCCGGCTCTCAGGGTCCAGACGGGATTGACCCGCCACAAGCTGGACAGCCTCAGGCCCTGGCGGCGCATGTCGCCGCTGTTCTGCAGGTTCAGAGCCGTATCATCGACATAGCCGCCGACCGTCTCGTCATAGCCGACCAGCCGGACCGCGAGCCGTTCGGTCAGGAGAGGCATATTGAGTATCAGCTCGACCGCACGACCGGGGGCCCCTCCGCGCGTCGCCGCCGCCTCCGCCTTCGCGCGACCATAGAAGCCGGTCGGATCCGGCGCGCGCGTCACGACCTGCACCACCCCGCCCATGGAGCCGGCGCCGTAGAGCGCGCCTTGGGGCCCCCTGAGCACCTCGACCCGTTCGATGTCGGCCAGCCGCAGCGCCGGATCGGGCGCGTCGTAGGTCAACCTGACATCGTCGAGATAGAGCCCGACGAGGGCCTGCGCCTGCCCCGCCACGGGGCCGTCCGCCATGCCGCGAATGAACAGTTTGTCCCGCCCGGGCCCGAGGTTGGTCACGGTCAGGCCCGCGACCCGCGCAGCCACGCCTTCAAGGTCCGTCACACCCGCACGGTCGAGCATCAGCCCGTCCAGGGAAGACAGACCATAGGGTGCGCGCGACAGCAGAAGATTGTCGGACCGCGTGGCCGTCACAACGACCTCATCGAGCTGGATCGGCAAAGACGATTCCGGGCTTGGCGGTGGTGCGGAGGCGGCCGGTGCGGGCGCGACGAACCGAACGATCCGCCAGGCTCCGGGGCCGGCTCGTGTGGCCACGCAATTCGTACCCAGGGTCAATCGTGACAAGGCCGCCTCGACCGACAACCGTCCTCGAACACCCCGACTGGGACCGCAGCGTTCGCTGCCGGCCGCATCGATGGTGATCCCCGCCTGAAGCCCGAAGTCGAGCAGCGCGCTCCGCAGCGGCTGCGGCGAGATGGAGACGCCAGCGGATGACCGGTCCTGCGCCCCGGCCGCCACGGGAGTCGTGACGGCGAGGAGGGCTGCCAGGGCGCTGAGGGAGGCTCGTACCAAGAGGCGACGTCCGCGAAGCAGGTTCAGCGCCGTTCTAGACGAACCCCTTGCGGCCCGCGAGTGGCCTTGATCGGCAGGAAACGCTCGAGCCGGTCGATGACCGCCGTCTCGTCGTCCAGGATCAGCACGCCCGAGAAATGCAGGCTCGCCACGTCGGGCGCCACCGTCACCGGGGTATCGAAAGCCCGGCTGAGGTCGGCGGCGATCTCACTCAACGGCCGATTGTCGTACGCGCGACGGCCCTCGGTCCAGGCGGCCGCGGTCCGAACATCCACCGATCCCACGGCCATGCGGTCGTCGGCATCGGCGCGGCGAACTGCCTGCCCGACAGTCAGCCGCACCTTCCGGGACGGTGAATCCACATCGGAGACCTCCACCACGCCGCGCAGCACGGAAACCGCGGTTTCATCCGCCGAGCGGCGGATGTTGAAGGCCGTGCCGACGACACGGACCTGACTTTCGCCGACATCGATCAGGAAGGGCCGGTCGGCGTCATGGGCGACATCGAACACGGCTTCCGCCTGATCCATGCGCACCACCCGCCGCCCCCGCTCCATCCTCACCGAAAGGGTGGACCCGCCGTTGATCTGCAGTCTCGACCCGTCATCGAGAGACACCATGCGGATTTCGCCCGGGGCGGTTCGGTAAACGACGGCGGGCGCCGACTGGAGCGAGGGAACCAGCAGGAAGGCCGCCGCGACCGCCGCCGCCATGGCCGGCGCGGCGAAAAGCCAGGGGCGGACGGGTCTGCGACTCTGGCGGCGCGCGGCCAGATCGATCACGGGGCTCCGAACGGACGGCAGCTGGTCAGTTGCGTTCCAGAGACCTTCCGCCTCGTCAAAGGCGTGCCGATGCGCCAGGTCCGCTTCCAGCCAGGCGGTCGCCTCATCCCAGTCAGCGACGGTGACGTCATCAGCGCGCAGACGCACGACCCAGGCGGCGGCCCGGGCGGCGATCTCCTCGTCCTTGATGACAGCGTCCTGATTCATGATCCGGTCCGGGCCCGAGCGGGCTTTGGCGAAGAGACGACGCGGACGCTTCGCACCCTCAATGAAAAATGGCGAAACCGCGTCGTCATGGCCAGCCGACCTTGAGCAAAAGCTCTTTCAGGGCGCCGGAGACGTACTTCTCCACCGCGCTTCGCGACACGCCCATGCGTTCTGCCACTTCGGCCTGGGTCAGCCCGGCCAGCTTGTGCAGCCTGAAGGCTTCAGCGGCCTTCGGCGGCATCCGTCCGACCTCCGTCATGACCTTTTCAAGCTTCATCCTGGCCCAGGTGGCGTCTTCGGCGGACGGGGCGTCGGCGGCGTCGCCGAGATCGCCCGCCCCGTGAGCCCGACGCCATTCAAGATCGCGCACTCCGGCCCGGCGCTGCGCCTTTGATCCGTCCAGCGCCAGATTGGCCGCCATCCGGTACAGGAAGGCCTGCGGGTGGCGCACCTCCGCCACCGCCTCGTCCGTGAGCGCCTGCAGGCGCAGCCAGACGTCCTGGACCAGATCCTCCGCCGCCGACGACGAGCCGATGCGTGCGGTCAGAAACCGCACCAGCGTCGGGCGCGCCTCCAGCCAGACGTCAACGAGCCGCTGTCTCGCGACAGCGTCGGCAACCTCCTGCGAAGGCTCGGGCGGCGGATTCACCGGCTTATCGTGGGTCGCTCCGGTGCTCCGGGCAACCGGAGGTTTCCCGCCCCGAAAGTTTTTTTGTGGGGGCTGACGGTCGGCGTCGTCTCAGGCCCACAGACCGATCCTGAGGCGCGCATGTTTCCAGCCCGGCTTACCCTCCCCGAACCTGTCCTGCCCTCACGGCGGGAGCGCCGGACCCTGTCCTCCAGCATCATCCGCTTCGACGACCCACGTCAGGCCGAGCGGCGCCGCGTCGAGCGCTTCATCGAGTCTGTGTACGCGGACGCCTACGGCAGCCGGATTCCCGCTCACTACCCGACGCTGATGAGCGTCCAGGACGAGGATGGCGTCATCCATGCCGTTGTCGGATTCCGCCAGGCGGCCGAGGAGCGACTGTTCCTCGAGCAATATCTGACAGCACCGGTAGAGACAGTTCTGGGTCGCGCGCTCGGCGCCACGGTCGCCCGGGCGCATATCGTCGAGATCGGCGGGCTGGCCTCCAGCGGTCAGGGCGCAACCGTCTTCCTGTTCGCCGCCATGGCCCATCACCTTCAGCGCGAGGGTCTCGGCTTCGCCGTGGCCACTGCGACCGGAGAACTGCGCCGCATCTTCAGCCGCGCGGGTCTGGGCGCCCTCGAACTGGCGAGGGCCGATCCGGGACGTCTCGACGACGGCGGCGGCGCCTGGGGCACCTACTACCAGACCGATCCGGTCGTGCTGGCCGGCTGCATATCAGCAGCGACGGCGCCGCTGGACGAATTCTCCCGGATCTCGCCCGCCGGGCGCGCCGTGCGCACCCGCCTGCACTACGAGGCGCGCCGATGAGCGCCGTCATCGATGCGCTGACCCAGCGCGCCCGGGTGACGCCCGACGAGGTGGTGTTGAGCTGGACTGAAGGCGCCCTCACCGCCGCCGAACTGATCAGCGAGGTGTCCAGCCTCGCCGCCCGGTTCACCGGGGAAGGATCTCCGGTGGGCGTCGCGCTCGACAATGGCCCGGCTTGGGTCATCACCGACCTGGCCCTGATCCTGGCGGGGCGACCGTCCGTGCCGATCCCGCCGTTCTTCACCGCCACTCAGCGCCATCACGCGCTCACGGACGCCGGCGCGGGGCTGCTGATCACCATCGGCGAGACCGAAGAGGACCTGCCCCTGCCGGGCGGACGGATCCGCCTCATAATCACGGGCATCGGGGCGCGCGACCTACACCCCGGCACGGCCAAGATCACCTACACCTCCGGCTCCACCGGCGCACCCAAGGGCGTCTGCCTGTCGCAGGCGCAGATGGAAGGCGTCGCGGGATCGCTCGTCAGCGTTCTGGGCCGTGACCGCGCCGGACTGCACATGCCGGTTCTGCCGCTGGCCGTGCTGCTCGAGAATGTCGCCGGCCTCTATGCGACGCTTCTGGCGGGCGGGCGCTACCACGCCGTCGGCCTGGCGGAAGCGGGCATGGGCGAGGCATTCCGCCCGGACTTCGCCCGCCTGCTGACCGCCGTCGCCGCGACCGGCGCCACAACCCTGATCCTTGTGCCCGAACTTCTGAGGGGCCTGATCGCGGCGCAGGCGGCGCTGAAACTGGATCACCGGCTGGAGATGATTGCGGTCGGCGGCGCGCGCGTTGCTCCGGCGCTGCTGGCCACCGCAGCCGCGACGGGCCTCCCTGTGGTCGAGGGCTACGGACTGAGCGAGTGCGCTTCTGTCGTCGCCCTGAACACGCCCGACGACGCGCACCCCGGAACAGTCGGCCGCCCCCTGCCGCATCTCACTGTCACTCTCTCGGACGACGGCGAAATCCTCGTCTCGCCGCGCCCCTTCCTCGGCTACGTCGGCGGACAGCGCGGCCCGGACGTGGTGGCGACCGGGGACATTGGCGCCTTCGACAGCGAGGGCCGCCTCCGGGTCGAGGGCCGCAAGTCCAACACCCTGATCACCGCCTTCGGGCGCAACGTGTCCCCCGAATGGGTCGAGAGTGAACTTCTGGCCGAGCCGCAGATCCTGCAGGCCATGGTCCTCGGCGAGGCGGAGGCGACACTGTCCGCCCTGATCGTCCCCATGCCCGGCGTCGATCCGGTTCAGGTCGAGGCCGCTCTCGCCCGCGCCAACAGCCGCCTGCCGGACTACGCCCGCATCGGCGAATGGCGACTGGTCCCGCCCTTCGATCCGGCCACCGGCCAGGTCACCGCGAACGGGCGTCCGCGCCGGGATGTCCTGCGCCACGCCCATGCTCCCTCCCCCTCCCAAGCCGCCTGAGAGTACGCATGCCCTTCTTCGACGAACTGGTCGCCGCCACCGCCAATGAACGCGCGGCCTTCGCCGCCATCCCGCAAATCCGCGACGGTCTGGCCGGACGCATAAGCCGCGACACCTACGTCGCCTATCTCGCGCAGGCCTACCATCACGTCAGCCATACCGTGCCGTTGATGCAGGCGGCCCGCGCACGGCTCGACGATGCGCACGCCGTCTTCAAGACCGCGCTGGACGACTACATCGCCGAGGAAACCGGGCATGAAAAGTGGATCCTGAACGACATCCGCGCCGCGGGGGGCGACCCCGAACAGACCGTCCGCGACGGCCCCAACGTCGCGACGGAGGTCATGGTCGCCTACGCCTATGACACCATCCATCGGATCAATCCGATGGCCTTCTTCGGCATGGTCTATGTGCTGGAGGGCACCAGCATCCAGCTGGCCAGCGTGGGCGCCGGGGCGGTCCAGAAAAGCCTCGGCCTGCCGCCCGCCGCCTTCTCGTATCTCGTCTCGCACGGCGCGCTGGACCAGGACCACATTCTGTTCCTGAAGCAACTGCTCGACGGCGTCTCCAGCCCTGATGACCGCGCCGCCATCACCCACATGGCCAGGGTGATGTTCAGCCTGTTCGGCGGCGTCTTCGCCTCCATTCCCCATGTCGCCGCACGGGAGACGGCCGATGCGGTTTAGGGATCGCGACATCCTGGTCACCGGCGGCTCGGGTGCTCTGGGCCGCCGCGTCGTGGACCAGATGAAGCGTGAGGGTGGTCGTGTCACCGTCATCGCCCGCAATCCGGTTGACGGCCAGAACACCCTCGTCGGCGACCTGTCGACCGCTCCGGGACTGGAAGCTGTGGCCGCAATGGTCGCCGACCGCCCGTGCGACCTGCTGGTCAACGTCGCAGGGGTTCAGCATTTCGGCCCGCTCGAGCAGCAAACGCCGGAGCATCTGCTGGCCAGCTATATGGTCAACCTCGTCGCTCCGGCGCGGCTGACGCAGGCGGTGCTGCCCGGCATGAAGTCACGCGGTCGGGGCCAGATCGCCAACGTCGGCTCGATTTTCGGCTCCATCAACTTCGCCCATTTCGCCACCTATTCCAGCGCCAAGGCGGGGATGCGGGCGCTCAGCCAGTCGCTTCGGCGCGAACTGGCCGGCACCGGAATCGACGTCACCTATGTCGCCCCGCGCGCGGTGGCGACGCCGTTCAACTCGGACAGGGTCAACGAGTTCGCCCGGCTGACCGGCATGGCCGTAGACCATCCCGACCGCGTTGCCCGCCGCATCGTCGGCGCGATCCGGAAGAACCGACGCGACGTCTACCTCGGCTTCCCGGAGAGCCTGTTTGTCCGGGTCAACGCCCTGGCGCCGGGCCTGATCGACGGCGCCCTCAAAACCAACGACCTGAAAGCCCGCGCCCTGTTCGCCGGCTGAAATGAGAAGAGGACCCAAACATGAAACGCACCCTGTTGGCCGCGATGATGATGGCTGCACCAATGGCACTGGCGTCCGTCGCCCATGCCGACGCCTGCGATGACCGTGTCCGCGGACTGCAGCAATCCTGGGACCATGTGAATTTCGAAGTGGCGCAAGGTGTGCGGACCGCAGAGATGGCGCGTCTCAACACCCAGGCCGACGCGGTCGTCGCCCAGTGCTCCAATCGCGCCGAACCCCTCGTCTGGGACGCCATCAAAGCCGCCTCCGAGGCTGGCCTGCGCGGGGGTATCGGCGCCCTGGGTCTGGTTCGCGAAGCCAAGGCCGAGCTGGAACGGGCCGAGCGTCTCAATCCCCGGGCCCTCAACGGCGCGGTCTATGTGACCCTCGGCTCGCTCTACGCCCAGGTGCCGGGCGCCCCGCTCGGCTTCGGCAATCGGCAGCGCGCCCGCGACTATCTGCAACGCGGGCTGGCGATGGCGCCCGATGACATCGACGCCAACTTCTTCATGGGCGACCTGCTGATCCGCGAACGCGACTGGGGCGGAGCCGCCCGCTATCTCCAGCGTGCGATCGACGCCCCCGCGCGGCCGGGCCGGACGGTCGCGGACCGGGGCCGCAAGGCAGAAGCCCGCGCGCTTCTCGTGCGCGCCCAACAGCATCGCTGAGGATGACGCTCATGAGCATTCAACCGTCATCGGTTCTGGCCCTCGACATCGTCCAGCGACGCCGGAAGTGGTTCGCCGGCCTCGTGCTTGTGAGCCTTCTTGCCTTGGTCGCCAGCGTCCGCTCGGTCAACGCGCTCCACGGAGAATGGCATGAGGGCGTCGAAGCCCTGGGCCTCGCCCTCATCATTCTGGCCATCGTCGGCCGCGGCTGGTGCTCGCTCTATATCGGCGGGCGAAAGAAGGCCGAGATCGTGGATCGCGGCCCCTACTCCGTGACGCGCAACCCGCTCTATGTGTTCAGCTTCATCGGCGCGTTCGGAATCGGCGCCCAGACCGGCAGTCTGGTGATCGGGGCCGTCTTCGCGCTGGCCGCCTTCATCGTTTTCCTGAGGACCGTCGGTCGGGAAGAGGCCTGGCTGTCCGAGCATTTCGGCGAGACATATGCGGCCTATCGCGACCGCACGCCGCGCTTCTGGCCCGACGTCTCACGCTGGCGAGACGCAGAGGAACTGATCGTCCGTCCGGCCTTCTTTCTCCGCACCCTGCGCGATGGACTGACCTTCCTTGCGGCCATACCCGTCATGGAAGGGATCGAACATCTGCAATCGTCGGGGCTTGTCGGGTTAGGGATCGGGCTGTTCTGATGACTGCGCCGACCCGGACGCGCGGGAACGGCCAGATCCGGCTCGCCATTCGGCCTTTGTCCGGGAACCGATGCCTCGAAGGGACGCGTGCGATGAGGCGCGACGCGCGCGCCATTCAAACGGACCTGGGATGTCAGCCTTTGGCGCGCCTGTGCGGTAACGAACGGCGAAACCGGGCCATCAGGGACTGACGAGCGCGCCCAGGATGCCGATGCCCCCGACCAGTATGCCGCCCGCCATGGCCGAGACCTGAACCGCGATCATGAGCGCGATTCCCTTGAGGACACCGGACGCCATCGACTGGTACCAGCGTCCACGGCCCATGCGGACGAAAGCGATGACGCCAATCACGGGAATGATCGCACCGACGACGGCCGCAGCCGGGCTGAGACCGTATCCCCACCAGGCCAACGGCATCATGGGAACCGTCCAGGCGCACAGCCAGCCGAACGAGGCGCGGAACCCCCTTCGCCAGCCGAGATCCTCCTCGTCCCAAAGACGCAGCAGCGGCGCCGCGGCCATTGAATAGAAGGCCGAGAGGATCGGGACCATCACCAGGGTCATCCACCCGTCGGCGTCGCTCACAAAGGCGTCGCGGGACTTGCCGCTCTGCTCCAGCAGCGGGGTCATCATCTCGGCGGGCAGATCGGCCAGGACGAAGCCGGACCCTCCGCGCAGGAAGAGCACCAGCATCAGGATGGCGTTGAGGCCGAGATACAGGCGCAACGGTCGGGCGTATACGCCGCCGCCGTCCGCCCCACGGTCCATCCAGGCCTGGAGAACCGTAGCCGGCCGCAGAACAAGGTCTCTGGTCGTGATCAACTCACGTCCGCCGAAGCCCAGAACGTCTTCGGCCAGTTCATCCCTCGCCTTGCGCGTTTCAGTCATGCCCGCCCTCCCCTGCCTCTGAGTGCCACCAAGCGCGGGCATGATCAAAGGTCTTTTCCGGGGCCTTCCGCCTGCGGGTGCGAGCACGCCCCCGGCCCATTGGCGCGCCGCCGGCAAGCGGACCTTCCAACCTTCCGTCGGCGAAGGCCCGCCTGACTGCGCACTCACATCAGAATGAGGAAGGCGCAGACACCAGCAAGGACGATGGTGACGACTGCAACGGGCGACACAGGAACGGGCAGCCTCTGGCGACCGTATTCATCATCGGCCAGTGACTGTGCGAGGGCCGGTCGGCGACCTTAATCCAGCGTCGGATCGATCAGAAACTTCTCGCCGGTCGCCTTTCGCTCATAGGCTCGCAACGTCCCGGGTTCGAGCGCTTCGCGCAGTCCGATGGTCTTCGTGTAACGCGTCGCAAAGGTCGTGGTCAGTTCGGCGAACACACGCTTTCGCATGCGCATGACGGTTTCCGCGCCTGCCTTCTGCAGGAACGGCGTCAGCAGCCACCCCGACACGCTCCATTGGAAGCCGAAGGCCAGGCGATCGAGGACCATCGGTGAAAGGTCGAGCGCGCCGTAGGTGTACAACTGCTTGAAGGTGGACGAGCCGTAGCGGCTGTACTCTGTCATGCGGTTGACGGCCCCCTTCTCCATCGCCCGCATGATGTCGCTGCCCAGGGAGCCGCCACCGATCGCGTCGAATCCGACCGTCGCACCGGTGGCGCTGACCGCGTCGACCAGCCGCGTCCTGAAGTCGGGTTCCCGACTGTTGAGGACGATGGTCGCGCCAACGCCCCGCAGCAGTTCTACCTGCTCTTCGGAACGGACGATGTTGACCAGCGGGATTCCATCGGCAGCGCATATCTTCTGCAGCATCTGACCGAGACTTGAGGCTGCAGCGGTGTGTACGATCGCCGTGTGGCCTTCGGAGCGCGCTGTCTCCACGAAGCCCAGTGCGGTCATCGGATTGACCGTCAGCGCGGCTCCCTCGGCAGGCGTCACGCCTTCCGGAAGCGGAAGCGCGTCGCGTGTTCTGATCTTGCGAAGATCGGCGTACATCCCTCCCCCGACCATGCCGACGCGGCGTCCGATCCAGTCCCGGGCCTGCTCGCCGGCGGCGACGACGGTGCCGGCCCCCTCGTTGCCGACGCCCAGCGACTGACCGTTGCGTGCCGCGACACCGGCGCGCCTTGTCTCGGGGATATCGAACACAAGCGCGGGCTTGTCAGCACGTCCGTCGGACCGCATGGAAGTGACGTCGGCGGGGCCCAGCAGCAGGCCCAGATCGCTGGGATTGATCGGAGCCGCCTCAACCCGCACGACGATTTCATCCGGGGCCGGATCATCGATCACGATCTCGTCGAGGGCCAACCTCAGCGTCCCATCAGAAACCGTCGACCGTAGTTCACGTCCCGTGAGCGACATACGCATGCATCCATTTCGATGGCCGTGGCCTGAGCTGCCATCGTGGCCCCTCACCGCCCGGAAGCGCAAGCCGTCGCCTTCCGTTCCTGAAGCTCTGGATGGAGGCCGAGCCGGGCCCGGCCCTCCGTCCGGCGCCGATTGACGCATTTAACTTATCGGTTCAATTGAGGATCAACAAAACGGAGACGGCCCATGTCGGCGTTTGCGCAGAAGCTCATTCCGAGCCTTTGGTTCGAGAAGGACGGCGAGGAGGCCGCGAACTTCTACGTTTCGCTGCTGCCGAACTCGCGGATCGAGACCCTCATCCATGCGCCGGCCGACTTCCCGGGCGGCCGGGCCGGTCAGGTGTTGACCGTCGAGGTGACGCTGGCGGGGCAGCGTTACACGATCCTGAACGGCGGCCCCTACTTCAAGCTCAGCGAGGCCTTCTCGATCCAGATCATGTGCGACGACCAGGCCGAGGTCGATCGCCTGTCCGCTGCGCTCTCAGCTGTACCCGAAGCCGAGCAATGCGGCTGGGTCAAGGACCGCTGGGGTCTGTCCTGGCAGATCGTTCCACGCCGCATGATCGAGCTCATGACCGAGGGCGACGCCGCCCAGAAGCAGCGCGTGTTCGACGCCATGATGCAGATGAAGACGCTCGACATCGCCGGGCTCGAGGCCGCGGCAAAAGGCTGAGGCGGGGTCAGCCGGCCGGAATTATTCCCACTCGATTGCTCGCGCTTGCCTAAGCATCTGTTTGGAATAAGCAATTCGGATCACGCCACACACGGCACCGACTGGCAACCCGACTAATCGCAAGGCCGATGAAAACATTAGACAAATAACCCAATGTAAAAAACGCGTGATCGCGCCATCTTTCGAGATGTATTGACAATCGAAAATCTCGATCAGCAATCGAATCTATCGCGTGCATCTGCCAGCCCTCAGTAGCATGGCGGACCACCCTAGCGAAGTCTGGCCCCTCTAACCCAGCAGGACGCTAGAGTTTTGGCTGTTCGCCTCAAACGGGCTTCGATTGACCACCTACCGTGTCTCGACGGTGAGGTGCTGGATTTCGTGGACGGGCTTCAAGCGCGCTCGGATGGTTGCCGCGGGAACGCTCCCCACAGTCGAGACGATGGCCGCGTGCGCTTCCGGCCCGATCCGCCAAACGTGCAGATCGACGATACGGGCGTCGCCGGGGCCTTCCACCAGCTCCCGAACCTCCTCCGCGACGTGATCGTCGGTCGTGTCGAGCAGGATGGCTCCGGTGTCTCGCATAAGCTCCCAGGACCAGCGTCCGATCACGATCGCCCCGACGATGCCCATCATCGGATCAAGCCAGGTCCAGCCTAGGAAGCGACCGGCCAGCAGAGCAGCAATGGCGAGCACGGACGTCAGGGCGTCGGCCAGGACGTGGACATAGGCTGAGCGCAGATTGTTGTCCTGACTGCGAATCGCCCCGAGAGCGGTCTCGTGGTCATGGTGCGCGTGCTCATGATCGTGATCGTGGTGGTCATGGGCATGATGATGCCCGTGCCCATGACCGTGCCCGTGCCCGTGTCCATGTCCATGTCCATGTCCATGTCCACCTGACAGCAGAAGGGCGCTGACCACATTTACGGCCAGGCCGACCACGGCGATGATCGTCGCCTCGGTGAAGGCGACCGAGGACGGTTCGAACAGCCGGCGGATGGACTCGACGCCGATGCCGAGCGCGACCAGGCCCAGCACCAGGGCGGACGCGAAGCCGGCCAGGTCTCCGACCTTGCCGGTCCCGAAAGTGAAACGACGGTTGCTGGCGTGACGCTTGGCGTAGGCATAGGCCGCAGCCGCGACGCCGAGCGCGCCGGCATGGGTGGCCATGTGGAAGCCGTCGGCCAGAAGCGCCATCGAACCGGTCCAATAGCCGGCGGCGATTTCACCCAGCATCGTCACGGCGGTGAGGACGACGACCCACATCGTCCGGCGGGCGTTGTCGTCGTGCCCGGCGCCCAAGAAGACATGGTCGTGGGCGAAGGCGTCGAGGTCGCTTGGGGTCGTCATGGTCGTCCTACTTGGAATAGCGGCGGATGGCTTCGATCACATCGTCCGCCGCCTGCTTGCGCTCGGCGTCGGACAGGCCCGGCCTGGCGACGTGTTCCCGCAGGTGTTCCTCGATGACCTCGTCGAGGAGGCCGTTGATGGCTCCGCGCGTCGCCGCGATCAGGTGGAGCAGCGAGGCGCAGTCGTCGCCTTCGCTCAAGGCCCGCTCGATCGCGCCGACCTGACCGGAGATCCGCTTGACCCTTTTGGTCAAAGCCTCGGAGTTCGCTATGTGCATAGGATAGCCCCCTACCCTATCCTAGCGCGCCTTGCCAAGTCGCCGCTTCGATCTCGCGCCACCCTACCTGCGCCGGGCTGTCGTCGAGCCCCGACAGGATCGCGCTGACCGGGCCCCGGTTTGCCGGGACCCGGCGGGCTAGATGATTCGACTTTCCGCCGGCGGCGCAGCCAGCGCCCCGGCGAGCGCTTACATCCCCATTGCCGACGCGGCTCGGCCGTACCCCATGACGAGCATCCAAACCGCCATAGCGATCATCATCAGGTTCTCGGTCAGGGACAGGAAGCCGAGCGGCACATTGCTGTCACCCCCGACGCAAGCGCATTTCAACTCGCGCTTGTCGATATAGACGGCCTTGATCACCGAGGCCGCGCCGATGCCTCCGATGAACAGGGCGACCGGCGCGGACAGCCAGGTCAGGACGCCAGCGACCATCAAGGCGCCCGCTCCGAACTCGGCGAATGGATAGACCTTGCCGTAAGGCACCCACCGCTTGGCCAGAAGATCGTAGTTCAGGAACATGGACGAGAAGCTCTCGATGTTCTGAAGCTTCAGCATCGCCAGCGCCATCATGGACAGCGCGATGAACCACTCGCCCGAGCGGACGGACAGGGGCGTGCCATAGACCGTCAGGCTCAGCATCGCGGCCATGACGGCGGTGGTCAGGAAAACGACCAGAACCGGCGTGTAGGTCGTCGCCTCGGGGTCGCGCACCTTCAGTCCCAGAAAGCGGCGCAGATCGTCGTGGCCGCCGATGCGCTGCCCGTCGATGAAGACCTGGGGCGTGGTCTTCACCCCATGTTCCGCCTTGAAGGCGTCGGTCTGCTCGCGCGTGGTCAGCCAATGGTCTTCGACCTTGTAGCCCCGGCTCCTGAGCAGATGGCGGGCCTTCAGCCCCCAGGGACAGGTGTGGTCAGGCATGACCATACGATAGATGACAGCGGTCTTGGCCATGCCAGTCTCCTTGATCTTCAAATCCGAGCCGCACGTCTTAAGTTCCGTACCATGATACGGAGTCAAGCATGAGTGTTCGAACGATCGCCGGACTGGCGCGAGACGGCGGCGTCGGGGTAGAGACGGTTCGCTTCTACCAACGTCGCGGTCTGCTTCCGACGCCCGACCGCTGGTCGCGCGACGGCGCGGGGTCAGGCGTTCGCCGCTACGGCGAAGAGGATGTACGCCGGCTGAGGTTCATCCGCTCCGCACAGACGGCCGGCTTCACCCTCGACCAGATCAAAGAGCTGTTGTCGCTCGACGCCGGTGAGGATCGCACACGCGCCCGTATGCTGGCGGCCGAGAGGCTGGAGGCCTTGGATCGAACCATCGCCGATCTCGAGGCGGCAAGAGCGGCGTTGCGCCGACTGGCGAGCGCCTGCGCGGCGAGCGACAGCGGACCGTGTCCGATCATTTCCACGCTTCAGGGCGAGCAAGCCTGAACTGGAAGTCCGACGTTTTTAGAACTCAAACTTCGTCCCCACGGCCCTACCCGGCTCGTTCGGCCGCCGACGACGCCGCTCGACGATCACGTCCGGATGTACATGGCTCCGCCTCACTCCCGCTGTCCTCCGGACACATCAAGATTCCTCGTTATCTAGATCGTAGTGAGCTTGGGCCAGCGTATACTAGTGTTGGGTGCGCCTAGAAGCCGATGAGGCCGGCCACGGTGAGGCGGACAGAAGGACGCGGACTTAAAGCACATGGTGCCCGAGATGGGCGCCTCCAGGCTTTCAAGTCGAGACGCGACCGCACCGGACGGCGCGCCGATCAGTTCGGTCGCGATCGTCAAGAATGGCCGGCATAGCTGCTCCTCAGGAGCACAACTGACCGCAGAAGAGTCGCGCCGGTGGCGCTTCAGCGCATATCCGCTTACGCTGGGATGGAAAGATCCAGGAACTGAGGGATGGCGTGCCGGACAGACATCGAGACCTCATCGCGCAATGGCGTGAAGACCCCTCGGCGACCTACCAAACCTGGTTCCTGTGGGATGAACGGCTGAAGAATTTCCGGTCGATCCGCCGGGGCATCGGCCAGGTGGTCGAGGAGATCGAGACGGGCCGCTTCGGTGTCGCCTATCGCGGCTCGTCCCTGGAGACCATCGTCCATTCCGTCGCCGAGCAGCGACAGATCTTCAAGGGCGCCGACCACGCCTTTCTGTGGAAGCCCAAGTTGAGGATCCCCGACATCTACGAGAACCCGGCGAACCAGCGCGCCTTCGGCCGCCTGCTGCATCATTGCAGCGGCTGTTCCACAGCCGACGAGATTCTCTCCGGCATCCGCACGATCGATCAACTCAAGATCAAGGGCCTCGGGCCGGCCGTCGCCAACCTGATCTATTTCCTGCACCCCACGCATGCGCCCCCGTTCAACACCGCCATCGTCAACGGTTACAACGCGATCACCGGCTCGAAGGTGAAGCTCGGCAGCTGGGAACATTATCTGGCCATGCGGGAAGGCCTCCTGGCGCTGAACGCCCGATATCGTGACCTTCTGTCGAACGATCTGGGCGCCCTCGCGGGATTCCTGTTCGATGTCGGCTCCGGGCGGTATCCGGCGCCGCCCCCCGACGGTGACGCGCTTTCGCGCCAGGGGTGGGAGGAACGGCTCGCCCAGGCCCGCGCGGAAGCGGTGAAGTTCGAGAAGGCGACGGCGCAGCAGCGCGAGACGGATCGCACGCACACGGAGATCCAGGCTTGGCTTCGTGATCTGGGACGCGCGCTCGGCTATCGGGTCTGGATCGCCGCCAACGACCGGAGCCGGCTCCATGACGGCGCGCGTCTGGGCGAGGGCTGTCTTGATCAACTTCCGACGGCGCTGGCGAACGGCGCGGGCGCCGAGTCGATCCGTCTGATCGACGTCCTCTGGCTCGACGCCGCGGCGGATCGCGTGGCGGCGGCCTTCGAAGTCGAGCACTCCACCACCATCTATTCCGGCGTGGTGCGCATGCTGGATCTGGCGCTCTCGCGTGAACTCCACACGTCCGCCGGTCTCTTTCTGGTGGCGCCGGACAGCCGGGAAGGCGATGTCCGGGCCCAGCTCCAGCGGCCGGCTTTCAGCCGGATCTCGGACCTGGACGTCCGATATCTGCCCTATGGGGAGTTGGACCGGCACCGGGGATCGATCGCGCGCTTCGGCTCCGACCTGCGAGGCCTGACCGAAATCTCTCACCGCCTGACCTGACCACCCGCCCGCGCCCGGCCGCAACCCGCATCAACTCGAACCGCCCGTCCGCCGAGACGCCCGGAAAGCCTTCAGATCACGCGCTAGGCGGATCCATAGCAGGATGATCCCGGTGATCACGATGCTCAGGGTGAGGAAGGTCGTGATGATGATCAGCGGATGGTTGAAGTTCTCGCCGGTCTTCCAGTCCATGATGTGGAGCCGCCAGAAGAAGTCATAGAACCGCCAGACGCCCGAGCGGCGCGTCACGACCTCTCCGGTGGCCGGCGACAGATAGAAGGTCGTCCGTTCGCGGTCGGCGAAATCGACCCTCCAGAGCGGTCCTGTCCGGCCGGTTTCCTGAGGCGCCGTGGCCAGCAGCACGGCGTCGGACACCTTCGCCTCGCCCTTGTAGCCCGTCCGGGCGAACGCCGAGGCCTCGCCAGCGGACATCGGCCCGAACGGAAGGCCCGTGACGGCGGACACGACGACGGGCTCTCCGTCCGCCGGTTTCAAAGTCCAGGCGGGTCCGCGCGGCGTCGTGCGCAGCTCCGCCTCGACAGGGGCCACGCCCGCGCGACGGGCCACGACGGCGAGGGTCGGAAGAGCTCCAACCTCAAGCAGAGCCGGCTTGAGTTCGGCCGCGCGATGTTCGCTACGCACCGTCTCGATCGGAATGACGGTCATGACCAGACCGCCGCCGACCCAGAACAGAACCTGCAGCCCCACCACGAGGGCGACCCATTTGTGAAGCTGGGTCGACAGCCTGAGAACCTTCATGGAACGAACCCGACTAGCCGTGACGCGCGAAGACGCGTGTGCCGCCGCCCTCGAGGATCAGCAGGGTCTCATAGGGCTCGCGCTGGCCGTCCGGCGTCTCCATGCCCGGCGACCCCAGGGGCATCGCCGGAACCGCCAGGCCCACGGCCTTGGGACGCTCGGCCAGAAGCCGTCTCACGTCCTCGGCCGGCACATGGCCCTCCAGAACATAGCCCCCGATCAGGGCGGTGTGACAGGACGCGAGGGCTTCGGGCACGCCTTGGGTGCTGCGGATCGAGCGGAGACTGGGAAGCTCGCTGATCCGCGCCTCGAAGCCCGCGGCGCGCATGTGATCCACCCAGGCCGTGCAACAGGCGCAGGTCGGCGTCTTGTAGACGGCGAGCTCGTTCGACGCGCGACCGACCGGGGCGCAGGCCGCGACCGCCAGGGCGCTCGTTCCCATGGCGATGAGACTGCGGCGTGCGAGTGGAATGGACTGGGACCCCATGAGACCTCAAGAAAACGATGTGCAAACGGCGCTGACCGTCGCGGTCGCGCTCAGGCCGCCGGACGGAAAGGCCGCGCCGAGGAATGATAGATGTCGAACCTCCACTCGTCACCTCGCTTGCGCAGGACGCTGGTCGCGGCGCCGCGGCGTTCTATGGGAGCTCGCGCGCCGTCCTTGAAGGTGATGTGGTAGGTGTAGGTCTCGCTTACGAAGGCCGTATCGCCATCGACCTCGATCTTCATGTCGTGGTCGCGGAAGTCGAACCCAGCGAGATCGGCGAACTCAGGACCCAGATGGTGCTCCAGATAGTAGGCGAACGATCCCTCCACGCCGCCGTTCTCGAAGATTTCGGAGTCGGACCAGAACAGGGCCGGCGTCTGCGACACATCCATCCGCTCGATGGCGGTCTTGTAGGCGGTGACCACGGCGCGGACCTGTTGTTCGTCCGCGGTCTGGGCCTGCGAGGCGGTGGCGAGGAGAGCGGCGACCGCCAGTCCGGCGAAGGTTGAACGAAACATCGTGGGCGAGGCTCCTGTTTGCCGGCCGCGAAAGGTGTGTCGGACGGGCGTGGGTGAAAAAACGAGAAGGTTGAACGACGGCGCGGCCTTCAGAACATCAGATGTCTCACGCCGTGGGTCAGCATGCCGCCCAAGAGGCCGTTGATCACGACGGCGACGGCGGTGAGCGTCAACAGGCCGATGTAGACTCTCTCGCGCCCGGGCCCCGGCCGGCGGACCCAGTGCTCCTTCGCCCACCAGCTGAGGAGGCCCAGCGCGGCGATCGAAGTGCCGAGCCATCTGTGAGAGGCGTGGGTCGCGTCGTCCCGTCCCGGCATCCCCATGGCGAACCAGCCCAATGCCACTGCGCCGACCGCGGAGATGGCCGCCAAGGCGATGATGACGCGCGTGCCCTGGGTCAGGACCGGACGCCGGAGGGTCAGGGCGGCGATCTCGAGGAGGGCGGCGACGAGGAACAGGGCGATCGGAAAATGCACCGCGGCCGGGTGCATGGCGCCGAGCCAGCGGTACAGGCGCTGCGGCATGGGTTTCGGACCCTCGTCCGCCATCATGGCCCCGTGGTCCATGTCGGCCGCCATGCCGGGCATGGCCGTCATGTCCGATTGCGGCCCCTCGGCGGTCGATGCGGCGCTCTGGCCGCGAACCGCCGGGGCGTCATGATCCTCGTGCGCGATCGCGGGCGCGCTCACCGACAAGGCGAGCGCGAGTCCCAATGCCGGGAAAAATCCGCGTGATGTCATAAACCCTCTCCACTCCTGTCCCTTCTGCTATCTACGCAGCGCGAGGTCCGCCCCCTCGCCCGAGGGATGTCACGGTCTTGGCCGTAGTAGGATGTAGGGGCGCAAGGAGAGTGTTCGATGTCGCTTAAACTGGATGACATTCTGGCCGAGTCCGCGATGACGCCCATCGGCCGGTCGCTCGACGGGCTCGAACCGCTGGTCTGGAGCCGGGTCGAGACGCTTCGCGGCGAAAGACTGGCCACGCAGGTCCGTCTCGGCGCGGTCGCCGTGGCCCTCGCCACCGGTCTGACGGCGGGCGGCGTCGGCGCGGCCGCCGCGCCGAGCCCGCCGGGAGAGATGGCCATCTTCACGGTCGATGCGGGCCTGTCGCCTCTGGTGAGACTGGAAACCGGGCGGTGATGCGCGGCTGGCGCGCGATCGTCCTGACGGCCGTGCTGGCGGCCGTCGCCAGCGGCGCGGGCACCTGGATCAGCGCCAGCTGGGTGCTGAGCCGGCGCGAGCCGCCGTCCCTGCACGACATCGTGCACCACGATCTCAAGCTGTCGCCTGACCAGTTGACGCGCATCGAGGCGGTCGAGGCCCGGTTCGCAGCGCGTCGGCCCGCGCTCGAAGCCGATGTCCGCGCGGCCAACCTCGAGCTGGCGCGCGCGATCGAACAGAGCGACGGCGACGGTCCCCCGGTTCAGGCCGCGGTCGACCATTTCCACGTCGCCATGGGCGCCCTTCAGAAGGAGACGATAGCCCACGTCTTCGAGATGCGGTCGGTGCTGACCCCTGCCCAGGCCGAGGTCTTCGACGACCGCATCGTGGCGGCTCTCGCGCCCGACGAAGGCTAGCGTTCCGGGTGGAGAGTCCAGCGAACCTGTCAGCGCGCGCCGCCGGCGGCGATCGGGCGGCCTTCGGCGCGCTGATGCAGCAGACCAAGACGGCCCTGTTCCGCTTCGTCCGGCGCTATGTCGGCGACGAACAGGATGCGTGGGATCTGTTGCAGGAGACCTATGCGGCGGCGTGGATCAACATCCGCCGCTATGACCCGACCCGGCCCTTCGAAGCCTGGATCCGGACCATAGCGCTCAACAAATGCCGGGACTGGAGCCGCCGCCGGTTCGTCCGACGCCTGATCCGGGGCGACGTCGATCTGGCATCGCCGGAAGCCTTGGCCGTGGCGAACGGCGACGAGCCGGCGGATGAACGGATGGAGGCCGGCGACCGACTCGCCCGTCTGAACGAGGCGATCAGCCTTTTGCCGCCGCATCTCAAGGCCCCGCTGCTGCTCACCGCGATCGAGGGGCGCAGCCAGGCGGAAGCGGCCGAAATTCTCGGCGTGACCGTCAAGACGGTGGAGACGCGCGTGGCGCGCGCCCGTCGCAAGCTGTTCGATGTCCTGGGCGGCGCGGGCGACGTCCCGCCGGCTCCGAAATGACGCGGATGAAGGCCGGACGGCGAGGGCTGCGGCGCTCGCCCGCGTAAACCAGTATGAAGGCGTCGATGGAAATACCTGACCGTCGCCCTCTTATCAGGAGCTTGCCACATGAGATTGCCGATCCTCGCCGCGGCCGCGGCGGTCACCCTGGGCGCCTGCCAGCCCGCCGCCGAGCCTCAACCGGTGGACGCCGAGCCGACGCCGGACGCTTCAGCGATGGCTCCGATGGAAGCCGTGCCGGCCGCAACCCCCGAGTCGACGCCGCCGCAGGCCGCCACGCCCGCCCCTGCCGCATCAACCCCGGCCGCGCCTCCCAAGGCATCGGCGCCCCGCCCGGCCCCCCGGCCCGCGCCCGCGCCAGAGCCGACACCGCCGCCTGCCGATCCGATGGCCGGCCATGACATGTCGAAGATGGACGGCATGACCATGCCGCCCAAACAGTAGTTCGCTTGAAGTCCAGGAGTTTTCGATGAACCGTTCAATACTCGCCCCTCTCGCCGCCCTCGCGGCCCTGGCTCCTCTGTCGGCCGCCCAGGCCCAGAGCCAGTCGCATGCCGGCATGTCGGCGCAGGACCACGCCGCCATGCAGGCGCCGGCCAATGGCGTGGCGACCACTCCGGCGGACAACGCCATGCTGTCCTCCGCCCCGACCACCTTCTCGGCGACTTTCCCGCACGCCATGGTCCTGACGTCCCTTCGTCTGACCGGCGGACCGTCGAACCAGGCGGTCGATGTGGCCGTGTCAGCGGAGACCGCCCCCGCGGTCACGGTCAGCGCGCCGCTTCCGGCCCTCGCGCCCGGCTCCTACGCCGCCGCCTGGACCGCGAAGGGCGCCGACGGCCATCAGATGAACGGCGTTGTCCGTTTCATGGTTCACTGAGGAGGCGGCCTCCCGCCTCCTGAGGGGCCGAAACCGAGGTGGGGAACGCCGCGCGGCTCGCCGCGCGGCGCTTTTCTTGCGCGATCGGATCGTCGATCTGGCGCACCTCGATCGCGGGCGGCTTAAAAGCGACGCGGCGGTATCCCGCACGCCGAACCCTTCATTCACGCTGAGTGTGAAGCGCAGGCAGACAACGCGCCAGGCCCGTCAAGGTCCCGACCACCACGTCGGCGTCCCCGTGACGGGGTTCGGCCTCAAGGGCCCGTTCCGGATCATACAGCACGGTCCGACAGCCCAGAGCCTTGGCCGGACGGATGTCCCATTCGAGGCTGTCGCCGATCACGCAGACCTCGGGGGCCTCGACGGCCAGGGCGGCGAACGCACGCCTGAACGCGTCGGGAAAGGGCTTTCCCACGCCGACTTCGCCCTCGATCTGAATGTGATCGAAATACGGTTCGAGACCGAACCGTTCGATCTTGGCGCGCTGCAACGGTCCGGCGCCGTTGGTGAGAAGCGCGAGGCGATAGCCCGCGTCGCGCAAGTCGAGCAGCAGGGCCTCAGCCCCCGCCTCGAGCCGCATCTCTTCGTCCCGCCGCCGGCTGAAGGCGTCGGCGAGGCTCGAGACCGTTTCGGAAGCCGGTGCGGGATGGCCTTCCCGAAGCAGGGTCTCGAAGGCCACTGTCGCGATGAGGCGCCGCGCGTGTTGTGGGTCGGCGCGACCCAACTCATGACACCGCGGGTCGCGCCAGAACGCCTGCCCGGCCCGCGTCAGCGCCTGCGCCGCGACATCCGGGGCGAGGCCGCCCAACTCGGCTTGCATCGTCAAGCAGACGCTCCGCCAGGCCAGATCCGGCCGGCGGTAGGCCGAGAGTAGGGTGTCGTCGAGGTCGATGACCACGGCCGAGAGGGGCCGCGGCCTCACCGAGACCTCCCCGTCCTTTCCAGCCGCCGAGACCGGGGACGCCGCGCCTCGGCGACGATCCGCGACCGCCTATCGGGGCCAAGGATCAGACGAGGCCCGCCGCCGCCGACCTTCGCTAGAACCACGTCCGGATGCCGACGACGAGGCGCGTGTCTTCCGAGCTTCGCCCATCGGCTTCGAGGAAGTCCGCCGTATTCCCGAAGCTCTTGGTCCATTCCAGGCCGACATAGGGGGCGAACTCCTTGTGGAATTCGTACCGCAGCCGAGCCCCGATCTGGAGCGACGTCAGGCCGGATCCAATCCGGAGCTCGGGGATGTCCTCGGCCGACAGCACGACTTCAGCGCGAGGCTGCACGATCCAGCGGTTGGTGATCCGCTGATCGTATTCGGCCTCCGCCCTCGCCGTGAGTTCACCCTTGTTGGAGAGGAAGGCCGCCGCATCGACCTCGAACCAGTAGGGCGCGAGGCCCTGAACGCCCACGACCAGATCGGTTCGATCGCCCTCCGGACGGTAGGTCTGTCGCAGAC
The DNA here is from genome assembly GCA_052441165.1 of Caulobacteraceae bacterium. Taxonomy (GTDB): domain Bacteria; phylum Pseudomonadota; class Alphaproteobacteria; order Caulobacterales; family Caulobacteraceae; genus Brevundimonas. The sequence goes on along the minus strand of JBQVQW010000008.1, from coordinate 519 downwards.
CCGTCTGGAAGTCGAAGAAGGGCCGGAACGCCCGGCTGTAAAGGGCCTGGATCTCGGCTTCCTCGACCTCGCCGTCGAAGTCGCCCTCGACTTCCGACTTCCACCAGAAGCGGTTGATGTCGCCGCCGGTCCAGCCCTGCGCGTCCAGCGCGTAGCCTTCTTCGCCGTCTCCGAAACTCGCTTCGAGCTGGTCAATGATCACCGCGGTGGTCCGCACGTCGCCATTCTCGACGCGAAGCTGTTCGCGGGCCGCCGCCATCTCCGCGGGATCGAACAGGGTATCGGCGGCGTGAGCGGGGCCGCTGGTCGCCCCGGGCGGAAGGGGCATTTCCGGAGGGCGTCCCGGGTTGTCCGCGCTGGTCGGCACGTCGGGCGGCATCGCCATGGCCGACATGTCATGACCCGGGGGCATCTGCCCCATGGTCGACATGTCATGTCCCGCCGGCATGGCCGACGCGGGCGCGGTCTGCCGCATCGTCGACATGTCGTGCCCGGCGTGGGGATCCGGCTGAGCGGCGG
>JBQVQW010000007.1:0-131647 GCA_052441165.1 Caulobacteraceae bacterium | reverse complement strand
GTCCAGACCACCTCGGCCTTCCAGCGCGGCGTTCAGCAGGACTCCGGCGGCGAGGCGGGCCTCGACGCCGATGTCGGCGGCCTCGTCGCGCGGCTGCTCGACGCGCGGCGGGCGCGGGCCGCGGGCTTTATCCGCCATGCGACGGCCGCGTGCGGCGGAGTTCCGGCCTGCGCCGTTGCGTTCGCTCATACGGAAACCTGCGTGCCCAGTTCGACCACGCGGCCCGGGGGAATATGGAAGAAGTCCGTCGGATTGGCGGCGTTGCGCATCAGGAAGATGAACAGCCGGTCCTGCCACATCGGCATGCCCTCGGTGGCCGAGGCCACGACCGAGCGGCGGCCGAGGAAGAAGCTGGTCGACATGATGTCGAACTTCAGCCCCTGCTTGCGGCACACGCCCAGGGCCTTGGGCACGTTGGGCTGCTCCATGAAGCCGTAGGAGATGGTCAGCTTCTTGAAGTCGTCCGAGATCGGCTCGATGGCGACGCGCTCGCTGTCGGGAACCCGCGGGCGATCGCTGGTGCGGACGGTCAGGATGACGTTCTTCTCGTGCAGCACCTTGTTGTGCTTGAGATTGTGCATCAGGGCGACCGGGGCGATGTCCGGGTCCGAGGTCAGGAAGATGGCTGTGCCCGGGGCGCGATGCGGCGGACGGGCGCGCAGCATCTCGATCAGGTCGTTCAGCGGCAGGCTGTCCTTGCGGGTCTTGGCGGTCAGGATTTGCGTCCCGCGCACCCAGGTCCACATCAGCAGCACCAGGGCCGCGCCCAGCACCAGCGGCATCCAGGCGCCGTCCGGGATCTTGAGCAGGTTGGACGTCAGGAACACGGTATCGATGAAGCCGAACGGGATCAGGGTGCCGAGCACCGCCCACAGCGGCCACTTCCACTTATGGGTGATGACGAACCAGGCCATCAGGGTGTTGATCAGCATGACCCCGGTGACCGCCACGCCATAGGCGGCGGTGAGGTTGTGCGAGCTCTGGAACATGACCAGCAGCACCAGCACGCCGATCATCAGGAAGGTGTTGACCGCCGGAACGAAGATCTGGCCCGCCTGGGTCTCGGACGTGTTGCGGATGTCGATGCGGGGCAGGAGGCCCAGCTGTACGGCCTGCTGGGTCACCGAGAAGGCGCCGGTGATCACGGCCTGCGAGGCGATGACGGTGGCGGCGGTCGCCAGCGCCAGCATCGGCCAGTAGATGACCTGCGGCACCATGCTCCAGAACGGGTTCTCGGAGGCGCCGGGGTTGTCGAGGATCATCGCGCCCTGGCCCAGGTAGTTCAGCGTCAGGCAGGGCAGGACGAAGTACAGCCAGCCGGCGCGGATCGGCGCCTTTCCGAAATGGCCCATGTCGGCATACAGCGCCTCGGCGCCGGTCACGGCCAGGAAGACGCTGCCGAGAATGACGAAGCCGAGGAAGCCGTCGCGGACCAGCAGCTCGACGCCGTAGTGCGGCGACAGGGCGCGCAGGATCGAGATGTCGTCGAAGATGTGGATCAGGCCCAGCACGCCGAGGCTGAGGAACCAGATGGCGGTGATCGGGCCGAAGAACCGCGCGAGGCCCGCTGTGCCGCGCGCCTGAACGAGGAACAGGGCGATCAGGATGCCCGCCGAAACCGGAACGATGAACGGGTCCAGCGCTCCGCCGATGCCCGGCGCGTCCTTCACGCCCTCGATGGCGGACAGGACCGAGATCGCCGGGGTGATGATGCCGTCGCCATAGAAGAGGGCGGCGCCGAGCACGCCCAGGATGAAGATGAGGGCCGAGCGCCGTCCGACGGCGTGCTGGGCCAGCGCCATCAGGGCCAGGGTGCCGCCCTCGCCCTTGTTGTCAGCCCTCATCAGGAAGAAGACGTATTTGAAGGTCACGACGACCATCAGCGCCCAGAAGGCCAGGGACACCACGCCGATGACGGCCAGATCGCCGCCCACGCCGCCGCGGGCGTGGTCGATGGCCTCGCGCAGGGCGTAGAGCGGACTGGTGCCGATGTCGCCGAAGACGACGCCGATGGCGCCGAGGATCAGGGCCGCCTTGCCGCCCTTGCCGACACCATGGCCATGACCGTGCCCGGCCCCCTGAGGAGCGGTGGAAGCGCCGGTGTCGGATTTGGACGGAGTGCTGACGACGGTCGAACCGTCATCGCCCTGGGTCGGGGCGCCGGCCATGAAGAACCTCCGGGGACGCCGCACCTGCGCGGTCCCCATCAAGAGCGGCGAGCCTTTAGGCCCTTTCACAGGGCGATTCAATCGTGCTGCAGATGCGATGGTTGCACCGGTTTGTGAAACCTCCCCACAACGCTTATCTTGGGTAGCGAAAGAGCACCCATGTCCGACAGCCAACGCTTTCCCGTCGCCGCCCACTCGCTGGCCTATCTGGCCCACAAGGGCGCCTACTCGCCGGCGGAGGCCGCGCCGAGCGCGGTGCTGGCCGCCTCGGTGCCGACGAACCCCGTGGTCGTCCGTCGCGTGACGGCCCTGCTGGCCAAGGCCGGCCTGATTGCGACCCGACCGGGCGCATCCGGCGGGGCCTGGCTGCTGCGCCGGCCGGAGGAGATACGGCTGGACGAGGTGTTGAAGGCGGTCAACGGCTGCGCCCACCTGGGCTCCACGCCCAAGGGCGCCAAGGGTTGCCCTGTCAGCGAACACATTCCGCGTCAGGTGGCGAAAGCCCTGACAGCGGCGGATCAGGCGGCGGCCCAGGCCCTTTCCAGGATCACCATTGCCGACCTGCTGGCCGAGAACCCCGCCTCGCTGGTCGGGTTCGAGATGCACAAGTCTTGCCCCGTCGCGGCCTGACCGCCGCGTGAACCCGAACCGACGCCGCACCATCCTGATCACGGGGGCCTCCGCCGGCATCGGCGCGGCTCTCGCGCGTGTCTATGCGGCGAAGGGCTGGGATCTGGTCCTGACCGCCCGTCGCGCGAGGCCGCTGGAGACGCTGGCGGAAGAACTGCAGGGCTATGGCTCGGTCGTCACTGTCATCACCGACGATCTCGCCGACCCGGCCGCGCCGCGCCGGCTGTTCGAGGCGATCGCCGAAAAGAGTCTGATCGTCGACGGCCTGATCAACAATGCGGGCTTCAGCCGGACCGCAGGCTTCCTGCAGACCGGGCCCGAGGCCCATGCGGCCATGATCCGGGTCATGCTGACCGCGCCGGTCGAACTGGCCCGGCTGTTCGCCCCTGGCATGGCCGAGCGGGGCTTCGGCCGCATCCTGAACGTGGCCTCGCTGGCGGGGCAGATGCCGGCGACGGGTGGGGATACCCTCTACGGCCCGATCAAGAGCTTCCTGATCAAGGCGTCGCAGGGCCTGCATCTGGAGATGGCCGGAACCGGCGTGCACGTCACCGCCCTGTGTCCCGGCTACACCCTGACGGAGTTCCACGACGTCAATGGCACCCGCGCCGAGGTCTCCGCCGCCTATCCCGCCTGGATGTGGCAGACGGCGGAACACGTCGCGGAGGTCGGCTACGCAGCGCTGGAAGCCAATCGGCCGAAGGTCACGCCGGGCTTCATGAACAATGTGCTGGCGAGCCTGGCCAAACACCTGCCGGACGGCATGGCGCTGCGGATGGTCGGCGGGCACGCGAAGCGGCTGAAGCGGATCTGAAACCGGCTTTTTGCAGCTTGCCGGGTCAGAGCGGCATGATGTGAGTCCGCATGCGTTGTAGCGCGGCGCTTGATATTGACCCAAAGTTGATTCATGTTTTGTTCACAGGGGGCGCATTAGTCAGGATGGCGAGGAGCCCATGAGCCGACGTTCGCCCAATCTCGCTCTGACCCTGCCGCGATGCCGGAGTTGCAATCGCCACTGGCATCCACAGCAAGGGGTCTCGGCCACCCAGCACTTCTGTAAGAGGTGTTCTCCGGCAAGACGCGCTGCCGCTGCAGTTAAGCTTGATCTGAAGCCTTTAGAGCCCTCCGATTTCGATGGACCTTACCTCCTGCCGCGGAAGCTTCGCCGTTACCAGCCCGCGAAGTAGGCCTCGAGTCCAGAAACTGCGGCGCGCCGACTTACTTCGCCGCCAGACCCATCTAACGTCTTACGGCGCCCATCGCCCAATGGCTCGCTCCATGCACTCCATTCATGTCGCCTAGTCGAGTGCCTACGCCACTCGACGACATTCAAGCGGGTCTTGCTGCGATGTTCCCATCGGACGAGCTCAGTTGTCACGGTAGCGTGCCAAGCAGGTGAGACAGGCAGTTTGGATAAGGCCTCAAGGGCCTGAGCCGCTGTCTGGTATCGCCCGGCGGGGTTGTCGGCGAGCATCTTGCGTATGACCCGCCGCCATGGCTTTGGCACGTGCGGTAGCCATTTGAGAGTGTTAGCGAAGCCTCCGTCACGAACGAGGTCTCGGGGGGCGGGTGCCTCTTCGTACCAAGTCCGTCCGTGAAGCAGACGAAATAAAGTCATTCCGACGGCCCAAACGTCGGTCCGGGTGCTGGTACCTCCACCGTGCCAAATTTCATGAGCGAGATGATCTCGGTATCCGGCTTGGGATGCGTAACCCATAAGCAGATGGTCGGTGACGAGGCCGAAGTCTCCGAGTTTGGCGACGCCGTTTCGGTCTATGAGTATGTTTCCGGGCTTGATGTCGCGATGAAGCATTCCGCGAAGATGGAGCGCGGTGAGCCCCAGAAGGATGTCAGTGGCGGCTTTTCTGACCTCTGCTAGGAACATTGGGCCGGCTTCAAACCGGCTTTGTAGCGAGCCGCCAGGGCAAAGCTCCATACAGAACCGGATGCTCAGACCGTCCGGCATCTCCTCGATGTGGTGAACCTTGACCACGTTGTGGTGCGTGGCCTGAGAGAGATGCTGAGCCTCCGCGAGGAAGCCTCGTTTATACTCTTCCCACTCATCGTCACTGTTGAATGGCGCACGAGACAGGACTTTTACGGCGACTAGCCCGTGCACGCTGTCTTGACCTTCATAGACGACACCGAAGTGGCCGTTGCCCAGCCGTCGTCCGATTTGAAGCGCCGGTACTACCGGGGGCATCAGTTGGCTCGCGCAGCAATGAGGTACATCGCCGCCTCACGGCTCATCCGCCGCAGTTGCCCGCCAGTTGTCTGAGCGCTCCAGAATCCATCATCACCGAGATATTCGTCGACCTTCCGGTCTCCATAGGTCTTGCTCACAACCCCTTTAGCAAGCTGCCGAACGTCGCACCTTGAGGCTGCTGCTGCGATCACAGCGCCACGGAGTTCCGCGCTTTTCAACAACGCCAAGCCGCCACCGCTCGCACCAGCGGCACTCGCCTTTACGATTGCCAAGTCTACCCCATTCTCCCGGAGATAATCCGCACAACGTTGATGCATCACCGAATAGGCGGCCGAGGAGTCTCCCTTCTGCAGGGTCCACGTCTCGTCAGCCATGATCTCAATGGGCTGCGTTGCGTCACGCGGCACGACCGCGTCGACGACTATGACCGAAGTCCCCGAGACCACGAAGGCAACCCAGCGAAGCGGCATTTAGAATCTCCCTCACAGAAGAGTGGAGATACAGCGTCCGGCCGCAACTGGAAAGCGAGCTGGACTCGTCTCGCTGCAATCTCAAGAGAGTGCCGCCGACGAGTATAAGGCAACCCAGCGGCCACCATTCCTAATGCGACGGTCGAGGGCGAGGCGATTCGAACGCCCGACCCTCACCTTGGCAATCTGGCGCGGCCCATGGCGTGGAAAGCAAAAAGGCCCGGTCCGAAGACCGAGCCTTTTGATGTTTCGACTGGAGCGGGCGAGGCGATTCGAACGCCCGACCCTCACCTTGGCAAGGTGATGCTCTACCCCTGAGCTACGCCCGCACTCCGTGGGGCGGCGATGCCGTCCCGTGTCGAGGAGGGGGCGTATAGCGGACCCTCGCGGGCGACCGCAAGCCCCCTTTCAAGAAATTACCGCGGAGCCAGCCTGATGGCGCCGTCGAGGCGGATGCATTCGCCGTTGATGTAGACGTTGCGGGCCAGTTCCAGCACCAGCGATGCGTAGTCGGCCGGGGGGCCCAGGCGGCTGGGGAAGGGGATGGCGGCGGCGAGGCTGTCCTGCACCTTCTGGTCCATCCCGGCCATCATCGGCGTCCACATGATGCCGGGCAGGATGGTGTTCACGCGCACGCCTTCCTGCGCCAGATCGCGCGCGACCGGCAGGGTCATGGCGTAAACGCCGCCCTTGGAGGCCGAATAGGCCGCCTGACCGATCTGGCCGTCCTGGGCCGCCACCGAGGCGGTGTTGACGATCAGGCCGCGCTCGCCGTCCGCCATCGGCTCAAGGGTCACCATGCCCAGCGCCGACTGCGACAGGACGCGGAAGGTGCCGAACAGGTTGATGCGGACGGTGCGCTCGAACGAGGCCATGTCGTGGGCCCGGATCTCGCCGGTGTCCCGCTTGCGGCTGACGGTCTTCTGGCCGGTGGCTATGCCGGCGCAGTTGACGGTCAGGCGCTCCTGACCGTGGGCGGCGCGGGCTTTCGCGAAGGCGGCCGCCACTTCCTCATCGCTGGTGACGTCGACCTTGCAGAAGACGCCGCCGATCTCTTTCGCGATCGCCTCGCCCTTCTCCTCGTTCATGTCGAACAGGGCGACCTTCGCGCCCGTGGCGGCGATGGCGCGCGCGGTGCCCTCTCCGAGGCCCGAGGCGCCGCCGGTGACCACCGCGGCGATGCTGTTGTCGAGTTTCATCCCTGTCGTTCCTATATTCAGCTGAACCTGAGTTTCGTTCGAGGATTTAGCGGCCATGACGGCCAATGCCAAACCTGCCGCGGGGGCGCCCCGTCCCGAAGATGTGCTCGATCCGACGCGGGCGCTGGTCCCTGTCGTCCAACAGGTCAACGAGACGCGCGTGCGACGAGGGTTCTGGCCCAAGGTCAGGCGGACGGCGTCGCGCATACCCTTCGCCGACCAGCTGCTTTCGGTCTGGTTCGCCGCGCGTGATCCCCAGACGCCCGCGGCGGCCAAGGGCATCATGTTCGCGGCCCTGGCCTATTTCGTCCTGCCGACCGACGCGATCCCCGACATCTTCGCCGGCATCGGCTTCACCGACGACGCGGCGGTGATCGCCGGCCTGCTGGCGACGCTGGGCGCGAACATCAAGCGTCGGCACAAGGATGCGGCGCTGGCCGCGCTCGAGCGGCTGCGCGACGCGGACTAGCCCTCGATCGTCACCACGACCTTGCCCATCACCGAGCGGTCGCCCAGCGCCTGGATGGCCTCGTGGGCGCGCTCAAGCGGGAAGGTGCGGCTGATGCGCGGCCTGATCTTCCCCTCGCTCCAGAAGCGGAACAGGTCGCCCATGTTGGCCGCGTGCCCGGCCGGGTCGCGCATGACGGCCGCGCCCCAGAAGACGCCGATCACCGATACCGACTTCAGCAGGGTCAGGTTCAGCGGCAGGGACGGAATGCCCGCCGGGAAGCCGACGACCAGATAGCGGCCGTTCCAGTCCATGGCGCGCAGGGCCGGTTCGCAGTAATCGCCGCCGACGCCGTCATAGACCACGTCCGGTCCGTCGCGGCCGGAGGCCAGCTTCAGCTCGCCCGACAGCTCTTTCTGCGCCGCCTTGTCCATCTTTCCGGACGGATAGATCAGGCCGTTGTCGGCGCCGGCCTCGAGGGCGAACTGCACCTTGTCGTTGGTCGAGGCGGCGGCGATGACGTGTGCGCCCATGGCCTTGCCGAGCTCGACCGCGGCCACGCCCACGCCCCCGGCTGCGCCCAGCACGAGCAGGCTCTCGCCAGCCTTCAGCTGCGCCCGGTCCTTCAGGGCATAGTACGAGGTGCCGTAGGTCATGATCAGGGCGGCGGCGGTCGGGAAGTCCATGCCGTCGGGGATCCGGATGACCGAGGCGGCGGGCACGGCCAGCCGCTCGACCATGCCGCCCCAGCCGGGGACGGCGATGACGCGGTCGCCCTTGAAGAGGCCTTTCACCCCCTCGCCGACGGCCTCGACGACGCCGGCCACCTCGCCGCCCGGCGAGAAGGGGCGCTGGGGCCGGAACTGGTATTTGTCCTCGATGATCAGGGTATCGGGGAAGTTCACGCCGACGGCCTTCACCTCGATCACCACCTCCCCGCTCTGCGGGCGGGGGTCCATGACCTCCTCGACGACGAGGGTTTCCGGGCCGCCGGGAGCCTTGGACAGAACTGCACGCATGGCATTTTCCTTTGGCCTGACGCGCTTCGCGCGACCTGGGGCCGGTCTGGGGGTCATTGCGCTCGCCCCCGTGGCGCTCGCGTCGCGCAAACGCTAAGCAGCGCCACGCCCGTTGAAAAGAGGCGATCAGGAGACACCGTATGACCGCCCTCATCCTGCATGGCGGCGCCGGCGCCCGGCGCGAGCGCAACTACGACGCCGAGGTCGTGCACATGCGTCAGGTCGTCGAGGCTATGAAGGCGCGGCTGGACGCGGGCGCCCCGGCGCTGGACGTCGCGGTCGAGGCGGTGGTCATGCTGGAGGACTCCGGCCTCTACGTCGCCGGCCGCGGCGCCTCGCCGAACCTGGCCGGCGCCTGGGAACTGGACGCCAGCATCATGGACGGTTCGACGAAGCGGGCGGGCGCGGTCGCCGCCCTGCAGGGCTTTCGCAACCCGGTCGTGGCGGCGCGCGCGGTCATGGACCGTACGCCCCACGTCATGCTGGCCGGCGAGGGCGCGGCCCTGTTCGCCCTCGATCAGGGACTGGAGCCGATCGCCGACGAGGAGGCCTGGTTCACCCGCGCCGGCAAGGGCGAGGACAATCACCCGCCGGGCACGCTGAGCCACGGCACCGTCGGCTGCTGCGTGCTGGACGCGCAAGGGCGGCTGGCCGCCGCGACCTCGACCGCCGGGGTGTTCGGCAAGATGCCGGGTCGCGTCGGAGACACCCCGATCCCCGCGGCCGGGACCTGGGCCGACGGCAATGTCGCCGTCTCGGGCACGGGGCAGGGCGAATACTTCATCCGCGTGGCCGCCTGCGCCCAGACCGGCTGGCGCGTCGCCGCCGGACAGTCGCTGGCCGAAGCGTCGCGGGCGGTGATCGACGAGATCGGCGCCATGGGCGGCGATGGCGGCCTGATCGCGCTGGATCGCCACGGCAACATCGCCGCGCCCTACAACAGCCAGGGCATGAAGCGGGCCTGGCTGAACCCCGCCGGCGAAATCGGCGTCGAGGTCTTCGAGACCTGAAGCGCGGCCGTGGCCCCGGCGTCACAAACCTTGTCGCGAAGCTGAAATTACCGCGAATTCACTCGTGGTCGAACGCTGTTGGCCGGAGAGTTCCGCAAAAGAAACGGAACTCTCGCCATGAAAATCCTCTTCGCCGCGGCCGCCGCCGCGCTCGCCCTGACCGCCTGTTCACCTGTGATCGAGGGCGGGCCGCCCATCGCCCTGCCTGTCGGTCTTCAGGAAACCGCACAGGTCGGGACGATCACCATGTCGAGCGGCTGGCTGAACGCCGAAGACGACTTCGCCGACACCTTCAGCGATGAGGTTCACGAGGAACTGCGGCGCTGCATGTGGGGCACCGCGCCGATCAATGTGCGGGTTCACCTCGATGAACTCCAGCGCGCAGGGCGTCTGGAGACCCTGCTCAACGGGGATGGCGAGCATCACCTCTCCGGGACGGTCGAGTTCGTCGATCCGGCCCGTGGCAACCGGGTTCTCGGCCGCTTTCCGATCCGCGTCTCGACGAGTGCGCAGGGCCGTGTCGGCGGCCTGCTCGGCGATCGGCAGATGATGGTCTCCGAAGCGTTCGGCCGTGCGGTCTGCGACGAGGCGTTCGGTCGCAACCCACGCGATGCCGGACCCCACAACGCGACGCGAGGCTGAACCCGGTCGCCATGAAAAAGGCCGGCGGAGCGATCCGCCGGCCTTTCTGTCTTCAGAGGGGAGGCGACCTATTCGGCCGCGATCACGCCCGCGTCGTCGTTGGCCGGAGCCGGCTGGTCGCCGCCGGCGAGGTTGCGCAGGACGTACGGCATGACGCCGCCCGCGCGCAGGTATTCCAGCTCGGTCTGGTTATCGATGCGGCAGCGGACCGGGAAGCGGGCCATCTTGCCGTCCGACGGACGGAAGAGCTCGACCCACAGGTCCTGACGGGGCTTCAGCTTGCCGACGTTGGCGTCGGTCAGGCCGCGGATCGTAACGATCTCCTCGCCGGTCAGGCCCAGCTTCTGCCAGCCGTCCATCTTGAACTGCAGCGGCACGACGCCCATCCCGATCAGGTTCGAGCGGTGGATGCGCTCGAAGCTCTCGGCGATGACGGCGCGGACGCCCAGCAGATTGGTGCCCTTTGCGGCCCAGTCACGCGAGGAGCCGGTGCCGTATTCCTTGCCGGCGAAGACGACCAGCGGACGGCCTTCCGACTGGTAGCGCATGGCCGCGTCGTAGATCGACATGACGTCGCCCGACGGGAAGTGTTTCGTGACGCCGCCCTCGATGTCCGGGGTGATCCTGTTGCGGATCCGGATGTTGGCGAAGGTGCCGCGCATCATGACTTCGTGGTGGCCGCGGCGGGCGCCGTAGCTGTTGAAGTCCAGGGCGTCGACGCCGTGGCTGGTCAGCCAGTGACCGGCGGGCGAGGTCTTCTTGATCGAGCCGGCCGGGGAGATGTGGTCGGTGGTGATCGAGTCGCCGAAGATGGCGAGCACGCGGCCCTCGACGATGTCCTGGACCGGCTTCGGCTCCATCGACAGGCCCTCGAAATAGGGCGGGTTGGCGACGTAGGTCGAGCTGTCGTCCCAGGTGTAGGTCTGGCCGCCCGAGACCTTGATCGCCTGCCAGTGCTTGTCGCCCTTGAAGACGTCCTTGTAGCGCTTGGCGAACATGGCTGGCGTGACCGACTTGCGCTGGATGTCGGCGACTTCCTGCGTGGTCGGCCAGATGTCGGCGAGGAAGACGTCCTTGCCCTTCTTGTCCTGACCGATCGGATCCTTCGTGATGTCGATGCGCATCGAGCCGGCCAGGGCGTAGGCGACGACCAGCGGCGGCGAGGCCAGGTAGTTGGCCTGCACGTCGGGGTTCACCCGGCCCTCGAAGTTGCGGTTGCCCGACAGGACCGAGGTGGCGACGATGCCGTTCTCGTTGATGGCCTTCGAGATCGCGGGATCCAGCGGCCCCGAGTTGCCGATGCAGGTGGTGCAGCCGTAGCCGACCAGGTTGAAGCCGATGGCGTCCAGATCCTTCTGCAGGCCGGCGTCGGTCAGGTAATCGGTGACGACCTGCGAGCCGGGGGCCAGCGAGGTCTTGACCCAGGGCTTGGGCTTCAGGCCGAGCGCCAGCGCCTTGCGCGCCACCAGTCCGGCGGCGATGAGCACGCTGGGGTTGGAGGTGTTGGTGCACGAGGTGATGGCGGCGATGACGACGTCGCCGTCTCCGACCGAGAATTTCTCACCCTCGACGTCGACGCGCGGGGCGTCGGCGGCGCGGGCGAAGGTCGAGGTCAGGTGACCCTCGAACTCCGGTGCGGCGGTGGTCAGCTCGACGCGGTCCTGCGGACGCTTCGGACCGGCCAGCGACGGCACGACGGTGGCGAGGTCCAGCTCGAGCGTGTCGGTGAAGACGGGCTCTTCCGAGTTCTCGTCGATCCAGAGTCCCTGGGCCTTCGCATAGGCGTCGACCAGGGCGACGCGCGCCTTGTCCCGACCGGTGGCGGTCAGGAAGTCGATGGTGGCCTGCGAGACCGGGAAGAAGCCGCAGGTGGCGCCGTATTCCGGAGCCATGTTGGCGATGGTCGCCTGGTCTTCCAGCGTCAGGCCGGCGAGGGCGTCGCCGAAGAACTCGACGAACTTGCCGACCACGCCCTTCTTGCGGAGCATCTGGGTGACGGTCAGCACCAGGTCGGTGGCGGTCGCGCCTTCCGGCAGCCTGCCGGTCAGCTTGAAGCCGATGACTTCCGGAATCAGCATGGGGATCGGCTGGCCCAGCATGGCCGCCTCGGCCTCGATACCGCCGACCCCCCAGCCCAGAACGGCCAGACCGTTGATCATGGTGGTGTGCGAGTCGGTGCCGACGACCGTGTCCGGATAGGCGACGGTCTTCTTGCCTTCGTCCAGCGTCCAGACGGTCTGGGCGAGGTTCTCGAGGTTCACCTGGTGGCAGATGCCGGTGCCGGGAGGAACGACGCGGAAGTTGTTGAAGGCGGACGAACCCCAGCGCAGGAAGTTGTAGCGCTCGATATTGCGCTCGTACTCGCGTTCGACGTTCTGGCCGAAGGCCTTGGCTGTGCCGAAGTGGTCGACCATGACCGAGTGGTCGATGACCAGGTCCACCGGGACCAGCGGATTGATCTTGGTGGCGTCGGCGCCGAGGGCGGCCATGGCGTCACGCATCGCGGCCAGGTCGACGACGGCCGGAACGCCGGTGAAGTCCTGCATCAGCACGCGGGCCGGACGGAAGGCGATCTCGTGCTCGACCGAGCCCTTGTTCTCGATCCAGGCGGCGACGGCCTTCAGGTCGGCCTCGGTGACCGAGACGCCGTCCTCGTTGCGAAGAAGGTTCTCCAGCAGCACTTTCATCGAGCGCGGCAGGCGGGAAATCCCGGTCAGACCGGCTTCCTCGGCGGCCGGAAGGCTGTAATAGGCGTACTTCTTGCGCCCGACGGAAAGGTCCTGGCGGGTCTTGAGGCTGTCAATCGACGGCATGGAGAGGGTTCCTCTGGTCAACGCCGCCCGACAATCCGGTTGCACGTTCGCGCGATCGACGGCGGGGCTCACAGGGTCCCGACGCGCGCGGCGGACGCCTGCTGCGGCGACCGCGCATATAGCGAGGGTCGGCTTTCACGTCCATGAATCCATGACGTCATCGTGGGTATTGAGAGCGGTTCGCAACTGGGGGTGTGGCCGATGCTGAGCGTCGCCGGCCTGACCCTGTCGCGCGGCGAGCGCCGACTGTTCCGCGACCTGTCGTTCGAGGTCGCCGCCGGAGAAGCTGTGGCCCTGACCGGAGCCAATGGCGCCGGCAAGACCAGCCTGCTGCGTGCGGTGGCCGGCTTCATTCGCCCGGACGCCGGAAGGGTCTCCTTTAACGGCCTTGAGGCGGATGAGGCGCGGGCGACCGGCCTGCACTGGCTGGGCCACCTCGACGGGCTGAAGCCGGCGCGTCGGGCGCGGGAGGAACTGACCTTTCAGGCGCAATGGTTCGGTGCGGACGCCGACGGGATCGCGGCGGCCGTCGACGTGCTGGCGCTGGAGCCCCTGCTGGATCTGGAAGTGCGCAAGCTGTCGGCCGGACAGCGCCGCCGGCTGGCCTTCGCCCGCCTGATCGCCGCACCGCGCCCGCTGTGGCTGCTGGACGAGCCGTTCAGCCCGCTGGACGCGCGCTGGCGTGAGGCCATGGGGCTGATCCTGCAGGCGCATCTGAACAAGGGCGGCGCGGTGCTGGCCGCCGTCCACGATCCGCTGCCGGTCCCGGCGCGGGCGCTGGACATCGGCGGAGGCGGCCGATGAGGGCGCTGACGATCCTGTGGCGGCGCGAGCTGGCGTTGGCCTGGGCGGGCGGCGGCGGGCCGTTGCTGGCCTGCGGCTTCTTCCTGTGTCTGACGGTGCTGCTGCCGCTGGCGGCGGGCGGCGATCCGGCAGGGCTGAAGCCCATCGCCGGCGGCGTCGCATGGCTGGCGCTGGCGGTGTCGTCGATCCTGTCGCTGGAGCGGCTTTTCGAGCGCGATCTCGAAGACGGGGCGCTGGACCTGCTGACGCTGGGCCCTGCGCCGCTGGAGCTGGTGGTGATCGCCAAGGCCAAGGCCCAGTGGCTGGCCGTCGGCGGGCCGCTGGCCCTGACCGCGCCGGTCGCCGCCATCACCCTGGGCCTGTCGCCCGAACTGGCGCCGCTGGCTGCAGTGTCGGCCCTGATCGGCGGGCTGGGCTTTGCCCTGACGGGGGCTCTGGGCGCCGCGCTTGCACTCGGCTCGAAGCGCGGCGGCCTGCTGATCGCGGTCGTGGTCCTGCCGCTGTTCATCCCGCCGGTCATCTTCGGCGCCGGCGCGCTCGAGCGGGCGGCGAACGGTCTGTCGCCGGCGCCTGCGCTCGCCTTCCTGGGCGCCTACGTCCTTTTCGCTGCGGTGATCACGCCCTTCGCGGGCGCGGCCGCGATCCGCAACGCACAGGGATGATCCCCGTCAACTCTCCGGCAGGCTCCTGATCCACGCCTGGACAGCGACGGTGTCGGTGATGTCGCCGTCGAACACATGGGTGGGGCGCTGGGGCTCGTTGTTGCCCCGCTGGCGACCGCGCCAGACCTTCATGGGTATGGCGATCCGGGCCAGTCCGCTGGGAAGTTCATCGCCACGCACATGCATATAGACCGTGTCCGCCGAGGTCTCTCTCCCGATCTGGATCGCGCCCATGGCCTTCCAGAGATCGACCGCGTCAAGACAGGCCGATCCGCAACCGGCGTCGGTCAGAACATAGACCGGGCCGCGGACGCGCAGCGGCGCGTAGTCGGGTGCATATGGCGGCCGGGGCGAGGTCTCCGCTGCGTCGCGCCAGTAGGGTTTTCCCTCGGCCCGGGCGGCAGTCATGCCGTCCACGATCTCCTGAGCCCAGCCGATGCGGTCGGCGCTCTCGCCGGCGGCGGTCCACTCATCGACATAGGTCCGTATCGCGGCGAGGTTGGCGTCCGACGCCCGCCATTCGATCGCTTCCACGGCGGGGAGTTGATGCACTTCCAGCCAGCGCCCGCCCCACAGGGTTTCGGCGATCTCCCGGCTCCAGTGGGAGGAGCCGCCGCCATTGCCACGCAGGTCCAGTACGACATAAGGAGCCCCGCGCAGCTCCAGCTGTCGGGTCTCCAGCTCGTCCATCAGCGGCGTCAGGGCGTCGTGGGCGTCGCTCCCGGGCGTGCCGTCAAATGAAGGCATAGACAGCCACGCGCCCCCATCGTTCAGCGTTGTCAGGCCGAACCGGTATTCGGCGCGGCCAGACAGGGCCTGTCGGCGGACGGACAGGTCGTCGGCTGCGATGGGGCGCCAGGTCAGGGGCCAGCTACGGATCTGCCCGTCGGCCTCGAAACGACAGCTGCGCATCTCGGGCGTCCAGGGGTTGGACGAACTCATGAACAGCCAGTCTCCAAACTGGATGTGCTGGGATTCGAGAAACCACCGGCCGCGGAAGGCGCCGATCCGTTCGGCCGCCAGCCGGTCTGCGGAGACGCCGTCGCAATCGATCAGTCGCGCCCCGATCGGTGGCGCTCCGGCCGCCGCCTCGTCCCGGTTCAGGACGATCTGGTCTTCGCCGCGATAGGCCGTCAGAAAGCCCGGCCATCGGGTCGGAAACCCGCCGGACTCGTTCAGTCCCATCTGCACGTGTCCGTCGTCGAAGCTGGCCACATAGGCCCGCAGGGCCCACCACCAGCCGCCGGCGTCGGTGGTGGTTTCGGCCCGTTGCAGGGCGGTCGCGAGCCCGGCCTCCGCCCTGGCGCCGAATTCAGGGTTCAGGGGATCGTGGGGCCCCGGATGGCTATCCATGATGACGGTGTGCAGGGCCGTGACGTCTTCGCGCAGGGTTGCGGACCAGTCACGTGGCGCATTGATGAAAGACGGCGTGGCCGGCTTATCCTGGGCGCTTGCCGGCGTGGCCGCGACCGTCAGGACGAGCACGAGGCCAAGGGCGGCGGCAGCAGGAAGGCGGATGGTCATCGGTGTCCCCTCCGGTTTGACGCAAGCGCTACTCAAAGGGGCGAATGCCCGCCACTTAAGCCTTTGTAACCTGAGATCAGGCCTTCTTCACGAACTCCGTCCGCAGCACCAGGCCGCGGACCTTCTCGACATTGGCCTCGATCTCGTCCGGGTCGCCGGTCAGGCGGATGTTCTTCACCAGCGTGCCGCGCTTGAGGGTCACGCCGCCCGAACCCTTGACCTTGAGATCCCTGATCAGGGTGACACTGTCGCCGTCGGCCAGCAGATTGCCGTTCGAGTCCTTCGTGATGTCGTCGGTCATGGTCAATCCCCGTCTGAGCGCGACGGTCTAACACATCGAATCCTCGCCGCCTCAAGTAGCGCGACGCGCGATAGGCCACTAAGAGAGCGAATTCCATGTTCGGCCTCGCCAATCCCGACCGCTTCGCCCGCTTCACCCGGCCCCTCGTGCCGGTGTTGTGGGCCGCTGCCGCGCTGCTGCTTCTGGCGGGGTCCTGGTTCAGCTTCGCCGCGCCCGAGGACTACCAGCAGGGCGATACCGTGCGGATCATGTTCGTGCATGTGCCTGCGGCTTCGGTCGGACTGATGATCTACGGCGCGCTGGGCGTCTCCAGCTTCTTCGCCCTGGTGTTCCGCCATCCGCTGGCGGATGCGGCGGCGCGGGCGGCGGCCCTGCCTGGCGCGGCCTACACCTTGCTGGCGCTGGTGACCGGCAGCCTGTGGGGCAAGCCGATGTGGGGCGCCTGGTGGGTGTGGGGCGACGCGCGCCTGATGTCGGTGCTGGTGCTGTTCCTCTTCTACCTCGGCTACATGGCGTTGCGCGCCTCGATCGACGACGAGGCGAAGGCCGCGCGCGCCGCCGCCGTGCTGGGGCTGGTCGGACTGATCAACCTGCCGATCGTCAAGTTCTCGGTCGACTGGTGGAACACCCTGCATCAGCCGGCTTCGCTGGTGCGCGCCGACGGGCCGTCGATGCCGGCGATCTTCCTGACGCCCCTGCTGACGATGATGGCGGCCTATGGCGTGCTGTTCCTCGCGCTTTGGCTGACCGCGATCCGCACAGAGATCGTGCGCCGCCGGGTCGTCTCGATCCGCGCCCGTCGCGCGCTGGAGGCCTGATCATGATCGACCTCGAGATGGGCAAGTACGCCGCCTACGTCTGGCCGGCCTGGGGGATCAGCGCGGTCGTGATGGCGGCTCTGGTGGTGCGTTGCGCGATCGCCGCGCGTCGGTGGAAGGCCGAGCTTGAGCGTCTGGAAACCCCGGACCGCCCTCAAGCCGCGCAAGATGCGGCAGGGCAGGAAAAATGAGCCGCTGGTTCGCCCTGATCCCGCTGGTCGTCCTCGTGGCGCTGGCGGCCCTCTTCATCGGCTGGTCGCTGCAGCGCGACCCCTCGGTGAAGCCGGACGCCCTTGTCGGACAGGCCGTGCCTGAGACCGTGCTGCCCATGCTGGCCGGCGATGTCGCCGGGCCGGGCCATGTGGATCTGAAGACTGCCGGCGTCGGCAAGCCGATGCTGATCAACGTCTTCGCCAGCTGGTGCGCGCCCTGCCGGGTCGAGCATCCGAAGCTGATGACGCTCAAGGAACGCGGCGTGGCCGTGGTCGGGGTGGCATGGAAGGACGATCCGGTCGCCACCCGCGCCTTCCTGGATGAACTGGGCGATCCCTATTCGATGGTGCTGGTCGATCGCGAGGGTCGGGCCGGTCTGGACCTCGGCATCACCGGTGCGCCGGAGACCTTCGCCGTGGACGCCATGGGCCGGATCGTCGGCAAGGTGTCGGGGCCTCTTCTAGACGACGCCGAGATCGAGCGGCTGGTCGACGCCATGCAGGCCCCGCCGCGTCCGCTGCCGACCGCGACCGCCCGCTGACGGGCGTTAACCCATTTCCGACGGTTTTCGTTAACCCTGTCGGCATGAGCGCGATTCGACCGCCCGTTCAGTCCCCGCTGTTCCCGACGCAGCAGTCGCCCTCACCGGCGCGCGCCGCGCGTTCGGACTTCTTCCGCGCCGCTCTGGATGGCGTCCGCTCCCCGGCCGCCGCGGCCCTGCCGGTCGAGGTGAAGACAGAGAAGAAGGTGGCAAGCGCGGCCCCGCTTCCGTTCGATCCGGCGGAGGAACGCCCGGTTCGACCGGGCAGCCTCCTGGACATCCGCATCTAGCCTCACGCGAAAATGAGCGGCGCGTGTTCGCTCGCCGCGCTTATGGTGCGCGCCATGAAAGTTCGGGGCTGGATTTCCGTAACGGCGGCGGCCGTGACCGCAGCGCTGGCGACCGGTTCGGTCGCCCAGCCTGAAGCCACGCGTGTCCGGCATCGTGCGGCGTCGCCGGCCGAGCCGACCGTGGTCGAACTGTTCACGGCGCAGGGCTGCGCCGGGTGCCCCGAGGCCAATGCCCGCATCGAGGCGATCGCCGACGAGCCGGGCGTGATCGCCCTGACCTATGCGGTCGACTACTGGGACTATCTCGGCTGGACCGACACCTTCGCCCGGCCGGAGTTCGCCCAGCGCCAGCGCGCCTATCGCCAGCCTCTGCGGGTGCGGGCGGTCTCGACGCCGCAGGTTATCATCGACGGACGTCGTCAGGTCGGAACCGGCGAGACCCTGCAGGCCGCCATCGAGGCGGAATCCGCCAATCGCGTCTTCCCGCCGGAGATCGAGTTTCGCGAGACCGGTGATCGTGTCGGCGTCGGCTCCGGTCGTGCGCCGACCGGCGGGGCCGAGGTCATCGCCGTGACCTATACACCGGGAGCCCAGACGGTGGAGATCGGGGCCGGCGACAACCGCGGCCAGCGCGTCCGGCACACCAATGTCGTGCGGTCGCTCAGGGTGCTGGGGCCCTGGACGGGTCGTCCGGTGCTCTACGCCCTGCCGCAGCCGGGCGAGGGACAGGCCGTCGCGGTCCTGGTGCAGGCCCGGACCGATCGCCGCATCCTGAACGGGGCCGTCCGGACCCCCGACTGACGGGGCGTCATATTCCGTCAGTATCCCTGTTCTCCGAGGGCGGGACAGTGCATGGTTGCCCCTGACGTCGGGGCGTCTGCGGGTGGACCGGGTGATGGGCAAGGCGAATTGGCTTCTTTGCGGGCTGGTGCTGGCGACGATCGCCGCGGCCGGCGCGGGTGCGAAAGCCTTCGCCGACGAGGAGCCGTCCGCCCCGGTGACCTCGCCGGAAGCCCACGCCGTGGCCCAGGCCGTGACTGCGGCCGAGCTGGCGCGCTGGGGACGCGAACGGGGTGACGCAGGCGCCCTGATCATGGCGGCCCGCCTTCTCGCCGAGGTGCCCGTCCGGCAGGGCGAAGGCGCTGCGCCGATCCTGACGCCCGGACGCCTGCTCGACGAAGCCGCAGCCCTGTCGCCCGGCAACGAGACCCTGCTGGCCGCCATCGACCGGCTGCGCGAGCCGCTGACAAGGGGGGTGCGGTCATCCAGTTTCGGGGCCGGGCCGGTCTTCACGGTGAAACAGCTGAGGGCGCGCGAGAACTGGACCTTCGAGGTCGACGCCCGAGACGGCGAGGTGCTCCGCGTGGCGGCCATCGGCGACGGCGACACCAACATCGATCTGGCGATCCGCAACACCCAGGGCGCGGTGATCTGCCGCGACGGATTCGGCGACCACTACCCGGTCTGCACCGTCTCTCCGCGACCGGGCGGCAAGATGCAGGTGAATGTGCAGAACCGGGGCGACGTCTGGACCAGCATCCAGGTGCTGAGCAACTGATGAAGCGGCTGACTGCGGCAGTTCTGGCGGCAGGCCTGCTGGGTCTGGCCGGCGCCGCGCCCGCCAGCCCGGATACGCCGGAGGCCCTGCGGGCCGAGGCGTTCGAGGCGGCCCAGTGGGCCATCGCCTCGGAGGCCGCCGACGCCCTGGCCCGCGTCTCCGCCCGCTTCGCGCAGGGAGACGACGAACTGGGCCTGCTGGCCGAGGAGCGCGAGCGACTGATCGTCGAGCGCGATCGGCTGGAGCGCGAGCTGGAGCAGCACTACGCCTCGGCCGATGACGCCGACCTGCAGGCCCGGATCCGCGCCCGGATGGCATGGGAGGCGGCCGACGGGCGTCTCAAGTCGGTCGATAGCGAGATCGAGACCCGCTTCCCCGCCTGGGCCGAACTCACCAGCCCGCGCGCCCTGTCAGTGCGGGAGACGCAGGGGCTGCTGAAGGCGGACGAAGGGCTGCTTCTGGTCATGGTCAATCCGGAGGCGACCTATGTCTGGGGCGTGACCCGGGACCGCATCGCCTGGGCGCGGGCGGAGGATCTGGGCGCCGAGGCCATGACCGAAGCCGTGAGCATCCTGCGGGCGTCCCTGACCGCGACCCCCGCAGCGCGAGGGCCGGACGTCGATCCGCTGATCTTCGCAGGCCGGCGCGCCGCGCCCTTCGACCGCGCTGTCTCGCACAGACTGTACACCGGGATCGTCAAGCCGGTGGAACAGGTCTTCACCGGCAAGTCGACACTGATCACCGTGGTGACCGGGGCGCTGACGACCCTGCCGCTGGCGGTGCTGTCGACCAATGCGCCGACCGGGCGCGACGATGCGGTGGATGCGCTGGACGATACCGAATGGCTGATGGACCGGTACGCGCTGGCGACCTTGCCGGCGGTGTCCAGCCTGAAGGCCCTGCGCTGCCATCTGGTGGTGACGCCCGCCGATCGCAGTCCGGGCTGTCCGCCGGCCGCTGCGACCGGACGGCCCGAGCGGGTCGCCGACCGCCTGCCGCTCGTGGCCTTCGGGGCGCCGGTCCTGACCGGCGCGCCGGACGAGGGCGGGCGGGGGTCCCCTTCGGCGGACCAGGTGATGGGGACCGGCCGGCTTGCCGATGTCTCGAAGCTGAAGGCGCTCCCGTATCTTCGCGGGTCGCGGCTGGAACTGGAGACGCTGAAGAGCCGGTATCCGGACTCGGTCGTTAGGATCGGGCCAGAGGCCACGGAGCGATCGGTGCGGGCGCTGGATGCGCCGGCTCTGGAGCGGGCGCGGTTCGTGGTCTTCTCGACGCACGGTCTGATGGCCGGTTCCGCGGCGTCGGAGCCGGGGCTGGTCCTGACCCCGCCGGACGAGGCCACCGAGGCGGACGACGGCTATCTGAGCGCCTCGGAGGCGGCGCAGCTGAAACTGAACGCCGAGTTCGTTGTCCTGTCGGCGTGCAACACGGCGGCCTCGGACGGCCGGCCGGGCGGGGAGGGGCTGTCGGGCCTCGCCCGCGCTTTCTTCTACGCCGGGGCGCGGTCGATGATGGTGTCGCACTGGGAGGTGTCTGACGCCGCGACGACGAAGCTGATCACCGAGACCTTCGCCAGCCTTGATGCACGCCAGGCGACCGATCCGGGCGTCCGCGCGCGAGCCTTGCAGGCGGGAATGCGCGCCGTCCGCGCAGAGCGCCGCTGGAGCCACCCCGCCTACTGGGCCGCCTTCACCCTCGTGGGCGAACCCGGGTAGGGATCAGGCCCCCGCTCTCTTCGCGAAGCTCAGCGCGCCCTCGGACAGCAGCGGAACCTGCGCCGCCATGCTGCGGGCGTGGGCGCTGGCGGCGGTGCCGTCGCGAACCCGGCCGGCGATGCCCTGACAGATGGCCGCCAGCCGGAACAGGTTATAGGCGAACAGCCAGTCGAGGTTTTCCGGCGCCGCGCGGCCGGTCCGGCGAGCGTAGCGCTCGACCGTCTCCGCCACCGACGGGATGCCCAGCGCCTCGATGTCCGCGCCGGCCAGCCCGTTGCGTTGCGAGGCCGGGATGACCCATGCGATCAGCAGATAGGAGAAGTCGGCCATCGGATCGCCGAGCGTCGACAGCTCCCAGTCCAGCACCGCACGGACCTCGGCCCGATCCGGCGCGAGGATCATGTTGTCGAGGCGGAAGTCGCCGTGAACGATGCCGACGGGGCCTTCCGGCGGCAGGGTGGCGGGCAGGAACTCGATCAGTCGGTCCATGGCCGGGATCGGCTCGATCTCGGACGCCCGATACTGCTTGGTCCAGCGGCCGACCTGGCGCTCGAAATAATTGCCCGGCTTGCCGTAGTCGCCCAGACCGATGGCTGCGGGGTCGAAACGGTGAAGGGCGGCAAGGGCGTCGACCTGGGCGTCGTAGATGGCGCGCCGATCCGCCGGCTCCAGTCCCGGCAGTTTCAGGTCCCAAAGGACGCGGCCATCGACCTTGTCCATCACATAGAACATCGACCCGATGACGTCCTCGTCGGTGCACAGGGCGTAGGGCCTGGCCACCGGATAGCCTTGCGCATGCAGTGCCGAGATGACCGTGAATTCCCGGTCCACCGCGTGGGCGCTGGGCAGCAGGGTCCCGGGCGGCTTGCGGCGCAGGACGTAGGCACGCGTCGGCGTGGTCAGTTCATAGGTCGGGTTGGACTGGCCGCCCTTGAACTGTCGGATGGCCATCGGGCGTGAGAACCCCTCGACATTCTCCGCCATCCAGGCCGCCAGCTCCGCCTCGTTAAGGGCGTAGCGGGGATCGACCTCACGGGTGCCGGAAAATGTGGATTGCGCGTCGTCGGTCTGGGTCATTTCGCGGCGATGATGGCGGCCTTCACCGCGCCGCGCCAGCCCTTCAGAAGTCGCTCGCGTTCGTCGGTCGCCATGCTCGGCTCCCACCGGGCCGGGGCCTCGACGGGGTGGTCCTCAAGGTCGTGGATCAGGCCGACCCCCAGCGCCGCCAGCTTGGCTGCGCCCAGCGCCGTCATCTCCTGAAACGCCGGGCGCTCCACGGCGACCTCGCAGATATCGGCGATGAACTGCATGGCGAAGGCGTTGGCCGTGACGCCGCCATCGACCTTCAATACCTTCAGCTTCGGCGCGCCGTCCTTCGCCAGGGCGTCGAGCAGATCCCGGGTCTGGAAGGCGAGACTCTCCAGCGCCGCCCGGACCATATGGGCCGGGCCGCTGTCGCGGGTCAGTCCGACGATGGTCCCGCGCGCGTCCGGCTCCCACCAGGGCGCGCCCAGACCGGTAAAGCCCGGAACCAGATAGACGCCGCCGCTGTCCTTGAGCCCCTGCGCCATGGCCTCGGACTGCCGGCTTTCGCTGATGACCTTCAGCCCGTCGCGCAGCCACTGGATGGCGGAGCCGGCGGAGAAGATGGAGCCCTCGAGCGCATACGCCGTGGTCCCGTTCGCGGAATAGCCGAGCGTGCCCAGCAGGCGGGTGGTGGAGGACACGGGCTCGGCGCCGACGTTGGCGACGAGAAAGGCGCCGGTGCCATAGGTGATCTTGGCGTCCCCGGCCTTCAGCGCTCCGTGGCCGACGAGGGCCGCCTGCTGATCCCCCGCCGCGCCGTGGATCGGCAGGGCCTTGCCCAGCAGGGAGGCCTCGGCGTCGCCCAGATGATCGGCGCAGCCGCGGATCTCCGGCAGGGCTTGAACCGGCACGCCGAACAGCTCCGCCAGATCCGGCCGCCAGCCCATCGTGCGCAGATCCATCAGGGAGGTGCGGCTGGCGTTGGTGGCGTCGGTGACGTGGCTGGCGCCGCCGGTCAGCTTCCAGACCAGCCAGCATTCGATGGTGCCCAGCTTCACCTCGCCCTTCAGCGCCCGCGGGTGTGAGCCGGGTACGGCGTCCAGCAGCCAGCGATATTTCGAGGCCGAGAAATAGGGATCGAGGATGAGCCCCGTCGCGGCCTGCACCTCCGGCTCGTGTCCCGCGGCGGCCAGCTTCCCGGTGAACTCCGCGGTGCGCCGGTCCTGCCAGACGATGGCGCGGTGCAAAGGCTCGCCCGTCGTCGCGTCCCAGATCACCGAGGTCTCGCGCTGGTTCGTGATGCCGATGGCGGCGAAGCGGCTGATCCCGCCGGCCTTCTTCACGACTTCGCGGCAGGTCTGCAGGGTCGCGGTCCAGATTTCGGCGGCGTCATGCTCGACCCAGCCGGAGCGCGGGAAATGCTGCTCCAGCTCGATCTGGCTGACGGCGACCGGCTGCAAGCCACCCTCGGGCGCGGGCTCGAAGGCTATGGCGCGGGTGGAGGTCGTGCCCTGGTCGATGGCGAGGATCAGTCGGGTCATGGGGCGTACGTTAGACATTCCGCCCCCATCGGGGGAGGGGGCCGTGCGAAGCATGGTGGAGGGGCGTTGCAACGGGCACGGATCGGCTGCCCCTCTACCACCGGCTTCGCTGGCGGTCCCCCTCCCCTGAACGGGGCGGATCAGCTAGACAGAGCTCATGCACACAGCCTCTTTCGATGGCGTCCGCGACGCCGCCCGCCAGCTTGCCGGCCACGCCGTGCGCACGCCCCTGATCGAGAGCCCGGCGCTGAACGAACTGCTGGGCGGGCGAGTGCTGCTGAAGGCCGAGAACCTGCAGCG
The DNA here is from genome assembly GCA_052441165.1 of Caulobacteraceae bacterium. Lineage (GTDB taxonomy): Bacteria > Pseudomonadota > Alphaproteobacteria > Caulobacterales > Caulobacteraceae > Brevundimonas. Next base: position 107,749 of record JBQVQW010000007.1, on the reverse strand, counting down.
GGCGGGAGCTTTCAAGTTCAGGGGCGCGTACAACCGCATCAGCCGGCTGACGGCGGAGGAGCTGAAGCGCGGGGTCGTCGCCTACTCGTCCGGGAACCACGCCCAGGCGGTGGCCTGCGCTGCGCGGATGATGGGGACCAGCGCGATCATCGTCATGCCGGCCGACAGTCCGAAGGTGAAGGTCGAGGGCGTGATCGGCTTCGGCGGCGAGGTGCGTCTCTACGACCGCTATCGCGAAAGCCGCGAGGCGATCGGCGAGGAGATCGCGCGGACGCGAGGCTCGGTTCTGGTTCGGCCGTTCGACGATCCGTTCGTGATCGAGGGGCAGGGAACGACCGGGCTTGAGATCGTCGAACAGGCGGAGGAGGTCGGCGCGCAGATCGACCAGCTGGTGTGCGGCGCCTCGGGCGGCGGCCTGATTGCAGGCATCAATCTGTCGATGGCGGCGCTTGTTCCGGACGCCCCTGTGATCGGCGTCGAGCCGGAGGCCTACAACGATACCCTGCTGTCGTTGCAGGCGGGCGAACGCCTGACGCATGCGCCGGTCGAAAAGCCGTCGATCTGCGACGCCCTGATGACCGACCGGCCGGGCGAGCTCACCTTCCCGATCAACCGTCGTCTTGAGCGGATCGAGACCGTCTCCGATGCCGAGGTCGCCGAGGCGGTGCGCTACGCCTTTCGCACCCTCAAGCTGGTGGTCGAGCCGGGCGGCGCCGTGTCTCTGGCGGCGCTCCTCGCTGGCAAGGTCGAGGCCGGCGGCAAGACCACGGCCGTGGTCCTGTCAGGCGGCAATGTCGATCCGGGTCTGTTCTCGGAGATCATCGAGGGGCGTTTCGCCGGCTGAGGGCCTTTGCGACGCCTTGCGCAATCCCCCCCGGTGGCTAGCGTGGCGTTCAAACGAAGGAGCGCGCCATGCCGAAGCCGAGCGAACTGGAAGGCCTGATCGGAACCGAGGTCGGGATCTCGAAATGGTTCGAGATCGATCAGGCGCGCGTCGACGCCTTCGCCGACGTGACCGAGGATCACCAGTTCATCCACGTGAACCCCGAACTGGCGAAACAGACGCCGTTCGGGGGCACGATCGCCCACGGCTTCCTGACCCTCAGCCTCGCCTCTGCCATGTCCTATGACGCGGTAAAGCCGCTGGACGGTGTGGTGATGGGCGTCAATTACGGCTTCGACAAGCTGCGCTTCCTTGCCCCCGTCCCGGCCGGTTCGAAGGTGCGCGGCCGGTTCAGGCTTCTGTCGGCCGAGGACAAGGGCGGCGGCCGCTGGCTGATCAAGCACGAGCTGACCGTCGAGATCGAGGGCGGCGAGAAGCCGGCCCTGATCGCCGAGTGGCTGGGCATGCAAATGGTCGCGCCCTGAAGGATGGACGAACGCCTGAACTTCTGACGATAGTCGGGCGAGGCTGAACGCAGATCGGACCACCGATTGCACCACGACCACGGGATCGTCTTTGTCGCGCTGTCCTACGCCGTCGCCGCCCTGGCGGCGTGGACGGCGCTCGACCTGTTCCAGCGTATTCAGGATCGGGACGGTCGGGACCGGCTGCCGTGGCTGGCCGTGGCCTCGCTGGCCATGGGCGGCGGTGTCTGGTCGATGCATTTCATCGCCATGCTGGGCTTCGATCCCGGCGCGCCGGTACGCTATGAGCCGGGCCTGACGATCCTCAGCTTCCTGCTGGCGGTCGCGGGCACGGGCAGCGCCTTCCTCGCCGCGTCGCGCGTGCAGCTGGGACCTGCGCGCCTGCCCCTTGCGGCGACCGCCATGGGGCTGGCCATCGCCCTGATGCACTATGTGGGCATGGCGGCCATGCGAACGGCGGCGGCGGTGGACTGGCGGCCCGGTCTGGTGGCCCTGTCCGTGGCGATATCCATCGCAGCCTCGGGGGCGGCGCTGTGGGCCGCCGGCCGCCGAACGTCCGTGATCTGGCGCACCGGCGCAGCGGCGGCGCTGGGCGTGGCGGTGGCGGGCATGCACTACACCGGCATGGCGGCCCTCGTGCTGGAGCCGACTGCGGCCGCGACCCCCGTCGACGACATGGCGCCGCCGCTGGCCATCGCAATCGCCATCGCCGCGGTCACCATGCTGATCCTTCTGCTGGCGCTGGGCGCCTCTGTCGCCGAACAGCGATCACAGCTGCTGGATGTTATCGAGGCCGGGGGTGTCGGCTATTGGGAGATCGGACTGAGGGATCGGACCATCCGCCTTTCCGACCGGGCGCGCGCGTTGTTCGATCTGCCGCCGGGTCAGGCCACCTATCCGTTCGACAACCCGCCGTGGCTGAGGCCCGAGAACGTCGCCGAGCGATCCGACGCCCTGCGCCGCGCCCTCGCGGGGGAGGCGCCCTATGACGTCGAGTTCCGGATCGGCGACGGGGACCGCTGGGTGCAGGCTCACGGCAGCCTGGTGCGCTCGCGCTCGGGCCGACCGCTGAAACTGGCAGGGGTGATCCGCGATGTCACCGACCGCCGCCGCGCCTTTGCCGACCTTGAGGCCAGCGAGAGGCGGCAGAAGCTGCTGATCAACGAGCTGAATCACCGGGTGAAGAACACCCTTGCCACCATCCAGTCGATCGCCGCCCTGACGTCGCGCAAGGCGGCCTCGACCGAGGATTTCGCGCGTCAGTTCCAGGCCCGGCTGATCGCCCTGTCCGAGACCCATAACCTGCTGACCGCGCGCGGCTGGGAGCAGGCGACGCTGGACGAGCTGCTGGCCAAGGAGATGCGGCCTTACTCCTCCGATCAATTCCGTCTGGACGGCGCCGAGGTCATGCTGGAAGCGCCCCAGGCCCTGGCCATGGGGATGGTGATCCACGAACTGGCCACGAACGCCGCCAAGCACGGCGCGCTGAGCGTCGACGGTGGCGCTGTCGAGGTTCGCTGGTCAGGTCCCGATCCTGCCGGCCTGTATGCGCTGGACTGGGTCGAACAGGGCGGCCCGCCCGTCAGCGCGCCGACGCGCAGCGGCTTTGGCTCGCGTCTGATCTCCACCAGCGTGAAGGGCGACCTGTGCGGCGAGGCGGCCCTGGACTATGCGCCGGACGGGCTGAAGGTCCGGATGCTGTTCCGCACCGCCGCTCCGCGCAGCTAGGGTCTCAGACCTCGCCGAGGCAGCGCAGGGCCACTTCCAGATTGCGCAGGCCGTCCTCGCCGGTCACCGCCGGGGCCTCGCCGGTGCGGATCGCGTGGGCGAAGGCTTCCAGCTCCTTCTTCAGCGGCTCGTTCGGCCAGCTCATCACGCCGCGCGTGGAGTAGCTGCCGTCCGGCTGCTGACCGAAATATTCGGTGACCTGGCGGGTCATCAGATCCGCGACCACGAACTTGTTCGTCGTCGCCACCTGCAGGGTGCGGGTTTTGTAGGGCGTGACCCAATTGGTCGTGATGTGGGCGATCGCGCCGTTTTCCAGCCGGAACTGGAGCAGGGCGGTGTCCTCGCGCTCGGCCCTGGTGCGGGCCAGCTGCGGCTGGACCTCGACGATTTCCGAGCCGGTCAGGTGGCGGATGATGTCGATGTCGTGCACGGCCAGGTCGATGACCACGCCCACCTCGCCCATGCGGGGCGGGAAGGGGCCGACCCGGGTGATCTGGATCGAGATCACATCCTCGCCCTCAATGGCGCGTTTCACTGCCTCGACGGCCGGGTTGAAGCGCTCGACCTGACCGACCATCAGGGTGCGATTGTTCGCTTTCGCCGCATCGATGATGCGCCGGGCGTCCTCGACCGTGGCGGCGATCGGCTTCTCGACCAGCACGTGAACGCCCGCTTCCAGCAGGGCGACCGACAGGTCCGCGTGCGTCCGGTTCGGCGTGGCGACGACGGCGGCGTCCAGGCCGGCGGCGACGAAGTCGGCGGCTGTGGTGACGGCCTTCGCATCGTAGAGACCCGCCACGCCCTCGGCGACGGCCGCGTCCGGATCGAATATGGCCGAGACGACGACGTCGCGGATGTCCGACAGCACCCGGGCGTGGTTGCGGCCCATGACGCCGGCGCCGGCGACGCCGACCTTGAGCGGAGCGGTCTGTGCGGTCATCGGATCAATCCTTGAAGGAGGCGACGGCGGCGATGATCCGGTCCTGCGTGGCTTCATCCAGATCCGAATGCATCGGCAGGCTGATCACGCGGCTCATCAGGCGTTCGGTCACCGGAAGACCCTGCGGACCGCGCGGGTACATGTCGTAGGCCGGCTGCAGGTGCAGCGGGATCGGATAGTAGACGGCGGTCGGCACGCCCTGTTCCTTCAGGTGGGCGGCGAGGCCGTCGCGGTTCTCGTGCTCGATCGTGTACTGGGCCCAGTTGGAGACGTTGCCCTCAGGAACGTCCGGCACGGCGGCCACATGGTCGCGCAGGCCCTCGTTGTAGCGGGCGGCGATACGGTTGCGCCATTCGATCTCCTGCCAGAACACCTTCAGCTTCTCGATCAGAACCGCAGCCTGGATGGTGTCCAGGCGGCTGTTCAGGCCGATGCGCATGTTCAGATATTTGGTCTCGTGCTCGAAGGTCCTGCCCTCGAGATCCGAGGCGACGGCCTTGCCGTGGACACGGACGGAATCGATCATCTCGGCCAGTTTGTCGTCATTGGTCAGCACCGCGCCGCCGTCGCCGTAGCAGCCCAGCGGCTTGGCCGGGAAGAAGCTGGTCGTCGTGATGTCGGCCCATTTCAGCGGGTGCTCGCCGTTGATGGTGCAGCCGAAGCCCTGGGCCGAGTCCGAGATCAGCTTCAGACCGTGCCTGTCGCAGATGGCCTTGATCGCGGGGTAGTCGGCCGGCTGGCCGAACAGGTCGACGGCGATGACCACGCGCGGCTTCAGGCGGCCTTCCCTGATCGTCGCCTCGATGGCGGCCTCAAGATGGGCAGGGTCCATGTTGTAGGTCTTCTCGTCGACATCGACGAAGACCGGCTCGGCATCGAACCACGGCACCACCTCGGCGGTGGCGGCGAAGGTGAAGCTGGGCACGAAGACGGCGTCGCCCCGGCCGATGCCCCAGGCCATCAGCGGCAGGGCGAGGGCGTCGGTGCCGTTGGCGCAGCCCAGCGCATGTTTCGCCTGGCCGAAGGCGGCCAGATCAGCTTCGAACTGACGCACCTGCGGACCCATCACCCAGGCGCCGCCAACGACGGCCTCCTGCACAGCGGCCTCGATCTTGCCGCCCAGACGCAGGCGCTGGGCCTGAAGGTCGATGAAGGCGATGGTCATGCGATGATCTCCGGTCGTGGCGCGCGCGGCGGGGAGGCGCGGATCAAAACGCGCCTGACGGGCTGGGCGCTCCCTAACAAATGCTTCGGTCCGGGCCAAATGTCAGCGGGTCACATCGGGTGAGGGATTGCAACGGGGCGGCATGGCGCCTATCCCCATCAGCATGTCGAACGGCGTCCCCGCCGTGTTCCTTGACCGCGATGGCGTGCTGATCGAGGACACGGGATATCCCCATCTCGAAAGCCAGCTTCGCATGATGCCCGGCGCGGGCGAGGCTGTCGGCCGCCTGAACCGGTTGGGCTATCTCTGCGTGATCGTGACCAACCAGTCGGGCGTGGCGCGGGGCCTGTTCACCGAACAGCAGATGCATGCCTTCAACCAGGTGATCGTGCGCCGTCTCGCACTGGCGGGCGGACGGATCGGCGCGGTCTATGCCTGTCCGTATCATTCCGAGGGGCGGATCGAGGCCTATCTGCATCCCGACCATCCGGACCGGAAGCCCAATCCGGGGATGCTGCTCCGGGCGGCGGCGGACCATGATATCGACATGGCCAGAAGTTTCATGATCGGCGACCAGCCATCGGACATGGAGGCCGCCCGTCGTGCCGGCGTGCCCGGTTTCCGCTTCGAGGGCGGAAATCTGGACGACTTCGTTCGCGATCTTCTGGGGCACTGAGCCTTCACCCGAAACACCATCGTCAGCTACGGACGGTGTATTTCCTCTCCCGATGAAATATCGTCGGCGAGCCGACGGAGTTTTCATGAGCCAGACCTTCACCGACCGCCGCTGGACCAGTGCTGACGGGCTGAGCCTGTACGCGCGCGACTACGCCGGATCGGCGGGGCCTGCGAAGCTGCCGGTGATCGCCATCCACGGCCTGACCCGGAACTCGGCGGATTTCGAGGGCATCGCGCCGCTGATCGCCCAGACCGGCCGCCGGCTGCTGGCGATCGACGTGCGCGGGCGCGGCCAGTCGGATCGTGCGCCCGATCCCATGACCTACCAGCCGGCCACCTATGCGCAGGACGTGCTGGCCCTGCTGCAGCAGGCGGGGATCGAGAAGGCCGTCTTCATGGGCACCTCCATGGGCGGACTGATCACCATGGCCCTGGCCGCGATCCGCTCGAAGGTCATCGCCGGGGCCATCATCAATGACGTGGGCCCCGAGGTCGCGAAGGAAGGGCTCGCCCGCATCGCCGCCTATTCAGGCCAGCCCGTCGACACCCCGACCTGGGCCGATGCCGCGGCCTATGCGAAGCGGATCAACGCCGTCGCCTTCCCCCACTATACGGACGCCGACTGGGACGCCTTCGCCCGCCGGATCTTCACAGTGGGGACCGAGGGTGCGCCGATCCTGAACTATGACCCCGATATCGCCGTGCCGATCCGGGCGGCGGGCGCCAGGGCGCTGGTGCCGAATCTGTGGCCCATGTTCGGCAAACTGACCAAGGGGCGGCCGGTCCTGCTGGTGCGCGGCGCGAACTCCGACCTGCTCAGCGAGGAGATCGCCGCGAAGATGCGCAAGCGCGCGCCGCGCATGGATTTCGTCGAAGTCCCCGATGTGGGCCATGCGCCCATGCTGGATGAGCCGGAAGCAAGGGCTGCGATCTTCCCGTTCCTTGGGGAGTTGCCGTGAGCTGAGCCGGCATCAGGTCAGGCCTCCGGGACCTGCGTCTCCAGCTCATTCAGCCAGACGGTCGCCACCGAATCCGACGGCGCGCGCCAGTCGCCCCGGGGGCTCAGTGAACCACCGGTGACCACCTTGGGTCCGTTCGGCAGGGCGGAGCGCTTGAACTGGCTGGTCTGGAAGAAGCGGATCAGGAACTTCCGCAGCCAGTCCTTGATGGTCTTGAGCTCGTACTCGACCTTTTCGTCATCCGGCGTGTTCGCGGGCCATTCGCCGCGCGACGCGTCCTTCCAGGCCTGATGGGCCAGGAAGGCGACCCTGGACGGCTCCAGCCCGAAGCGTGAGATGTAGAAGAGGAAGAAGTCGTTCAGCGCATAGGGGCCGACGGTCGCCTCGGTCGACTGGATCTTCCCGTCCATGGCCGGGACCAGCTCCGGCGAAATCTCCGTGTCGAGGATGGCGTGCAGGATATCGGCCGTCTCGCCGCCGTGCTCCCTGGCCGCCACCCAGCGGATCAGGTGCCGGATCAGGGTCTTCGCCACGCCGCCGTTGACGTTGTAGTGGCTCATGTGATCGCCGACGCCGTAGGTGGCCCAGCCCAGCGCCAGCTCCGACAGATCGCCGGTGCCCAGGACGAAGGCGTTGTTTTGGTTGGCGAGCCGGAACAGATAGTCGGTGCGCAGACCCGCCTGCACATTCTCGAACGTGATGTCGTGGACCGGTTCGCCCCTGGCGAACGGATGGCCGATGCCCTCCAGCATGGTCATGGCCGCAGGGCGGATATCCAGCTCGGCGCCCGTGACGCCCAGCGCCTTCATCAGGGCCCAGGCATTGGATTTCGTGCCGTCCGAGGTCGCGAACCCGGGCATGGTCCAGGCGAGGATCCCGGTACGCGGCAGGCCCAGACGATCGAAAGCGCGACAGGCGACCAGCAGGGCCTGGGTCGAATCCAGCCCGCCAGAGACGCCGATGACGAGCCGCTCGCCGTGGGTCGCCCTCATCCGCTTCATCAGGCCCTGGACCTGGATGTTGAACGCCTCGTAGCAGTCGCGGTCCAGCCGGGCGGGGTCGTCCGGCACGAAGGGGAAGCGGTCCAGCGGGCGGATCAGGTCGGTGGTCGGGCCGGCAGGCGCGTCTTCCGCCTCGATGACGATGCGGCCGAAGCGGTCGTCCTCGCTCGCCCGGCGATCCTCGTCCCGGGCGCAGTCGGCGAAGGTGCCGGTGCGCAGGCGCTCCAGCCCGATCCGCTCGACGTCGATGTCGGCGAGCGTCAGATGCGACTCCATCGAGAAGCGCGGCCCTTCGGCCAGTTTCGCGCCCATCTCGTGGATCATGGCCTGACCGTCCCAGGCCAGATCGGTGGTGCTCTCGCCCCAGCCCGAGGCGGTGAAGACATAGCCGGCCATGGCGCGGGCCGACTGGCTGGCGCACAGCAGGGCGCGGTCGTCGGCCTTGCCGATCAGGACGTTGGACGCCGACAGGTTCAGCAGGATGCGCGCCCCGGCCAGCGCCGCGCGGGTCGAGGGCGGCAGGGGCGACCAGAAGTCCTCGCAGATCTCGACCGCGAAGGTGAAGCCGGGCCGGTCCTCGACCTCCAGCACCACGCGCGGTCCGAACCAGCACCAGTTCCCGGCGACGCGGGCCGAGCCGCGGACCTCGCCGCCCGGGCTGAACCAGCGTTTTTCGTAGTACTCCCGATAGTTCGGCAGGAAGGTCTTGGGCACGACCGCCCGGGCCCGCCCGCCGGCCAGAACCACGGCGCAGTTGTAAAGGGCGTCTCCCTGACGGATCGGGGCGCCGACGACGGCGATGACGCCAGCCTGTTGTGCGGCCGCAGCGATCATGGAGAGGGCGACCTCCACCCCGTCCAGCAGGGCGTCCTGCATCAGCAGGTCGTCGATGGCGTAACCGCTGACCGACAGCTCGGGGAAGACGATCAGGTCGGCGCCCTGGCGGCCCGCCTGCTCGATCAGGGCCACATGCTCCAGCGCATTGGCGGTCGGGTCGGCGGGGTGCACGACCGGCGTCGCGGCCGCGACGCGCACGAAGCCCTGATTGCGGGGGGCGTGGAAGGGTGAGGTTCGGGCCATCTGTGCGTCCGCTCGTCCGCCGGGGGGCGGTGCTTATGCTCATATAGGGAATAAGCGGCTGACCAAAGGTTTCCGAGGTTCATCACAGCGAACACGACGAGGCACAACGAACACAGGGGGATTTGCGCCGAACCCGCCGTGACCGTTGTGATCCGCAGTGTTCGCTGTGATGAACCTCCGGTTCAAACCTGCGACGCTCGTAGTTGATGACGCGCCGCATAAGCCCCGCTAAAGCCTGAGTATGACCGATGCGCCGAAAAAAGGCTGGTTCTCCCGCCTGACCGAAGGGCTGAGCCGCTCCTCGAAACAGATGACCGAACAGGTCGTCGCGACCTTCGTGAAGGAGCCGCTGAGCGAGAAGGCGCTGGAGCAGCTGGAAGAGCATCTGCTGGAGAGCGATCTGGGGCCGGCCGCGACCGACCGGATCGTCGAACGCTTCCGCGATCTGCGCTTCGGCGCCGGAGCCAATGAGCAGGAGGTCAAGGAGGCGTTGGCCGAGGCCGTGGCCGCCGAGCTGATCAGCCACCAGGCCCGCTACGAGCCGCTGACGGGCGCCAGACCGTTCGTGACCCTGTTCGTGGGCGTCAACGGCTCGGGCAAGACGACGACCCTGGGCAAGATCGCGTCGGACCTGACGGCTCAGGGCGCCAAGGTGATGATCGTCGCCTGCGACACCTTCCGCGCCGCCGCCCGCGAACAGCTGAAGGTCTGGGCCGAGCGCGCCGGGGCCACATTCGAGAGCCGCCGCGACGGCGCAGACGCCGCCGGCCTGGCCTTCGACGCCTACACCCGGGCGAAGGCCGAGGGCTTCGACGTGGTGCTGATCGACACCGCCGGCCGCCTGCAGAACAAGACCCAGCTGATGGACGAGCTGCTGAAGATCGTGCGCGTGCTGAAGAAGGTCGATCCGGAGGCTCCGCACGAGACCCTGCTTGTGCTGGACGCCACCGTGGGCCGCAATGCGCTGGAGCAGGAGAAGATCTTCGGCCGGACGGCCTATGTCTCCGGCGTGGTGATGACCAAGCTGGACGGCACGGCGCGCGGCGGCGTTCTGGTGCCGGTGGCCCAGGCGTCGGACGCGCCCATCAAGCTGATCGGCGTCGGCGAGGGCGTCGACGACCTGCAACCCTTCGACGCCCGGGCCTTTTCGAGGTCTCTGGTGGGACTGGAAGATTGACCATGGCCGAGAACCGGACCGGATCGAACATTCGTCAGGCCGTCGACTTCGGCGCTCTGGTCGCCTTCATGGTCGCCTATGCGGTCAATCGTTTCGTGCGAGGTCTGGACGGGCAGGAAGCCCTGGTCCAGGCGACCTGGGTGCTGGTCGGCGCCTCCTTGCTTGCCCTGATCGTCGGCTGGATCGTCGAGCGCCGCCTGGCGCCCCTGCCGCTGCTGACCGGCGGCTTCGCCCTGATCTTCGGCGTGCTGACCCTCATCTTCCACGATCCGACACTGCTGAAGATCAAGCTGACGATCCAGAACGGCCTGCTGGCGATCGTGCTGCTCGGCTCGCTGCCGCTCGGGAAATATCCGTTCAAATATCTCCTGGGCGAGGCGATCAGGATCACCGACACCGGCTGGCGCGGCCTGACCCTCCGCTACGGCCTGTATTTCGCCGCGGTGGCGATCGTGAACGAGGTCGTGTGGCGGACCCAGTCGGACGACACCTGGGTCGCCTTCCGCGGCGGCCTCTGGATCGCCTCGGCCGCCTTCGGCATCTGGCAGGTGTTCTTCATCATGAAACACATGATCAGGGACGAGGAGCCGGAACCGGTTTCGCCCGATACCGGACTCTGAAACAGATCGTCCGTCGTCAAACCGTAAAACGACGCTGCTAGCTGTACCGCACCAACCGAGGGGATACGGTTCATGGTGAAGTCGGGTAACAAGTCCAAGCGCGGTCCGGGCCTGTCGGGCTCACCGAGCCATCTGATGCATCGCGCCTTGCAACTGGCGCTGGACATTTACTCGGAAGAGACGGGACCGGACGGGCTGACCCAGCGGCAGTTCGCCGTGCTGGAGGCCGTCAGTCACAGGGCGGGCCTGACCCAGACGGATCTGGTGCGGGCCACCGGCATCGACCGGTCGACCCTGGCCGACCTGGTCGCCCGGATGACGACCAAGGGTCTGCTGGATCGCGAAAAGTCCACACTGGACGCCCGCGCCAAGGCCGTGCGGCTGTCGCCCGCCGGCGAGGCGGCGCTTGCGGCGGCGCGCCCCCGGGTCGAGGCGGCGGACAAGCGGATCATGGGGCTTCTGCCCAAGGGCAAGCGCGACGGTTTCCTCGAACTGCTTGCCGAACTGGCCGGAGAGGCCGACGCCGCGCCTGTGAAGGCGAAAGCCGAAGCCAAGGCCGCCAGGAAGGCCGCTCGCGAAGCCCGCAAGGCCGAAAAGCTGGCGAAAAAGGCGGACAAGCCCGCCAAGGCCGAAAAGCCGGCCAAGGTGAAGAAGCTGAAGGTGGTCGAGGCGGCGTGATCCAGACGCCGTCATCCTCGGGCTTGACCCGATCCCGTCATCCTCGGGCTTGACCCGAGGATCGGACGTTCAGCGAACTGTCTCGCCGGGCCAGATCGTGCGCGGTCCAGCGTCCGCCCCTCGGGTCAAGCCCGAGGGTGACGATGGTTCTGCGGCCCGTCCTCAATCCATCAGCTGCTGCGCCAGATAGACGTAGTGCCGCGCCCAGCGGCGGGCGTTGGCGACCGGGTCGGCGTCGTTGGAGTGACCGCCGGCCGTTTCCTCATAATACAGATGGTCGTAGCCCATGTCGTCGAGACGGGCCGCGAACTTGCGGGCGTGGGCCGGGTGGACGCGGTCGTCGCGCGTGTTGGTCGTGATGTAGACGCGCGGGTAGTTCCGGCCCGGAGCGAGCTGCTGATAGGCCGAATAGCGGGCGATCCAGGCGGCTTCCTCGGGGATGCGCGGGTCGCCGTACTCGCCGATCCACGAGGCGCCGGCCGGCAGCTCGTGATAGCGCAGCATGTCGACCAGCGGGCTCTCGATGACCGCCGCGTTGAACAGCTCCGGATGTTGGGTGATCGACACCGAGGTCAGGACGCCGCCGTTCGAGCGGCCATAGATGCCGAGGCGGCGTGGGCTGGAGATGCCGCGGGCCTCGAGGTCACGGGCCACGGCCGCGAAATCGTCAAAGGCCAGCTGGCGGTTCTCGTTCAGCGCCGCCTGGTGCCAGGCCGGGCCGAACTCGCCGCCGCCCCGGATATTGGCCTGGACGAAGACGCCGCCGTTCTCCAGCCACAGCTTGCCCATCTCGGGCTTGTAGGCAGGTGGGAACGAAACCTGGAAGCCGCCGTAGCCGAACAGGATGGTCGGCGCCGGGCCGCTCATCTCGCGCGGACGCGTGACGAAATAGGGGATGCGCACACCGTCGGAGGACACGGCTTCGAACTGTTCGGTGACATGGGTCGAGGCGTCGAACCTGGCCGGGGCCTGCCGCAGTTCGGTCAGGGTCGCGTTTGGCAAATCGGCGAGGCTGAGGGTCGGCGGGGTCAGGAAGCCCTGGGTCGAGATGAAGACCTCGCCCCGCGACTTGGAGCTGTCACCCAGGCCGACGGCGCTGTTGGCCGGGACGGCGATGTCCGTGGCGCGCCACGCGGCGTGACGGCCGCCGGTGTCCACCGTGAAGCGTTTCAGCGTGCCGACCACATTGTCCGAGACCACGGCCAGAATGCTGTCCGACATGACGCGCACGCTGTCGATCGACTGCCGCTCGCCGGGACGGAAGATCACGCCGGGATTGCCATTGGTGGCGACCAGCTGAGGCTGCTGCAGCGCCTGCAGGCTGGCGATCACCAGTGAACCGGCGTCGATGCGGCTCCAGTCCTCATCCGGCGAGAAGATCAGCTGCCCGCCCATGGTCCCGTTGATAGAGACGCGCTCGGGCAGGTTCAGCTTGACCGCGCGGCCGTCGACCCACTGCCAGGTCTCGGAGCGGTAGGTGTCCAGCGGGCGGGAGATGATGACGGCTTCGACCACGCCGTCCTTGTTGCGATAGACGGAGGGGCTGACGCCGTAGCCGCCGTCGGACTGGTCGCCGCGATAGATTTCGGTCGCCTGGGCCAGGGTCTGGCCGCGCGACAGGGTTTTCACGATGAAGGGATAGCCCGATTCCGTCATGGTGTTCGGGCCGAAGTCGGTGGCCACCAGAAGCGTGTCGCGATCCAGCCATTCGAGGCGGTGCTTGCCCTCCGGGAGGACGAATCCGCCGTCGACGAATTGTTTTGTCGTGGTGTCGAACTCGCGGATGACGACCGCGTCCTTGCCGCCGTCCGACAGGCTGATCAGGCAGCGCGTGTCGTCAGGCGCCAGACAGTCGGCGCCCTTGAAGACCCAGTCCTTGCCCTCGGCGCGCGACAGGGCGTCGATGTCCAGCAGGGTCTCCCACTGCGGACTGGCCGTGCGGTAGCTGTCCAGCGTGGTCCGGCGCCAGACACCCTTGGGGTTGGTCGCGTCCTGCCAGAAGTTGCCGATGCCGTTCCCCAGGAAGCTGGGCGACGGGATCCGGTCGGTGGCGGTGAGGATCGCCTCGGCCTGCTGGCGGAAGGTCTCGTAGCGCGGATCGCCGGTCAGGCTGGCCAGCGCCCGTTCGTTCGACGCGCGCACGAAGGCCATGGCCTCGGCGCCCTCGACCTGCTCCAGCGCCAGATGATCGTCGGCCGCGCGCACGCCGGCCGGCGTCAGGTCCGCCGGAAAATGCGGCGGGGTCTGCTGGGCCAGGGCGGGCAGCGCGATTGCGGAGAAGGCGGCCGAGACCAGCAGGGCGTTCCACGGTTTCATTTTTCTTCTCCGTCATCCCCGGGCTTGTCCCGCGGACCCATTCTTCAGACGACTGTGACCATGCCGGTTTCGGCAGGAGGGACAAGCGTTGCGGTCCGCACGCCCTGACCGATGGGGCCTCGGGACCAGCCCGGGGACGACGGCGGACGTGCGGACCTTGCTCCGAACCTATTCCTGCGCCGGCGAGTCCATCAGGCGGCGGCTCAGATAGGTGTATTCCAGCGCCAGACGGCGGGCGGTTTCCTGCAGGTTGGCCGCCGCGCCGTGGCCCCCGTCGGTGTTCTCGTAGAACAGGACCGGATAGCCGAGCTCCAGCAGACGGGCGGCCGCCTTGCGGGCGTGGCCCGGGTGGACGCGGTCGTCCTTGGTCGAGGTGTGGATGAAGACCTCGGGGTAGGGCTGGCCGGCGGCGAGACGCTGGTAGGGCGAGTATTCAGCGATCCAGGCGCGCTGCTCGGGGATGTCCGGGTTGCCGTATTCGGCGATCCACGAGGCGCCCGCCAGCAGGCGGTGGAAGCGCATCATGTCGAACAGCGGCACCTGGATGACGGCGCCGTTGATGAGGTCCGGACGCTGGGTCAGCATGGCGCCCATGAACAGGCCGCCCTGCGACCCGCCCATGATGCCCAGGTGCGGCTGGCTGGTGATGTTGCGGGCCTGAAGGTCGAGCGCCACGGCCTGGAAATCCTCGTGGGCGCGCTGGCGGTTCTGCTGCAGCGCCGCCTGGTGCCAGCGCGGGCCGAACTCGCCGCCGCCGCGGGTGTTGGCCACGACATAGACGCCGCCGCGCTCCAGCCACAGCTTGCCGACCGTGGCCGAATAGCCCGGCAGCAGGGAGTTCTGGTAGCCGCCGTAGCCGTACAGCAGGGTCGGGTTCGAGCCGTCCATCGCCATGTCGCCCTGATGGACGACGAAGTAGGGGATCATGGTCCCGTCGGCGCTGCGGGCCTCGTACTGCTCCACCACCATGCCGTCGGCGTTGAACTTGGCCGGCAGGGACTTCATCTCGTCCGTCGAGCCGTCTGTCGCGTCGGCCAGATACAGGGTCGAGGGGGTCAGATAGCCCGACGCGCTGACGAAGACACGATCGTCATGGTCGCTGGACGAGCCGATGCCGACGGTGGTGTTTTCCGGCAGGTTCAGCCGGGTCCGGCTCCACTCGCCCGCCGGGTTCGGCGTGTACGAATAGATGGAGCCCCGCACGTTGTCGTACAGGGCGACGATCAGCTTGTTGCGGGTGCTCGAGATGCCCTCGATGGCCTGACGCTCGGTCGGGCGGATCACCAGCTGGGCCTGCGTCGCCGGGTTGGCCAGCCACTGCTCCAGGTTCCAGGCGATCACGTCGCCGGTGCGGAACTCCTGCCCGGACGGCGCAGTCCAGTCCTGATCCGTCGTCACCACAAGCTGTCCCTGGATCAGGGCGTTGATGTTCGACTTGGCCGGCAGCTGCAGCTGCGTCGTCGTGCCGTCGGCGTTCAGACGCCAGGTCTCGGCCTCGTAAAAGTTGACGCCGCGGTTCAGCAGGGTGGCCTTCACCACGCCGTCGGCATCGCGCAGGGTGTAGCCGCTCACCGAGACGTCGGTCTGCCGGCCCTCGAACACGACCGGCGCCTGGTCGACCGACTGGCCGCGACGCAGCAGGCGGACGGTGCGCGGGTAGCCCGAGTCCGTCAGCGTGCCTTCGCCGAAGTCGCGCGAGATCAGCAGGGTGTCGCGGTCGATCCAGGTGGCGCCGCCCTTGGATTCCGGCAGGACGAAGCCGCCCTCGACGAACTGACGGGTCTGGCGATCGAATTCACGGACGGTGACGGCGTCCTTGCCGCCGTCCGACAGGCTGACCAGGCACAGGCGCTCTTCCGGCGGCAGGCAGCTGGCGCCCTTGTAGACCCAGTTCTTGCCTTCCGACGCGGCGAGGGCGTCGATGTCCAGGATGGTTTCCCATTGCGGCTCGGCCGTGCCGTAGCTCTCGACCGACGTGGTGCGCCAGATGCCGCGGACGTGGTTGGCGTCCTGCCAGAAATTGTCGATCACCTCCTCGTCGCCCTGACGGCGGAAGCCCGGCGAGGGGATGCGGTCCCGCGACTGGACGATCTCCAGCGCCTGCGCGTGCAGCCGGGCGTATCGCGGGTCGCCCTGCAGGACGCCGAGGGAGCGCGCGTTCTGTTCGCGCACCCAGGCCAGGGCGCGCTCGCCCTCGACCTCTTCCAGCCACAGATAGGGATCGGTCGCGTCCGAGGTGGCGAAGCCGCCGCCGGCGTCGGCGGTGGACGGGGCGGGCGTGGTCTGGGCCATGGCGGCGCTCGAGAGGGCGGTGGTGGCGAGAAGCGCGGCGAGCGCGGCGGTGCGGATCATGGAGGCCTTCCCCGGCGGAATACGGACGTTTCGTCGGGCGGCACCTTATCCGTGGAGGACCGACCGGCAAGGCGATCGGTTCGAACCTTACGGATTTGTCATTTCAGCGACATCAATGGTGACCCTCGTCAGGGATGCACAGCACCGTCCCGCACGCCTTGCAGTGCACCGCGTCGGGATCATGCTTCTGCAGACCGCAGACATCGCACGGGAACTTCACCTTGTGCGGCCGCACGATCGTCTGGGCCAGCCGCAGGAACAGGGTGATCCCGGTCAGCATGACGACGATCGACAGCACCCGGCCCCAGTTCCCCGTGAGGGTGATGTCTCCGAACCCTGTCGTCGTCAGGGTGGCGACGGTGAAGTAGAGGGCGTCAAGATAGCC
Organism: Caulobacteraceae bacterium; assembly: GCA_052441165.1. Taxonomy (GTDB): domain Bacteria; phylum Pseudomonadota; class Alphaproteobacteria; order Caulobacterales; family Caulobacteraceae; genus Brevundimonas. Next base: position 91,302 of record JBQVQW010000007.1, on the reverse strand, counting down.
GGTGATCCCTTCGTGCCGTCCGCGGAAGGTTTCGTAGACGAAGCCGGTCACCACGAAGATGAAGGTCACCAGGGCGGCGATGGCCCGCGTGGTTTCCTCGACGCGCGTGTCGTCGAACCTCTTGCCGATGGTTTTCCAGAAGAAATCCGAATTGAGCAGGGTCCAGAGCCTCAGCACCCGCAGGAAGCCGAAATTGCCCAGCAGGTCCGGAGCCAGCAACGTGGCGAGGATGAACAGGTCCACCCACACCACCGGCCGCTTCAGCCAGTCCCTGATGTCTGTGTAGGCCCAGGCGCGCGCGGCCAGATCCAGCATCAGAAACAGGGCGATCAGCCCATCGATCACATAGAAGACCCAGCCGGCCTCGCGCAGGATCGGCGCTGCGATGAAGAAGCCGATGATCAGGAAGTCGATCAGGATGATCGCCAGCCGGAACTTCACGGCCGCGGGCGAGTCGCCGTGGTAGAGCGCGCGTATGCGGGCTCTCAGCCGCAGGCCGTCCCGTCCGCCGCTGACCTCTGCGCGTTCGCGCCGGGCGCGGTCCTGCGCGTTGCGGGCCTGTCGCTTCGCCTGTCCGATAGGTGTGGGTTGGCTCATGACGCAGCGATAACGCGCATCGCTCGCGCAAGGAACCGCCAGGGACTATATCGGCGGTATGAACCGCCCGTTCCTCAAGATGAACGGCGCCGGCAACGACTTCGTCGTGGTCAATGCGCTGGAGACGCCGTTCCGCCCGACGGTCGACCAGGTGCGCGCCATCGCCGACCGGCAGACGGGCGAGGGCTGCGACCAGCTGATCAGCATCGAACCCTCGGAACAGGCCGACGCCTTCATGCGGGTGTGGAACGCGGACGGCGGCATGGTCGAGACCTGCGGCAACGCCCTGCGCTGCGTCGGCTGGGTGCTGATGCAGTCGACCGGAAAGGACGAGGTGCGGATCGACACCCTGGGCGGCCTGACCACCGCGCGCCGCGCCGCCGACGGACAGGTGACCGTCGACATGGGCGCGCCCAGACTGGACTGGACCGAGGTGCCGCTGGCCGAGGAGATGGACACGCGCGGGATCGAGCTGCAGATCGGGCCGATCGACGACCCGGTGCTGCACACGCCCGGCGCGGTCTCGATGGGCAATCCGCATGTGGTCTTTTTCATGGACCACGCGCCGAACGACGGCTTCGTGCGCGGCTCGGGCTCGCTGATCGAGCATCATCCGCTGTTCCCGGAGGGGGTGAACGTGGGTTTCGTCCACGCCGTCTCGCCCGACCACATCCGCCTGCGCGTGTGGGAGCGGGGCGCGGGGCTGACGAAGGCCTGCGGCACCGGCGCCTGCGCCGCTCTGGTCGCCTCGGCCCGGCGCGGCGTGACCGGTCGTCACGCGACCGTGGATGTCGACGGCGGGCGGCTGGTGATCGACTGGGACGAGGCCTCGGACCATGTCTTCATGACCGGCCCGGTCGAGGTCGAGCGGACGGGGACCCTGTCCGTCTAACGATGCCGCCGGGCGATCAGGGCCCAGACCAGCACGACGATCGACACGCCGATGCAGACCCAGCCGGCGACATCCCATGCGCCGTCGCCGAGCAGCGCGACGATCAGGCCTGTCAGCGACAGGACGCCGACGATCAGCGGAACCGCGAAGATCGCCGACAGGCTGTGGTTCAGCGGCCTGATCATGCCCTGGTCTTCCTGACCCTGCCCTTGGCCAGCCACAGGTAGATGCCGCTGCCCAGCACGATGATCGTGATGATGTCGAGGATGGCCCAGAGGATCTTCAGGGGCATGCCGCCGTAGTCGCCGAAATGCAGCGGTTGCGACAGCGACAGGGTCTTCACATACCAGGGCGCGGGTGCGACCGCCGCCAGTTCGCCGGTGCGGGCGTCGATGAGCGCCGGAGTGGTCAGATGCTCGGTCAGCGGCGTGTCGCCGTGGAAGAAGACCGCGTAGTGGTGGTCGGTCGAATAGTCCGAACCGGGGAAGGCCACGAACTGCAGCTGCATGCCCGGCAGCGCCTCCTTCGCCCTTTCGACCGCCGCATCCAGAGAGCTGAGCTCATCGAGGGTGGCGGGGGCGCCATAGGCCTGCGTCAGCTCTTTCAGAGCCGTGTCCTTCCAGTAGGCGATGATCGGCACGGCCAGGGTGTTCACCACCCCGGTGACGCCGACGACCAGCACCCAGGCCACCGTCACCACGCCCAGCAGGTTGTGATAGTCCAGCCAGCGCGTCCGCGCGGCCTTGCCCGACCGCACCGTGCCGAAGGGCAGGCGACGCATGAAGGGGGCGTAGAGGACGACGCCCGACACCACCGCGGCCACCAGCAGCAGACCCATGGCGCCGAGGAACAGCATGCCGCCGAGACCCAGGAACATGTCGGTGTGGAGCTGGAGAATGAACTCCATCACGGGGTGCCCGGCCACCAGGGGCGCGGCGTCTCCGCTGGTCTGGTCGATGGGCTGGAAATTGTACTGGCCGGCCGGCGCGTCCGGAGCCCGGCTGGTGACGTTCACCACCGGCCGGTCCTCGTCGAAGCTCATGTACGCGGGGATGTCTCCGGGGTGGTTCGCCAGAGCCGTCGCCAGCACCTGATCGAGGTCCAGTCGGGGCCCGTCGGGGTTGGCGGGCGCCCAGCGCTCATCCAGCAGAAGGTGATCCAGCTCGTGGGTGAACACGAGCGGAAGGCCGGTGATGCAGAGCATCATGAGGAAGGCGGTCGAGACCAGGCTCGACCACTTGTGCACCCACGTCCAGGCCCGGATCGTCCCCGGCTTCATTCGCTTCAGAAGTCCGTCGAGATCGAGACGCGGAAGGTGCGCGGCGCCCCCAGCGTCAGATAGTTGGCCCCAGGATAGCCGCCGGCGGCGACCCACTGGTCCTCGTCGGCCAGGTTCTCGACGCGCGCGCGCAGGGTCACGGGGCGGTCGCCGGCCTCGAAGGCGTAGCGGACGCCGGCGTCCAGACGGGTCCAGCTGTCCAGATCGACGGTCGGGCTGACCGCCTGGGCACCGGTGTGCACGACGCGTCCTTCCAGCGTCAGGCCCGCCAGTGCGGCGACGTCCCACTCGACGTTCAGGTTGGTCTGGTAGTCCGGCACGCCGATGGCGCTGGTTCCGGCCGGGGTCTCGGTGTCCAGCAGGGCCGCCCCGCCGATCAGGCGCAGGCCTTCGACCGGCTCTCCATAGACCGACAGCTCGACGCCGCGGTTCTCCTGCTCGCCGTCGGCGGCATAGACGCCGGTGGTCGGATCGAAAGACTCGCTGGCCAGGATGACGCGGAAGACGTTCAGTCGCGCGCCGAACGCGCCGGCGTCATACTTCACGCCGGCCTCGACCTGCTCGCCGCGGAACGGGTCCAGCACCTCGCCGGCGTTGGCGACCGGCGTGCCGTTCACCACGGTCGGCGCCGTCCTTCCGGGGACCAGCGCCTCGGCGTAGTTGGCGTACAGGGCGATACGGTCGGTCGGCTTGAAGAGGACGGCGAAGGCCGGGGTGACGGCGTCGCCCTCGTAGCCCGAGCCCTTCACGCCGGTATTGTAGTCGTAGGCGCCGGTCTCGATCTCCTGGTAGCGGGCGCCGACGGTGGCCAGCAGGCGGCCGTCGAGGAAGGACATCTGGTCGGCGATGGCGAAGCTGGTCGCGCGCGACCGCTCGGTGGTCAGCGGATCGTCCAGATCGCCGCCAACGAAGAAGTCCGGGTTCGGAGGGGCGACGTCGACCGGGTTGTACAGGTTGCTGGCGAAGCCGGCGAAGCTGGAGAAGGCGTAGGCGTTCTCCGAGCGCAGCTGCACCTGCGAGGCCGAGGCGACGAAGGTGTGGTCGATCGAGCCGGTTGTGACGTTGAAGCGGACGCCGACGTCGGCCGAGAAGACGTGGTCCTCGCGCACGTTGTCGAAGCGATATGCGCTCAGCGTCCCGTCCGGCGCCGCGTTCGGGTTGGCCAGGACATTGTCCTCCTTGCCGCTGCGGCCGCCGAAGGCCGCCCAGACGGTCAGGTCGTCATTGACGTCGAACTCGCCGCGGACGACGCCGAACAGCTGTTCCTCGTCGGTATAGGTCCAGGGCTGGGCGAAGTTGATGTCGGCGGACGGCGGGGTCGGAATCGCGCCGTTCGGGGTGACCGTCGGACGCGGCGCGTCAATGCGGTGGTTCTGCCAGCCGAGGTCGGCCGAGAACCGGGCGCGGTCGCCGCGGCGGTCGACGCCGAGGCCCAGCACCTGCAGTTCGCGGTTTTCGCGGTCGATCGTGGTCTCGCCGTCGCGGGCGGCGAGGTTCAGACGGCCGCCCCATTCGCTGTTTTCTCCGAAGCGGCGCGAGAAGTCGCCGGCGGCGTACAGGGCGTCGCCGCCGTCCCAACCCAGGGTCAGGCGGTTGAGCGGCAGGCTGCCCGCCCGCTTCGGCGTCAGGTTGATGGCGCCGCCCACGTTCGAGCCGCCGGGCGCCGCACCGTTCAGGAAGGCGGTCGGGCCGTGGAAGACCTCGACCCGTTCGACCAGCTCGGACGCCACGAACTGGCGCGGCAGGACGCCGTACAGACCGTTCCAGGTCATGTCGTCGGAATAGACCGGGAAGCCGCGCACAACGTACAGCTCCTGGAAGTTTCCGAAGCCCTTGGTGACCCGCACCACCGGATCGTTCTGCAGCACGTCGCCGACGCTGCGGGCCTGCTGGTTCCGGGCCAGCTCCTCTGTGTAGCTGGTGAAGGCGAACGGCGTGGCCATCACGTCCTGCGAACCGAACATCCCGACGCGGCCGCCCGTCGCGACCTGTCCGCCGGCATAGGCAGGCGCCTGACGCACCTGCGAGCCGGTGACGATCACCTCGGCCAGTTCGGTGGTCCGGGTCTCCTGCGCCATGGCGGGACCAGCCAGAATGACGGCGGCGGTGGTGGAGAGAAGAAGGGTCGAGCGGAGGTTCACGGGTGTCGCCTTGGGGAGGTGCGATTGAGAACGGGTCGCACTATCAGTCGCAGCGGTGGCTGACAACCTCGACGTCGGGGCCGCAATGTCGCGCCCTCGCCAACGGGCGGAAATCCGCCCGGATCCGTGATGCGCCGTCACCTTTTCCGGACATTTCCGGTCGCGGGGCCGACCAAAGCCCGGTCGCGCTTCCGTCGCGTCAGCGGTTGTCCCGCCGAACCGCCCGCACTAGGAACAGGGACATTCAGCAGATGCGCGACCACGCGCCCGGAAACGCTTCAGAGCCATGCCCGACCTGACAGACAAGCAGACCTTCTCCGACCAGGACGCGCTGGACTTCCATCAGCTGCCGGCGCCCGGGAAGATCTCGATGGCCCCGATCAAGCCGATGGCGACCCAGCGTGACCTGTCGCTGGCCTATTCGCCGGGCGTGGCCGTGCCGGTGCTGGCCATCGCCGAAGATGCGGACAAGGCCTACGACTATACGTCCAAGGGCAATCTGGTCGCCGTCATCTCGAACGGCACGGCCATCCTCGGCCTCGGCAACCTCGGTCACATGGCGTCCAAGCCGGTGATGGAAGGCAAGTCGGTGCTGTTCAAGCGTTTCGCCGACGTCGACAGCTTCGACGTTGAGGTGAAGACCACCGACCCGGACGAGTTCATCACCGTGGTGAAGAACATCGGCGACACCTGGGGCGGCATCAATCTGGAGGACATCAAGTCTCCGGAATGCTTCGAGATCGAGGCACAGCTGCAGGACCTGCTGGACATCCCGGTCTTCCATGACGACCAGCACGGCACCGCCATCATCTCCACCGCCGGTCTGATCAACGCCGCCCATATCGCGGGCAAGAGGCTGGAGGACCTGAAGGTGGTCCTGACCGGCGCCGGCGCGGCGGGCCTGTCCTCGATCGGCCTGATGAAGGCCGCCGGGGTGAAGCACGAGAACACGGTGATCGTGGATCGCGACGGCGTCGTCTATCGCGGCCGCGGCCAGATGGATCAGTGGAAGGCCGCCCACGCGACCGACACCCCGCACCGCACCCTCGCCGAAGCCATGGTCGGCGCGGACGTGGTCATCGGCCTGTCGGCCAAGGGCGCGATCACGAAGGAGATGGTCGCCACCATGGCGCCCAATCCGATCATCTTCGCCATGGCCAATCCGGATCCGGAGATCACGCCGGAGGACGTGCAGTCGGTGCGATCCGACGCGATCATCGCCACGGGTCGGTCGGACTACGCCAACCAGGTCAACAATGTTCTGGCCTTCCCCTATCTGTTCCGCGGCGCCCTCGACGTGCGCGCCCGGCAGATCAATCACGAAATGAAGGTCGCCTGCGCCCAGGCCCTCGCCGCCCTCGCCCGCGAGGACGTGCCGGACGAGGTCGCCGCCGCCTATCGCGGCCGCAAGCTCAAGTTTGGCCGCGATTACATTATCCCGACCCCGTTCGACCCGCGCCTGATCTGGTACATCCCGCCGTTCGTCGCCAAGGCTGCGATGGACAGCGGCGTCGCGCGGATGCCGATCGGAGAAATGGACGCCTACCGCACGGGCCTGCGGGCGCGCCTCGACCCGTCGGCGGCCCTGATGCAGAACATCTCCGGCGCCGTGCGTGCCGCGCCGAACAAGCGCGTGGTGTTCGCCGAGGGGGAAGAAACCTCGGTCATCCGCGCCGCCTGGGGCTTCAAGCAGGCCGAGCTGGGCACGCCGATCCTCATCGGTCGCGAGGAACTGATCCGCAAGAACGCCGCCGAGGCCGGTCTGAACTTCGACGATATGGGCATGGAGATCGTCAACGCCCGCGTCTCGGAGCACAATACCGAGTACACCGACTGGCTCTACGACAAGCTGCAGCGTCGTGGCTATCTGCGCCGCGACGTCCAGCGGATGATCAACCAGGACCGCAACTACTTCGCCGCCGCCATGTGCGCGCGCGGTCAGGCGGACTGCATGGTCACGGGCGTCACCCGCAACTTCAACATGGTGTTGAAGGAGGTCCGCCGCGTCCTGGACGTGAAGGAGCGGATGATCGGCCTGTCGATCCTGCTGGCCAAGGGGCGCACCCTGTTCGTCGCCGACACCTCGATCCATGAACTGCCCGGCGCCGAGGAACTGGCGGATATCGCCATCCAGGCGGCGGCGACCGTGCGAAAGCTGGGCAAGACTCCGCGCGTGGCCTTCATGAGCTACTCCACCTTCGGCAACCCGCCAGGCGAGCGCGGAGAGAAGGTGCGCGAGGCGATCCGCATCCTCGACGCCAAGGGCGTGGATTTCGAGTACGAGGGTGAGATGCCGCCCGAGCTGGCGCTGGAGCCGGACCTGCGCGGCGCCTATCCCTTCATGCGCCTGACCGGCCACGCCAATGTGCTGGTCATGCCGGCCATTCATTCAGCCGCCATCTCGACCCGTCTGGTCCAGTCCCTGGGCGGCGCCACGGTGATCGGCCCGCTGCTGGTCGGGCTGGAGAAGTCGGTGCAGATCGTTTCGCTGGGCGCCTCGGTCAGCGAGATCATCACCGCCGCGACCTTCGCGGCATACGAAGAGGGCGCGGTCGAGGGCGAGTGAGCCGGGGCCGCTGGAGCGGGGATCAGGTCCCCGCTTCCGCCTCCCGCTTCAGACGCTGGTTCCGGCGTTCCAGGAACCAGCACAGGATGACGGCCGGGATGCCGACCATCGCCGTGCCGGCGAAGAACAGGGCGTAGGCGTTCATCAGGGTGTGGCCCTGTTCGAGACCCTCGACGACCACGCCCGAGAAACCCTTCAGGAACTTGCCGAGCAGGGCATAGAACGAGCTGAGCAGGGCGTATTGGGTGGCGGTGTAGCCGATGCCCGTCAGGCTGGACATGTAGGCCACCAGCGCGGCGCCGGCGAAGCCCTCCGAGAAGTTCTCGACGAACAGCACGCCGGCGAACATCGGCGTCGACAGGCCGGCGACCGCCATCGCAGTGTAGCCGAGGTTGGACAGCGGCCCGATCAGGGCGCCCAGCAGCAGGGTGGGGCCGAAGCCGAAGCGCACGGCGCTGAGCCCCCCCGCCGCGATGCCGACGAAGGCGGCGACCAGGCCGACGCTCAGGCGCATGGCGCCGATGGCCTCCTTGGTCAGGCCCAGATCGATGTAGAACGGCCCGACCATAGGCCCCATCACGAAGTCCGGCAGGCGATACAGGCTGATGGCCGCCAGCATCAGGAAGGCCGCGGCCTTATGCGTCTTCACGAAGTTGATGAACGGCCCGATGACGGCGTCGAACATGCCGCGCGGCGTCCACGGCGCGGCGCCGCCGGTCGCGGCCGCGATCTCGCGGCGGTCGACCGGCTCCTTTGCGCACAGGGTGGCGCCGATGGCGATGACCATGGCCCCGCCCCAGATGGCGTAGGCGCCGTTCCAGCCGAACCAGCTCGCGAAGAACAGGATCAGGGCGTTACCGGCCAGGATCGCGAACTTGTAGCCGAGCTGGAAGGCCGAGGTCAGCAGGCCCATGTCCTCGTCGTTCTCGGCGCTCTCGATCCGCCATGCGTCGACGGCGATGTCCTGTGTCGCCGAGGCGAAGGCTGTGACCAATGCCGCTGCGCCCAGCGCCGTCAGGCCACCCTCCGGGCCGATCAGGGCCATGGCGACAAGAGCCGCGCCGACGACGAACTGGGACAGCAGCATCCAGCCGCGTCGCCGTCCGAACCGACCAATCAGCGGGACGTCGAAGCGATCGACCACGGGCGCCCAGACGAACTTGAATGAATAGGCCAGACCGACCCAGGAGATGAAGCCGATGGCCGCGAGCGTCACGTCGCCTTCGGCCAGCCAGATGCTCAGGGTTGCGCCCGTCAGAAGGAAGGGCAGGCCCGAACCGAAGCCCAGCAGAAGGGTGATCAGGACCCGGCCGCGCCCGAGCGCCTTGAACACGTCTTTCGCTCCCGCCTTGCGCGGAGCGGGTGTGGCGTTCGGGTTGTCGGTCACTGGCGCGTCTCCGGACGCCCCCCACCCCCCGTGAGTCCGGCGTCTCTTCTCAGACGGCGACCTTGGCGCGGTCCGCGCGGTTCGTCCAGCGGGTCAGCGATGCGCGCAGGGACGACAGCTCCAGCGGCTTCACCAGATGATCATCCATTCCGGCCTCCAGACAGGCGCGGCGGTCCTCGGCGAAGGCGTTGGCCGTCAGGGCGATGATCGGCGTGCTGTCTCCCCGCGCCCGCAGCTGTCGGGCGGCCGTGGGGCCGTCCATGCCGGGCATGCGCATGTCCATGAAGATCAGGTCGTAGCGGGCCCGTCTGGTGGCGGTCAGGGCCTCGTCGCCGCTGGCGGCCGTCTCGACCGTGCAGCCCTCGCGCTTCAGCAGGGTCGCGGCCAGCAGGGCGCCGACCGGATTGTCCTCGACCAGCAGCACGCGGGTGCCGGAGAAGCGGCCGGGCACGACGCGGTCGTCGTCCGGCGGCGGCGGGGGCGGCGGGCCGGGCTGCCCCGGCTGACCGGTCGCGGCCAGCACCCGCTCGGCCAGGGAGGCGCGGCGCAGGGGCTTGATCAGATAGCCCGCGAAGCCCGCCGACCGATAGCGGGCGATCAGGTCGCGCTCGGACGGCTTCAGCAGGACGATGGCCCGGCCCGTGGCCGGGCGGGCGACGAGACCTTGGGTCAGGGCGCGGCCGGAATGGTCGACCAGCACGACGCAAGCATCGCCGGCGACCGTGCCGCCCGAGGCCTCGATCTGGGCCGCCGCGGCGGCCTGAACGAAGGGGTCGGGGCTGAGGATGGAGACGGTATGGCCGGCCAGCGGCGCGCCGCGCTCGGCGGCCGGGGCGGCGTCGAATGTCGCCTCGAACCGGAATCGGGCGCCGGGCCCCTCGGGACGGTCGCCGACCGTGACCGAACCCTGCATCGCTGCGGCCAGCTTCCGAACGACCGCCAGACCCAGACCCGCGCCCCCGAAACGACTGGCGTCCGAGGCGTCGACGTGGCCGAACTCCTCGAAGATCCGCTCGCGCGCCTCGTCCGGCACGCCCGGACCGGTATCGTCGATGGTGAAGACCAGACGCGGCCGGGCATGGGTTCCGCCGGCGCGTTCCACCGCGATGCGAACGCCGCCGGTCTCGGTGAATTTGATCGCGTTTCCGGCCAGGTTGAACAGCACCTGCCGCAGCCGGCCCTCGTCGCCCAGCACGTCGGGCGCATCGCCGGCGACCGACCAGGCGATCTCCAGCCCCTTGTCGTGCGCGCGCGGGCTCAGCAGTTCGGCGACGCCGCGAACCAGGGCCTCCAGGTCCACCGGCGCGGAATCGAACTCCAGCTTGCCCGCCTCCAGACGGGCGTAGTCCAGCAGGTCGTTGACGAGTCCCAGCAAATGTTCGGCGGACGCGCGGGCGGCGTCGGCGTAGGCGCGCTGGGCGCCGTCGAGGCGGGTGCGCTGAAGCAGGCCGATCATGCCGATCACCCCGTTCAGGGGCGTTCGCATCTCATGACTCATCAGGCGCAGGAACTGCTGCTCGGCCGAGCCGTCCGACACGGTCTTCGCCTGATCGGCCTTCCGTCGGGCCATGCCGGATACTCCTGGCGGGTCACACTCAGAGAGACGCTAGCGCCAATCCCTCAAGAGCGGCTTAATCGCGCGCAGCGCTCACCACGCGGGCGCCGGAGCGGCGGCGGGGGCGGTGTCGCCCGATCCGAACCCCGCGCGGCGATAGATCAGGGCCTCCGCGATATGGCGACGCAGGACGCCGTCACTGCCATCCAGATCGGCGATCGTCCGGGCCAGCCGCAGGGTCCGGGTCCAGCCTCGCGCGGTCAGGCCGCCGGCCTCGCCCGCCCGCATCAGCAGGGCCTTGCCCGGCGCGTCCGGGGCTGCAAACCGGTCCAGCAGGTCCCCTGAGACGCGCGCGTTGATGGTCTGGTCGCGGGCGATCTCCGGATCGACCCCGGCCTCCACCAGCCGGGCCATCTGCATCGCGCGGGCCTCCGAGACGCGGGCGGCGGCCTCGGCCGTGCCCTCCGACGGCGCCGGCAGGGCCATGTCTGCGGCGGTGACCGGCGGGGTCTCCACGGTCAGGTCGATGCGGTCGAACATCGGGCCCGAGATGCGGTTTTGGTAGTCTCGCTGACAGCGCGGAGCCTTGCCGCACGCCCCCTTGCCCCCACCGCCGATACCGCACCGGCAGGGATTCATCGCCGCCACCAGCTGGAAGCGCGCCGGATAGCGGACGTGGGCGTTGGCGCGGGCGACGACGATCTCGCCGGTCTCCAGCGGCTGACGCAGGGAATCCAGCGCCTGGGCGCCGTACTCCGGCATTATGTATCAAACACACCCAATGCGGTGATGTATGTCGCCACTTACGGTTCTATTGTCTCAGGACGTGAAGCCGTATCGCGGTTAGCTCGCCCCTGATCTCGTCAAGGGTCTTGTGGGTGTCCCGGTGCGCCTTGGCTAGGCCGTCAACGGCTCGGGCAACGATGGCCGCCGCCGATACGGCAGAGACGAAGACGACGAACGCTAAGGCCGTATCCATGCATAACCCTCCCCAGGAACGCCCCAACACCATCGCCGGATTGCAGGAGAAGCGGAAGCAGCTTGTGAAGCTCCGCAAGGATCTAGAGGCCGACGTCCGTAAGGTGACATGCGACATCGATCATATCGACGCCTGCATCCGCCTGTTCGATCCTGAAGCCGATACGCCGTTAGGCCGCGCCCGTTACGCCACTAAGCACAGGGCGAAGAAGGGGCAGATGCGGAGGTTCGTTCTGGACTGCCTCAAGGAGGCAGACGGCCCGATCACGTCACTGGACGTGGCAACGGCTTGGATCAAAGAGCGCGGCCTGAGAACGGACCACGGAACGGCGGTAATGATCCGAAAGCGGGTGGGGGCTTGCCTAACGACCTTGCAGGCTCAGGGTATCGTACAAGGGCGCGACGCCGATGGGGTTAGCCGACTTTATGCGCTTACCAACGAATAGCGCGCCAAAACGACGCGACCGCTACAACGACCACAATGGGTGGTGTCTGCACGACCACGACACCATATGAAATGCAGATAACATGGCTCTACCGATTGACCACACGCACGAAGAGTGTTGACTTCTTGAACGGTATGTCGCTTTAGGGCGACGAATTCGGCGGAAGTTTTCCGCACGAAAGCTAACTTGTGGGTAACGGTTCTGCCGTATGGGCGCCAATTTCGGCGCTTATCATAGTGGCAACCTTTCCCAAATAAATCTGTTTGGGGAATAGCCCCAAACACTGAAGGGGCGATTTATGGAGGCATTAGATATGCAAGCGACCGAGAGGAGCACCCAAACCGGGAAGGGCGACCCCGTCGCTCTAATGTACCCCGGCAACAACCTGAAAGCGCAGGTTCGTCCGCTTGAAGACACTCTCAGTGCCTTCAAGGTCATGAACGACGCATTTTTCACGAAGAAATAGTTACCCTTCATCCGGTAACGGAAAAGAGGCCTTGCAACCGCAAGGCCTTTTTTTATGCTCCGAACCCCGTTCGACTGAGGATTCTCTGGGTGGCCCAACTCTTTGACGATCTGAGTGACAAGACGAAATTCTGTAAGTTCGTCAAAGACCATTTCAGCGCCGCGCCGAACGAGATCGCGGGCTTGATGGCCTGCAAACACAATATCTCCGACGACCGGATTGAATACGCGTTCGACGAGTACACTCAATCAATCAGCCGCTTTGCGGTGTACTTGGATTCAAAGAATCCCGACCATTACAAACGGGCCGGCGCGCTTCTTCACGCCTTGTCTGTCAGTGAAATTGTCGTCTCGATCGACTTGGAGTCCAGCAGCGAGGACCTAGAATCCGGCTTCACAAGAGTTCACAACGCCGATGCGGAGCATGTCCTGCCCTTTGTGAAGTTTTACGAGACCTACTTCAACCAAGCCCTCGCGTTCCACCTCGCTTATCGTTGTTGCGCCGCATATGAGGACAACCCTCGACCGTATGATTTCGACTACCTCCATAATGTGTGTCGCTATCTTTACGATGATGCGAACGTGAACGTCGAAGCCTGCTTCATGCTGTTTAAGTCGATCATGCACTGACTCGCTGCCAGTAGCCTTTCCACTGGCGCGAGACCGGCGCTGCCATCGCAGCACCAACAACCTGCACAAACTGCCCGCCGTTCGACGTACGGCGCACGTCTTCGCGCCACGCCATTTCGGTCGCGTACGCCGACAGGTATTTACCCGAGATATGGTGGTGCGTGCCGGTTTCGGCGCGACGCAGGCGAGAGAAGAACGACTCTGCCATGTTCGTGCAGGCACCGTTCAGAGAGTACGCCTCGCTGTGGTTGATGCGCTTGGTGGCGAACCGGGCGTGCAGGTTATCCCAGTGCGAGGCTTCGTCAGCGTGGACGGTAGCGCCGTGTTCGACGTTCGCCGCGACCAGAGCCACGCCGTCAGCTTCGCGCTTGGTGACGAAAGCGCGGGTTTCGCCGTCGCGTTCGCGGATGGCGACAACCACCTGACGCTTGCCGGATTGGTTTTCCGACAGGCGACGGTCGCGACGGTTGGCGCGCTCATTCGCCGGCTTCACGTAGCCGCCGAAATACGCGCCGTCGACTTCGACTTCGCCGGTCAGTTTGTCGGTTGCCCTCGACAGGGCAATCGCCTCGCGGAGCTTGTGGGCCATGACGAAGGCCGTCTTGTACTGGACGTCTAGATCGCGGCTCAGCTGGAGCGCGCTGTAGCCCTTCGCACCGTTCACGAAGATGGCGATTGCAGCCAGGATGTCGCGGATTGGCAGCTTACGGCTGGCAAAGATGGTTCCGCTCGTGACGCTGAACTGCGACAGGCAGCCTTTGCATTTGAAGATCTGGCGGGTGGTCAGGTCATAGACCTCAACGCAACCGCACTTGGGGCAAACCGGTTCGCCTTCGGTCGAGGCCCAGCGGATCGCCTTGAACGTCTCGCGGGCCTGATCGTCCGACATACGCATGACCTTCACCAGCGAGAGGGTCCGGGCGGCGGCTGACAGAAGAAAGTGCTGAGACATCATCAAATCCGGTGTATGTGTCACCGGATATGCGGTTATGGCACCTCGTTGTCAATGGGGAAAACATCGAATATGATGACAAACCGACCGATTTTGAGGAATTGCCATGGCTGACGACGTTTGGACGCCGCGCGTCAAGAACCTGCTGAAGGCCGAACTGAAGCGCCGGGGGGTGAGCTACCGCGAACTGGCGGAGAAGCTGACGGCCATGGGGATACCGGAGAGCGAGCGGAACATCGCCAACAAGATCGCGAGAGGCGGATTCACGGCCGCTTTTTTCGTTCAATGCCTCGTGGCTGTTGGAGCCACGACGCTGCGCCTTGAGGACTAGGAAAACGAAGTCCGCAGCCTGACAAGAGCCTCATCTCGCAGTTGGCGTAGCCGGCGAACTTCAGCCGAAACCGCCGACATGTAGTCACGTCCTCTATAATACGCCTCACGGTAGGTCGCCCGCATCTGTGGCTCTTTCAGGCGGTCTTCATCTGGTGCGTCAGGAAGCGGAACGCTCTTTTTGGAAAGCCTCTCGGTGAGATCGACATCAAGGTGCATGCGGACATAGCTTTCAGCGTCGAATATCAGTTGATTGAGTCTGCCAATAGCTGCCTCCCAGTGTTCTCGTCCGCTTCCCGGACTCTCGTTCAGGCGTTCGGGCCAAGAATCGTAGTTCGGAAGGCGCATCCGTTCTGCGTCGAGCGCCACAAGCCACTCTGAAAGAAAGTCGATGGCAAGGCTGGATTGGGTAACTTCCCAAAGCGACCGTGTGATCTCCCTCACATTGTGAATCTGGAGTGGTGGATCGCCTAGATTATCAATCCTTTTGGATTGTTGGTGGAAGCGACCACTCCATTGCTCTGTAGCGTGCTCTAAAGTGGTCTTGACGTGCAGGTTTGAGTACTCCTGCAAACGAACCTTCTCTTCCATCTTATCGACGGACGCCCCGATCATTCGCACTGGAGCCATCCAGAGCTTCCACAGGAACACTCCCAGCACCCATAAGATCGCGACGGCGGCTGTCAGAACCGCCCAGTCAAACGCAACCTCCTTCATAGCACTGGCCCCAGACGACGGGGTGCGGCTGAAAGAGTGGTAGGCAAATAGCAGGGCGATCGAAACGACAAGCCACGCCACTGAGGCGATCGCCGCCTTAAGCTTTGAGCCCCTAAAGTAGCCCCAGGTACCAAGGAATGCGGTCCAAAGCACCGCTCGTAAAGTGAACTTCGTTTCCATCCGGCCACCATCGCCGGACTCGTGATGGTTTCGCAAATCGTCGTCATAACAACCACTCCAGAGTAAGAGCGGCACCGGGCAGAACATCACCGTATCTGGTGTGTTTGCTACATAATGCCGCCGTACTCGGGCAGTTCGTCGAGGAAGAGCACGCCATTGTGCGCCAGCGAGGCCTCCCCCGGTTTCGCCTTGTGTCCGCCGCCGGTCAGGGCCGCCATGGAGGCCGAATGGTGCGGGGCGCGGAAAGGACGGTCGCGGGTCAGACCTCCGCGCTCGATCAGCCCGGCGATGGACCAGACCATCGAGGTCTCCAGCAACTCGCGCGAGGTGAGGGGCGGCAGCAGGCCGGGCAGGCGCGCCGCCATCATCGACTTGCCCGAGCCGGGCGGACCGACGAACAACAGGTTGTGGCCCCCGGCCGCGGCGATCTCCAGCGCCCGCTTGGCGCCCTCCTGCCCCTTGACCTCACGCAGGTCGGGCGGGCGATCGCCGGAGCGAAGGTCGCCGGGCCTGGGCCGCGCCAGCACCTGCGCACCCTTGAAATGGTTCACCAGTCCGATCAGCGAGCGGGGCGCGAGCACCGGCACGTCGCCGGCCCAGGCCGCTTCCGGCCCGTTCGCCTCAGGACAGATCAGTCCAAGGCCCATGCCCTCGGCGGCCATGGCTGCGGGCAGGGCGCCGCCGACCGGAGCGATGCGGCCGTCCAGCCCCAGCTCCCCGATGGCCACCCACCCGGACAGGGTGTCGGGCGGGATCACGCCCATGGAGGCCAGCAGGGCCAGGGCGATCGGCAGGTCGAAATGACTGCCTTCCTTGGGCAGGTCGGCCGGGGCGAGATTGGCGATGATCCGCTGCGACGGCAGGGCCAGGCCGATGCCGGCGAAGGCCCCGCGAACCCGGTCGCGGCTCTCGGCCACCGCCTTGTCCGCCAGACCGACGATGGTGAAGATGCCGTTGTCCGCCGACAGCTGCTGGACCTGAACGTCCACGCGCCGGCATTCGACGCCGTCGAAGGCGACCGTGGCCACGCTGGCGTGCATCCGCATCCCTCCCGATCAGGAGGTGAACGAAACACTCATGAGTTGTAATTACAAATTACCGCTCAGGCGGCGCGCTTCCCCTCGATCACGTCCCACATCAGGGCGGCCGCGTTGATCCCGTTGAAGCCCAGCAGCTGCTGGGCGCCGGTGGGGGAGGTGACGTTGATCTCGGTCATCCAGTCGCCGATCACATCTATGCCGACGAAGATCAGGCCGCGCTCGCGCAGCGTCGGGCCGATGGCGGCGCAGATCTCGCGATCCCGCTCCGTCAGCTCGACCGGCCGGGCCGATCCGCCGACGCGCAGGTTCGAGCGCACCTGATCCTTCGCCGGGACCCGGTTGATGGCCCCGACCGGCTCGCCGTCGATCAGGATGATGCGCTTGTCGCCCTTCGACACGGCCGGCAGGAATTTCTGGATCACCAGCGGGTCTCGCGAGCCCATGGCGTGGATCTCGACCAAGGCGTCGAGATTGGGGTCGTCTGCCTTCAGTCGCACCACGCCGGAGCCCGCCGCGCCGTGCAGGGGCTTCAGAACCACCTCGCCGTGGCGGCGGTGGAAGTCGCTCAGCGCGACCGGATCCGAGCTGATCAGGGTCGGCGGGGTCAGGGTCGGGAATTTCGTGACCAGCAGCTTCTCGGGCGCCGAGCGGACCTCGGCCGGATCGTTCACGACCAGGGTCTTCGGGTGCACCGTCTCCAGCAGATAGGTGGCGGTCACATAGGCCATGTCGAACGGCGGGTCCTGGCGCATCAGGATGACATCGACGTCCTGCCCCAGATCCAGCTTCACCTCGTCGCCGAAGGTCACGTGATCGCCGACGACCTGCTTCAGGGTCACCGGGCGCGCGCGGCAGAACAGGCGGCCGTCCTCCAGCGCCAGGGTGCGGAAGTCATAGACCCAGATCGGATAGCCCCGGTTCTGGGCCTCCATCGCCTGCAGCCAGGTGGTGTCCGACTCGATGTTGACCCCTTCGATGGGGTCCATCTGGATGGCGACGCGCATGAGGAGGTCCGGGGTCGAGGGTCGAGGGTCGAGGGTCTTGAGATAGGGGCTGGCCGGCCGAAAGCCTAGCTCAGGAATCCTCCGGCCCTCGATCCCGAACCTCGACTCCCGGCTCCGTGCCTAGTTCAGCTGCATCCGCACCCGATCCACCGACAGCAGGCGGCGGGCCTCGGTGGGATCGTCGACGCCCCGGGCGCGGGCGAGGGCTTCCAGCGCGCCGGTCAGGGCCCCCTGTTTCTCGCGGGCGGCGGCGACGTCCAGCCACGGCCGGTGGTCTTCGGGGTCAAGAAGGGCGCGGCGCAGGGCCGAGCGCTCGGCGCTTTCGTAGTCCAGCGCCTTGATCGCGCGGATGAAGAGCACGTTCTGCAGCCGGATGAGGCACTCGCGATCGCTGACCGGGGCCATCAGCACATCCAGCCGGTCGGCGACGTGGGGCGTCAGGCCGGCGCGCAGGGCGCGACGGGTCAGCTCCGATGGCAGGACAAGCCGGCCCTGGCTGAACGGATCCAGCGCCACCGGTCCCTCTGGGGTTTCCACCCGCAACAGGAAGTGGCCGGGGAAGTCGACGCCCTGACACTTCACCCCCGCCCGGCGCGCGGCGTCGATGTAGAAGACCGCCAGCGCCACAGACAGACCGCGCCGACGCTCGGCCACATCGATGACGTCCGTATTGCCTGGATGGTCGAAGCTGAGCAGATCGCCGTTCAGCCGCATGTCGGCCGCCATGGTCTCGGTCAGGGCGTCATCCGGGCCTTCCTCGCCGATCCGTTCCGACAGGCGCTGGGCCGCATTGGCCGCCAGCACGCGCACCGGCCCGGGATCGCGGAACGGATAGTCGTGGATCGCGCAGGCGATGGCCGCCTCAAGCAGAGGGAAGTCGCCGTCGTCCGCCTGACCGGCTTCGGTCAGCAGTCTTTCCGCTTCCTCACGCGTCATCCCTCGCCCACCCCCAGGGAACCACCCCGCGACGATGACGCGGAAAATGGCCGGGAGCCAGCGCCACCATATCGATTCTCAGCACATGACCGGCCAAGCTGGGTCTTTGGCGCAACACTGCGCGGCCCGCCGACAACAGCCGGTCGTACTGGTCCGGGGTCAGGGCGCGGGTCGCGGCCTCCGGATTCGCGCGCCGCTTCACCTCGACCACGGCCAGCGTCCTTCCGCGTCTCGCGAGGATGTCGATCTCGCCCGCACGGGTCTTCAGGCGGAAGCCCAGGATCTGATAGCCCCGCAGCATCAGCCACGCCGCCGCCAGCCATTCCGAGCGATGCCCCGCGCGGTGCGACGCGCCTCCGAGCCGCACGCGCCAGCCGCGTTTCGCCCTCGCGACCTTCGGCGCCTTCAGCCGGGTCGCGGGACGCGGAGCCGTCACCGGCCCTGCAGCTCCAGCGCCCGTTTGTAGAGGGGCTTGCGGGGCAGGTTCAGCGCCCTGGACACCTCCGCCGAAGCCTCGCCGGGCGGCAGGCGGGTCAGGGCTTCGGTGAGGGCTGCATCGACATCGCCTTCCGACGCCGCCTCGACCTCGCCCGGCGCGACGACGATGACGATCTCGCCCTTGGGCGACTGACAGCGCGGATCGACGGCCAGGTCGGGCAGGGGTCCCCGGACGCACTCCTCGTACAGCTTGGTCAGCTCGCGGGCGACGGCGGCGGAACGGGCCCCCAGCACTTCGGCCATGTCCGACAGGCTGTCGGCCAGACGGGGGCCGCTCTCGAAGAAGACCAGGGTCTGGCGGGCCGTTCGCAGTTCCTCCAGCGCCGTGCGGCGCGCGCCGGATTTCGGCGGCAGGAAGCCGGCGAAGGTCACGCGGTCCGCCGGCAGCCCGGCGATACACAGGGCGGCCAGCAGGCTTGAGGCGCCGGGGATCGGATGCACCGGCAGGCCCTCGGCGATGGCCGCGCGGGCGACCACGAAGCCGGGATCGGACACCATGGGGGTCCCGGCGTCGGAGACCAGAGCCACGACCGCGCCCTCGCGCAGTCGTTCAACGGCGATCTCCGCCGCGCGGGCCGAGGCGTGGTCGTCGCAGCGCTCCAGCTTCGCCTTCAGCCCGTAGGCCGACAGCAGTTTCGCGGTCACCCGGGTGTCCTCGGCCAGCACCAGATCGGCGGCGGCCAGCACGTCCAGGGCCCTCAGGGTGATGTCGCGCAAATTCCCGATCGGCGTCGCCACCAGATACAGGCCCGGCGCAACCGGACGTGCGGGCGGAACGACGGCGGGAAGGGACGCGGATTCTGACATCGGCGGGACCGTGCCCGAGGGATGGCCCGCGCTCAAGGCCTCAGGTCAGCAGGGCCTTCAGGATGGCGTCCAGCACCGGACGGCCCCTTGCGGTCGCGGCGATCCGATCGCCGGCTCGCTCCAGGAAGCCGTCGTCGAGGAGGTCCGCAAGGCGTCCCTCGTCCGGGCTCAGATTCAGGGCGGCGAGGTCGGTCACGGCCACGCCCTCGACCGTGCGCAGGCCCAGCAGGATGCGTTCCTCGGCGGCCTCGTCGAGCGACTGCGTCTCGCGTTCGACCCACGGCGCTCCGGCGCCGACATTGGCGATATAATCGGCGATCCGGCGGTGCGCGACGGTTGCTGTCCGCGCCCCGTCCAGCGTCAGCCGGCCGTGGGCGCCGGGGCCGACGCCGACATAGTCCCCGCCGCGCCAGACATGGAGATTGTGCGCCGAGCGGGCGGCCACGCCGCGGGCATGGTTGGAGACCTCATAGGCCTCGAACCCGGCGGTCTCGAGCACGCTCTGGGTCGCTTCGTAAAGTTCGGCGGCCAGATCCTCGTCGGGCGGAACCAGCGTCCCGCGGGCGAAGGCGCGACCGAAGGCGGTCGTGGGTTCGATGGTCAGCTGATAGGGCGAGACGTGCTCGAATCCCATGTCGAGCGCCTGCTTCAGCTCGTCGGTCCACTCGGCGACGCTCTGGTCCGGGCGGGCGTATATCAGGTCGATGGAGAGGCGCGGGAAGGCGCGGGCGGCAACCGCGACGGCGCGCCGGGCCTCGTCGGCCGAGTGGTTGCGGCCCAGCGCCTGCAGCGAGGCGTCGTCCAGCGCCTGCACCCCAATCGACAGGCGGTTGATCCCGGCGTCGGACAGGGCCGCGAAGCGACCGGCCTCCGCATCCGTCGGATTGGCCTCGAGCGTGATCTCGATGTCGCCGCGCGGCGGAAACAGGGTCCGGGCGCATTCGATCACCCGGCCGACGGCCTCTGGCGCCATCAGGGACGGGGTGCCGCCGCCGAAGAAAATCGACGCCAGACGCCGGGAGCCGGTCAGCGCCGCCTGCGCCTCGAGATCGGCTAGGATGGCGTCCGCCAGCGCCGTCTGCTCGGCGGTCTTTCCCCGGTCCCGCACGACGTTGAAGTCGCAATAGGGGCAGATGCGGGCGCAGTAGGGCCAGTGGACGTAGAGGGCGACGTCGCTGCCGGGGTGGGGGGGCATGGGCGGCGTTTAACCCGGCGTTGCCTTGTCGTCATCCCGGGTTCGCTGCGCAAAGCCCCGGGATGACGGACCTAATCCATCAGCGCCGCTTTCAGCTTCTCGAACGCCCGCGCCCGGTGGCTGAGCGAGTCCTTCACCGCCGGATCCAGTTCGCCGAAGGTCTGGCTGTGGCCTTCCGGGATAAAGATGGGGTCGTAGCCGAAGCCCCTGTCGCCGCGGGGCGGGAAGGTCAGCAGGCCGTCGACGCGGCCCTCGACCACCACGGCCGGGCCATTGGGCCAGGCGACGGCGAGGGCCGAGGTGAACCAGGCGCGTCGGTCGTCGGAGCCGATCTCCTCCAGCCGCTCCTCCACCTTGCGCATGGCGAAGGCGAAATCCTTGTCCGGCCCGGCCCAGCGGGCCGAATAGATGCCCGGCGCCCCGCCCAGCGCGGCGACGGACAGGCCCGAGTCATCGGCCAGCGCGACCTCTCCGGACAGGTCGGCGGAATGGCGCGCCTTCAGCAGGGCATTGCCGACAAACGTGGTCTCGGTCTCTTCAGGCTCGGGGATGTTCAGGCTCCCGGCGGTAACCACCTCGTAATGTCCGCCCAGCAGCGCCCGGATCTCCGGCACCTTGCCCGGATTGTGGGTCGCCGCGACGATCCGCATCCCCTTGATCAGTTTGAGCATTTTCGCCTCACGCGCCGCGGTTACGTTTCATTGCACAAGTTTAATATCGTTAAACGATATGTAACATGACTTCGATGGCTGCACGTCCTATCTATTATCTCAAGAACGGACGCCGCGACGTTCTCCGATCGAAACCGAAACCGGCAAGATCGACCAGCGGAATAACGAATGAGGGGTGAAAAACACCTCTCACCTCAGGATCAACGGAGAACGACAATGTCCACCATGAACGCTTCCTACTTCATCGAAAAGGTCGGCCACGGCGTGCTGAACACCTTCCTGCTGGCCGCTCTGCCGACTGCTCTGGTCGCCACGCTGATCCAAGGCCTGTAATCCAGTCCGGCTTACGGAGCTTTGACGATCTGCATGACAATCGCGAAGAATAAGACCGCGCGTGGGTTCGCCGGACCCCGCGCGGCGATCGCGCCCTGATCTCCGGCCACTGAAAGGCCGTTCCATGCGCGTCCCGAAGTTGCCTTCGCTCGGGATACGCCTGCCCCGGACCCCGGATATGACGGGTGTGACGCCGGGATCGATGACAAGCCTGCTGGATACCGCCCTCGGCGCCATCTTCTGGGCCCTGACGCTGGCCACCGCCGCCGTCCTTCTGGCCTTCATCTTCACGACATTCGTTCCGCTGGGCCCCATGGGCCTGACGGTCACCGCCGGCGACGAGGGCACCACGGTGCCTGTGCCGCGCGCCTACATCCTGTTCGCCCTGGGCGCCATCTTCGCCTACCTCGGCGGCTTCGCCCTGGTGCTGCGACAGCAGAGGGCGATGATCCAAACGCTTGGCGTCGGCGATCCCTTCCATCCCCGCAACGTCTCCCGGCTGAAGCAGATCGGCTGGACCCTCGCCATCGTCACCGGCGGGTCATGGATCGGACAGAATGCGGTGTCCCATCTGGTGCGCGGCGCGCTCGAGCCGCCCGGACTGTTCGATCTGGTGACGCCGACCTTCGCCGTCCTCATCGTCTTCGTGCTGGCGGGCGTGTTCCGCGAGGGTGCGCGCCTGCGTCGCGAATCCGAATTAACGATCTGACCGGCTTCCTCTAAAGCACCCGTATGGCCATTCGCGTACAGCTCGATCGAATCCTTCTGGAACGGCGCATGTCGCTGACGGAGCTGGCCGACCGCGTAGGCGTGACCCTGGCCAATCTTTCGATCCTGAAGACCGGCAAGGCGCGGGCGATCCGCTTCACCACCCTGGACGCCCTGTGCCGCGAGCTGAACTGCGCGCCCGGCGATCTGCTCGTGCATGAGCCGGGTCCGCAGTTTCCCGGCGGCGACGAGCCGATCGAAGAATGAGCCGTCGCGACGACCTCAGTTCGGATGACCGCCGGATCTGGGCGCGGGTCGCCGGCTCGGTCACGCCTCAGCGTCGCATAAAGGCGCAGCTGATGCCCACGGGCATTCTCGACCCTGCTCCTCCCGTCGCGCCCCGTTCCACCGGGACGGCGAAGCCGAAGGTCCCGAAACTCCCCCCCGCCTCCGCGCCTCTTTTCGCTCAGCCTCCGCAGCCCGCCCGGACCCGCGGCGTGCCCGAGGAGCTCGAGCCGCGCCGCAAACGCCGGCTGTCGCGCGAGCGCGATCCGATCGAGGCGAGGATCGATCTGCACGGCTACGGTCGGTTCCAGGCCCAGGACGCCCTGACCGCCTTCCTGATGGGCGCGCAGGCCCGCGGCTATCGCTCGGTTCTGGTGGTCACCGGGCAGGGACGACGCGGCGGCACGGGCGTCATCCGCGCCTCGGTTCACGAATGGCTGCAGGCGCCGGCGCTGCGCACCGTTGTGTCCGGCTTCGCCCCCGCGGCCCGCCATCACGGCGGCGACGGGGCGCTGTACGTGACGATTCGCAGGGCGTGAGCGCGCGGGGGGGGGTGATTGGTAGTGGGTGATTGCCCGACTCATCGCCAATGAGCTGTCGTCGAGATCCGGCGCTGCCGCAGCAACCACCCACCACTAACCACCAATCACTGCGCCCTGCTGCTCAGGCCAGCGTCAGGCCCCTGTCCTTCGCCAGCGTCTCCAGGGTCGTCATCGGACGCGGGCCCCAGTGGGTGATGACTTCGGACGCGGCCAGCGAACCCAGCTTGCCGGCGTCTTCCAGCGACAGGCCGCGGGCGAGGCCCAGCAGCAGGCCGGCGGCGTACTGGTCGCCGGCGCCGGTGGTGTCGACCACCTTGTCGACCGGGAAGGCCGAGACCTTCACGCGCTGTTTGCCGGCGATGACGACCGAGCCGTCGGCGCCGCGGGTGACGGCGGCGATGTCGACCATGGCGGCCAGACGGTCGGCCGCGGCGTCGAAGTCCTCGGTCTCGAACAGGGCGGCCAGCTCGGCCTCATTGGCCAGAACGATGTCGGCCGAGGCGGCGATGAACTCCAGCAGTTCGGTGCGCCAGCGGTGGACGACGAAGCTGTCCGACAGGGTGATGGCGACCTTGCGGCCGGCCGCGTGGGCGGCAGCGGCGGCGGCCTCGAAGGCGGCGCGGGCCGGAGCCGGGTCGAACAGATAGCCCTCCAGATAGACGATGGCCGAGGCGCCGATCAGGTCGGCGTCGATGTCGTCGACCGTCAGCTGGTTCGCGGCGCCGAGGAAGGTGCACATGGTGCGCTGGCCGTCGTCGGTGACGTTGATCATGCACACGCCGGTGCCCTGACCGGTCGCGGCGCCGTTCTGCAGCGGCGGTGTGCCGAAGTGGACGCCCGCGGCGGTGATGTCGTGGGTGAAGACGCCGCCCAGCTGGTCGTCGGCCACCTTGCCGATATAGGCCGCGCGACCGCCGAAGCTGCCGACGCCCGCCACGGTGTTGCCGGCCGAGCCGCCCGAGGCCTCCACGCCCGGAGCCATGGCGGCGTAGAGCGCGGCGCTGTGTTCGGCGTCCACCAGCTGCATCGAGCCGGCGACGAGGCCCTGGGCGGCCAGGAAGGCAGGCTCGCAGGGGGCCAGGACATCGACGATGGCGTTGCCGACGGCGATCACGTCATAGGTGGGAGCGGTCTGGGTCATGGGCGCCCCTTAGCCGAGGCGGCTGCGAAGTTCCATAAGGAAGGCCTTATATGTTTCGCCCGACCCGCGATATGAGAGCGTCATGACCCGCATCGCCGTCCTTACGCCCGATCCCGCCGACCCCTCCTACTCCAGCCAGTGGCCGGGGGTTCTCGAGCGCCTGCGGTCGGCCCTGTCCCTCGCCGGCATCGAGGCGACGCCCGTACCGTGGACGGACCATGTCGAGGATGCCTCGGACCTGACCGGCTACCCGCTGGTGCTGCCGCTGATCGTCTGGGGCTATCACCGCGACCACGCCCGGTGGATGCAGGCCTGCCGGAGCTGGACCGAGGCGGGCGTGCGGATCCTCAACCCGGCAGAGGTCATCAGCTGGAACTCGGACAAGAGCTATCTCGGCCGGTTGGCGGACCGGGGCGTCGCCATTCCCCCAACCATCTGGGTCGAGGGCGTGACCCAGGCCGATGTCGACGCCGCCTTCGACCGTTTCGGTGTGGAGACCCTGATCGTGAAGCCGCGGGTCTCGGGCGGGGCGTGGAAGACCCTGCGGCTGTTGCGCGGGGACCGGCTGGAGGGTGCGCCCGAGGGGCCGGCGATGATCCAGCCCTATCTGCCGACCATCGAGAGCGAGGGCGAGACCAGCCTGCTGTTCTTCGGCGGCGCGCTCAGCCACGTGGTCAACAAGCGGCCGGTCAGCGGCGAGTTCCGCATCCAGGTCCAGTTCGGGGGCCGGTACGTCGCCCTCGCCGAACCGCCCGCCGCCGCGCTGGCCCTGGCTCAAAAGACCCTCGCCGCCATCGACGAGGACCTGCTCTACGCCCGCATCGACATGGCCCCGGACGCCGACGGAAACTGGCTGCTGATGGAGGCCGAGCTGATCGAACCGGACTTCTATCTGGGCTGCGCGCCGGAAGGCGGCGCGCGGTTTGCGGAGGCGGTCAGGGCGCGGATGGCGGTCGCCTGACGGACCGGATTGCCAACAACAAGGTGCTGGCACAGAAGCCGATCATCGCCTGGACCAGGGCGGACAGATAGAAGGACGGCATCCAGTGTACCCTGAGCGACCCGCCTGAGCCGTTCTGGAAAGCAGTTATCTCGCCGTAGATGATCATGGCGATGCAGGCGATCAGACCCGTCGCACCGCAAGCCAGGGCCACGAGAGTCAGCATCCGTGCCGGACTCTGCCGCACAATCAGGTACACGCCCCACAGGACGAGGGCGCCGATCACCAGTCGAGGAAGGATTTCATCCGGATGGGGTCGCATGAATATCGACCGGAGAACTTCGGAGTCGTCGCCGAATGTCGTCAGCACGGCAATCGCCAGAGCCGAGACCGCAAGGGTTGAGGCCAGAAAGACTGAGGATAGCGTCAGCGGAGATCGGATCATTTTTCCAACCGTTCTGACCGCACCCTAAGCCGCCTCGCCCAGCGCCGCCAAGCCGGCCCGGCTCGGGCACAGGTCGCTGATCACGCAGGCCGAGCATTTGGGGCGCCGGGCCGTGCAGGTGTAGCGACCGTGCAGGATCAGCCAGTGGTGGGCCTTGGGCAGCCAGTCCTCCGGCACGATCCGGTGCAGCTGGGCCTCGACCTTGTCGGGCGTGGCGGCGTTGGCCAGACCCAGCCGATGGGAGACGCGGAACACATGGGTGTCCACCGCGATCGCCGGCTCGACCCCCATTTCGTTCAGCACCACGCTGGCGGTCTTGCGGCCAACGCCGGGCAGGGCCTGCAGACCCTCGCGATCCAGCGGGATCTCGCCGCCATGCTGCTCCAGCACGATGCGGCTGAGCGCGATCACATTCTTCGCCTTGTTCCGGTACAGGCCGATGGAGCTGATGTACGGGATCAGCCCGTCCTCGCCGAGCGCGAGCATCTTCGCCGGGGTGTCGGCGACCCTGAACAGCCGGTCGGTCGCCTTGTTGACGCCGACGTCGGTGGCCTGGGCCGACAGGGCGACGGCGACCACGAAGGTGAAGGGGTTGGTGTAGTTCAGCTCGGTCTTCGGGTCCGGCATGACCGCCGACAGCCGCTCGAAGATGATCTCGACCCGGTCCTCGTCCGGCGGCCAGAGCAGCATCGGGATCGCCGCGCCGGTCATCACGGCGGGGCGTTTGGGCGCGGGTGACTTTCGGGCCTTGGCCGGCGGCTTCATGCCTCCTCGTCGCCGGGCGCCGGGCCAGCGTCAAGACCGAGCGCCGCGAGCGCCTCGCGCGCCGCGCGCTCGCCCTCCATCCACGCGCCGTGGACCGTGCCGTAGACGGCCTCCGCCGTGGCCTCGCCGGCGATGAAGATGCGGTTCTCGACCGGCGCCTTCAGCCGCGCGCGATCGCCGGCCTGGCCGGGCAGGGCATGGGAATAGGCGCCCGACGACCACGGATCGGCGCCCCACATCGAGCCGACGACGGGCGCCAGTCGCCTGCGCATGTCCGACCCCAGCAGATTGACCAGCTCATCGGTCGCGAAGGCGTGGAAGGCGGACTGTCCCTCGGCCTCCAGCTGCCGTGCGATGTCGCCCCCGAACCAGGCCTCGATCATCGGGCGGCCGAACGGCCGCAGGTGATAGCCGGCCGTGTCCGCCGTATCGGTTCGTCCCCACAGCTGGCTGTCGGGGGAAAAGTCCTGATGGCCGGCGACCGTCATGTGCAGCTTGGACGCCAGCCCCAGCGGCAGGCCCGCCGCCGCCTCCACCAGCGAGGGCAGGGGCGGATCGAACCGCAGATGCTCGCGGGCGATCAGGTCGGTCGGGACGGTGACGATGACCGCCCGGGCCTCTACCACGCCACGCGGCGTGTGCAGCTTCAGCGCCGGCCCGGAGCGGTCGATCCGCGTCACCGGGCAGGCGGTGAGGATCGGCAGGCGCTCGCCCAGATGGGTGACGAACCGGCCGTAGCCCTCGGCCACCCGCCAGTTTATCCCGGTGTCGCGATAGGCGTCATAGTCGCGGATCGACACCTGATCGAACCGGGCGCCGTTCAGCGCGCCCGAGATGGCGTCGATGCGCGGGTTCCAGCGGTTCCCCGCCTCGAACAGGCTGGACGCCGGCCCTTCCTCGCCGTTCGCGGCCGCCTCGGCGACCCGGTCCTCGAACGCGGCGAAGGCCGTCCGGAACTCGACCTGCTCGGCCCGGCTCATCTCGTGATCGAAGGCCTGTCTCTCCCACGGCGGCGGCGTGCGATCCACGGTGAAGCCCTCGGCCGCGGCCCGCGCCGCCAGCAGGTTCTCGTCGGCCGAATGCAGCCAGCCGGCCCCCATATCCAGCCCGACCCCGTCGAACCCGACGGTGTGCGCGCGTCCGCCGATCCGGTCCCGTGCCTCCAGCACGGCGACCGTCAACGGCTGTCCGGCCACGGCGCGCGCCGCGGCGATCCCTGCCGCGCCGGCCCCGATGATGGCGATGTCGAGGGTGGCGGGCAGGCGGTCGGTCATGCGCTGCTAATGCGCCGAAACAACACGTGTTGCACCCCATCGTCCGGCGGGATTGATTTTTGGACGTTTGTGTCCATTTATGCGGCCGGTTCCTCCCCGAACGCCCGAAGTGAGTGCGCCCCATGGCCCTGAACCCCGTTCTCAAGAAGCGTCTGCCCCTGATCGTGGCCGGCATCGCAGCCATCGGCCTCGTCGTCGGCGGCGTGGTCTGGTGGCAGGGCAAGCAGCGGTGGGAGGCCACCGAGAACGCCTTCGTCCAGGCCGACACCACAGAGGTCAGCCCCCAGATCGACGGCTATGTCGTCGAGGTGCTGGTGCGCGACAACCAGCGTGTCGAGGCCGGGCAGGTCCTGATCCGTCTAGACGACTCCGACGCGAAGGCCGCGCTCGCCCAGGCCGAGGCCAATCTCGCCGCCCTGCAGGCCGGGGTTCAGAACGTCGACGCCCGCGCCGAGCAGGAGCAGGCCGTCATCGCCAGCCGCGCCGCCGCGGTGACGCAGGCCGAGGCGCAGGCCGATCTGGCCCGCCAGCAGGTGGCCCGTTACGGCCGTCTGGCCGAGCAGGGCTGGGTGTCGCAACAGCGCATCGAGACCGAACAGGCCGGCGTCCGCACGGCCCAGGCGTCCGTCGCCGAGGCCCGGGCGGCCTTGGTCGCCGAACAGAGGGCCGCCGGCGTGCTGGGCTCGACCCGCAGCCAGTCGGTCGCCTCGGTGCAGCAGGCCCGGGCCGTCGTCGATCAGGCCCGCATCGCCCTGGAGCGCACCGTGATCCGCGCGCCGGTCGCCGGCGTCGTGGGCGCCCGCGGCGTGCGCGTCGGCCAGTATGTGCGTCCGGGCGGCCAGATCCTGTCGATCGTGCCGCTGGGAGACACCTATGTGGTCGCCAACTTCAAGGAGACGCAGATGGATCGCCTGCGTCTGGGCCAGACGGTCGAGATCAGCGCCGACGCCTTCCCGGGCCAGCCCCTGACCGGCCACATCGATAGCTTCGCCCCGGCCACCGGCTCGGAGTTCGCCCTGATCCCGATCGAGAACGCCACCGGCAACTTCACCAAGATCACCCAGCGGGTGCCGGTCCGTATCCGCGTCGATCGCACCGCCGGCGCCGCCCTGCGTCCCGGCCTGTCGGTCGAGGTCAAGGTCGACCTCAAGAGCGAGGGCGGCCTGAGCTTCGCCGAGGCCGCCGGCGCCCCCGTCCAGAACGCGGCGCTGAACTAGGCCTCCATCATGGATGTTCTGTCCCGCCCGGCTTCCAAAGGCCGGAGAATCCGCGAAGCGGGTTCATCACAAGGAACACCAAGGGGCCACCACGGACACCACGAGAGCAGAGTTGCTCGTGCGCTTCGTGAACCCTTTGTGCCCTTGGTGATGAACCCCGGAACGCTGAACCAGATGCCGGCCTGCGCCGGGGCGCTCAACCCATGACAGCCGCTCCCATAACGGCCGCCCCCGCGGACGAACCCAAGGTCAACTGGACCGTCCTGCTGCTCGGCTTCGCCGGCATGGTGATCGGCCAGTTCATGGCGATCCTGGACATCCAGATCGTCGCCAGCTCCCTGCCGCAGATCCAGGCCGGCGTCGGCGCCTCGGCCGACGAGATCAGCTGGATCCAGACCGCCTACCTGATCCCCGAGGTCGTGATGATCCCCCTGTCGGGATATCTGTCGCGTCTGTGGGGGACGCAGAAGGTCTTCCTCGCCTCCTGCACTGGCTTCCTGTTGATGAGCGTGGCCGTCGGCCTGTCGCAGTCGGTCGAGCAGATGATCTTCTTCCGGGCCATCCAGGGCTTCGTCGGCGGGGCCATGATCCCGACCGTCTTTGCGGTCGCCTTCACCGCCTTCCCGCCGAAGCAGCGCATCACCGCCAGCGTCATCATGGGCCTGATCGTCACGCTGGCGCCGACCGTCGGCCCCACGCTGGGCGGCCACCTGACCGAGCAGCTCAGCTGGCGCTGGCTGTTCTTCATCAACGTGCCTCCGGGATTGCTGGTGCTGTTTCTCGTCGGCCGCTACGCCAACTTCGACAGGGGCGATCCGTCGCTGTCAAAGGGCTTCGACTGGACCGGCCTGGCCCTGATGGCCGTCTTCCTGATGAGCCTGCAGTTCGTGCTGGAGGAGGGGGCGAAGAACGACTGGTTCGCCGATGATCACATCCTGCTGCTGACCGTGGTCGTCCTGCTCACCGGCCCGGCCTTCGTCTGGCGCGTGCTCACCTACTACAACCCGATCGTCGAGCTGCGCGCGTTCAGGAACCGCAACTTCCTCGTCGGCGTGGTGATGACCTTCACTGTCGGCTTCGCCCTGTTCGGGGGCACCTTCCTGCTGCCGCTCTTCCTCGGACGGGTGCGCGAGTATTCGGCGGCCGAGGTCGGGACCACCATGGTGGTTTCGGGTCTGGCAATGTTCGCCACCGGCCCCTTCGCCGGCCGACTGGCGCGCGCAGTCGATCCGCGGGTGCTGATGTTCGGCGGCTTCATGCTGTGCGCCTGGGGCATGTGGGACGCCCATATGGTCACGACGGAATGGGGCTTCTGGGAGTTCGCCGGAGTCCAGGCCCTGCGCGGCGTCGGCGTCATGCTGGCCATGATCGCCTCGCAACAGGTGACCATGTCGACCCTGCCGCCGCACATGGTGAAGAACGCCTCGGGGCTGGTGAACCTGTTCCGCAACGTCGGCGGCGCCGTGGGTCTGGCGACCCTGAACACCTCGCTGACCTCGAACACCGCCCTGCACATGAGCGAGCTCACCCAGTCCATCCCGATCACCAGCAACGCCATGCAGACGATGCTGGCCGGGATGCAGGAGCGGTTCGCCAGTTCCGCAGATCCGGCGGGCGCGGCGATGCAGGCGATCAACGGCATGCTGATGCGGCAGGCCACCACATTGGCCTTCGGCGACGCCTTCGCGATGCTGGCGATCGGCTGCGCACTGGCGGCCTTCGTCACCCTGCTGGCCAAACCGGTGAAGCCGCAGGCCGGCGCCCCGCCCGTGGACGCCCACTGATGCCCCGCATTGCCGGCCAGATCGACGAGACCAAGACCGAGGCCATTCTCGACGCGGCTCTTGAGCTGTTCGCCGAGAGGGGCGTCTCGACCTCGATGGACGCCATCGCCCGCAAGGCCGGCGTCTCACGCCAGACCCTCTACAACCGCTTCCCGTCCAAGGTGGACATCGGCCGGGCGCTCGCAGAGCGCCGCTCGGACGCCATCAGCGCCCCGCTCCGCTCGGGCGGCGATCCGCAGGCGGTCCTGACCGCCATGGGGACCAGCCTGCTGCAGAAAATCTGCAGCCCGGACGGCAACGGCTCCATGCGCGGGGTGGCCCTTATGTCGCCGACCGCGCCCGACCTCGCCCGCGCGGTCTACGACGCCGGCCCGGCCCAGGGGCTGCGTCGCCTGACCGACTGGCTGGCCGAGCAGGACCGCCTGGGAACCCTGTCCGTACCCGAACCGGCGCTGGCCGCCGAGATGTTCGTCGGGATGGTGCTGGGCCACGGCCACCTGCGCAGCGTGCTGGGCGTGCCGCACCCCGCCTTCGATCCCGACGCCCGCGCCGCCGAAACCGCGCGCCGCTTCATCCGGGCTTTCGCACCCTGACCCACGCACGCCGTCATCCTCGGGCTTGACCCGAGGGCCGGACGCTGTGTCGAACTCTGCTTTGACACTGGCCCATCGACCCCGCCGCATCGTCGAGGCACAGATCGCCGCGCCGCCCGGTCCTCGGGTCAAGCCCGAGGATGACGATCGGGAGTGTACGGGTTAGACCCCGTCCAACCGGAGGAGACCGCCCCATGCTGATGCACCTGTCGTCCTGGCCCGAGATCGACGCGCGCCTGAAGGCCACGAAGACGGTGGTCGTCCCGATTGGCTCGAACGAGCAGCACGGGCCGACCGGCCTGCTCGGCACCGACTGGCTCTGCCCCGAGATCATCGCCCATGCGGCCGAGAAGGGTGACGACAGCCTGATCGTCGCCCCGACCTTCAACATCGGCATGGCCCAGCATCACCTGGCCTTCGCCGGCACCATCTCCCTGCGCCCGACCACCTTCATGGCCGCGATCACCGACTGGGTGCACTCGCTCAGCCGTCATGGCTTCGAGCGCATCTATTTCCTCAACGGCCACGGCGGCAACGTCGCCACCATCGAGGCGACCTTCGCCGAGATCTACGCCGAGTGGAGCTATGCCGAGGAACGGTCTCCCTTCGTGCTGAAGCTGCGCAACTGGTGGGACCTTCCGGGCGTGACGCCGCTGTGCAACCGCCTGTTCCCGACCGGCCATGGAGCCCACGCCACCCCGTCCGAGATCGCCGTGACCCAGGCGGCTTACCCGGACCGCATCAAGGTCGCCGACTACAGCCCGCAGATCGCGCCGAATGGTCCGATCCGTGATGCGCTGGACTATCGCGCCCGCTTCCCGGACGGCCGCATCGGGTCGGACCCGGCCCAGGCCTCGCCGGAGAAGGGTCAGCAGATCATCGACGCCGCCGTTCCGGCGCTGTTGAAGGATGTGCAGGCCTTCACCGATGAGGTCTTGCCGTAACCGGCGGCGAGGCGCACCACTCCGGGATGAGCCCGATCGACGAAGCCGCCCGCGCCGCCCGCGCCGGCCAGGAACTGCTGCAGGCCTCGGGCGACGTCATCGCCCGACGGCTCGAGATCGTTTCGGAGGCGTTGCGCGATCCCTCGAAGGCCGATTTGCGCGAACTGACCCTGATGGGCTCTGAAAAGGTCGAGGCCCTGACCGAGTCGGCGACTGTCGGGCTGAACGGGGCGATGAGCCTTGCGGCCCAGGGCGGCGCCATCGCCGCGCGTGAAACCGCTGCGGCCCGCGGCGCCCTGGACGCCGTGGTCAACGCCCGTACGCCCGCCGAAGCCGCCATGGCGCAGGGCGCCTGGGCGTCCGCAGCCATGACCCGGGCGATGACGGACAGCTGGGCGATGGGCGCCGCGATGCTGAAGCTTCAGGCCGACGCCCTCGCCCCGATCCACGCGGCGGCGGTCGCGAACGCCCGCCGCCTGAAGAAGTAGATCACCGGAACGGCGGCTCGTCGAAGGCGCGGAGCTTGCGGCTGTGCAGGCGGTTGCCCTCGGCGCGCAGCAGGTCGATGGCCTGGATGCCGATCTGCAGGTGCTCCGAGATCGAGCCCTCGTAGAAGCGATTGGCCTGACCCGGCAGCTTGATCTCGCCGTGCAGCGGCTTGTCCGACACGCACAGCAGGGTCCCGTAGGGGACCCGGAATCGATAGCCCTGAGCCGCGATGGTGGCGCTTTCCATGTCGATGGCGACGGCGCGGCTCTGGTTGAACCGCAGGGCCGACTTGGAATAGCGCAGCTCCCAGTTCCGGTCGTCGGTGGTGACGACGGTGCCGGTGCGCAGGCGCTTCTTTACTTCCTCGCCGGGAGCGCCCGAGACGATCTTGGCGGCGTCGTACAGGGCGCGCTGGACCTCGGCGATCGACGGGATCGGGATGTCCGGCGGCAGCACCGCGTCCAGCACGTGGTCGTCGCGCAGATAGGCGTGGGCCAGCACATAGTCGCCGATGGTCTGCGAGGGACGCAGGCCGCCGCAGTGGCCGATCATCATCCACGCATGAGGGCGGGTGACCGCCAGGTGGTCGCAGATCGTCTTGGCGTTCGACGGACCGACGCCGATGTTCACCAGGGTGATCCCGGCATGGCCTGGCGCCGTCAGGTGATAGGCCGGCATCTGGTGCTTCTTCCACGACGCGTCGGCGATGACCGCGTCCGGGTTGGGCGTGTCACGCGTGACCACGACCCCGCCCGAGGTGGAGAAGGTCTCGTAGATGCTGTTCGGGTCCTGCAACTGGGCCACGGCCCAGCGGACGAACTCGTCGACGTAGCGGTTGTAGTTGGTGAAGAGGATGTAGCTCTGCACGTCCTCGACCGGCGTGCCCGTGTAGTGGCGCAGGCGGGCCAGCGAGAAGTCGGTGCGCAGGCCGTCGAACTGCGACAGCGGGAAGTCCTCGTCCGCGTCCCACAGGCCGTCGGAGATCTCGTCGCCGATATGGGCAAGGTCCGTGGTCGGGAAGTAGCGCGCGATAGCTGCCGTCATCGTGGCGTCCAGCACCACATCCGAGCCGTCCAGCACATAGGGGAAGGGAATTTCCTGCTCCGACGGACCGACGTCGAAGGTTGCGCCGTAGTCATCCTCGAGCAGACCCAGCTGTTCGATCAGATAGGGACGGAACAGGTCCGGGCGGGTGACGGTCGTCGAATAGACGCCCTGCCGCGACAAACGGGCATAGGCGCGGGTGGCGAGACCGGCAGGGCGATCGCCGAACCAGCTGACCCGGAGTTCAGGATAGGAGAAGAGACCCTTGGCCCGCGCCTCGGCGTCGGGACGCTCGCCGGTGGCGAGGAAGGTCTTCACGGCGTCGCGCAGATTGGCGACGGATTGGGTGTAGAGGGTTTCGAGGCGGTCCAGCGCCGCCTGTGCTGTCATCGTATTTGTCATGGCCTCCCTTAACGGAAGCCCGTGACGTTGGCGAGACGGTCAAGCTGAACACGCGTTACGGCGTGTGTCGGACCTCGGTCAGATGCAGGACGTCATCGCGGATCTCGAACCGCAGCCGCGCCCAGCCGCCGCGCGGGCAGCAGTGCCCGTCCCGCTCCCGCCACAGCGGGGTGACGGCCCGCATCCGCTCGAAATCGATGTCCACGCCGCTCTGGATCGTCAGGCCGTCCGCCATGCCGGGGACCTGATCCGTCCACTGGTCCAGATCGACCGGCCGCCAGCGGGTGTCGTCCCATCGGTAGACATGCGCCATCGGACTGGCCGAGGTTCCGCCGCTCGTGCCGCGCAGGATCAGCAGCGGAACGCCGTCCTCGTCCAGCCGCCATTGGGGCTGTTCGTAACGCCAGGCCTCGAAATGATGCAGGATCGGCTGCAGACGGCCGCCGTTCTCCCTCAGCAGGACGATGCCGCCGCCGACGCCGTCATCGCCGCTGGCGCCCTGCTGGATCTGCCAGTACAGCCGACCACCCCCGGGCACGTCGTTGAAGAAGCCGACCGAATCCACCGCACAGCCCTGATCCAGCCGGATCGGGATGCAGGCCCGGCCCAGGGCCTCGAAGGTCGGGTCACGGGCGCCTGCCTCGGCGGAGCCTGACAGGAGCAGCAGGGCGACCGGCGCAACGGCGATTTTCATGAGCGATCCCTCCGCCGCCCAAACTGGACCCGCCTCGGGGGCGGTCCAGTGACGTCTCCTGACGTCAGCCCAGTTCGCGGTGCAGGAAGGCGCTGACGTCGGCCAGCACCGGCGCCTTCCTGCGGAACAGGGGCGAGAAGGTCGCGATCAGGTCGGCATGGTTCAGGCCAGGATAGAGCTTCGCCTCGCAGCGCCCGCCGGCCGCCTGCATCCGGTCGGACAGGATGGTGGTATCCTCGGCATGGACGACGTCGTCGTCGGTGCCGTGGCCCAGCCACAGGGGCGGTGCGTCGGCGCGCACGAAGCTGACCGGCTGCGTCAGGGTCGGGTCGGCGACGCGGCCGAAGGCGTTGATCGAGGCCGGCACATCGAACGGCAGGAAGTCGTAGGGCCCCGCCAGCCCCGCCGCCGCCCTGATCAGATCGGGCGCATCCACGGCCGCCATATAGCGGCGGTCCAGCGCGATCATCATCGCCAGATGCGCGCCGGCGGAGTGGCCGATGACGCCCAGTCTCGCCGGATCGCCGCCATATCGGCCCGCCAGCCTGCCGACCTCGGCGGTCGCGGCGGCGGCGTCCTGGATGAAGGCCGGGAAGTGAACCTCGGGCACGATCCGGTAGTCCGGCACGAAGACAACGAAACCCCTGGCGGCCAGGGCCTGGGCGGCCCAGCCATAGACCTCGCGCGATCCCGAGTCCCAGCCGCCGCCATAGAAGAAGACCACGACCGGGCGCGGGCCTTCGGTCGGAGCGGTCGGCGCAAACACGTCCATCGTCTGCCGATCGTCCGGCCCGTAGGGCAGTCCACGGGCGACACGACGCGCGCCGCCGTCGCGCGGTCCCAGGCCGTTCAAAAGGCCGAGGGGAGAGCAGGCGGCGGCCAGGGCGCCGAGGACGGGAACGAGCAGGCCTCTTCGGGTCATGCCCCAGATACGCATGATCCGGCCCTGCGGACCACCGTGCGGGGACCTATCGCGCAGAGGAAATCAGCGCGCCGCAGTTGGCGTCCTCGGCCAGCCCCGGATCGACGAAGGGCAACAGGGCCGCCAGCGGGTTCAGCAGGGCGCCGATCGCCGCGCCGAGACCGGCCTGACCGACGACCGATCCGGTGTCGACGCCGACACGCGGGGCGGTCAGCGGCCCCTGTACGACGATCGGCGACCACAGGCGCACCAGCCGGGCCTCCTTGGTCTCGCCGTCGATCCGCAGGTTCATCGTCTCGGCGCCCAGATCGATCGTCCCGGCGCCGCGCGCCAGCACCGGCGTCGTGTCGATGACGAAGGTGCGCGCGGTGGCCACGCCTTCGGTCACCGAGAAGCTGGCGACCGCGCATCGGATCTCCGCCGTCGACTGGTCTCCGCCCAGCAGACGCCCCAGTCCCGCCGTGGCGTTAATGCCCAGCAGTTCCGCAAACGCCGCGCGCATCCGGCCCTGCGGCACGACCAGGCTCATCGTGCCTCTGGAATTGTCGGCGAAGTCGTGGATCGAGGCGCCCGGTCCCTCCAGCTGCGCCCGGCCGAGAGCCGATCCCGTCACCGTCGGCGCCCCGCCGCGCGCCGGTATGATGGATTCCAGCGGATAGCCGCGCAGGCGGAAATCGACGGCGCTGTAGGGCGTGTCGCGCGTCGCATTGATCTTCGCCGTGCCGCGCAGTTCGCCACGGTTGAAGTCGAACGCCACCGGGTCGAGGTTGAGGATGCCGTCCTTCAGATCGGCGCCCAGATCGACCTGACGGATATCCAGCTCGTTCCGCTTCACCCGCGCCGCCCGATACCGCAGCGTACCGTCCATCGCGCGCAGGCGCTCCACATTCAGCGGCGCATCGGGAAGCAGTTTGCCCGGCAGCCCGGACGTGACCACCGTGTTGCCCGCGGGCGTGACCTGGGGTCTCGCCCCCAGCACCGAGGCCAGATCGTCGATGTCCAGCAGATCTGAACGCAGATCGGCATCGACCCGCAGTCGTTCTCCGGGCCGATCGACGACGACCTCGCCGGACAGGTCCGAAGACCCGACCCGACCGCTGAAGTCCGAGAAGCTGAACTTCGCATCATCGCGCGTCAGGGTGCCCGACAACCGGTACGGCGGGGTGTTCGGCGCCGTGATCCCCGTGATCAGATAGATATCCGCCAGGTCCTGACCCTGCAGGCTCAGGGTCGAGGTGAACCGGCCCAGGTCGAACGGACGGGTGATGGATCCGTCGGCCACCAGGCGCGTGCCGACGCCCGCCAGCGTCGCCCGGAAACCGTAGGGCCTGTCGCGTCGGATGTTGATGAAGGGCCCGCCCTTGACCGTCAGGGTCAGGGGCGTCCCGTTCATGGAGCCGCGCCCGTCCAGGGTGAAGCCGGCGTCGCCGTCCGTGCCTTCCCGCGCCGTGATCGTGGCGTCCAGCTGGATGCCACGCCGCTGTTCGGTCAGGGAAAGGGTTCCGTCGCGGATGATCAGCCGCTGGATCGGCGGCAGCTTCATGCCCTCGCCGCTATCGGGCCTGTTGGGGTCCAGGTCCCAGCTTCTTCGGCCATCCTCGGCGGCGATCAGTACGACCTCAGGCCGGGTAATCGCCACGCGCGGCACCTCCACCTGACCGGCGAACAGGGAACGCAGCCGCACCGACGCCTGAAGGTCGTCCACCTTCAGGGTGTCACGCTCGTTCGCCCAGTCGGGCCCGCCGATCCGCAGCTCGCGGACCTGCGCCGAGGGCGTCCAGCTGAACAGGTTCACATCCAGATCGCCGTTCAGCTCGATCTGCCGGTCGTATTTCGCCGATGCCCACCGCCCGATCGGCCCGCGCAGCATGTTCCAGTCGAACAGGGCGAGGAACAGGACGACGGCGAGGATCAGGGCCAGGGTGACGCTGGCGGCGATCTTTTCCGCCGGGCCGGGTCGGCGAGCTGCCGCATAGACGGGGTCGTTCGCCACAACCCAGTCCCGCCATTCGCCGACGCGCCGCCCCGCCGGAACCAGCGCCCGCTCCCGCAGCGCGATCCAGTTCGGATTGTCTTTCAAGGGGTTGGGCAAGAGCTGGACTCCGTCGAAGTCCACACAACGCGCAACCGCCTCGAAGGCTCAGTCGGGCCGGTTCCGGCGCGGCTGTAAAATTTCATACTTTGAACTGTCGTATAATATTTACATTACGCGCAATCGGCGCATTCTTCTGTCCGGGT
Source organism: Caulobacteraceae bacterium (assembly GCA_052441165.1). GTDB lineage: Bacteria > Pseudomonadota > Alphaproteobacteria > Caulobacterales > Caulobacteraceae > Brevundimonas. Next base: position 53,276 of record JBQVQW010000007.1, on the reverse strand, counting down.
CCTGACCATTTCAGGAGGTTTGGAGACAGAATCCGATGCGTCGATTTTCCGCTATCGCCGGCCTCGCGATCGTCGCCGGCCTCACCGCCGGCTCCGCCCTGGCCGCAACGCCCGGCCAGACCCAGAGCCGCGCGTCGGAGAGGCCGCTGCTAGTTTGCGCCACCGACGCCGCCACGCGCCGCGCCTTCACCCGTGAGCATGGCGCCGCGCCGCAGTTCATCACGGCCCGCGAGGCTCTTTCGATCCAGCGCACGGACGCCGGCTGGTCGACCCCGCGCTGCATGACCGCGCGCGAGTTCGCCCGCTACAAGGACGCGGCCACCACCTTCGCCCGCGCCAGCTAGGGCGGCCGTCGACGCCAACGAAAAAGGGCGCTCCCGTCGCCGGGAGCGCCCTTTCTCTTGTCCGCAGACCGGTCCGATTACTGGCCCGAGGCCGGGGCCGTGTTGAGGTGCCGGTTCAGCCAGCCGAACACCTCGTTGTGCCATTGCAGGCTGTTGGCCGGACGCAGGACCCAGTGGTTTTCGTCCGGGAAGAAGACCAGACGGCTCTCGATCCCGCGGCGCTGCAGGGCGGTGAAGGTCGACAGCGCCTGAGAGGTGGGGATGCGGAAATCCAGATCGCCCTGGACCACGAGCATCGGGTCCTCCCACTTCGCCACGTGGTGCACCGGGTTGAAGCGCTCGTAACCTTCCGGGTTCTCGTACGGCGTGCCGCCATACTCCCACTCGGTGAACCACAGCTCCTCCGTGCCGTAGCCCATGCCGCGGATGTCGAAGACGCCGTCGTGGTTGACCAGGCATTTGAACTCGCCCGGCCAATTCCCGGCGATCCAGTTGATCATGTAGCCGCCGTAGGAGGCGCCCAGGGCGCAGGCGTTGTCGCCGTCCAGGAAGCTGTAGCGCTCCTGCGCCGCGGCCCAGCCCTTCTGCAGGTCTTCCAGCGGGCGATCGCCCCAGTGCTGGCTGATCGAGTCGGTGAAGGCCTGGCCGTAGCCGGTCGAGCCGTGGAAATCGATCATCACGACCGCATAGCCCGCGCCGGCATAGGTCGACGGGTTCCAGCGGTACGACCAGCTGTTGCCGAACGAACCCTGCGGCCCGCCGTGGATCAGGAAGGCGACCGGATATTTCCGGCCCTCGACATAGTTGGCCGGCTTGATGACATAGCCGTGGACCGTCTCGCCGTTCCAGCCGGGGAAGTTGAACTGCTCGGCCTCACCGAAGGCCATGGTGTCCAGCTGCGGGTTCACATTGGTGATCTGGCGCGGCATCTCGCGGCCGCGGAAGGTCTTCACGAACAGCTCGCTGGGACGACGCAGGGTGTCCTGCGCGAACACGAAGCCCGACGGCGTCTGCTGGAAGGCGGAGACATGGCCCTCGCCCGTCAGCGGGGTCACCGTGCCGCGACGGACGTCGATGCCGAAGATGCGGGTCTGACCCACGTCTCCGGCGGTGGTGTAGAGCGTGCGCCCGTCACGCGACCACTGCAGGGTGTCAGCCGAGCGGTCCCAGTCGGCGGCGATCTGGCGGGTCTCGCCCGATGCCACGTCACGCAGGAAGATCCCGTACTTGTCGGCCTCGAAGCCCGGGCGGGCCATGGCGCGATAGGCAAGGGTCCTTCCATCCGGCGAGAAGACCGGACCCGTGTCCCAGGCGTCGTTGGCGTCGGTCAGGTTGGTCAGCTGGCCCGGCGCGGAGATGGCGACCTGATACAGGTCGAAATTCGTGCTCCACGGCTCGCTGTTCCCGGCCTCGCGCGCCGAGAAGACAACGCCCTGGCTGTCCGGGGTGAAGACGAACTCGCTCTCGTCGCCAAACGGCTTGGACGGAGTGTCGCCGTCGAAGCCGCGCGTCAGGTGCACCGGCGCGCCCGACCCGTCCACGTTGACGGAGAACAGGTGGTTCTGGGTGCCGTCGTTCCACGTGTCCCAGTGACGCACGAACATCCGGTCGTAGACCTGGCCCGTCGCCGGATCGTCAGCGACGGCCTTGGCGCGGTCCACGGTGCAGGCAAGGTCGGCGCAGTCCGGGAAGACCGCCAGCGATACGACCACCTTCGACGCGTCCGGGCTGATGCGGTAGGCGTTCACGTCGAGAGGAAGATTGGTGATCTGGGTGGCGCCCGTGCCGTCCGCCTCGGCGCGCCAGACCTGGCTGGAGCCGGAGCGGCCCGACAGGAACCAGATCTTGCCGTCCGAGCCCCAGCGCGCGCTGTTGGCGCCGCCCTCGTTCAGGGCCAGCCGGCGGCCTTCCGCGGGATTCTGCAGATCGACCAGATAGATGGCGCCCGAACGACGGTTGGCGCCCACGTCGGTGGTGGTCAGCGAATAGGTGGCCCAGCGGCCGTCCGGCGAGACCTGCGGATCGCCCAGCCGGTTGGCCGAGATCATGTCATTGTAGTCGAACGCCTCGCGCGCGGCAGCCTCGGCGGCCGCCGGAGCCGCGGGGGTCTGGGCCAGCGCGGGGACCGCGGCCGCCAGGGCGATGGCGGCGACGGCGCACGAAAGCAGGGAGCGGTGACGCATGGGCAGGTTCCTTTGTCTTCGGGCGTTGGCGTAGCACCGCCTTTCCGGCGGCGAAAGCGGCGACGCCTGTACTCACAAAGCCGTGCGATCCGGCGCTCATCGCGCTTGCCGTCCCCGACGCGACCAGCGACAAACGGCGTCGAATGACCGCCGACGCCCTCGCCCCTGTCAGAGCCGCCCCGCACATCTGCGACGTGCTGATCGCCGAGCGTGCGCCGCGGCTGACCGCCTCGCCGTTCTGGCCGCTGGTGCGCCCGTTTCTCTACAGGGCGCTGAACTACCGGCAGGCGGTACGCATGGCCGACGCCGTCCAGCCGCTCTCGGGCGCCGAGGCCCTCGACTATATGAGCGACCTGCTGGACCTGAAGGTCTCGGTCCTCAACGGCGACCGCATCCCGACGGCAGGTCGCTGCATCGTCGTGGCCAACCACCCCACGGGCATCGCCGACGGCATCGCGGTCTTCGACGCCATCAAGGCGCGACGCCCGGACGCCATCTTCTTCGCCAACGCCGACGCCGTGCGGGTCTCGCCCCGGCTGGGCGAGGCGATCATCCCGGTCGAGTGGGTCCACGACAAGCGCACGCGCGAAAAGACCCGCCTGACCCTGCAGGCGGCGAAGGAGGCCTTCGAGGCCGGACGCTGCGTGGTCATGTTCCCGGCCGGCCGTCTGGCCCGCATCGGCAAGGACGGCTCGGTCACCGATCCGGAATGGGCGCCGACCGCCGCCTCCCTGGCCCGCAAATACGACGCGCCGGTCGTGCCGATCCATGTGTCCGGGCCTTACTCCCGCCTGTTTCACTGGTTCGACCGCTTCTCGCAGGAGCTTCGGGACATCACCCTGTTCCACGAACTGCTGAACAAGCGGAAGAAGCCTTTCGCCCTGAAGGTCGGCAAGCCGATCCAGCCCTCGCGACTGGATATCGACGCGGTCAAGGCGACCTATGCCCTGAAGGCCTTCACCGAGCGGGTCCTGCCCAGCCAGCCGGACGCCGACTTTGCCTGAGCTGACCGTCGCCCTTCCCGACGCCGGCGCGACCGCCCGACTGGGCGCCGCCATCGCCCCCCTGCTGCGGCCGGGCGAGGCCCTGTTGCTTTACGGCCCGCTGGGCATGGGCAAGTCGACGCTGGCGCGCGGCCTGGTCCGCGCCCTGACCACGCCGGACGAGGACGTGCCGTCCCCGACCTTCACCCTGGTCCAGTTCTACGAGAGCGATCCGCCCCTCGCCCATTTCGACCTCTACCGCCTGACCCGCCCTGAAGAGGCGGCCGAGATCGGGCTGGACGAGGCGCTGGACGAGGGCTGCGCCGTCATCGAATGGCCCGAGCGCCTTGGCGACGATCCCGGCCACTGGCTGGGCCCCGACCGCCTCGCCGTCGTCATCTCCGAACGCGGCGGCGGCCGTGATGCGACATTTTTTGCCGCAGGGGCATGGGAAGAGCGGCTCAAGGAACTCCATGTCTGATCGCGAACAGCTCCGTCTCGATTTTCTTGCGGCCGCCGGCCTGGCCGACGCCGCGCGCGACCCGCTGCCCGGCGACGCCTCCACGCGCCGCTACGAGCGCCTGACCACGCCGGACGGCCGCTCCCTGATGCTGATGGATCAGGCCGCCTCCGCCGAGAGCCCGCCCGCCGATCCGTCCTGGACGCCCGAGCAGCGGCTGACCTCGGGCTGGAACGCCACCGCCCGACTGTCCGCCGGTCGGATCGAGGCCTTCGCCGCCGTCGCCGACCACCTGCGCCGGCTCGGCCTGGCCGCGCCGGAGATCATCGCCGTCGACGCCGCCGCCGGCCTGGCCGTCCTCGAGGACTTCGGCGACGACCTGTTCGCCCGTGTCATCGAGCGCGGCGAGCCCGAAGAGCCCCTCTACCTCGCCGCCGTCGAGGCCCTCGCCACGCTTCACGCCGCCGGCGCCCCCGAAGTCCTCGCCGGCCCCGCCGGCGACTGGCCCCTTCAGGTCTATGACGAGACCGCCCTTCAGGGCGGCGCCGACCTCTTCGTCGAATGGCTGCCGAAGCTCGACCGCGAACTGCCCTTCGACGCCGAGGCCATTGCCGACTGGCGCGCCGCCTGGGCGCCCGTCGTCGCCCGCGGCGCCGCCGGCGCCACCGTCATGGCCCACCGCGACTACCACGCCGAAAATCTCATCCGCCTCTCCGGCCGATCGGGCGCCGCCATGGTCGGGATGATCGATTTTCAGGACGCCGTCCGCGCCCATCCGTCCTGGGATCTCCACTCCCTTCTTCAGGATGCGCGTCGCGATGTTCCGCCCGAACTCGAGGCGAAGGCTCTGGACCACTATTTCCACATTTATCCACAGGTCGATCGCGCGGAGTTCATGCGCGATTACGCCGGACTGGCGGCTCTGAACGAGGCCCGGATCCTCGGCATTTTCGCCCGGCTGATCGTCCGGGATGGCAAGCGCCGCTACGCCGCCTTCATGCCCCGCATGTGGGACCACCTGAACGCCAATCTGGCCAAGCCGGGTCTGGAGATGGTCGCCGCCTGGTTTGACCGGTATGTCCCTGAGGCGAGACGCAAATGAATTCAACACCCAGGACCGCCATGGTGCTCGCCGCCGGCCTCGGCACCCGCATGCGCCCCCTGACCGACGACCGCCCCAAGGCGCTCGTCGAGGTCGGTGGTCGCGCCCTGATCGACCATGTGCTGGACCGCCTGGCCGACGCCGGGGTCGAGAAGGCCGTCGTCAACGTCCACTGGTTCGCCGACCGCCTCGAGGCCCACCTCGCGGCCCGCGGCCGAGGCCCCGAGATCGTAATCTCCGACGAACGCGCCGAGCTGCTCGAAACCGGTGGCGGGCTGAGGAAGGCCGCGCCCCTGCTGGGGCCCGACCCCGTCTTCGTCGCCAATATCGACAGCGTCTGGACCGACCGGGGCGACGCCCTCGCCGACCTGTCCCGTCTCTGGGACCTGGCGCGGATGGATGCCGTCCTGCTCCTGGCCAGGCGCCAAGGTTCAGTCGGCTTCGAGGGCGACGGCGACTTCTTTCTCGCCGACGACGGCCGCCTGACCTTCCGCGGCGACGCCCCGTCCTCGCCCTACGCCTATATGGGCGTCCACATCTGCCGGCCCGGCTATGTCGCGGAAGGACCTGACGGACCCTTCTCGCTCAGCCAGTTCTGGCGACGCTCGGCCGCCGAAGGCCGCCTGTTCGGCTGCGTGCTGGACGGCGACTGGATGCACGTCGGCGATCCGCAGGCGCGGGACGAGGCCGAGGCGAAACTGACCCGGCAGGCATGACCTCCCGCTTCGATCCCTTTATCGGCGAGGCGCCGCGCTGGTACGCCATCGAGGCGCACCGCCCGTTCCTGGAGGATCTGGCCAGCGGCGTGCTGGACTGGATGCAGGGCCTGCCGCCCGAGGCCCTTGCCGACGCCGTGGTCCTGCTGCCCAACCGCCGCGCCGCGCGGGCCTTCACCGAGGCCCTGTCCCTCCGGGCCGAGGGACGGACCCTGCTGCTGCCCCAGGTCCGACCGCTGGGCGATCTGGAGGAGGACGAGCCGCCCTTCGCTCCCGGCGACATCGAGGCCGACCTGCCACCCGCCATCTCGGCCCTGCAGCGCCGGTTCGAACTGGCTCGGATGATCGTGCGTCACCACAAGGGGACCCTGCCGTCCCTGCGGGCGCTGGAGATGGCCGAGGCCCTCGCCGGCTTCATGGACTCCTGCCAGATCGAGGAAGTCACGGAGCCGGGACGTGTCAGGTCGCTGGTCGAGGCCGATCTCGCCGCCCATTGGCAGGACTCCGCCGCCTTCCTCTCCATCGCCGTCGAGGCCTGGCCCGCCCGACTGCGGGAGCTGGGGCTTATCGATCCGCAGGACCGCAAGGTCCGGCTGCTCAAACGGCTGGCCGCCAGCTGGACCGAGCGCCCGCCGCAGGGTCCGGTCATCGCCGCCGGCTCGACCGGCACCGTTCCCTCGGCCGCCGAGGTCATCGGTGCGGTCTCGAAGGCCCCGCAAGGCTGCGTCGTCCTGCCCGGCCTCGATCTGGATCTCGAGTCCCGTGCGTGGGACGATGTCGGCGACCAACATCCGCAAGGCGCGCTCAAGGCCCTGCTGCTCCGCCACGATGTCGACCGCTCCGCCGTCCGCCGCTGGCCCGCGCCCGAGACCGAAGCCCAGGCCTCAGCCGGCCGCGCCCGCCGTCGCCTCATCGCCGAGGCCCTGAAGCCGCCGCGCTCCACGGCCGACTGGCGCGAGGCCATCGACGCCATGCAGGCCGGCGGCGCCGATCCGATCGGGGAGGGCCTGTCAGGCCTCTCGGTCCTGACCGGCCGCACCGAGGAGGCCGTCGCCGCCCTCGCTGCCGTGCTGATGCGCGAGGCGGTCGACATGCCCGGCCGTACCTGCGCCCTCGTCACCCCCGACGCGCAGATCGCCCGCCGGGTCCAGGCGCGCCTCGGCCGCTGGGGGCTGGAGGCCGACTCCTCGGCCGGCACGCCCCTGTCGGGCACGCCGACGGGTGTCCTGCTGGGCCAGATCGTCGAGTTGGCCGGCGAAGGCTTCGGCGCGGTCGGCCTGCTGGCCCTGCTCAAACACCCGCTGGTCAACCTCGGGCTGGATCCCGCCGACCTGTCACGTGACCGGGACGGACTTGAGCGGCATGGCCTTCGTGGCCCTCACCCCGCCGACTTCGCCGCCGTACGCCGTCGGCTGGAGCGGGCGACGCAGGGTCGGCGCGGCCAGCCAGCCACCGACCAGGTACAGAGCCGCATCTCAGCGGCCCGTACCCTGCTTGACCATCTCGAGCGGGTGCTTCTGCCCGTACTTGCTGGCTCTGCCGAGCCGCGCGGCGTGGACGAGCAAGCCACGCATCTCGCCGCCGCCGTCGAGGCGCTTGCGGGCGGTCCGGATCAGGCGTGGCGCGGCGCCGAGGGCGAGGCGGCGGCCCGGCTGCTGGCCGGGCTGATCGAGGACGGCGCGGCGTCCGACCCCATGACCGGCCGGGCCTTCGCGGACCTGCTCCAGCGGCTGATGGATCAGGAGATCGTCCGCACCGGCGGCGCGGCCCATCCGCGCCTGCGCATCCTCGGCGCCATCGAGGCGCGACTGGTGCGGGCCGACCGGGTCATCCTTGCCGGTCTGGAGGAGGGCGTCTGGCCGCGCGGCGGCGGCTCCGATCCCTTCCTGTCACGCCCCATGCGCACGACCCTCGGCCTGCCGTCGCCCGAGCGCCGGGTCGGCCTGTCCGCCCACGACTTCGCCCAGGCTGCCTGCGCGCCCGAGGTCATCCTGCTCCATGCCGAGCGTCGCGGCGGTCAGCCCTCGGTGCGCTCCCGGTGGCTGTGGCGGCTGGAGACGCTGGTGAAGGGCGCGGGCCTGTCGCTGCCGGGCTTGGCGCAGGTCGAGGCCTGGGCCCGCGCGCTGGACCGGCCTGCCGCTGCGCCGCCCGCCAGCCTGAAGCCCGCGACCCGGCCTTCGCCCAGGCCGCCCGTAGAAGCTCGCCCGACCCGGATGTCCGTCACCCGGATCGAGGAGTGGGTCCGCGACCCCTACGCCACCTACGCCCGCTTCATCCTCAAGCTGTTCCAGCTGGAGCGGCCGGACGAACGCGTCGACGCCCGCATCCGGGGAACGGCGATTCACAAGGCTCTGGAGGCCTTTGCCCAGGAGTGGGACAACAGGGGCGGCGCGGATGGCCCGGCGCGGTTCTCAAAGCTCTACCTCGACGAATTGCTCGCCGCCGGCATGCCCGAATCCGCCCTGGCGCGCGAGGCGGTGCTGGGTCGTAACGCCGGCGTCTGGGTCACCGAATGGGAAGCCGGCCGGCGGGCAGGCAATCCTCGGGTCCTGCTGGAGCAACATGCGGAATGGGTCATTCCCATCGACGGGACAGCCTTCACCCTGACAGCAGACGCCGACCGGGTCGAGGTGCGCGACGGCAAGGTCTCGGTTATCGACTTCAAGACCGGCTCGGCGCCCAGCGCCAAGCAGGTGAAAACCGGCTTCTCGTCCCAGTTGCCCCTGACCGCCGCCATGGCCAAGGCCGGCGCGTTCGGCCCGGAAGGGCAGGGCGAACCCTCTGAACTGCTTTACGTCTCTGTCACGGGACGAAGCCCGCCCGCCCGGATCGAGGATCGCGGCGGTGACGAGGGCGCGGCGCAGACGGCGGATGAGGCCGTGGCCGGTCTGATCGAGCGGGTCCGCGATTACTCTGATCCAAAGCGCGGCTATGGCTCCCGCACCGCCCCGGCTTTCGTGAAACAGCCGCCGTCTGACTACGATCATCTGGCGCGGGTGGCCGAATGGTCCACCGCCGGCGACGGGGAGGAGGGCTGATGGCCGTGCTCGACCCCCAGAGCCTCGCCGCCGATCCCGGCGTCAACGCCTTCGTCATGGCCAACGCAGGGTCAGGCAAGACCACGACGCTGGTGTCCCGCGTCGCCCGCCTGCTGCTGGGCGGTTCGCGCCCGGACGCCGTGCTGTGCCTGACCTTCACCAAGGCCGCCGCCGCCGAAATGCAGCGCCGCCTGTACGAGCGGCTGGGGAAATGGGCTGTCGCGCCCGACGCCGAACTGCGCGTCGAACTCGGCAAGCTGGAGCAGCGCGACCCCGGCTCCTACGACCGGGGGCAGCTGTCCCACGCCCGCACCCTCTTCGCCCGCGCGCTGGAGACGCCGGGCGGGCTGAAGATCCAGACCATCCACGCCTTCTGCGAACAGCTGCTGCGCCGCTTCCCCATCGAGGCTGGCGTCTCACCCCTGTTCCGCGTCGTCGACGACGTCGAGGCCGAGGCCATCCGCGTCCGGGCCCGCGAGCGGGTGGCCGAGCGCTCCCTGTCGGGCGATCCCGGCCTGTCCGACGCCTACGCCAGCATGGCGGGCCAGCTGGACTTTCAGGCCTTCGAGCAGATGTTCGTCCGCTTCGAGGAGAAGCGCGCCGCCATCGCCGCCTGGGTCGCCCACGCCGGCGGCCCCGTCACCCTGTTGCAAAGGATCGCCGATCAGGTCGGGGTCGAGCGGCTGGAGGACCCGGACGCCCTTGAGGCCGAGGCCGTCAGCCCACCGGCCCTGAACCTCGACCGCTGGTTCGCTGCTGCGGGGAGCCTGTCGCGCGGCTCGGAGAAGTCCGACCGGCCCATGGGCCTGAAGATGCAGGCCGTCGCCGAGGCGATACGAGCGGGCGCAGCGCCGGTGCAGGAGGTCAAGGCGCTGTTCTTCACCGACGGCGGCGACGGCGGACCCCGCGCCAGGCTGGGCACCAAGGCTATCGACGATGTCACACTGGAGTGGCTTGTTCGCGAGCAGACCCGCTTGATCGAGGTCGTGGCCAGGGCCCGCGCCTGCCGCGTCGGCCGCGACACCCTCTACGCCCTGACCCTGGCGGGCGCCTATTCGGCCGAGTACGAAGCGGCCAAGGCGGCGCGTGGCGCTCTGGATTTCTCCGACCTGATCAGCGCGGCCAAGGAGTTGCTGACCAATCAGGAGACCGGCGCGGCCTGGGTCCTCTTCAAGCTGGACGGCGGCGTCGACCACATCCTCGTCGATGAGGCGCAGGACACCTCGCCCGAGCAGTGGGAGATCGTCCGCGCCCTGACCGACGAGTTCTTCCGCGGCGCCGGCGCGCGCGAGGGCGGGGTCGAGCGGACCCTGTTCGTCGTTGGCGACGAGAAGCAGTCCATCTTCTCCTTCCAGGGCGCCGCGCCCGAGCGCCTGCTGCGCGAGAGCCAGTGGTACCGGAAACAGATCACCGGCGTCGGCCGTCGGTTCGAGGATGTGCAGCTGCTGCAGTCGTGGCGCTCGACGCCCGAGGTGCTGGCCTTCGTCGACCGTGTCTTTCTCGATCAGGAGCGGGCCCAGGCGCTCAGCCCCGGCCGGGGCCTTCTGGACGACCGCGCCGACACCCGCATCGAACACGTCGCCGCCCGCACCGACGGCCTCGGGACCATCGACGTCTGGGACGCCGTTCAGGAGGAGAAGTCCGAGGAGCGCCGGGCTTGGGACGAGCCGATGGACGCCGACGCGACCCGCGGCGCCCGCCGTCAGGTCGCCGACCGTATCGTCGCCGAGGTCCGCGGCATGGTCGAGCGCAACGAGGGCGTCCACGACAAGGAGACCGGCCAGTGGCGCGCCGCCGACTGGGGCGACGTCCTGATCCTCGTCAAGAAGCGCGGCCCGATGTTCGAGGAGATCCTGCGCGCTTTGAAGCAGGGCGGGGTGCCGGTGGCCGGCGCCGATCGCCTGAAGCTGTCCGAGCATGCTGTGTTTCAGGACCTGCTGGCGCTGGGCCGCGCGGCGCTGTTTCCCGAGGATGATCTGACGCTCGCCGGGGTGCTGCGCAGCCCCCTTTGTGATGTGTCCGAACAGGCGCTGTTCGATCTGGCGCACGGGCGGGGAGCAGCATCCCTGTGGCGGGTGCTGAAGGATCGGGCGCAGACCGACGATGCGGCCCGCGCCGCGGTCGAACTCGTCGCCGGTTTCCGCGCCGCCGCTCGCCAGAGAACGCCATTCGACCTGTATGCCGGCCTGTTGAACCGGCTGGACGCGAACGGCCTGACGATGCGCCAGCGCTTTCTGACCCGGCTGGGCGGGGAAGCCGCCGATGCGCTGGACGCCTTCCTCGATCAGGCCCAGGCGGCCGAGATGCGCGGCGTCATGGATCTGGAGCGGCTCTGCCATTCGCTGGCCTCCCTGACCCAGACGGTGAAGCGTGAGATGGACGAGCCGCGCAGCGAGGTGCGGGTCATGACGGCCCACTCGTCCAAGGGGCTGGAAGCGCCCATCGTCATCCTGCCCGACACCATCTTCGAGGAGCCCAAGGGCGACGCCCTGCTGGAGACGGAAGAAGGCGGCTTCCTCTGGTGCGGGTCGTCCAAAGGCGATTGCGACGCTTCGGCGGAGGCGCGAGAGGCGCGCAAGCGGCGCAATGAGGAGGAGTCGATGCGCCTCCTCTACGTCGGCCTGACCCGCGCCCGGGACAGACTGATCGTCGGGGGCCGCTATGCCTCGAACCGCAAGCTGGAAAACCTGCGCGCCTGGTGGGGACCACTGGACGAGGCGATCCAGTTGCTGGGTGGGCGTGAGGTCGAGGGGACGCCTGGCCGCACCCGTCGCTTCGGCGAGGATCCGAAATCCTATCCACGCATCGAGACCGCCAGCGCCACCGATGTCGCCGCGCCGGACTGGCTGGGACGCGCCGTGTCGGCCGAGGCGGGCGAGCACACCCTGTCCCCCTCGCGCATGGGCGGCATCGATGGCGCGCCGGCGCCGTCGCCCCTGACCCGCTCGGGCGGGGGAGGCCTGGGCCGCTTCCGTCGCGGCGATCTGATCCACCGGTTGCTGGAGCGCCTGCCGGATGTGGCGGTCGATCTGCGGGTCGATCTCGCGGCCCGACTCCTGTCCCGAGAGCGGGACCTGTCCGGCGAGCAGAAGCGGGAGATGACCGACGCCGCGCTCGGCATCCTGACCGACACCCGGTTCGCACCGGTCTTCGGTCCCGGCTCCCGCGCCGAGGTGGCGCTGACCGGCCGCGTCGGTAGCGCGACCTTCGCCGGCCGGATGGACCGGCTGGTCGTGTCGGCGGACCGGGTTCTGGTCGTCGACTACAAGACCAATCGCCCCGCACCGCTGCGGATCGAGGACGCAGACCCGGCCTACATCGTCCAGATGGCGGTCTATGTCTCGATCCTGAGGCAACTCTACCCGAGACATGGGGTCGAGGCCGCTCTGGTCTGGACCGACGGGCCGAACCTGATGCCGATCCCGGACGAAATGCTGGCGGCGGCCCTCGTCCGCTGAGGGGCGTTGATTTGCGCGTTCGCTGCGCCCACATGGTTCGTCAACGGGCCGGAATCACCTAGGATGACCGGCCGAGACCAGAACAGCGCGCGGCCGGCCGGCTGCCCGCCAGGAGACTTCCCCATGGCCACCGTCAAGGTCACCGACGACAGCTTCGAGACCGACGTCCTGAAATCCTCGACCCCCGTCCTGGTGGATTTCTGGGCCGAGTGGTGCGGCCCCTGCAAGCAGATCGGCCCGGCTCTGGAGCAGATTTCGGACGAACTCTCGGGTCAGGTGACCATCGCCAAGGTCAATATCGACGACAGTCCGATGATCCCGTCGAAGCTGGGCGTGAAGGGCATTCCGACCCTCATGCTCTTCAAGGATGGACAGATGGCCTCGATGAAGGTCGGGGCCATGCCCAAGGGCAAGATCGTCGAATGGCTGGCCGAGGCCGGGATCGCCGCCGCGGCGTAAATTCACGTTACACTTGCAGGGACGGTCGATCAGTGTTCTCCTCCGGAGCTTGAAGCTCCGGAGGTTCCGCCATGCTGACTGCCGCCCTCGCCGCGGCCGCCCTGTTGTCCGGTTCGGGCCAGGCTGTCGCCGTGATTGCGCGGACCGAGGCTCCGGCCACGGTCCAGCCTGTTTCCGAAGGCGTCGAGACCCGTCGCGTCTGCCGCTACGAGCGCGCGACCGGCTCCAACCTTCAGCAGCGCGTGTGTCGGGACCGCCCGGTCCAGGGCGTTCAGGACCAGCAGACCCGCGAGTTCATGCGGAACCTGCAACGTATCCGCTTCCCGGACGGCGGCGCGGCTCCGACCCCTGCCGGCCCGGCGGGCTGAGCGTTCGTCTCCTTTTTCTTCCCCGGATAGACCCATGTTCATCGTCCAGTTGGCCGCCCTGGCCGCCCTGAGCCTGACGCCCGTTCAGGCCGCCCAGACCCAGCAAGCCGTGGCTCCGACCGCCCCGGCTGCAAACACTGCCGCAGAAACCCGCCGCGTTTGCCGCTTCGAGACCCAGACGGGCTCGAACCGCCGCACCCGCGTGTGCCGCGATGTGCCCCGTCAGGGCATGCAGGATCAGGGCACGCGCGACTTCATGCGCGACTCCCAGCGCGTGCGGATGCCCGACAGTCCGGGCTGATCAGACCGGCCAGGTTTCCGGCGAGGCGCCGAGGACTTCGCCCGCCAGGTACAGCGATCCGCAGATCACGACACGTCCCGCGCCCAGCCGCAGGGCGTGTTCCAGCGCCTGACCGACGTCAGCGGATGCCTGTGCGCCCAGCCCGTGTCCACGGGCGACGGCCGCAAGCGCTTCCGGCTCGGCCGCTGCGCCGTCGAACGGCACGGTGAAGACCGAGGCGTCACTGTCGCGCAGCGCCTCGAAGAAACCGCCGGCGTCCTTGTTGGCCAGCATTCCGACGATCAACGCCGTGGGTTGCGGCGCTCGCGCCTGACGCTCGGCCAGCGCGACCGCCAGGGCCCGGCCGGCGTGGGGGTTGTGTCCCCCGTCCAGCCAGAGCTCGGCCTGCGCCGCGCGCGCGGCCTCGCCGTAGGGCCCGGCGGACAGGCGTTGCAGCCTCGCGGGCCAGCGGACCGCCTGGAGTCCTTCGGCGATCGCCTGTTCCGGCAGGTCCAGTTCCAGCGCCACAGCGACGGCGAGACCGGCGTTGGCGATCTGATGCGGCCCGGCCAACGCGGGCGCCGGAAGATCGAGGAACCTCTCCTGATCCTGGAATGCGAGCCCGCCTCTCTCGGTCCAGGCGTCGAAATCGACGCCCATCACGGTCAGGGGCGCCTGGACGGTCTGCGCGACCACCTCTATCGCGGCCATCGCCTCTTCGGACTGCCGGGCGACGAGGCCCCGGACACCCGGCTTCAGTATGCCGGCCTTCTCGCTCGCAATGCCGCGCAGGGAGGTGCCGAGGAACTCGGCGTGGTCGAGGTCCACCGGCGTGATGACGCCGAGAAGGGGACGTTCGATCACATTGGTGGCATCCAGAACGCCTCCCAGCCCCACTTCGATGATGGCCAGATCGGCGGGCGTCTCGCTCATCGCCACGAAGGCTGCGGCCGTGGTGCTCTCGAACACCGTGGCCGGACCGGCGACCGCCTCGATCCGGTCGAGGATGCCGCCCAGCTGCGCGTCGGAGATCAACGTGCCCGCCAACCGGATGCGCTCGTTGAACCGCACGAGATGGGGCGAGGTATAGACATGCACCCTCAGGCCGGCCGCTTCAGCGATGGCGCGGATGAGGGCGACGGTCGATCCCTTGCCGTTGGTGCCGGCGACATGGATGACCGGCGGGAGACGCAGTTGCGGGTCGCCCAGCGCCGCGCACAAGGCTTTCATCCGGTCCAGGGACAGATCGATACGTTGCGGATGACGGGCGCGCAGGCGCTCGGAGATCGGGTCCATGACCGCGGTCCTAGGCCGCCCGGCGCTTTCCGCCCATCAGCATCGACAGGATCTGGCCCAGCACCTTCGGCAGGTCGGAGCGGGCGACCACGCGGTCGACCATGCCCTTTTCCTGCAGGTATTCGGCGCGCTGGAAGCCCGGCGGCAATTTCTCGCGAATGGTCGCCTCGATGACCCGTGGGCCGGCGAAGCCGATCAGGGCGCCCGGTTCGGCCAGATGGACGTCGCCCAGCATGGCGTAGCTGGCGGTGACGCCGCCCGTGGTCGGGTCGGTCAGGACCACGACGAACGGCAGTTGCGCGGCCTTCAGTTCCTGGATGGCCAGAGTGGTGCGAGCCATCTGCATCAGGCTGAGCGCGCCTTCCTGCATCCGGGCTCCGCCGGCGGCGGTGAAGCAGACCAGGGGGACCTTGCGTGCTATCGCGGCGCGTGCCGCGGCGATGAAGGCCTCGCCCGCGGCCATGCCGAGCGAGCCGCCCATGAAGGTGAAGTCCTGAACGATCACGACCGCTTCGGTCCCGTCCAGCTGGCCGAAGCCGATCGCCATGGTGTCCTTGCGGCCGGCGGCCTTGCGGGCGGCGCTCAGGCGGTCCTTGTAGGGCTTGCCGTCCGAGAATTTCAGCGGATCCTCGGGCACGTCCGGCGTGTCGATCGGCTCATAGTCGCCGTCATCGAAAGTGGCGCGCAGGCGCGTCGGCGCGTCGATGCGCATGTGCCGGCCCGACGGCGTGACCCACAGGGCGGCCTCGAGGTCTGACCGGTAGAGCATCTCGCCGGTGTCCGGATCCTTGACCCAGAGATTGTCGGGCGTGTCCCGCCGGCTGACGATCTTGCGGACGCCGGGCGCGAAGCGGGACAGCCAGCCGCCGCGCTTCTCCTGCTGAGGTTTGTTCTTGTCGACCATCGGGGCGCTTTAGACGGTTTCTGGAGCTCGCGCACCCTTCACCGCGTCGGCGAGGCTGCGCACCTTCGCCAGAACGCGCGGCACGGCAGGTTCGTTCGCGTCCAGAGCGGCGGCGACCTCGTCGACCAGCACCGAGCCTGCGACCACTGCATCAGCCACGCGGGCCACTTCGGCCGCGCGTTCCGGTGTCTTGATGCCGAAGCCGACGGCGACGGGCAGACCCGAGGCCTTGCGAACCCGCTCAACAGCCGGCGCGACCGAGCCGGCCTGGGCTTCCTTCACGCCGGTCACCCCGGCGACCGAGACGTAATAGACGAAGCCTGACGTGCGTTCGGCGATCACCTTCAGCCGGGCATCGTCGGACGTCGGCGTCGCCAGCCGGATCAGGGACAGCGAACTGGCGTCCAGGGCATCGGTCAGCGGGCCGGCTTCCTCCGGCGGACAGTCCACCACGATCACCCCGTCAACGCCTGCCGCTGCGGCATCCCGGGCGAAGGCCTCATGGCCGTAGCTTTCGATGGGATTCAGATAGCCCATCAGGATCAGTGGCGTGGCGTCGTCGCCGTCACGGAAGGCGCGGGCCAGCTCCAGCGTGCCTTTCAGCGTCAGCCCGGCTTTCAGTCCGCGCAGGGCTGCGCGCTGGATCGGCGGTCCCTCGGCCATGGGGTCGGAGAAGGGGAAGCCAAGCTCGATGATGTCGGCGCCCGCCGCGGGCAGGCCGCGGAGGATGTCCAGCGCCTGTTCGCGCGAGGGGTCGCCGGCCATCACATAGGCGACGAAGCCGGCCCGTCCCTCGGCCTTCAGGGCCGCGAAACGGGCGTCGATACGTTGGGTGGTCATGTCTTACTGCGCGGGAGGTCCGGCCGGGTTGGCGGGCTGGGGCGTCGGGGCGCGGGCGGCGCACACGTCGCCGGGGATGGGCGCCAGGCCGATGTAGCCGATCGTGTCCGGACCGGCCGGGCGGGAGGTGTCGTAGAAGGCCTGCATCTGCAGGCCGTCGCAGCCGCCCGCGTCGCGACGACGGACGAAGACCACGCGGTTGTCCTCACCGCCAGCCGGGATCCATCCCTGGGTCTGGAAGGTGGCGATATAGCTTTCCGCCAGGGCGCCGATCGAGGCGAGAGGCGCGCTGACGCAGAAGGCGCGACCGGCCAGGCCGTACAGATTCCCGCAGTCGGGCGACAGGGTCGCGCCCGGCAGCACCAGGGCGTCCGCGTCCAGTCCTGCGACCGGCGCCGGGGCCGCCGGAGCATCCTGTGCGACGACGGGTGTCGCCAAAAGGGCCGCCGTCGCGGCCAGAATCAGGGTCTTCATAGTCAGAGCTCCACGCCCAGATGCTTCGCCACGGCGAAGATGTCCTTGTCGCCCCGCCCGCACATATTCAGCACGACATCGCCGCCCTTGCCCACCTCTTTCGCGATCTCGCCGATGCGGGCAAGGGCGTGGCTGGGCTCCAGCGCCGGGATGATGCCTTCCAGCTTCGAGCAAAGCTGGAACGCCTCCAGCGCTTCCTTGTCCGTCGCGGCGCGGTACTCGGCCCGGCCGATGTCCTTCAGCCAGGCATGCTCGGGGCCGATGCCGGGATAATCCAGACCGGCCGAGATCGAGTGGCCTTCCAGAATCTGGCCGTCCTCGTCCTGCAACAGATAGGTGCGGTTGCCGTGCAGTACGCCCGGGCGACCGCCCTGGATCGACGCGGCGTGGTCCGGGCCGTCCAGACCGTGGCCCGCAGCCTCGACGCCGATCAGGCGAACGCCGGCGTCGCCGATGAACGGGTGGAACAGCCCGATGGCGTTCGAGCCGCCGCCGATGGCCGCCACGCAGGCGTCCGGCAGCTTCTCCTTGCGCGCCAGCATGGAGGCGCGGACCTCACGGCCGATGACCGACTGGAAGTCCCGCACCATGGCCGGATAGGGGTGGGGGCCCGCTGCCGTGCCGATCAGATAGTAGGTGTCCGAGACATTGGTCACCCAGTCGCGCATCGCCTCGTTCATCGCATCCTTGAGCGTGCCGCGACCCGAGGTCACCGGAATGACCTCCGCGCCCAGCAGCTTCATCCGGAACACGTTGGGCTGCTGCCGCTCGACGTCCGTGGCGCCCATGTAGATCACGCAGGGCAGGCCGAAGCGGGCGCAGACGGTGGCGGTCGCCACACCGTGCTGGCCGGCTCCGGTCTCGGCGATGATCCGGGTCTTGCCCATCCGCATGGCCAGCAGGATCTGGCCCATGCAGTTGTTCACCTTGTGGGCGCCGGTGTGGTTCAGCTCGTCGCGCTTGAACCAGATGTCGGCCGCGCCGAAGTGCGCCGTCAGCCGTTCGGCCAGATACATCGGGCTGGGCCGGCCGACATAGTCGGTGAGGAAGCCGTCCAGCTCCGCCTGGAACGATGGATCCGCCTTCGCCGCCTCGTAGGCGTCATTCAGCTCGTGGATGAGCGGCATCAGTGTTTCGGCCACGAACCGCCCGCCATAGGGGCCGAAGCGCCCCTCTGCGTCGGGCCAGGCGTAGTCGTTCGGAAGGATGGCGTTCACGGTCAGGGTCTCGCGCGGGGAGGCGGCGGAAATCAGGCGGTGCGGACGGCGTCCATAAAAGCCGCGATCCGGGCGGGGTCCTTAACACCCGGCGCGCTTTCCACGCCAGAGGACACGTCCACGAAGGGAGCGCCTGTCGTCCGGATCGCTTCGGCGACATTGCCGGAGTCCAGTCCGCCGGCCAGGAACCAAGGTCGCGCGAATGTGCGGCCGGCCAGCAGGGTCCAGTCGAACGAGGCTCCCACGCCGCCGGGCAAGAGCGAGCCCTCGGGCGGCCTGGCATCGAACATCAGATGGTCTGACGCCGACTCCCAGTCGCCCGCCGCCTCGAGGTCCGCCGCCGTCCGCACCGACAGCGCCCGGACGATGCCGGCGCCCGTCAGTGTCCGGACCTGCGCCGCCCGCTCCGGCGTCTCCCTGCCATGCAGCTGGATGAGGTCCGGCTTCAGGATCAGGGCGATTTCGGTCAGCAGGGCGTCGTCGGCGTCCACCGTCACCGCCACAACCTTCGCCTTGCCGCGCGCCCGCTCGAACAGGGTCGCGGCATGAAGCGGATCGAGATGGCGTGGGCTCCTCGGAAAGATTACCGCCCCGACGAAGGCCGCGCCGCCCGCCAGAGACGCATCCAGCGCCTCCGTCGTCGTCAGTCCGCAAATCTTGGCGCGCGTGGTCATCGGCCGCACCTGCGCCCGCCGCCGGATCGGGTCAAGGGCGATACAGGTCCGCGTCCGGATCGCTCCGCCCGCGTATCGCCGCCGACACGATCTGGCTGGCGATGACCGAATAGGTGATCCCGTTGCCGCCGAACCCCATGACCGCCCAGGCGTGATCCATGTCCGGCACGGGCGCGATCGAGGGAAGGCCGGTCGCGCTCTCCCCGAATGCACCGGCCCAGTTGTAGTCGATCTCGAAATCCTCGCCGGGAAGCAGCCGCTTCAGCTTGCGGGCGATGGTCTCGCATTTGCGCTTCAGCTTCGCCGGGTCCGCATGGGCGTCGGGCGATTGCTCGTCCTCGCCGCCGACGATCAGCCGACCGTCGCGGCTCATGCGGAAATAAAGATACGGGTCCGACGCCTCCCAGACCAGGGTGTCCTTCAGCCAGCCCGGCGAGCGCGGGCGCGGCGTCGAGGCCAGGGCCCAGGTCGAGATGACCTCCGCTCCCGGCGTCGGGACGCCCTTCGGAAACTCGTAGCCGCAGCAGAAGACGACCGTCCTGGCCCGCACGGCATGGCCCGCATCGGTCAGCAGGGTCACGCCGTCCGGATCGCTGACGGCCTCCAGCACCTCGACCGGTGAATGGATACTGGCCCCGTCCGCCGCCGCGCGCCGCAGCAATCCGGCCGCCAGCCGCGCCGGATCCGCGCCGGCCGAGCCCTGGCTGAGGATCGCTCCGGTCCGGTCGATGTCGAACCGCTCGCGGAGGTCTGCCGCCTTGAGAAACTCGCTTTCCAGCCCGATCGCCGCCCGCGCCTCCGCCTCGGCTTCCAGCGCGCGCCAGCCGTAGGCGTCGCCGGCCAGATAGAGCGTGGCCTTGTCGTGCAGGCCGCAGACGATCCGCTCTCCGGCCACGATCCGCTTGAGATCATCGACCGCCTTGCGGGAGCGCTGATACGCCCGCTTCGCCTTCGCCGGCCCGATCTGCCTGGACAGCTCGGTCAGCGGCAGATCGATCTCCCATTGCAGCAGCGCGGTCGAGGCGATGGTTGAGCCCATCAGCGGCGGTCGTCGGTCCAGGACGACAACGCTGTGGTCGCGCGCCAGCTCCTGCGCCATGAAGGCCCCGCTGATCCCGGCGCCGACGATGGCCACGTCCACGGCGACAGCGGCCTTCAGCGGCCTCGCAGGCACGCCCAGTCCCGGACTGTCCGCCCACAGCGAGCGTCCGGTCCTCAGGTCCCGCTTTTGCGTCGCGCCCGTCATCTCTTCTCCGTCGAAGCGGAGCTTTAGCGATGCGGCGCGACTGCGGTTCCGTCAGGCGAAGATCGAATTGATCTCCGCCTGCTCCAGAAGCCGCCAGTCGCCGGGCGCCAGGTCTTCGGGCAGGGTCAGCCCCCCCAGTCGTTCCCGGTGCAGGGCTTCGACGTGGTTGCCCACGGCGGCGAACATTCGGCGCACCATGTGATAGCGGCCCTCGGTCACCGAGACGCGCGCCTCGGTCGGAGAGATCGCCTCCAGCCGCGCCGGTTTCAGGGGCTTGTCGTCTCCCTCCAGCATCAGCTCGCCGGAGGCGAACAGCGCGACCTCGGAGCCGTCCAGCGGCCGGGCCAGAGTCGCGCGATAGACCTTGGCGACGTGTTTCTTCGGCGAGATGACCCTGTGCAGCAGGTCGCCGTCGTCGGTCATCAGCAACAGGCCGGAGGTTTCCTTGTCCAGCCGGCCGATGGTCGAGATCGCCGGATCGCGCCGCCGCCAGCGATCGGGCAGCACGTCATAGACAAGCGCCCCATCCTCCTTGTGCGAACAGGTCATGCCCAGAGGCTTGTGCAGCAGGATCACGATGCCCTGCGGCGGATCCAGCGGCTCGCCGTCGATCTCCATGCGCGACGGCAGATCCGGCGTCACAGGTATGCGCTTCGACACGTCGGTCAGGTCCACGCCGTCCAGCACGATCCCGCCCGCCTTCCCCATCCGCGCCATCTCGTTGCGCGAGCCATAGCCCAGCGAGCTCAGGAGCTTGTCGACGCGGGAGGTCGCAACTTTTGCCATGACCCTACCGCCCTTCAGGCTGCTTGAGGGCGGCCACCTACTTCACCGCCTCGAAAAGCTTGTAGCCGCCCGCATCCGCCACCATGCGCACGCGCTTGAAGGCCTCGTTCAGCTCGGCTTCATAGGGCAGGTGTCGGTTGGCCACGATCCAGGCCACGCCGCCCTTCTTCAGCAGACCTGCGGCCTTGCGGATGAAGGCCTGGCCCAGCCGGCGATCCTCGGCTCCGCCGTCGTGGAAGGGCGGATTGCTGACCACGAAATCACGATCGCCGGTGTCCTCGACCAGGCGCACATCGGCCTGCTCGAAGGTCGCGCGCGGATCCTCGACATTGCGTCGCGCCGCCTCGACCGCGCGCCGGTCCAGATCGATCAGCCGCAGGGCGGTCACGGCGGGCGAACGCAGGGTCACCACCGACAGGGCGCCGTAACCGCAGCCGAGATCGACGCCTCCGCCCTTCATCGGCGGCAGATGTTCCGCCAGCAGGGCCGAGCCCGGATCGATCCGGTCCCAGGCGAAGACGCCCGGCTGGGACCAGGCTTCCAGTCCCGGGACGATCCGGGGCGCGCCGCCGGCGATGGCCTCGTCGATCCCGGTCAGGGTTTCCGGCCGGATCACCACGCAACGCCGGTGGTGCGCCTTGGCCGTTTCGCCGATCTCGACGCCGAAGGCCTCGAGCTCCTTCTTCAGTCGCGAGCCGCCCTTGTCCTTGGGGGCCATAACGTCCAGCCGTCCGCCGACCTTCAGCGCCCGGAGCGCCAGCGCCAGGGTGTAACGCCGCTCCAGAACGCCGGGCGGAGCATAGACCATGATGTCGTCGACCGAGCCCTCGGCCACATCCTCCAGCGCGGTTGCGCCGGGGACAAGCGGCGAAACCTGCGTCGCTGCGCCGGGAGGATCGAAGACCGCCGGCGGGCGGCCATAGAGAAGCGTCGTCATGACTCCTCCCTAGCGGAGCCGGCGGGCCGGTGACACCCCGGAACAAATCCGGCACAACCCCGCGATGCTCGCCGACTCAGTTTCCGCCCCGACCGCGCCGACGCCGGCCGATGCACGCGCGACGCTGGAGCGGGTCTGGGGCCATGCCGACTTTCGTGGTCTGCAGGGCGAGGTCGTTGGCGAAATCCTGGCCGGCCGGGACGTGCTGGCGGTCCTGCCGACCGGAGGCGGCAAGTCGGTCTGCTACCAGATCCCCGCCATCCTGCGGCCCGGTCTGGGACTGGTCGTGTCGCCTTTGATCGCCCTGATGACCGACCAGGTCGAGGCGCTGAAGCAGCAGGGCGTGGCGGCGGCCCGGCTCGACTCCGGCGTGTCCATGGACGATCGTGCCGCCATCTGGCGCGCGGCGCGGGCGGGCGAACTCGATCTGCTCTATGTCTCACCGGAGGGACTGGCCCAGCCGCATCTGATCGAACGCCTGCATGATCTGCCGCTCAGCCTGATCGCCATCGACGAGGCGCACTGTGTCTCGCAATGGGGACATGACTTCCGCCCCGATTACCGAACCCTCGGCAAATTGGCCGAGCTCTTCCCCGGCGTGCCCCGAATTGCGGTGACCGCCACCGCCGACGCCCGCACGCGGGACGACATCGTCCGCTCACTTCGCCTCGACGGCGCGCGGGTGATCGTCGACAGCTTCGCCCGGCCGAACCTGCAGCTTTCCGCCATTCGCAAGGAGAACGCCTCGCGGGCCCGTACCGACGCCGCGGTCATCGATCTGGTCCGCCAGCGGCGCGGCAAGCCGGGCGTCGTCTATTGCGGTTCGCGCGACGGGTGCGAACGCGTGGCGCAGGCCCTGCGCGACGCCGGAACCAACGCCATCGCCTACCACGCCGGCATGGACGCAAGGGAGCGCGACAGGCGCCTGGAGCGGTTCCTCGCGGAGGACGGGGCGGTGATGGTGGCGACCATCGCCTTCGGCATGGGGGTGGACAAGGCCGACGTCCGCTTCGTCATTCACGCGGACCCTCCCGGTTCGCTGGAGGCCTACTGGCAGGAAATCGGCCGGGGCGGTCGCGACGGCGAGCCGGCCGAGGGCATCACCCTGTACGGCCCGTCCGACATCGCCTGGACCCTCAAACGCCTCGACGGCCGGCCGATGGCCGAGGAGGTCAAGGCGGTGCAGGTCCGCAAGGCCCGGCAATTGTTCGCCATGCTGGATGGCGCGGTGTGTCGCCCGCAGGCCGTGCGGCGCTATTTCGGCGAGACGGATGCGCAGCCGTGCGGTGTCTGCGATCTATGTCAGGACCCGCCGGCGATGTTCGACGCCACGGTCCTGGCCCAGAAGGCGCTCGCGGCAGTCCAGCGACTGGGCGAGCGCTTCGGCAAGACCCGGATTCTCGACCACCTGACGGGACGGACGAAGGACGTCCAGCCGTGGGAGGCGGGCCTGTCGACCTGGGGCATCGGCAAGGACACGGCCCTGCACACGTGGCGCGACGTGATCGACCATCTGATGTTCGAGGGCCTGCTGGTCGAGGACCCGAACGACAACAAGCCGCTCGTCATGCTGGGCGATCCCGAGGCGGTCCGCGCCGTCTATCGCAACGAGCGGGTTGTCGAGGTCCGGCTGACCCCGGCCCGCGTCGCGGCGCCGCGTGAGCGTGTTCGCAATGGCCGCAACGCGGCTCTGGAAAGCATGGACACCGATGTCCGCGCCCGTTTCGAGACCCTGCGCAACTGGCGCCGCGAGCGCGCCGCCGAGCAGCGCGTCCCGCCGTATGTGATCTTCCAGGACAAGACCCTGCTGGAGATCGCCCTGGCCGAGCCGGGCGATCTGCATGCGCTCGAGCACATTCCCGGCGTGGGTCAGTCGAAGCTGGAGCGCTACGGCAAGGGCGTTCTGGCGGCCTTGGCGGCCGCCACCTGACCTAGCCCCAGGGGCCGCGTTTGATGTTTGGGCCCGTTGCGTCCGAGGTCGGGACGGCGGTTGAGGCGGGGCGGGGCGGGGCTGCCGGAACGGCGGCTCCCATGAGCGGAGCCGGGCGCATCGGCGTCCGACCCATCTTCATCGCCAGCTCGGTCAGCGCGCGCACGCGGTTGCCGGTGGCCGGGTGGGTCGAGAACAGATTGTCCGCGCCCTTGCCCGCGAGCGGGTTGATGATGAACAGCTGGCCCGAGGCCGGATTGCGCTCGGCGGTCGGATTGTGGATCCGCTTCGCGTAGGCCTCGATCTTCTGCAGCGCGGACGCCAGGGCGTTCGGGTCCTGCGCGATCTCGGCGCCGACGCGGTCGGCCTCGTATTCGCGGGCGCGGCTGATGGCCATCTGCACCAGACCGGCGGCCATGGGTGCGAGGATCATCAGGGCCAGCGTGCCGATGATGCCGCCTGGCCGCTCGCGATCGTCGCCGCCGCCGAAGAACAGGGCGAAGTTGGCCAGGGCCGCAATGGCGCCGGCGATGGTGGCGGTGACCGTCATCGTCAGGGTGTCGCGGTTCTTCACATGCGCCAGTTCGTGGGCCATCACGCCGCGGATTTCCTCGCGGGTCAGCATATCCAGCAGGCCGGTGGTGGCGCAGACGGCGGCGTTCTCCGGGTTCCGACCGGTAGCGAAGGCGTTGGGCTGGTCGTTGGGGATGATGGCGATCATCGGCCGGGGCATGCCGGCGTCGCGCGCCATCTGCAGGGTGTCGGCGACATAGGTGCGAACCACGGCGTTGGGATGGCTCTCATCCACCGGCTGGGCGCGGTACATCCTCAGCACGATCTTGTCGGCGTTCCAGTAGCTGAACAGGTTCATCCCGCCAGCGATGACCAGCGCGATCAGCATCCCGGTCGCGCCGCCGATCATGTAGCCGATGCCCATGAAGATGGCGGTCAGCGCCGCCAGCAGGGCGAAGGTCTTGAGATGGTTCATTCGTCGCTCGAATACGGGTCACTGGCGCATGAAACGCGCTGATCCAATTTGCGAATTGCAACGCACTGGCTCAAGGCAGGAACGCTGTGACCGATCATCCCACCCCCGACACCCCGACCGACACTGACCCCGCCGCGGACATCGCGCCCGCGTTCAACGTCGGCGTGCCCCATGCCACGTCCGAGCGTCCGTTGAGCGATGCCGCGCGCCGCGCCCTTCTGGAGGCGGCCGAACGTCGCGCCGCTGCGGATGAGGCCGAACTCGCGACAGAGCACGGCGGTCCGCGCGGCCCCGAGCCCACCCGCTACGGCGACTGGGAGAAAAAGGGTCTCGCGGTCGACTTCTGATCGCGGCGAACGGATCTGACCGAACGGCGTTAACCGTATCGTTCAGGAAAGTCCGTCCATGATCCGCACCTTCGCCGCTGTCGCCATTGTCTCCCTGCTGGCCTGCGCCGGCGCCGCCTCGGCCCAGACGTTCGCGCCGTCGTGGGGCCAGCCGGTCTATCTCGACGCCTGGGGTCGCCCCGTCGGCGGTACGCCCCTGTCGGAGGTCGAGACCCGGTCCTACGTCGAGACCGGCCGGTGGGCCGACGGCTACCACGAGCGTCCCCATGTCTACGTCCCGGGTCGCGCACCCCACCTTGGCTACGACCGCAACCGGTCCGGCTACGGCTGGCGAGATCGGACCCATGGACGGCCTTACCAGGGCTATCGCGATGACCGGGGTTACAACGACGACCGCGCCCGGCCCGGCCGTCAGGGCTATGTGAACCGGGGGCGTTACCGCTACGACGAAGCTCCGTACCTTTACGACCGGTAGGCGGAACACGGTTAAATTGGCGCCTCTCCGGGGAATACCGGCGGTCGGTCTCGCCCCTGCGGTGCAAGCGCGGGCCTTCTGGTCTCCAGCGTCGATAACGGCTCCTGAAACGGAGTCCGTGACATGCGCATGTTCACCGCGGCCGTCGGCGCCGCCCTGCTGGTTCTGGCCGCAAGCCCCGCTCTCGCCGGAGAGCGAGGGGGGCGCGGCGGCGGGCATCACCCTCAGCCGCCCCAGCCCCCGCGTCCTGCCCCCTGCTGTCATCATGGCGGCGGCAATACCAACGTGAACGTCAATGTGAACGCCCAGGCCAGCGCGCAGGCCTGGGCGTCGGCGGGTTCGTATCTGAACGCTCGCGCCTACAACGTCGGCTCGATCCGGGGCCATGGCGGCTATGGCGGCGTGATCTACACCGGCGGCGGATATGGCGGGGACGCCGGCGCCTATGTCGGCGGCGGCGCCATCCATGACGAGCGCGCGCTCGAGGGCCCGGCCTGCCCGTCCGCTCCGTTCGGCTATGTGGTCACCGGCTTCGGTCGCGACGAACGCCGCCCGTCGCGGTGCGGCTATCGCGGCCGGGACGACGGTTATGACCGTGGCGGCCGCTACGGCTACAGCACCCGTCACGACACCTACGAAGAGAGCCGGTACGCGTACCGCGAAAGCTACGAGGAATATGAGGCGGCAGCCTGGTATGAGGACCGCGGCGGCTACGAACACAGCGGTTATGACCGCGACCACGACCGGGACTACGACCGGAGCTGCAACTGCCGTCGTGACCGCGAACCGGCGCCATATCCGGCTCCTCACATCGACCATCGTCCTGCGGCGCCGGAAGACCTCGGCTACTACGGGGATCTGCCTCCGCCCGGACATGTCCCGCCCCAAGCGCCGCCGCGCGGCGGCTACCCCTACCGGCAGGAAGCCGGCGAGCGGGGCTGAGGTCAGACCAGGGCGATCGATTCCGCGACCGCCAGCGCCGCCTCGCGCGGATCGGCGGCGGCGGTGATCGGGCGCCCCACGACCAGATGGGTCGCGCCGTCGCGCAGGGCCTGTTCCGGCGTCGCGGCGCGGCTCTGATCGTCCATGGATGCGCCGACCGGCCGGATGCCCGGCGTCACGATCAGGAACTCCGGGCGTCCTGCGGCCGTGGCGATCTCCCGCACCCTGCGCGCCTCCTGCGGGCTCGACACGACACCGTCGATGCCGGCGTCGAGCGCCTGACGCACCCGCAGCTCGACCAATTCCGCCGGCGACAGGCTGTGGTCGTCGGCGGCGACATCCTCGGCCGACAGGCTGGTCAGGACGGTCACGCCCAGCACCTTCAGGCCTGAGTCCCCTGCGCCCCGACGCGCGGCGGCCATGACCTGCGGCCGGGCGTGGACGGTCAGAAGATCGCAACCTGCACCAGCGAGACTCGCGGCAGCCTTCTCCACCGTCGCGCCGATGTCGTGGAGCTTCCAGTCGAGGAACACCCGACGCCCTTCGGCCTTCAGCTCGCGAGCCAGGGCCATGCCGTCCGTAGCGAACAGCTGCAGTCCGATCTTGTAGAAGCCCACGGCGTCCTGAATCCGGTCGACCAGGGCGCGGGCCTCTTCGGTGGTCGGGACGTCCAGCGCGCATATCAGACGCGGGTCCGGCTCACGGTTCGGCGCCATGTCGACAGTAAGGGCGTGGTCGGTCATCGACGGACTCCGGCGAACCGGCTAGACCTTGGGCAGGAGGGCTGCGCGCGTGTCGCCAGTCGGGGTTTTCAGGGGCGAGGTCAGCACATGGACGCGGTCGAACTGGGGGTCAACCTGTTCGTGATCCTGTTCGCCCTGCTGGATCCGATCGGCAATCTGCCGATCTTCGCAGCGGCGACGGCGGGAGCTTCCCTGAAACAGCGGATCGCGGTGTCCTGGTGGGTCTGCCTGTTCGCGGCCGTCTTCATGGTGCTGATCTTCTTCACCGGCCTGTGGACCCTGCAGTTCTTCGGCATCTCAATGGCTGCCTTCCGCATCGCGGGCGGCATCCTTCTGCTGCTGCTCGGCCTCGAGATGGCGCGCGGCGACTTCATTTCCAGTTTCGTCGACAAGGA
The DNA here is from genome assembly GCA_052441165.1 of Caulobacteraceae bacterium. Classification (GTDB taxonomy): domain Bacteria; phylum Pseudomonadota; class Alphaproteobacteria; order Caulobacterales; family Caulobacteraceae; genus Brevundimonas. Next base: position 25,691 of record JBQVQW010000007.1, on the reverse strand, counting down.
CGCCGCCAGCGATCTGGCCGACGTGCGCGGCTACGCCAAGCGCCGCTTCCAGCGGCTGGTCGTGCCCTTCGCCATTCCGCTGATGATCGGGCCGGGCGCGATCTCGGCCATCATCATCCAGGCCGGTGAGGCCGCCAAGCTGGGGCCCACGGGCACTGCCGCCTCCATGGCCGCGATCGCCGCCGCCTGCGTGGTCACGTTCCTCTGCTTCGCCCTGACCGGACCGATCAGCCGCCTGCTGGGCGAGGTCGGACTGGCGATCGTCGTGCGGGTGCTGGGCCTGATCCTGTGCGCACTGGCCATCCAGTTCATTCTGATGGGACTGGGCGAGGCCCTGCCGGGCATGATCAGCACGGGCGTCATCACGCCCTATCCGGACGGCGGTCACTGACGACAGGGCAAGCGGGGAGGGGGCAATGGATGGATCGCCGGGGCTCGACCCCCGCGGCACGCAGGACTGGCAAAGGCTCGACGCCTTCGTTGACGCCGCCTTCGCCTTCGCGGTCTCCCTGCTCATCATCAGCGGGACCGAGCCGCTGGCCTCGTTCGAGGATCTGTCCAGAGCGCTTGCCAGAACCCCGGCCTTCGCCTTCGGCTTCGGTCTGATCGTCCTGTTCTGGCTGTCGCACCGGACGTGGTCGAAGCTCAGCCTCGCGCGAAACGGCTGGACCACGGCGCTCAGCCTGATGCTGGTGTTCACGATCCTGGTCTTCGTCTTTCCGCTACGCCTGCTGACCGAGACGGCGACGCACTTTCTCTCCGGCGGCGTCCTGCCGGGTGGCGGCCTGATGAACGACATCGCCGACCTTCGCTGGACCTATGCGATCTACGGCGCCGGCTTCGCCTTGCTCTCCGGGTTGAACGTGCTGCTGTTCCGACAGGCGGCGCAGGCCCTGTCGGCCGGCTCGCCGAACCGCAAGGCCGCGGACCAGTGGTGGGTGACCTGGGCCCTGTCGATGGGCGCCGGCCTGCTCTCCGCGGCGATCGCAATGACGCCCCTGCTGGCGGCCGCGCCCTGGTTGCCAGGGGTGACCTACAATATCATCCCTCTCGGGCTCCTCATCATCCTGAGGGGGACGAAGGCGAGGCCCGCCGCGGCCTGATCAGAGGTTCAGCGCGGCGCGGATATCGCGCCAGTCGACGTATTTGAAGTTCTGGGTGCCGACGTCGTTCACATCGTCCTGGATGACGACCAGGCCTTCCGGGAAGGTCTCGCCGACCGGTCCGCCCAGGGCATCCAGACCGTCTGTGCCTGTGATCCTGTCGACCACACCGTCGGTGACCACGAAGCGTCCCTTCAGCACAGGCGCCGGGCCGTCGATTCGCCAGACCGGGAAGGTCGAATCGCCCTGGCTGGAGCCGATCAGATAGCGGGCCTCTCCGTCGTGCAGGACGGTCAGGCCCTCGAGATCGGCGACGATCACGCCCGGGGCGACCGGCTGGATCAGGGTGCGGCGGTCGCCCGTGGCCGGATCCAGATCGTAACGCCACAGACCGACATTCTCCTCGCCGATGAACAGCGAACCGCTGGCCTCGTCGGCGGCGCAGCCTTCCGAGATGCTGCCGATGGCGGCGCGGCGCACCTCTCGAGAGACCGGCTGTCCATCGGCGCCGACGGACAGCACGAACTGGCGAAGCTCGCCCTCGTGTCCGACCAGGACCGCGTGGACCTCGGCGCCGCGGCGGGCGAAACAGAAGCCATAGGGCTCGACCACGTCCGTCGCGATCTGTCCCCACGGTCGTACGGCGTTGTCGCCCTGACCGGCCGGGTCGAACAGGTAGAGCGACACGCCAGTCTTTCCCGGCGTCCGGTCACTGGCGCCGAGGATTACCTGCGGACGCCCCGCGACGCTCAGCCCCTCGACCACATCAACATTGTTCAGCAGGCCGTCGGGCAGGAACTGCAGGATCGTCCCGTCCAGACCGTAGATATAGAGCCCGGCCTTCTTGTCCGTGCCGGCGACGAAGCCGGGGGTCGTCACGTCGCCGATCCGGACCGGCGTGGCCGAGGCCCAGATCGCCGGATCGTCGGCGGCGTCCTGGCCGGCCGTCCCGACCGAGGGCGTTTCCAGCCGGGGCTGAACCGGGGCTCCTTGCCCGACGACGCCCTCGCCCTCGCCCTGGAAGTCGATCTCGTGCGTGGCGCAGGCGGACAGGGCGAGGGCCGCGCCGAGCGCAAGCATCGAGGAGCGAAGTGACATGGCGGGTCTCCGGCTGGTTCGGGCTCCGTCGATCACGCGATCTCCGGCCGGTCAATCACGGCTGGATGACGTCTCGAACACGGAAATGCGCCAGTCCATCCCGGTCAGGACGAAACGTCACGCGCCCGTCCGCGAAACGCCAAGCGGGCGTCGTCAAAGGTTCGCGAGCGCGTCGCCGGACGGGCCTAGCTGAGCCGCCGAGAGCCGGCGGCCGGGGGGTCGACCGGACGAAGCTGGATGCACCACATGAAACTCGGACTTTTGCTCGGCGCGTCGATCGTGCCGTTGACCCTCGCCGTGGCTCTGCCGGCGGTGGCCCAGGACGCGCCTGCCACGGCGCTTGAGGAAGTGATCGTCACCGGCCAGCCGGCGATGCGCAACCGGACCGAGGATGTCGTGCCGACGCTGTCCTACGACCTGGAGTATTTCCAGCGCTTCGAGCCCCTGACGGTCGGCGATGCGCTGAAGCGCGTTCCCTCGGTGACCTTCCTGTCGGACGTGCTTGAATCGGACGGCGCCCGCCTGCGCGGACTGGACCCGGCCTACACCAAGGTTCTGATCGACGGCGAAGAGGTGCCGGGCGCCAATCTGGATCGCTCGTTCTTCGTCGATCGCATTCCCGCCGAGCTTATCGAGCGTGTCGAGGTGGTGCGTTCGTCCTCGGCGAACCGCTCGGGCGACGCGGTCGCCGGTACGATCAACATCGTCCTTCGCGATGCGGCGGCTCTCGATGGCGGTTATCTGCGCCTGGGCGCTCTGGCCTGGTCGGACAACGAGTACGGCCGTTATGGCGGGACCTACGGAGCCGTCTGGGGCGGCGAGGCGCTCGGCGGCCGCCTGCTGGTCGGCGCCAACGTTCAGGATCGCCGCAATCCGAAGAACAAGTACAGCGTCCGCTACGATGAGCCGGGCGGTACGGTCGAGAACACCGAAGTCCAGACCGATGTGCGCGACGGCACCGACTACGCCTTCAACGCGGCCTATGAAGCCGAGATCGGCGGCGGCGAGTTCGAGATCGCCGGCGTCTTCGTCCGCACCGACCGCTATCAGGACGAGGACTCGATCGAGTACCGCGACGGGATCGAGAACGACGCCAACCTCGACCTGACCAACGACAACGACCTGGATATCCGCACGGACAACCTGTCGATCCGGTCCCGCTACTCGCGCGAGATGCTTGGCGGTGAAAGCACGATCAAGCTGGCCTACGCCAACATCGACGACCAGCAGTACGAGTTCGAGGGCGAGTCCGAGTACCTGCGCGACGCCATCGCCTTCCCGGACGAGGATCGCTACACGCTCGACTCGACCACGACCGACATCAACGATGAGGAGTGGAAGGCCGCGCTGGAGCACCGCCTCGACCTGTCGAACGGGCTTGAGCTCGAGTTCGGCGTCCAGGGCAACTGGAAGACCCGCGAGAGCCTGATCGCCGAGACGCCGCGGATCCGTTTCAACGTTCCCAACGCGCCGGCCGCCCGTCCTGCCGTTCCGGCCTTCGGTCCGGCTACGCCGGTGGTTGGCGGAGATGCGACGATCGAGGAGAACCGCCTCGATCCCTACGTCATGCTGTCGGGCGTGAACGGTGCGGTCAGCTGGGAAGCCGGCCTGCGTTACGAAACCACCGAGACCACGGTCACCGACGTCGACCACTCGGGCGCCACGCCGGTGACGACCGTTCACGAAACCGACGAGGCTGAACTGCTGCCGTCCTTCAGCCTGCGCTGGGCGCTGAGCGACGAGGATCGCATCACCTTCTCGGCCGCCCGCACGGTCCGTCGTCCGAGCTTCAACTTCCTCTCGCCGGCCCTGCTGACGGAAGAGGTCGGCGACAGCGACTTTGTCGGCAATCCGGATTTGCGGGCCGAGATCGCCACCGGTTTCGACCTCGGCTTCGAGCGTCGCCTCGGCCGCCGCGGCGTGGCCGGCGTGAACCTGTTCTATCGGGACATCCAGGACCTGATCGAACACATCAACACGGGCGCCGAAGGTGACGGCGGGCCTGGCACCTTCATCTACACCGTCGACAACGTCGGCGACGGCAAGGTCTACGGTCTCGAGTTCGACCTCTCGACGCCGCTGGACTTCATCGGGATGGAATCGACCGGGGTCTTCCTCAACTACTCCTGGCTGGACAGCGAGATCGCCGACTTCATGGGCGATCGTCGGTTCAACAGCCAGTCGGATTATGTCCTGAACGCCGGCTTCACCCAGGATCTGCCGACCTGGGGCGCGGCGTTCGGCGCGACCTATCGCAAGCAGGGCGACGCCTTCAGCCGCGTCCTGGCCGAAGAGGTTGTCACCAGCTACGGCGGCGACCTTGAGGTGTTTGTCGAGAAGCGCTTCGGGGAGAAAGTCATCGTCCGCCTGACCGGGTCGAACCTGCTGGATTCGTCCAAGGACGAGATTTTCGACAAGTTCGCCAGCGAGCAGGATCAGATCGCCCGGGACTACGACGAGTTTGAGGTCGAGGCCGAGAGCGCCGGACCGTTCTACCAGTTGGTCATGCGCGTCGCGTTCTGACCCTCCCGGAAGCGCAGAGTGAGGGCCGGGCGGCGACGTCCGGCCCTTTTGCATCGCTGAACGCAAAAAGGTTAACGGACAGGCTGGACCGTTTTCGGAAGTCTGTTTAGGTCGCCTTGGGGGCGAGCGCGGGCCGGTTCGGTTCGCCGTTTGCAAGGCATCTCCCGAACGGGCGCGACGGCGCCAGAACGGGACAGTCAGGTCGAATGTTTCTCGAAGGCCAGATCAACTGGATGTGGGTTCTGGGCGCGCTTGCCGCGGCTGGCTGGGCGGTGGGACTGGTCGCGCTCTGGTTCGCCGTCCGAAACCGGGGGCACCATGTCAGCGCGAGCGATCAGCTCGATCTGGTCCAGCGCGTGGCCGAAGATTCCCAGAAGCGTCTTTTCGAGACCCTGAACGCCATCCCCATCGCCTTGGTCGAGACCGACAAACAGGGCAAGTTCGTCTTCGCCAACCGTGCGGCGCACCAGCTGCTGGGCCGTCGCGACGCCGAGCTGATCGGTCTGCGTTTCCACTCGGCCACCTGGGGCATCACCTTCCCCGACGGACGCCCGGTGCCGCCGGACCTTCTGCCCAGCGCCCGCGCCCTGCGGGGGCAGACGGTCAAGGGCTTCCAGCATCTGATGGCCAACCCGTCCACGCGCAGGAAGATGACCGTTGCGGTCACTGCCATGCCGATCGAGAACGAACTGGGCCAGATCACGGGCTCCACCGCCGCCATCGTCGAGGTCGAGGGTCTGCAGACGCCGGAGATGGTCATGCCGGATCTGCCGGTGGCCGCCGAGGCTGCGCCGACCGTTGTCGTCGATGACATCACCCGCCGGGTCTTCGACGCGGCTTCCAGCGCACTGGTCGTGGTGGGCGCTGACGGCGCCGTGCGTGAAGCCAACCGCACCGCCCTGATGGTGCTCGGTCGTGATGTCGCCGAGGGCGATTTCGCAGACCTGTTCCTCGCGGAAGACGAACGGGTCGAGGGCCGTCAGGCCGTTCGCGCCGCCATGACCGCACCCGCCGGCGAGGCCGAACCTTTCGTGTCCCGAAACGGGGCGCCGGAGGGCATTCGCTGGAACATGCTGCCGCTCACCGACGCAGAGGGTGCGATCGATGCCGTCCTGCTGGCCGGCGAACGGGCCGAGGCCGCCGGGGCCGACGTCGCGCAGGACGCAACTTCTTCCGAGGTGGCCGGGCCGCTCGTCGTTGCCGATGAGACGCTGAAGCTCGAAGCCGAAAACGCGCGTCGCGAGGCCGAAGCGGCGCTGGCGGAGGCTGCCGCTGCCCGCGCCGAGGCCGACGCCGCCCGTGCTGCCGCTTTGAAGGCGGCCGAGGACGCCGAGGCTGAACTGCGTGGCGGTCGCCGGATGGAGAATGTCGGCCGCCTGACGGGCGGCCTGGCGCACGACTTCAACGCTTTGCTGGGCGTGATGACCGGCGCGCTCGACATGATGCTGCGTCAGGCTGACGACCCCGCCCGGGTCCGTCGTCTTGGCGAGGCGGCCCTGTCCGCCGGTCGGCGCGGCGAGGACCTGACCCGCCGCCTGACCGCCTTTTCGCAGGGCGACGACGAGCCTGCCCTCCAGATTCTCGACGCCGGCGTCCTGTTGCGCGGCATGGAGACGCGCCTGCGTGCGCTCGCCGGACCGGGCGTGGACCTGATGATCGAAGGTCCGCTGGAGCCTTCGCCGGCTCGTCTGGACCCGGTCGCCTTCGAGGGCGCTGTGAAGGCGCTGACCCAGAACGCCGTCGATGCGGTGGGGCAGGGCGGTTCGGTCGCCGTGCGGCTGGAGAGACTGATGGAAGGCGGGCTTCGTCTGAGTGTCCGCGACTCCGGCCCCGGCATGGATCGCGAACTGGCTGCTCGCGCCATTGAACCCTTCTTCACCACCCGTGACGGTGCGGCCGGTCTGGGGCTGTCGCAGGCCTATGCCTTCGCCCGCCAATCGGGCGGCGTGCTGTCGATCGACAGCGCGCCGGGCGAGGGGGCCGAGATTTCCGTTACCCTGCCACAAGCCGCATAAGGCGAGTTCGCTATCGACGTTCGGTGATCGGGGTATAGAACGTTAATGACGTTTCCCGGGAGGACGGCCATGAAGGCCCTGCGTTTCATCATCGTTCTGGTCGTGCTCGGCTATGCTGGCTGGCTGGCCTGGCCATTCATCCAGCCCCTGATTTCCGGCGGTCCGGGCGTGGCGGAGATCGCGGCCGAGGCCAATGCCGAGGCAGGCGGCGATCTGTTTGGCGTCATCCCGGCCTGGGCCTTCTGGGCCGGCGCCGTCGTCCTCTACCTCGTCGCCGCCCTGATGCTCGGCTCGGGCAACCCCAGGGCGGCCATCGCCTATTTCCTCGGGTTCATTGCAGACGCCGCCCTGCGGCTGGCGCTGGACCGGAATGGCGGATCGGGAGAGGTCGCCGCCCGTTCGACCGGGCCGACCACCATGGCCGCGCCGGACTCCATCACATCGAGCCTGCCGGTCGATCCGCTTTGGCTGGTGCTCGGCGCTCTGGTGGTCCTCGGCGTTCTGGTGTTGATCGCCAGCCGCCGCATCCGGCGCAAGCGGGTGGCGGGGCAGTTCGCCTACTAAGGTCGGCCGGTGTCGCCGGTTTCGTCCGACGCCGTTCGTGACTAGATGTGGTTGACCCCGACGGGCGGGCCGTTAGGTTCCGCCCGCCTCCCCGCGCCCACGTTTCAGACACGAGAGATCCCATGGCCGAAGCCGCAACCTACGACGTCGTCATCATCGGCGGCGGGCCGGGCGGCTACAACGCCGCGATTCGCGCCGGCCAGCTGGGGCTGCGGGCCGCCTGCGTCGAGTTGCGTGACACCCTGGGCGGCACCTGCCTGAACGTCGGCTGCATGCCGTCCAAGGCGCTGCTGCATGCGTCGGAGCTCTTCGAGGTCGCCAACAAGGAGTTCGCCACTCTCGGCATCGAGGTCGGCACGCCCAAGGTGAACCTGCCGCAGATGATGGCGCAGAAAGCCGACAGCGTGGGTCAGCTGACCAAGGGCATCGAGTTCCTGTTCAGGAAGAACAAGGTCGACTGGGTGAAGGGCAAGGGGAAGATCGCCGGGGCCGGCAAGGTCGAGGTGACCGCCGCCGACGGCACGATCACCACCCTGACCGCGAAGGACATCGTCATCGCCACGGGCTCCGAGCCGACCCCGCTGCCGGGCGTCGACTTCGTCGAGGGCAAGGTGATCGACTCGACCGGCGCCCTGTCTCTGCCGGCGATCCCGAAGCATCTGATCGTCGTCGGCGCGGGCGTGATCGGCCTTGAGCTGGGCTCGGTCTGGCGGCGCCTCGGCTCGCAGGTCACCGTGGTCGAGTTTCTCGACAAGGTCGGCGCCGGCATGGACACCGAGGTCGCCACCGCCTTCCAGCGCGGCCTGACCAAACAGGGCATGACCTTCAGGATGGGGACGAAGGTCACCGCCGCGAAAGCCGGCAAGGACGGCGTCGAGCTGACGCTTGAGCCCGCCGTCGGCGGCGCCGCCGAGACCCTGAAGGGCGATGTGGTCCTCGTCGCCATCGGCCGTCGTCCCTACACGGCCGGGCTGGGGCTCGAGACTGTCGGCATCGAGACCGACAAGCGGGGCTTCCTTGTCAACGACCACCTCAAGACCGGCAAGGACGGCATCTGGGTGATCGGCGATGTCACCCACGGCCCGATGCTGGCGCACAAGGCCGAGGAAGAGGCTGTGGCGGTGATCGAGTACATCGCCGGCAAGGCGGGCCATGTCGACTACGACCTGGTCCCCAGCGTCATCTACACCGGCCCGGAAGTGGCCTGGGTCGGCAAGACCGAAGAGCAGCTCAAGACCGCCGGAGTCGAGTTCCGGAAAGGGAAGTTCCCCTTCACGGCCAACAGCCGCGCCAAGATCAATCACGAGACCGAGGGTTTCGTGAAAATCCTCGCCGACGCCAAGACCGACAAGGTTCTGGGCGTCCATATCTACGGCCCGCAGGCCGGCGAGCTCATCGGCGAGGCCTGCATCGCCATGGCCTTCGGCGCGGCCTCGGAAGACATCGCGCGCACCTGCCATGCCCATCCGACCCGCTCTGAAGCAGTCAAGCAGGCTGCGATGGGCGTCGACGGCTGGACGATGCAGGCCTGATCAGGCGTTCAGCTCGTCCTCGATTGTTCGGGTGGTCTGCCGACGCAGGCCCTCGAACGATACGCGATTGGCGGCGAAATCGAGGGTGACCTCCCGGAAACGGCCAAGCATGTCCGCCCCGATCAGCAGGGCGGGCGCGCCGGCCAGACCGAGCGCCTCGAAACAGTGCAGGTCCGCGAACAGCAGCGGCGTCGGCCCAAGGCGAGAGTTGCCCAGCTTCAGGTCATCGACCCGCGCCAGATCCGCCTGCAGGCTCTGGCCGGTGACCCCGTAGATCGGGATCGGTCGGCTCAGGCGACCATCCCTGCTGCGGCGGGCCGCCATCGCGCGCCGAAGGGCGTGATTGCCGATGGAATATTGCGCGCCGCTGTCGACGAAGGCCGCCACCGGCTGGCCCTCGACGGCCACCTCGGTCAGGATCAACTGCCCGTAGCGACCCCGGACGGTCCGGATGCCGTCGCGACGGATCCGTGATCCGATGTTGGCCGCGCCGCCCATGACGATCCGGACCCCGGGCAGGGTGAGACTTGCAGTCCGGCGTGGCACATTGAACCGCAAGCGGAAGCGGGCGAGCGCGTCCAGGCCGATCAACCCGTCCGCGCCCAGCTGGCTGCGCGGCAGGACCGGGCAGCGGAGGTCGTGAAACGCCAGACCGCTGATGTGCATCCGGTCGACGAAGACGCTGCGGGTGACGGTGGCCTCCGTGATCCCGTGAATCAGGACCGGGTTCCGCTCGGGAAGGCTCAACTGGTCCGCCACCGTGTCGGCGATGGATGTCGCTCCCGCGCCGGTGTCGATCACGAAGGTGAACGGTCCCCGGCCGTCGATCATCACCGCGGCGCCGACCCGTGTGAACAGGTTGACCAGAAGCTGGATCGGTTCGTCGATTGCCTCATCGGCCGTCGCGTCCTGCCCACAGGCGGGCCGGGAGAACCCGCTCATGGCCAGTCCGAGGCCCGCCATCACTGCCCGACGATCGACACCGTTGTGGTCGTCCATCTCCTGCGCCGCCTCCCCGTGCGGTCATTTCCGGGGAGTTTAGGCGCCGTTTCCGAAACGTGGCGAGTCTGTTGCGATGGGGACGCGGTTCTTGCGATCAGGCCCGCGGATGGGCCGACGAATAGGCGTCCAGAAGGCGTTCTGCGTCGACGGCCGTGTATTTCTGCGTCGTCGAGAGGCTGGCGTGACCCAGAAGCTGCTGGATCGAGCGCAGGTCCGCTCCAGCGCCCAGAAGATGGGTTGCGAAGCTGTGGCGCAAGGCATGGGGTGTCGCGCTGGCGGGCAGACCGAGGCGTCCCCGCAATCTCTGCATCGCCGCCTGCACCTGTCGCGGCCCGAGTACGCCTCCGCGCCTGGCCCGGAAGAGGGCGTCTTCCGGGCCGAGCGGGAAGGGCAGAAGGGCCAGATAGGCGTCGACCGCCTCGGCCACGGCCGGCAGCACTGGCGCCAGCCGCGTCTTGCCGCCCTTGCCGGTGATCCTCAGCGCATCCGGCAGGGGGACGTCCGCGCGGGTCAGTGACAGCCCCTCGGAAATCCGCAGCCCGCAGCCGTACAGAAGGGTCAGGACGGCGCGATCTCGCGCGGCTTCCCAAGGCTCTGCATCCGGGTCGGCTTCGGTCTCCTGCAACAGGCCGCGCGCCTGATCCTCGGTGACGGGTCGGGGCAGTGTGGGCTTCAGCCGTGGACCCTTCACCAGCGCGAGTTGGGGTGCGGCCACGCCGCAGCGGCGGTCCAGCCAGCCATGGAAGGCCCGGATCGCCGACAGGGTCTGGCTGATCGACCGGCCGTTCAGCGGACGGTCACCGCCGCGTCGTTCGGCCAGATGGGCGCGCACCTCGGCGGCGGTGACCGCGCCGAGATCGCGCAGGGCGATCGCCTCGCCGCGATGCCTCGCCATGAACGCCAGATACAGCCGGCCGATGTGGCCATAGGCCTCCAGCGTTCGCGGCGACAGGCGGCGTTCGTGCGCGAGATGCTGCAGCCAGGCGTCAAGCGCCTGGTCGGCGGTGGTCAGCTGAGGATCGGCCATCGCTCGGCCGTACGCTCGACCACGCGAGCGATGAACGCGACCAGCTCGCAGCCCATGCTCGGTGTGAAGCCGTCTTCCTCCAGGGATCCGAAGGCGCAGATGGCGTGGCGCACCGGCGTCTCCGAACCCGGGAAATGGGGGGCCATCCGGATGAGGGCGACCGACTTCACCTCCGCTTCGGCCGCGCCGAACAGATCCAGACCCTCGAAATTCGGCCCCAGCCAGGTCAGGCCGTGCTCGCCCAGCAGGGCGTCGACGCCGCCGGCCTCCAGCGCCTTCCAGCCGAAGGGCACGCCGCCGGGCTTCTCCAGCGCCACAGAGGCGCCGACGAGACCGAACCGGCCCTGCGCCACGCCGTCCAGCCGGCGCGACAGGTCCGTCGGGTTACGGGCCTCCATCAGGTCGAGAGCGGCGACGTGGGTCTGGGTCTGGGCGGCGAAATTGGCGCGGGCGATGGCCTCGATTCGCTTGCGGGCGTCGGCCTCGCGCTCCGCGGCTTCCTCCAGACGGGTCAGCGCGGCCTTGCCGAACTCCACGACGTTGCGGCCGGTCGCCTTCAGGCCCAGCTCTTCCAGCAGGGCCCGATCATCGGCGAGGAGTTCAGGATGGGCCTGCAGCCAGTCGCGCACGCGCGGCCAGTGCAGGTCGTCGGAGGTTTCCGAAAGGGGGTCGACAGCGCTGCTCAACGACCCCTCCCGAGGGCCTGACTAGAGGATGGACTGGCCGGTCTTGCCCCAGTCCGCGAGGAAGGCATCAAGCCCCTTGTCGGTTAACGGGTGCTTGACCAGGGCCTTGAAAACATCCGCCGGCAGGGTCGCGGCGTCCGCACCGGCCAGGGCCGCGGCCGAGACATGGGCCGGATTGCGCAGGCTGGCGGCCAGCACCTCGGTCTCGAAGCCGTGGATGTCGTACAGGGTACGGATCTCTTCCAGCAGGCCCACGCCATCGGCGCCGTGGTCTTCCAGACGGCCCACGAACGGCGAGATGAAGGTCGCGCCCGCCTTGGCGGCCAGCATGGCCTGGGCGGCCGAGAAACACAGGGTGACGTTGGTCTTGATGCCCTTGTCCGCGAAGGCGCGGGTCGCGCGCAGGCCGTCCCACGTCAGGGGCAGCTTTACGACCACGTTCGGGGCTATGGCGGCGAGCTTGTCGCCCTCCTTCACCATGGTCTCGAAATCGGTCGCGACGGCTTCCGCGGAGATCGGCCCCTCGACGAGGGCGCAAATCTCGGCGATGACCTCGGCGATGTTCCGACCCGACCTGGCGATCAGCGACGGATTGGTGGTGACGCCGTCCACCATCCCGGTGGGCAGCATGTCCTTGATGACGGGGACTTCGGCAGTGTCGAGGAAGAGTTTCATGGGCCGGTGTTTAGCCGAGGGTGCGAGGCGGTGAAAGTCGCATCCGTTCTCATCCCTCTGCCGGTGCCCGAGGCCTTCGACTATGAGGTCCCCGAGGGGCTGGACGTCGCGCGGGGCGATCAGGTGGCCGTGCCCCTGGGGCCCCGGCTCATGCGCGGCGTGGTGTCCGAGGCGCGTGAAACGACGGGCTCGAACCGTCGGCTGAAGGCTATCGATCATGTGCTGGACGATCCGCGTCTGCCGGAGCGAACGGTGGACTTCGTCGAATGGGCCGCGCGCTGGACGTTGAGCGCGCCGGGCGAGATGGCCTCCGCCGCCCTGAAGGGACTGCGTGCGCCCCGCCCCAGACCCGAGCGCCGGGTGCGCCGCGTCGGTGACCGCCAGCCGACCCGCCCGACCGCTGCTCGTACCGCTGTGCTGGAGGCGCTGGGCGAACGCTCCATGCCCGGTCCCGATCTCGCCCGCGCCGCCGGCGTCTCGTCCGGGGTAGTGAAGGGTCTGCTGGATGAAGGTGTGCTGGAGACGATCGAGATCCAGGCCGTCGCCGCCTTCGACGCCCCGGACCCGGACCACGCTCCCGCGATCCTGAATGCGGATCAGGCCGCCGCAGCCGATGCGATCGGCGAGGCTGTGGCGACTGTCGGATTCAAACCCTTCCTGCTCGACGGGGTCACCGGTTCGGGCAAGACCGAGGCGTATCTGGAGGCCGTGGCGCGGGCGCTGAAGGCCGACCCGGCGGCGCAGATCCTGATCCTTCTGCCCGAGATCGCCCTGACCCAGGCGGTCATCGAACGCATCACCGCCCGCTTCGGCGTCGCCCCGGCCGAGTGGCATTCCGGCGTCGCTCCGCCGCGTCGGCGCCAGGTGTGGGAGGCGGTGCAGGCGGGGCGCTGCAATATCGTCGTCGGCGCCCGCTCGGCCCTGTTCCTGCCCTACGCCCGACTGCGCCTGATCGTCGTGGACGAGGAGCACGACGGCTCGTTCAAGCAGGAGGAAGGTCTGGTCTATCACGGCCGGGACCTCGCCGTAGCCCGGGCGCGGATCGAGGGGGCGACGGTGGTGCTGGCTTCGGCCACGCCTTCGCTGGAGACGCTCTGGAACGCTCATCAGGGCCGCTATGGCTGGCTGAAACTGGGCGCGCGCCATGGGGTGGCCGTCCTGCCGCAGATCGATCTGCTGGACCTGCGTCCCAACCCGCCGGCCCCCCAGACGTGGCTGTCGCAGCCGTTGCGCGAGGCGATCGGCGAGACGCTGTTGAAGGGTGAACAGGCTTTGCTGTTCCTGAACCGGCGCGGCTATGCCCCGGTCGTTCTTTGCCGGACCTGCGGCCACCGGCTGACGGCGCCCGACACCGACAGCTGGCTGGTCGAGCATCGCTACACCGGTCGGCTGGTCTGCCACCTGACGGGCTTCTCGATGGCGAAGCCGCGCCTCTGTCCGTCCTGCGGGGCCGAGGACAGCCTCGTGCCGGTCGGGCCGGGGGTGGAGAGAGTCGAGGAGGAGGTGCGCAACCTCTTCCCCGAGGCGCGCACCGCCGTGTTCAGCTCCGACACCGTGCCGGACGGCAAGTCGGCGCGGGCGCTAATCCAGTCGATGGCGGAGGGCGAGATCGACATCCTCGTGGCGACCCAAGCGGCCGCGAAAGGGCACAATTTCCCCCGCCTGACTCTCGTGGGGGTCGTGGACGCCGACCTCGGCCTGCGAGGCGGCGACCTCAGGGCGGCCGAGCGGACCTTCCAGCTGCTGACGCAGGCGACCGGCCGGGCCGGCCGGGCGGACCGGCCGGGCCGGGCCCTGCTGCAGACCTGGACGCCCGAGCATCCGGTGCTTCAGGCCCTGGCCGCGGGCGACCGCGACGCCTTCGTCGAAGCGGAGATGGCCGAGCGCGAGGCCGCCTCCCTCCCGCCCTATGGCCGGCTGGCCGCCCTGATCCTGTCCGGCGAGAACGCCCAGGCGGTCGAGAAGACGGCGAGGGACCTGGCGGAGGTCATCCCGAACGCGGAACGTCTGGAAGTCTATGGCCCCGCCGACGCCCCTCTGGCGCTTGTGCGCGGACGGCGGCGCAAGCGCCTGCTGGTGCGCGCGGATCGCGACGTGGATCTGCAGGGCTTCCTGCGCGTCTGGCTCAGCCGCGTGAAAGTGCCGGCCTCGGTGCGTCTGAACGTGGACGTCGACCCCTACAGCTTCCTCTAGGGCTCAGCGGGGGTCGGTCACCCGGATCTCGAACACGGACGGCCAGCGTTTGCCGGTGACGAACAGCCGCCGGCCCTCCGCATCCCACGCGATGCCGTTGAGTACGTCGTCGGCCGGGTCCATGCCCGCACGGTCCGGCATCAGGGCTCGCAGGTCCACCACCCCCTTCACCACCCCGGTAGCAGGGTCGATCCGGACGATGAAATCGGTCTGCCAGACGTTGGCCCAGACCTCGCCGTCGATCCATTCCAGCTCGTTCAGCCGGGTCAGCCGGCGACCACCGATGGTCACCGGCACGAATCCGGTCTCGGTAAGGGTGTCAGGGTCGAGGAAGCGAAGGCGGTCAGTGCCGTCGGACAGGATCAGCCGGGCCCCGTCGGTGGTCAGACCCCAGCCTTCGCCCTCGTAATCGAACTCGCCGATGCGGCGCAGGTCGCTGGCGTTCCAGATGAAGCCCCTGCCGCCCTGCCAGGTCAGGCTGAAAACCCTGCCGTTCAGCTCTGTCAGCCCCTCGCCGAAATGTTCCAGCGACAGCCTCTCCACCCGCATGGCCAGCCCGTCCTCGAGACGAACCTTGCGAACAGTGGAGGGATAGCGGCCGGTGCTCTCGATGAAGGCGCCATCGCGCCAGACAAGGCCCTGTGTGAAGGCCTCGCGGTCATGCGGCCAGACCCGGACCACCTCGAACCCGTGCACGGGTACAGCGACCTCGGGTCGGGCAGGCGTCTGCGCCGGCGGGGCGGCGGTCTGGGCGACCGCCGCCATCGGCAGGAACAGCAGGGCTACTCCGACCGCCGCCGTACGCATGCGTCAGACTCCCGGTTCGGCCGTCTCGGCCTTGTTGATTTCGGCCTGATGGGCCTCTTCGGCGGCGCGCTTCTTGGCCGAGGAGTTTCTCGACAGCATGTTGAGCCCCTCGACGATCGCCGAGAACGCCATGGCCGCGTAGATGTAGCCCTTGGGAACGTGCACGCCGAAGCCGTCGGCGATCAGCACCGCACCGATCATCAGCAGGAAGCCCAGCGCCAGCATCACGACGGTCGGGTTCTTGTCGATGAACTCGGCCAGCGGGTCGGCGGCCAGCAGCATGACCAGAACGGCGAAGACCACCGCGATCATCATGACCACGACGTAGTCGGTCATGCCGACGGCGGTCAGGATCGAGTCGATCGAGAACACGAGGTCCAGCAGAATGATCTGGAAGATGGCCGAGCCGACGTTGTTGATGACGACGTCCTTCTTGTCCTTTTCCAGCAGAGCGTGGGACGGCGTCGTGTCCGTGGCGTGGTGGATTTCCTTGGTCGCCTTCCACAGCAGGAAGAGGCCGCCGGCGATCAGGATCAGGTCGCGCCAGCTGAAGGCGGTGTCGAAGCTCGGCTCGCCATGGCTGTTCACGGCGCCCTGGATGCCCAGGTCGAAGACCGGCGCGGTGAGGCCGACGATCCAGCCGATGGTGGCCAGAAGGGCCAGACGCATGATCAGGGCCAGGCCAATGCCGATACGGCGTGTGCGCTGGCGATGTTCGGGGGGCAGTTTGTTCGACAGGATCGAGATGAAGATCAGGTTGTCGATGCCCAGAACCACCTCCATCACCACCAGGGTGATCAGAGCCGCCCAGGCGGCCGGGTCGTTGAAGAGGGGGGTGAAGTCGAACATCGGGGGGTGGCGCTCCTGTGGATTTGCCGTTGAATGCCTTCTGTAGCTGTGCGGTTGCAGGTCCCGCAATGCGCTGTGATGCGGCGGCCTGTCTCGGTTGCGATGCGGGGGCAGGGGTGCTATCAGGCGCCCGGCTGAGCCGGAGGGCGCGTTACTGAACGCGTCCCCAAAGTGCTTTCTTCAAGCATTTCAAGCCCTTGGTCGGTGCGGTAACGCAGCCGATCTCAACCCGAACGCTAACCCGCGCGGACCTTATTAAGTGGCTGACGATTTCAGAACGACGGAAGTCGGTGAGCGCTATGCAAAAGCGCTGTTCGACCTGGCAGACGAAAAAGGCGCCCTGGACGCCGTGCGCGCGGACCTGAAGTCCCTGCGCGCCGCCTGGATCGAGAGCGCGGATCTGCGCCGTCTGGCCACTTCGCCGGTCATGACGTCGGAAGACCAGACCCGGGGTCTGGTCGCGATCGCCGACAAGGCGAAGTTCAATGGCGTGACCCGCAACTTCCTCGGTCTGCTGGCGCAGAACGGGCGCGCCCGCGACCTGACCGCGACGGTCGCCGCCTTCGAGGCGCTGTACGCGAGGAAGACGGGTCTGGTCGCCGCCGAGGTGGTGTCGGCCCAGGCGCTGACCGCCGCACAGCTGAAGTCGATCCAGGCCAGCCTGCGCGCCTCGCTGGGCAAGGATCCCGAACTGACGACCCGGGTCGATCCGTCGATCCTGGGCGGCCTGAAGGTCAAGGTGGGCTCGAAGCTGTTCGACGCCTCGCTGAAAACCAAGCTCGACCAGATGAAATTCGCGCTCAAGCGCGCCTGACAAACGACGGCGCCCTGAACCGGCGCATCAAGAGACGAAGACAGAGAGATCCAAATGGACATCCGCGCCGCCGAAATCTCGGCCATCCTCAAGTCGCAGATCGCCAACTTCGGCGTCGAGGCGGACGTCTCGGACGTCGGCCAGGTGCTGTCGGTCGGTGACGGCATCGCCCGCATCCACGGTCTGGACAACGTCCAGGCCGGTGAAATGGTCGAGTTCCCGAAAGCCGGCGTGAAGGGCATGGCCCTGAACCTCGAGCGCGACAACGTCGGCGTCGTGATCTTCGGCACCGACTCGGCCATTGCGGAAGGCGACGAAGTCCGCCGCCTCGGCGAGATCGTGGACGTTCCGGTCGGCAAGGGCCTGCTGGGCCGCGTCGTCAACCCGCTGGGCGAGCCGATCGACGGCAAGGGCCCGATCGTCTCGGGCGAGCGTCGCCGCGTGGACGTGAAGGCTCCGGGCATCATCCCGCGCAAGTCGGTGCACGAGCCGATGCAGACCGGCCTGAAGGCTATCGACACCCTGATCCCGGTCGGTCGCGGCCAGCGCGAGCTGATCATCGGTGACCGTCAGGTCGGCAAGACCGCCGTCGCCATCGACACCATCCTGAACCAGAAGTCGGTCAACGCCACCGACGACGAGTCGGCCAAGCTGTACTGCATCTATGTGGCTATCGGTCAGAAGCGTTCGACCGTCGCCCAGATCGTGAAGACGCTCGAGGAGTCGGGCGCCCTGGACTACACCATCGTCGTGGCCTGCACCGCCTCGGAGCCGGCTCCGCTGCAGTTCCTGGCCCCGTTCGCCGGCACCGCGATGGGCGAGTTCTTCCGCGACAACGGCATGCACGCCCTGATCGTCTATGACGACCTGTCGAAGCAGGCCGTGGCCTATCGCCAGATGTCGCTGCTGCTGCGCCGTCCGCCGGGCCGCGAAGCCTACCCGGGCGACGTCTTCTACCTGCACTCGCGCCTGCTGGAGCGTTCGGCCAAGCTGAACGCCGACTACGGCTCGGGCTCGATGACCGCCCTGCCGCTGATCGAAACCCAGGCCAACGACGTGTCGGCCTACATCCCGACCAACGTGATCTCGATCACCGACGGCCAGATCTTCCTGGAATCGGACCTGTTCTACCAGGGCATCCGTCCCGCCGTGAACGTCGGCATCTCGGTGTCGCGCGTGGGTTCGTCGGCCCAGACCAAGGCGATGAAGAAGGTCGCCGGCACCATCAAGGGCGAACTGGCCCAGTATCGTGAGATGGCCGCCTTCGCGAAGTTCGGTTCGGACCTCGACGCCTCGACCCAGAAGCTGCTGGCCCGCGGCGCGCGCCTGACCGAGCTGCTGAAGCAGCCGCAGTACTCGCCGCTGACCATGGAAGAGCAGGTCGTATCGGTCTACGCCGGCACCCGCGGTTACCTGGACGGCGTCGCCGTGTCGGACATCGGTCGCTTCGAGAGCGAGCTGCTGGCCCGCATCAAGGCGTCGAACCCGGGCCTGCTGGAAGGCATCCGCACGAAGAAGGACCTCACCGCCGAGCTCGAGACCGAGCTGAAGTCGGTGCTGGAAGCCTTCGTCAAGACCTTCGCCTGAGACCCTGACCGGATAGCGAGAGAGTAGCGCCGGATGGCCAGCCTCAAGGAAATGCGCAATCGGATCGACAGCGTGAAGTCCACGCAGAAGATCACGAAAGCCCTGAACATGGTCGCCGCGGCCAAGCTGAAGCGCGCCCAGGATCAGGCCGAAAGCGCCCGCCCCTATGCGAAGAAGATGGCGGCCGTCATCGCCAACCTGGCGGCCGGCGTGTCCGGCGACGGAGCGCCGAAGCTGCTGGCCGGCACCGGCTCGGACCAGAAGCACCTCGTTGTCGTCGCCACGGGCGACAAGGGTCTGGCGGGTGGTTTCAACACCAACGTCATCCGCGCCGCGCGCGAGCGGATCAACGGCCTGATCGCCGCCGGCAAGGACGTCCGGATCATCGCCGTAGGCCGCAAGGTCCGCGACGGCCTGACCCGGCTGTATGGCGACAAGCTGATCCGCACGTTCGAGCTGAGCGAGCACAAGGTCATCGGCATGGCGGCGGCCGAGCCGATCGCCGCCCTGATCGCCGAAGAGTTCGAGGAGGGGCGCGCCGATGTCGTGACCCTGTTCTACAGCCGCTTCCAGTCGGTCATCTCGCAGGTCCCGACCCCGCGTCAGCTGATCCCGGCGGTCATCGACGGCGACGCCGCCCCGATCGACCTGAACGGCGCCGTGTACGAGTACGAGCCGTCGGAAGAGGAAATCCTCGAGACGCTGCTGCCGCGCAACGTCACGACCCAGATCCTGGCCGCCCTGTACGAAAACCAGGCCAGCTTCTTCGGCGCCCAGATGGGCGCCATGGACAACGCCACCCGTAACGCGGGCGACCTGATCAACAGCCTCACGCTGCAGTACAACCGCAAGCGCCAGGCCCAGATCACCACCGAACTGATCGAGATCATCGCGGGCGCTGAAGCGCTCTGATCCGACCCCCGCACAGACAAGACCTTCCGAACGGAACGAACCGATGACCGACACCGCCGCCCCCAAGAAACCCGCCGCCAAGAAGCCGGCCGCCGCGCCGAAGGCCCCGGCCGCCGCTAAAAGTACCGTTGCTCCGAAGGCCGCCGTCGCTGGCGCCAACGGCCGCATCGCCCAGGTCATCGGCGCGGTCGTCGACGTTGAGTTCGACGGTCACCTGCCGGCCATCCTGAACGCCCTGGAGACGCAGAACGTCGACCAGAAGACGGGCGAGCCCTTCACCCTGGTTCTGGAAGTCGCCCAGCACCTCGGCGAGAACATGGTCCGCACCATCGCCATGGACACCACCGAGGGCCTGACCCGTGGCCAGCCGGTGTCGGACACCGGTTCGTCGATCATGGCTCCCGTCGGTCCGGGCACGCTCGGCCGCATCATGAACGTCGTCGGTCAGCCGATCGACGAGCAGGGCCCGATCAAGACCACCATGTACCGTCCGATCCACCGCGACGCGCCTTCGTTTGAAGAGCAGTCGACGTCGTCGGAGATCCTGGTCACCGGCATCAAGGTCATCGACCTGATGTGCCCCTACACCAAGGGCGGCAAGACCGGCCTGTTCGGCGGCGCCGGCGTGGGCAAGACCGTGACCATGCAGGAACTGATCAACAACATCGCCAAGGCCTACGGCGGTTACTCGGTTCTGGCGGGCGTGGGTGAGCGCACCCGCGAAGGCAACGACCTGTATCACGAGATGATCGAGTCCAACGTGAACGTGGACCCGACCAAGAACGACGGCTCGACCGAAGGCTCCAAATGCGCCCTCGTGTACGGCCAGATGAACGAGCCTCCCGGCGCCCGCGCCCGCGTCGCCCTGACCGGCCTGGCCCAGGCCGAGTACTTCCGCGACGAGGAAGGCAAGGACGTGCTGCTGTTCGTCGACAACATCTTCCGCTTCACCCAGGCCGGCTCGGAAATGTCGGCGCTGCTGGGTCGTATCCCTTCGGCCGTGGGCTATCAGCCGACGCTGGCCACCGAGATGGGCAACCTGCAGGAGCGCATCACCTCGACGAAGAAGGGCTCGATCACCTCGATCCAGGCCATCTACGTCCCGGCCGACGACCTGACCGACCCGGCTCCGGCCGCCTCGTTCGCCCACCTGGACGCCAAGACCGTTCTGTCGCGTGACATCGCCGCCCAGGCGATCTTCCCGGCCGTGGACCCGCTGGACTCGACCTCGCGGATCATGGACCCGCTGGTGATCGGCGAGGAGCACTACACGACCGCCCGTTCGGTCCAGGAAGTGCTGCAGCAGTACAAGGCGCTGAAGGACATCATCGCCATCCTGGGCATGGACGAGCTGTCGGAAGAGGACAAGCTGATCGTGGCCCGCGCCCGCAAGATCCAGCGCTTCCTCTCGCAGCCGTTCTTCGTCGCCGAGCAGTTCACCAACTCGCCGGGCAAGTTCGTCGAACTGGCCGATACGATCCGCTCGTTCAAGGGCATCGTCGCGGGCGAGTACGACCACCTGCCGGAAGCGGCCTTCTACATGGTCGGCTCCATCGAGGAAGCCGTCGAGAAGGCCCAGAAGATGGCTGCGGAAGCCTAGGTCATGGCCGGCAAGCTCAGCTTCTCGCTGGTGTCGCCCGAACGCGAGGTCTTTTCGGGCCTCGTGGATCAGGTGGACGCGCCGGGCGTCGAAGGCGACTTCGGCGTTCTGCCCAACCATGCCCCGTTCATGACCGCCCTGCGCGAAGGCGTGGTCACCGTGATCGACGGCTCCAGCCGTCGCCTGTTCGAGGTGCACGGCGGCTTCGCCGACGTCACCCCGGCCGGCCTCACCATCCTGGCCGAGAAGGCCTCGGAACTGACGGCGGCCTGAGGCTGTCGGGATTGATTTGAAGAGCCCCGGTCAGCTCCGCTGGCCGGGGCTTTTCTCTGCTCCGCGCTCAAGCGTTCAAGGGCGGGGGCCTGAAAGTGGCTAGTGGCCGGTGATTAGTGTTTGAGGTAGCCGCCACCGGTTCGAGACGGGCGCAGGCAGCGAAACAGCAGCCACCAATCACTAGACACTAACCACTCTGCGCGCGCTGACCCCATCGCCCGCGCACGGCCCCTTGACCCCCGCGCCCGGCGCCCTAGATAGCCCCTGCAAGACGAGGCCACGTCCTCGCCCCGCATCGCGGGCCAAGTCCGGGACGGCCCGGCCCTTTGCAAGGAGGGCCGTACTCCATGGCCTGGGTTTCTCTCATCATCGCCGGACTGTTCGAGATCGTCTGGGCCTATTTCATGAAGCAGTCGCACGGCTTCACCCGTCTGTGGCCCAGCATCGCGACGATCGGCTTCATGGCGATCAGCTTCGCCCTTCTGTCGTGGTCAATGAAGACCCTGCCGATGGGCACGGCCTATGTGATGTGGACGGGCATCGGCGCGGTCGGCGCCTTCATCGTCGGCGTGGTTCTTCTGGGCGAGCAGGTCAACGCCATCCGCCTCCTCGCCGCCGTCCTGGTCGTGTCGGGCCTCGTCCTGTTTCGCCTCGCACCCGGGGGAAACAGCCACTAGCGATCAGATCAGCAGGGCCGAGAACGTGGACACGACCTGCTCATAGGCCTCGCGCTTGAACGGGACGATCAGGTCCGGCGCCTCGTCCAGCCTGCCCCAGCGCCAGGCGTCGAATTCGATCTCGTCGTGCTGTTCGAGATCGATCTCGGCCTCCTCGCCGGTGAAGCGAAAGGCGAACCAGCGCTGCTTCTGCCCCTTCCAGCCGCGGGCCTGTTTCGACCCGCCATAGTCGGCCGGAAAGTCATAGGCGACCCATTGCTGGATTTCGCCGATCCGCTCGGCGGAGGTGACGCCGGTTTCCTCGGCCAACTCGCGGCGGGCGGCGGTTTCGTAGTCCTCGCCCTCGTCGACCCCGCCTTGCGGGAACTGCCAGTTATAGGGCCCCGGCGTGCCAGCGCGCCGTCCGTACCAGACGCGTCCGTCCGGATGGAACAGGACGACGCCGACGTTGGGGCGGTAGTTCGAGAGGTCGGTCATGGGAGGGTTCAGGGACCAGGGATTGGGGATCAGGAAGTGAAGGCGGGATGATCGGAGTTAGCCGGCGACGTCGCCATCCAGGCCCTAATCCCTAGACCCTAATCCCTCCAACCTCGACCCTACCTCCCCGGTCTCTGCGTCATCGCCGACGCCGGGGCCAGCTGGATGCCCCGGGCGTCGAGGCCGGCGGTCCAGCGCGCGACGGCCTCAACCGTCACCGGATAGCTGAAGCCCGTGCCGAACGACTGGCCGCGGGCCTTCGCAAGCGCCTCGAGCGCGTTCAGTTGACCGACGATGGCGGCGGCGGACTGTTCTTCATCAATGATGCGGTTGGCGCTCGCGCGGGCCCAGGCGCCGGGCTTGCGGCTCATGGAGCCGTCGTCGAGGAATGCGACGCCCTTGGCCCGCAGGGTCGCCATGAACGACGCCATGCCGGCTTCGGAACCGGCGAAGCGGTCGCCGAGATAGTTGGTCACGCCGAAATAGCCGCTCGCCCGGCTCAGCAGCCAGTTCATGCGCGCCTGAATCTCGGCCGGCTCGGACGAAGCCAGAAGGGTGTAGGGGCCCGGGTCATTGGCGGGATATCCCGACGGCTCCATCGGAATCTCGATCATGACCTCATGCCCTTGGGCGCGGGCAAGATCGATCCAGCCCTGAAGCCCCTCGGCGTAGGGCACGAAGCTCAGCGTCACCTCGGCGGGCAGCCGTTCGATGGCGGCGCGGGTGGTGGCCGCGTTCAGGCCCAGACCGCCGACCACAAGGGCGATGCGCGGGCGGCCGTCCGAGACGAACGGGCGGGCGTAGGCCTGGGCCGGGACGCGGCCATCCGGCGCGATGCGGGGCAGGGGGCCGTCGGGACCCGGCTGGTGCAGACCGGCGATGGGGGCAGCGGCCAGGGGGCGGGCGGCGATGCGCGGAGCAGTCACGGCCGCGCCCTCGCCCGAGACGACCGCGCCATCCGGCAGGGTCAGGATCGCCTCGCCATTCAGGGCCGGATCGCCGTCGGTCGACAGATCGGCGTACAGGCCGCCGGCGCCCATGGTGAAGGCTTCCAGTCCGGTTGGTACGGGGGCGGCCGCAGGGGTGTCAGCGTTTCGCTTCAATGCGACCCGGGCTGAGGGCGCGCCGGCACGCGGATCGCCCAGAACGGTGATGAAGAGGGCGGCGGCGGCGATCAGCAGAACGCCTGCGAGGGACACGGCCACCGGCGGCCTGCGCATGAAGCGACCCACGACCGTCATCCGGTCGCGCAGGGTCGGCTTCTCCGGAGGAGCCCCGGCGGTGGCGGCGAGAACGGACTGGCGCTTTGCGAACATGGGTCAGGGCGGCTCGTTGGAGTCCGTGGCGACGGACTCCCTCGCGCTCACACTGACGGACTTCGGTTAAGAAAGCCTAACGCGCCGTTAGCCATGTTGGCGTCACTCGCCGCCTTCGGGCTCCGGCGAGTCCGCAGCGGCCGTCTCCGTGCCCGGTTCGGTCACGACGATGCCCTCCGGCGCGGCGGCCAGGCGGGTCAGGACGCCGCCGGCACGCAGCACGTCCAGCGCCCGCTCCAGCTGGTAGTCCTTGTCCGCGTCGTAGTTCTCGCCCGGAGCCTCGCGCGGCGTGTGCGGCCCCTTGCGTTCTGCGCCGATCGAGGCATCCAGCGCCGTCGCATAGGCCGCTTCCGAATAGACGAAGCTGGAACGCGAGACGATCCGCGCCTCCGCGGCCGAACGGGCCACTTCCAGATCCGGCTCGATGCCGACCTTCTGGATCGAGGCGCCCGACGGCGTGTAGTAGCGCGCCGTGGTGATCGACAGGGCGCCGTCCGCGCCGTTGCGCAACGGGATCACCGTCTGCACCGAGCCCTTGCCGAAGCTGGTCAGGCCCACGATTGTCGCGCGCTGGTGGTCCTTCAGGGCGCCGGCCACGATCTCCGAGGCCGAGGCCGAGCCGTAGTTGATCAGGACGACCAACGGCAGGCCGCCGGTCAGGTCGCCGCGCGTGGCCGAGTAGCGCTGGATCTGGTCCGGCTTGCGACCGCGCTGGCTGACGATCTCGCCGCGCTCCAGGAAGGCGTCCGACACGGCGATGGCCGCATCCAGCAGCCCGCCGCCATTGTTGCGCAGGTCGAGCACATAGCCCTTGATCGCCGGGTTTTCGCGCTGCAGGCGCTCGATGGTTTCGGTCAGTTCGCGGCCGGTGTTCTCGTTGAAGGCCGAAACGCGCAGATAGCCGAACTCGCCCTCGATGCGTCCGGTGACGGATTCGATGCGGATGACCTCGCGGGTCAGCGTGACCTCACGCGGCTCCTCCCCGTCCCGCAGGAAAGTGACCTTGATCGAGGTCCCGACGGCGCCGCGAAGTTTCTCGGACACCTGGCTGACGCTCAGGCCGGAGGCGTTCTGGCCTTCGATCGACGAGATGACGTCTCCGGCCTGCACGCCTGCACGCGCCGCAGGGCCGCCGTCCATCGGCGAGATGACCTTCACCAGACCACCGTCCGACGAGATCGTCAGGCCGACCCCGGAATATTGCCCCTCGGTGCGCTCGCGCAGCTGGCCATAGCCTTCCGGCGCCAGATAGTCGGAGTGCGGATCCAGCGCGCCCATCATGCCCTGCAGGGCCGCCTCGATCAGCTTCTTGTCATCGACCGGCACCACATAGGCCTGCTCGACGATGCCCAGCACGTCACCGAACAGGGCAATCATGCGGAAGGCTTCATTCCGCGGGGTCTGTCCGGCGGCCGTGGCCGCTCCCAGTCCGATCACGGTGGCGGCGGCGGCGCCGATCATCAGCAACTTGCGCATTCGTCTTCTTTCGGCGGGTCAGGGCGACCCGGTTCGTCAGTGTCGATCCGCCCGCGTCCAAATCGTGGCCGAGCGGCGATCCGCCGATAAAATCAGCGTCATCAAGGCTTGGGAAGCGATTTCGCCTGACAGGTCCCGACCTTTGCGATCAGCGCAGCCACGGCGATGGATCGACGGGTCGTTCCTCGCGGCGCAGTTCGAAATAGACCTCGCCGTCCTCGGCCGAGCGTCCCAGCGCCTGTCCGTCCGCGACGCGCGCGCCTTCCTCCACGGCGACGTCGTCGAGGCCGGCGACCACGGCGCGCCAGCCGGGGCCGAGATCGAGGATCACCACCTCGCCCCAGCCCGACAGGGGGCCGACGTGAACGACGCGCCCGGCGGCGGGCGCGACCGCCTCGACCCTGTCCGCCCGCCAGCGCCAGCCTGACGAGCGCCCGCCGAAGCGGGCCGAGGGGGCGCCGGATACCGGCGGGGTCAGCCGGTTC